>JALSRN010000101.1 GCA_026984735.1 Sedimenticola sp. | reverse complement strand
AAGGACTTTTTCAACATCCTGCTAATAAAGAGATGCCGTGCGGCGCTTCCCTGCGCCTCACCCTTTACGGGGCTTGCGCGAAAAGATCCCGGGAAGAACCGGATGGCGTGACCGCGGATGAAGAGAATAAGCCGTCGAGCGATCGAAACGCCAAAACGGGAGCGCTCTGGCGCGATGCCGAGCCAGGAGCCTGCACTCACCGCTCCTCGGAAGAACAGCCGCACTCGCTGTCGCCGGGATCGGGCATGGCGTCGGCCTCCCCTTCCCCCAGCGTCTCTTTGCGCATCATCTCTTCCACCCGGCGGTTGCGCGCCTCGATTTCGGCCCTGGTGCGGGCCTCCCAGATCTCGCGCCGCTCCGCCACCCGCTTCTCCCAGGCGCCCGGCTTCTCCGGCACCAGCTTTTCTCCGAACAGCGCCTGGCGCAGGAACTTGTAGGCGAATTGGAGAAGCGCCACATCGTCCTTTTCGATCTGTTGGTAGGTCTCCTCGGGAAGATCGTAGCTCGCCTTGAACTTGTCGCTGAGCACGAAGCGACGGAACATGTCGGTGTTGTAGGAGGCCATGAAAAAGAGCTGCAGGCTCATCTCGTTGGGCTTGCCCACGCCGGGACCGGCCGACTTCTTCTTCAGGATCAGCTCATACCAGCCCTGGTTGTAGAAGTCGAACTCGTCGCATCCCTGCTCCTTGCGGTACTCCTCCACCGTGGTCTCCCGCGCCTGCTCATGGCCCTTGCAGTGCTCCTCCATCACCAGCGAATACTGCTTGATGGGTTGGCTCGACCCTTTTTCGCGGATGGTGAGCATGGCCAGGGGATAGTAACGGCAGACGGTGGGACGGTCTTCGTAGACGGTACACCCTTTCTCGGGGTCGAGAAAGAGACAGGCGCCCGTCTCGTCGGTCTTGAGCTTCAGCCCCGGCACCTTGTCCTGATCCATGGGGAAAGGCACGGTGTATTCCCGCAGGAACTCTTCCGAAGTCATGCCCATGCGCCTCTTCAGCCGCAGAATGTCGTAGGGCGCCAGGGTGATGTCGGCCATCTTGCAACAGGCGTTGAAGCAGGAGATGCCGGGGTGGCAATCGAACTTCAGTTTGCTCCCAGGCTCCAGCACCTGAGGCAACACCGGGCTGTCATAGGGGAGATCGAACTTTTCTTCACTCATGGATTTGAACCTCGGCCCGCAAGGGGCTCTCGAACAGGTCGGAGGACGGAACGGGTCGATTATCGACCAATTCCCTTCTTTTTGCAGACCCGTTTCCGGCGGGGATTTGGCTTGAAAAACCCGCGTCGCGGCCTCGCGGCTCGGCAAACCGCTGATCTGGCCGACGAAGGGGGAGAAGGCTTTTGCTCCGTCCGGTGCGGTGAACCTTTCGGCGACGCAGCAGCAAAAAATCCGGACGCCTCGCGGCGCCCGGATTTTTCGTCCTCCGCTGTCAGGCTGTGATTACTTGAACAGCTTGGACTTGTCGACCAGGTCCTTATGAGCCCGCTTGAAGCAGGTCCAGGTCTTGGTCTCCTTGTCGTAGACGGAGTTGACGAAGCACTTCCAGTTCTCCTCGTCCACGAAGTTCTTGTCCATCCGGTAGTAGAAGCCCGGATAACGCGACTCCTCGCGGAATTGGATGTGCTTCATGTGCGCCTCGGCCGTGAGGATGCGGTGGTAGTTCTCCCATGCGCGCAGGAGCTCGTGGAGGTCCTTGGCGCGCATCTTCAGGGAGTCTTCCTTCAGCATCTCCAGCTTCTGCTCGGCCAGCTCGAGCATGTGCTCGTTGGTGGTGTAGTAGGTTGCAACGCCCGCCACATACTCGTCCATGATCTTCTGCAGCCGGAACTGCAGCATCCGGGGAGTGATGTAGTTGGGGTTGATGTCGATGGCCGTGGTGTAGTCCTTGTGCTCGAGGTAGTTGCGCACAGGACGGTAGATCTCCTCGACCAGATCCTCCACCGAGGTGTCGAGCTCGGGCGTCCAGTCTTTGTTGTCCATGACGAACTTGACCATCGCCTTGGCGGCCATGCGTCCCTCGGCGTGAGAGCCGGAGGAAAACTTGTGACCGGAAGCGCCGACACCGTCACCAGCGGTGAAGAGGCCGGTCACGGTGGTCATGCCGCGGTAGCCCCAGCTCCAGCCCTCGGGCAGGTGCGAAGGGATCTTGTCCTTCTCGGGATGCTCCTCGGTGGTGGGCGCTCCCACGTCCTCGGGACCGGAGACCCAGATGCCGCAGCAGCCGGAGTGGGAACCCAGCAGGTAGGGCTCGGTGGGCATCAGCTCGGAGTTCTTCTTCTCCGGCTCGATGTTCTCGCCCGCCCAGATGCCGCACTGACCGATGCACATGTCGAGGAAGTCCTCCCAGGCCTCCGCCTCGAGGTGCTTCACCTCGCGGGGGGAGAGCTTCTCGCGCATCTCCGCCAGGGCGGTGACGGTGTCCATCCAGATGGGGCCGCGACCTTCGCGCATCTCCTTGAGCATCAGGTGGTTGCGCAGGCAGGAGGCCGGCACGGCAGCCTGGCCGTAGGGCGGGTAGTCGTCCAGCATCTCCTTGTTGCGCACCATGTAGAGCTCACCCAGGCCGTTGGTGGCCTTGGACTTGAAGAGCAGGAACCAGGCGCCCACAGGACCGTAGCCGTCCTTGAAGCGGGTGGGCACGAAGCGGTTCTCCATCATGGTCAGCTCGGCGCCGGCCTCGGCAGCCATGGCGTAGGTGGAACCGGCATTCCAGACGGGATACCAAGCGCGGCCCTGGCCCTCGCCCACGGAGCGGGGACGGAAGATGTTCACGCAGCCGCCGGCGGCCAGCAGGCAGGCCTTGAACTTGTAGACATAGAGCTTGTGCTCGCGCACCGAGAAGCCGACGGCGCCGGCCACGCGGTTCTTGTCCTTCTTGTCGTTCACCAGCTTGACGATGAAGACGCGCTCCTGGATGTTGTCCACGCCCAGGGCCTTCTTGGCGGCCTCGGCGACGATCCACTTGTAGGATTCGCCGTTGATCATGATCTGCCACTTACCGGAACGCACCGGCTTGCCGCCGTCCTTCAGGGCGGGCAGGCCCTCGGCGCCGTTGTGGCGCTCGCCGTTCTCGTCCATCTTCCAGATGGGCAGACCCCACTCTTCGAACAGGTGCACCGACTCGTCCACGTGGCGGCCCAGGTCGTAGGCCAGGTCGTCACGGGTGATGCCCATGAGGTCGTTGGAGACCATGCGGGCGTAGTCGGCGGGATCCTGCTCGGGACCGATGTAGGTGTTGATGGCCGACAGGCCCTGGGCCACGGCGCCGGAACGGTCCACGGCGGCCTTGTCCACCAGCTTCACGCTGATGTCCACGCCCTCTTTTTTCGCGGCGTCGATCCAGGGGCCGATCTCGTAAGCGGCACCACAGGCAGCCATGCCGCCGCCGATGATGAGGATATCGACCTCCTCTTCGACGATTTCGGGATTTCCGAATTCTCCTGCCATTTCAGTTACCTCTGTAGAAAGTTTTCAAGTCGGAAAGTTATTTGCAGATCAGCTCGCTGGGATCGCCGGCGCGGTAGCCGTTGACCTGGACGAAGAAGCCGGGCTCGCTGATCTTGGAGATATCGGCCTCGGGCTTGCCGCCGTAGGGATCGATGGAACCCTCGGGGGTGGTGCGGATGGGGAACTTGAAGCGCTTCATGGTGCCGTTGCGGAACTTGATGGTCCACATGATGGAGTCGGTGCCGCGCAGGGGCTGCACGGAAGCGCCCAGGGGCACGATGTCGGCATAGGGACGTGCCTCGATGGCGTTCTGTGGGCAGATCTTCACGCAGGAGTAGCACTCCCAGCACTGATCCGGCTCCTGGTTGAACGACTTCATGGCATGGCCGGTGAGGGAGCCGTCCATGTCCAGCTTCATGAGGTCGTGGGGGCAGATGTACATGCAAGCGGTCTTGTCCTGACCCTTGCAGCCATCGCACTTATCGGTACGTACGAATGTAGGCATCGATTTCTCCTAGGTTGACACTGCAGTGGATGGTCGCCGCCAAGGCGGCCTTCTTTAATTCGGAAGGATCTGAACCGGGGCCCCAACCCTTCCGCAATCTCGTCGATCACCCCTGGCCCCGCCGCCGGACGGCAACCGGCGCACGGATGCGGCCCCGGGGCAAAAGGGGTGAGTAAAAATAGTTTTTTGCCGGCAAAAAGGCCAAACAATTTTACCCGCAGCAGGCATAAAGAGGCTTTATCTTCCTCCTTGCCTCCAGCGCCATGGTCGCACCGCGGTTTGGCGCGCGGCGCCTCCCGTGTAGAATCGGATCCAGCCATGACCGAGAACGCCCCTGCCGACGCCCTGCTCCTCATCGCCCCCGGCTGCCCTCACTGCCAGGCGGTGCTCGCCAGCCTTTCCGAACTGGTGAAAAAGGGCGAGATCGGCCGACTGGAAGTGGTGAACGTCGCCGTCCACCCCGAAGCGGCGCAAGAGGCGGGCACCCGCTCGGTTCCCTGGACCCGCATCGGCCCTTTCGAGCTGGCCGGCGACTACACGTTGGGGGAGTTGCGCGACTGGGCGGCGAAAGCCGCCGCGGGCGGGGCCGGCGCCGCCTATCTGCGGGAACTGCTGGAGCAGCGGCAGCTCGACCAGGCGGTGGCCTATCTGCTGAAACACCCCGAACGGCTCGCGGACCTGCTGGAGCTGATGCAGGAGAAGGAGCAGTCTCTGGGCGTGAAGTTCGGCGTGGGGGCCATTTTCGAAGCGCTGGCCGAGAAAGGCGCGTTGAAACCGCTGGTACCCCCCTTGATGGAGCTGGCCGCCTCTCCCCGCGCCGATCTGCGCGCCGACGCCGCCCACTATCTGGGACTGGCGGGAGACGTCCAGGCTCGTCCCCGGCTGGAAAGCCTGCTCGAGGACGAAAATCCCGACGTGCGGGAGATCGCCGCCGAGTCGCTGGAGAGGCTCGGCGCATGAACGCCCGCGCCACCCTCTTCGCCGGCGCCCTGGCCGGCTTCTTCACCGTGGTGCTGGGGGCCTTCGGTGCCCACGCCCTGGCTGGACAGCTCCCCGCCTTCCGCATGGAGGTGTGGGAAAAGGCGGTACACTACCAGGGGCTCCACGCCCTGGCGCTGCTCGCCACCGCCCTTCTGCAGCGCCAGGCGCCCGCACCCGGACTGCGCCGGGCCGCCCTCGCCTTTACTCTGGGAATCCTCCTCTTCAGCGGCAGCCTCTATCTTCTCGCCCTCAGCGGCCAACGCTGGCTGGGGGCCGTCACCCCCTTCGGCGGCACCGCCTTCGTCGCCGGCTGGCTGCTGCTGGCGTGGACCGCATGGCGGGAGGCGCCGGCATGAGCGTCCGCCTGCTCATCGTGGAAGACGACGCCTCGCTGAATCAGATGCTGGCGCTGCACTTCCAGGAGCAGGGCTACGAGCCCCATGCCGCTTTCCACTGCGAAGAGGCGCTCCAACAGGCCGAGACGCTGCAGCCGGACCTGATTCTGCTCGACCAGCAGCTTCCGGACGGGCTCGGCAACACCCTCATCCCCCGGCTGCTCGAGCTCGTCCCCGGCACCCGCATCATCATGATGACCGGGGTGCACGACCTGGAACTGGCCATCCAGGCGATTCAGGACGGCGCCTGCGATTTCATCCACAAGCCGGTGAAGACCGAGCTGTTGCAAGCCACGGTGGAGAAGGCGCTGGCCGGTCGCGCCGCCACCGCCGAAGAGCCGGAAGACCGCCCCGCCCGCGCCCGCGAGCTCATCGGCCGCAGCGACGCCATGCTGGCGGTGAGCAAGCAGATCGCCCTCTCCGCCCAGAGCAACGCCCCGGTGCTCATCACCGGCGAATCGGGCACCGGCAAGGAGATCGTGGCCAAGCTGGTGCACCAGTACAGCGGCCGCAGCGGCGCCTTCGTCGCCGTCAACTGCGCCGCCATCGTCGACACCCTGCTGGAGAGCGAACTCTTCGGCCACGAGAAGGGGGCCTTCACGGGAGCCGTGAGCCGCAAGCCGGGGCGCTTCCAGCAGGCCCGCGACGGCACCCTCTTTCTGGACGAGATCGGCGAGCTGGCGATGCCGCTGCAGGCCAAGCTGCTGCGCGCCTTGCAGGAGCAGGTGGTGGAACCGGTGGGCGCCACGGCGCCGGTGCCGGTCAACTGCCGCATCATCGCCGCCACCCACCGCGACCTCTTCGAAATGGCCCGCGAAGGACTCTTTCGGGAAGATCTCGCCTATCGCCTCGAGGTGATCACCATCCATCTCCCTCCGCTGCGCGAACGGCCGGAGGATCTGCCGCTGCTGATCCAGGCCCTTCTGGAACGGGCGGCGCTGCGCATGGAGCGGCCGGTTCCCCCCCTCACCGACGAGGCCAGGGCGAAATTGCTGGCCCACCGCTGGCCCGGCAACGTGCGCGAGCTGGAGAACGTTCTCACCCAAGCGCTGGTGCAGGCCCGCGACGGCGCCATCACCGCCCACATGATCCACTTTCCCGGCGCTGCGGAACCGGAGAGCCCAGCCACCGTCCCCGAGGAGGAGAAAGAACTTCCGACCCTGGAGGAGATGGAAGCGCGCCACATCCGGCGGGTCCTCGAACACACCGGCGGCCACAAGGCCAACGCCTGCCGTATCCTCGGCATCTCCCGTCCCGCTCTCGACCGCAAGATCCGCAAATACGGAATCGAGCTTCCCTGAGGAACCACGAAAAGTTACGTTCCTCTCCCACGGAAGTAACGAAACATTACTTCCAACCCCTCCCCGGCGCCTTTCTACCGAAACTATGTGAGAAATATCAACGCCTTATAATGCTGGCACGCTTCCTGCTGCTCCCTTGTACACAACCATCGGAAACCAGGAAGACCCACATGCCGGCCGAGACCGCTCAACCCCTCGCCCCCGCCTCCCAAGACCATGCCCGATTCATGCGGCTCGTCGGCCGCCACCGGGACGATCTGCGCCACTATGCGCTCTGGCTGACCAAAGATCCCGCCGTCGCCGACGATCTTGTCCAGGAAACGCTGCTGCGCGCCTGGCGGTCGCTGGACAAGCTGCACAATCCCAAGGCCGCCAAAGGGTGGCTCATCACCATCCTGAGAAGGGAGAACGCCCGCCGTTTCGAACGCATCCAGCCGCGCTACAGCGACATTCCCATGGAGGCCATCGGCGACAGCCACTCCTACTACGACACTTCCACCGAAGCCTTCGTGCTGCGCAACGCCCTGGAAAAGCTGCCCGAGGAGTATCGCGAGCCTTTGCTGCTGCAGGTGATCCACGGCTACTCCCAGAAAGAGATCGCCCTGAAGTTCGGCCTCTCGGTGGCCGGCGCGGGCACCCGGCTGTTCCGGGCACGCAACAAACTGCGCGCCCTGCTGGAGAGCGAAGAGCCCCAAGCAGCCTGACCCGCCTCGTCACGGGGATTCGGGAAGTGGAAAAGGGGTGCCGGCGGCCGTTCAGCCCGGATGTCGCTCCAGAACCCGGGTTAACGGAAAACAAGGGACGAGGGTGACTCCTGACGAATGAGGATCGTCATGGCTCCCGCTCCTCTTTCCGCGTATAAACTTGACTTTAACTCGCGCGCATGCGACCAAGCAGGGCGAACATCCAAAGGTCCCCTTCTCCATGGCGAAACTCGACCGCGGTACGAAGATCTATGCAGCCGTTCTCCTGGCCCTGGTGGCCGCGCTGGTGGTGGCGGTGCTCTATCAACCCCCCGAGGTGCGCAAGCTGAACAGCCGGCTGGAGGCCGATCCCCTCGTCTCCGCCTTTCCCTACCCTTTCCGGGTGGTGCGGCTGGAGAACGGCATCGCGGTGATGAGCACGCCCCGATCCACCGAGGTGCCCGTGGCCGAGGTGCTGGCGCGCATCTTTCCCGAGGTGAGCGGCGCCAGCCCCGACTCCCCCCGCTTTCAAAAGGCCCAACGCCGCCTGGCCCAGGCCCAGAAACGGGCCAAGGCGCTGGTGGTGGCCGATTCCAAGGTGCGCGGCGTGCGCTGGGAGCTGGACCGGGACTGGCTGATTCGGCACGGCATTCAGCCGCCATCCTGACCTTCTCCCTCGCCCTCTCCGCCGCGGAAAGGAAAAAGGGCGCCGAAGCGCCCTTTCGCAGCAAAGGAATCGGAGCCGTTCAGCTCACCTTGGGATCCAGCGAGCCGCTCTCGTAGCGCTTGTACATCTCCTCGAGCGAGACGGGCTTGATCTTGGCGGCGTGACCGGCGCTGCCGAAAGCCTCGTAGCGCGCCTTGCAGATCTCCTTCATGGCCTGAGTGGCGGCCTTGAGGAACTTGCGCGGGTCGAAGTTGCTGGGGTTGTCGTGCAGATGCTTGCGGATGGCGCCGGTGGAAGCCATGCGCAGGTCGGTGTCGATGTTCACCTTGCGCACCCCGTGCTTGATGCCCTCCACGATCTCCTCCACGGGCACGCCGTAGGTCTCGCCCATGTCGCCGCCATACTCGTTGATGATCTTGAGCCACTCCTGAGGCACCGAGGAGGAGCCGTGCATCACCAGGTGGGTGTCGGGGATGCGCGCGTGGATCTCCTTGATGCGGTCGATGCGCAGCACTTCGCCCGTGGGGGGCTTGGTGAACTTGTAGGCGCCGTGGGAGGTGCCGATGGCGATGGCCAGGGCGTCCACCCCGGTCTGCTTGACGAAATCGGCGGCTTGGTCGGGGTCGGTGAGAAGCTGGTCCATATCCAACTTGCCCTCGGCGCCGTGACCGTCCTCCTCGCCCATCATGCCGGTCTCCAGCGAGCCCAGGCAGCCCAGCTCGCCCTCCACCGAGACGCCGCCGGCGTGGGCCATCTCCACCACTTTGCGGGTGGTCTCCACGTTGTATTCATAGGTGGAGGGGGTCTTCATGTCGGGCATCAACGAGCCGTCCATCATCACCGAGGTGAAGCCGGACTGGATGGAGCGCAGGCAGACCCCCGGCTCGGCGCCGTGGTCCTGGTGCATCACCACGGGGATGTGGGGGTACATCTCCACCGCGGCCTGCACGAGACGGCGCAGGAAGGGCTCGCCCGCATAGGCGCGGGCGCCGGCCGAGCCCTGCATGATGACGGGGCTGTCGCACTCGTCGGCCGCCTGCATGATGGCGTGAACCTGCTCCATGTTGTTCACATTGAAGGCGGGCATGCCGAAATCGTGCTCGGCCGCGTAATCGAGTAGTTGACGCATGGAAATCAGTGCCATGATTCTCTCCTTATCTGATCGGGTTCGCTCTGGTTGATTGAATATGCGGTATCACTGGTCTTCGGGAACATAGACGTCACCCACCCGGACGATCTTCATCACGTTGGTGCCTCCTTGCACTCCGGAAAGATCCCCCTTGGTGATGATCACCAAGTCGCCGTCGCGCACCGCTCCCCGCCGCCTCAGTTCCTCGATCACCTCGAAGTTGGCCTTCTGAGAATTGACGCCGGTGACGTCGAAGCTCACCGGATAGACCCCCCGGTAGAGAGTCACTTTGCGCCGCGTGGAGACGTGGGGGGTCAGGGCGTAGATGGGAATGCCCGAGGAGATGCGTGACATCCATTTGGTGGTGGACCCCGACTCGGTGAGTGCGGCGATCGCCTTCACGCCCAGGTGGTTGGCGGTGTACATGGAGGCCATGGCGATGGCCTCGTCGATGCGGCCGAAGACGCTGTGCAGACGGTGGTCGGAGACGCGGGTCACCGCCTGCTTCTCCGCCTCGGCGCAGACCCGCACCATGGCCTCCACCGCCCTGCCGGGATACTTGCCGGCGGCGGTCTCGGCGGAGAGCATCACCGCGTCGGTGCCGTCCAGCACGGCGTTGGCCACGTCGAACACCTCGGCGCGGGTGGGGATGGGGCTGTCGATCATGGACTGCATCATCTGGGTGGCGGTGATCACCACGCAGTTCATGGAACGCGCCTTCTTGATGAGATCCTTCTGCACGGCGGGCAGTTCGGCGTCGCCGATCTCCACGCCCAGGTCGCCCCGGGCGATCATGATGGCGTCGGAGGCGTCGATGATCTCGTCGATGCACTCCAGCGCCTCGGCCCGCTCGATCTTGGAGACGATGCCCCCTTCGCCGCCCGCCTCGCGCAACAGCTTGCGCGCCGTGTTGACGTCCTCGGCGCAGCGCACGAACGAAACCGCCAGGTAGTCCGCGTCGATGGAGGCGGCGAAGCGGATATCCTCCTTGTCCTTGTCGGTGAGCGCCGGCGCGGAGAGGCCGCCGCCCTGCTTGTTCAGCCCCTTCTTGTCGGAGAGAACGCCGCCCACGGTCACCTTGCAGCGCACCTCCTGATCGATCACTTCTTCCACCCAGAGGACGATCTGCCCGTCGTCCAGCAACAGGGTGTCGCCACGAGAGACCTCTTCGGGCAACGCCTTGTAGGTGACGCTCACCCGCTCCTGGTTGCCGCCCTCGGGATCCAGCGCCGCGTCGAGAATGAAGTGATCCCCCTCGTGCAGCACCACCGGCCCCTCGGCGAATCCGCCGATGCGGATCTTGGGTCCTTGAAGATCCACCAGCACCCCCACCTGGCGCCCCGAGGCGCGGCAGCGGTTGCGGATCCGCTCGGCGCGCTCGGCATGCTCCTCGTGGGTGGCGTGGGAAAGGTTCAGACGGACCACATCCACGCCGGCGGCGATCACCTCGTCCAGCATCTTGGGGTCGTCGGTGGCCGGCCCCAGCGTGGCTACGATCTTCGTTCGTCTTGGCATCAAAGGTTTCCCGTCGAGGTTGTCTCCGGCGTCAACCGCCGGCTCGCTCCTCCAGAATGGCGACGGCGGGCAGCTTCTTGCCCTCCAGGAACTCGAGGAAAGCGCCGCCGCCGGTGGAGATATAGGATATACGATCCGCCAGGCCGTATTTGTCCACGGCCGCCAGGGTATCGCCGCCGCCGGCGATGGAGAAGGCCTTGGACTCGGCGATGGCCTCGCCCAGCGCCTTGGTGCCCTCGCCGAACTGGTCGAACTCGAAGACGCCCACGGGGCCGTTCCAGACGATGGTGCCGGCCGCCTTCATCATCTCGGCGAAGCGCGCCGCGGTCTCGGGGCCGATGTCGAAGATCATGTCGTCCTCGGCCACTTCGTCCACCTTCTTCACCGTCGCCTCGGCGTCCTCCGAGAACTCCTTGCCCACCACCACGTCGGTGGGCACGGGAATCTCGCCTCCCTTGGCCTTGGCCGCCTCCATCAGGCGCTTGGCCTCGTCCACCAGATCGGGCTCGTAGAGCGACTTGCCCACGTCGTAGCCCGCCGCGGCGATGAAGGTGTTGGCGATGCCGCCGCCGGGGATGAGCTGATCCACCACTTTGGAGAGACTCTCCAGAACAGTCAGCTTGGTGGAGACCTTGGAACCGCCGACGATGGCGACCATGGGCCGCTCGGGATCGTTGAGCGCCTTGCCCAGCGCCTCCAGCTCGCCTGCCAGGAGCGGACCGGCGCAAGCCACTGGAGCGAAGCGGGCCACGCCGTGGGTGGAGGCCTGGGCCCGGTGAGCGGTGCCGAACGCGTCCATCACGTAGACGTCGCACAGAGCCGCGTATTTCTTGGAAAGCTCCTCGTCGTCGCTCTTCTCGCCCTTGTTGAAACGAACGTTCTCCAGAAGCACCACCTGGCCTTGGTCCACCTCCGGAACCCGGTCGAGATAGTCCTTGACCAGCTTCACCTCCTGGCCCAGAAGGCCGGAAAGATAGTCGGCCACCGGCTTGAGGGAGAACTGTTCGTCGTACTCGCCCTCGGTGGGCCGGCCCAGATGGGACATGAGCATCACCCGGGCGCCGGCCTCCACGCACTTTTCGATGGTGGGGAGGGAAGCGCGGATACGCTTGTCGGAGGCGACCTTGCCGTCCTTGATGGGCACGTTGAGATCCTGGCGGATGAGCACGCGCTTGCCGGAAAGGTCGAGGTCGGTCATCTTGATTATGGACATCTTGTCTCTCCTGCTGAAGGTCTTTCAGAACGATTTGCAAAGGCCCGATGCCTTGGCAAATGATTCTGGAACGGGATGGCCGGCTCACCATTCACTTCACGGAACGCCGTGAATCCATCCCTGGAGACTTCGTGGCAGCATCCCTGCTGCCGAGATCCGTGAAGTGAACGCCGAGCCGGCTTTTCCTGGTCGATCAGCTCTTCGCCACGTGCTGCACGAAACGCATCATGTTGCAGGTATAGCCGTACTCGTTGTCGTACCAGGAGACCACCTTGACGAAGGTGTCGTCCAGCTGGATGCCGGCGCCGGCGTCGAAGATGGAGGAGAAACCCACTCCCCGGAAGTCGGTGGAGACCACTTTCTCGTCGGTGTAGGAGAGGGTCTCGCCCAGGGGGCTGGACTCGGAGGCCGCCTTCATGGCCGCGCAGATCTCTTCATAGGTGGCCGGCTTTTCCAGCTCGGCGGTGAGGTCCACCACCGAAACGTCGGAGGTGGGCACGCGGAAGGCCATGCCGGTGAGCTTGCCGTTGAGCTCGGGCAGCACCTTGCCCACCGCCTTGGCGGCGCCGGTGGAGGAGGGGATGATGTTCTCCAGAATGCCGCGGCCGCCGCGCCAGTCCTTCATGGAGGGGCCGTCCACCGTCTTCTGGGTGGCGGTGGCGGCGTGAACCGTGGACATCAGGCCGCGCTTGATGCCCCAGTTGTCGTGCAACACCTTGGCGATGGGCGCCAGGCAGTTGGTGGTGCAGGAGGCGGCGGAGACGATGGTCTGGCCGGCGTAGGCGTCCTGGTTGACGCCATAGACGAACATGGGGGTGTCGTCCTTGGAGGGCGCGGACATCACCACCTTCTTGGCGCCGGCGTCGATGTGCTTCTGCGCCCCCTCGGCGGTGAGGAAGAAGCCGGTGCAGTCGATGACGATCTCGGCGCCCACCTCGTCCCACTTCAGGTTGGCCGGATCACGCTCGGCGGTGAGACGAATCTTCTTGCCGTCGATGACGAAGCTGCCGTCCTCCACGACGATCTCCTTGGAGAAGCGGCCGTGAACCGAGTCGTATTTGAGCATGTAGGCGAGATAGTCGGCGTCCAGCAGGTCGTTGATGCCGACGATCTCCACTTCGGGAAACTCGTTGGTCACCGCGCGCATCACCATGCGGCCGATGCGGCCGAATCCATTGATACCAACCTTGATAGTCATAAGCTCTACTCCGGAGTTTTCTGTTGAACCGAAAGATGAAAAAGAAGCCCCTTCCACGGGGAAGGGGCCGGGAAATCAGCCGATCACGCCCTTGACGGCGCTCACCACGTGATCCACGGTGAAGCCGAAGTGCGGGAAGAGGACATTGGCCGGCGCCGACTCGCCGAAACGGTCGATGCCGATGATGCGGCCCTGGTGGCCCACGTACTTCCACCAGAAATCGGTGACGCCCGCCTCCACCGCCACCCGAGCGGTGACGTCGGAAGGCAGCACCGACTCGCGGTACTCGTGGTCTTGGAGGTCGAAGACCTCGGTGCACGGCATGGAGACCACGCGCACCTTCTTGCCCTCCTCTTCCAACTGCTTGGCGGCCTCCATGGCCAAAGCCACTTCCGAACCGGTGGCGATGATGATCGCCTCCGGCTTGCCCTCGCAATCCTTGAGAATGTAGCCACCATGCGCGATGAGGGAGAGCTGCTCGTCGGAACGCACCTGATGGGGCAGCCCCTGGCGCGAGAAGACCAGACTGGTGGGGCCCTCCTTGCGCTCGATGGCGGCGCGCCAGGCCACCGCCGTCTCCACCGCGTCGCAGGGACGCCAAGTGTGCATATTGGGCATCAGCCGAAGGGTGGAGATCTGTTCCACGGGCTGGTGGGTGGGGCCGTCCTCGCCCAGGCCGATGGAGTCGTGGGTGTAGACGAAGATGCTCTGCACGCCCATCAGCGCGGCCATGCGCAGGGCGTTGCGGGCGTATTCGGAAAACATCAGGAAAGTGCCGCCGAAGGGAATGAAACCGCCATGGAGGGCCACTCCGTTCATGATGGCCGACATGGCGAACTCCCGCACGCCGTAGGAGATGTAGTTGCCGTCGGCCACGGTGTCGGTGATGGTCTTGGACTCGGGCCAGGCGGTGAGGTTAGAGGGCGTCAGGTCCGCGGACCCCCCCAGGAACTCGGGCAGCGCCTTGGCGTAGGCGGTGATCGCCTTCTGCGACGCCTTGCGGGTGGCCGGGCTCTCGGCCGCCTCGTCGGCGGCTTTGATGTAGTCGTCGGCCACCTCTTCCCAATTTTCGGGCAGTTCGCCCTTCATCCGCCGTTCGAACTCGGCCGCCAGCTCGGGATACTCGACCTTGTAGGCGGCGAACTTCTCGTTCCACGCCGCCTCGGCCGCCTTGCCCGCCTCGCGGGCGTCCCACGCCTGGTAGATCTCGTCGGGAATCTCGAAGGGGGGATAAGGCCAGTTGAGGTTCTCGCGGGTGGCCTTGATCTCGTCCTCGCCCAGCGGCGCGCCGTGGCAGTCGTGGGAACCGCACAGGTTGGGCGCGCCATAGCCGATGATGGTCTTGCAGCAGATGAGGGTGGGCTTGTTGTTCACCGACTTGGCTTCGTGGATCGCCTTGTCGATGGCTTCGGGATCGTGGCCGTCCACGTCGCGGATCACATGCCAGCCGTAGGCCTCGAAACGCTTCGGCGTATCGTCGCGGAACCACCCCTCGGTATGGCCGTCGATGGAGATTCCGTTGTCGTCCCAGAAGGCGATGAGCTTGCCCAGCCCCCAGACGCCGGCCAGCGAGCAGGCCTCGTGAGAGATTCCCTCCATCATGCAGCCGTCGCCCAGGAACACCCAGGTGTAGTGGTCCACGATGTCGTGGCCGGGACGGTTGAACTGGGCCGCCAAGGTGCGCTCGGCCAGCGCCATGCCCACGGCGTTGGTGATCCCCTGCCCCAAAGGACCGGTGGTGGTCTCCACTCCCGGCGTGTAACCGTACTCGGGATGGCCGGGGGTCTTGGAGTGGAGCTGGCGGAAAGCCTTGAGATCGTCGATGCTCAGATCGTAGCCGGTGAGGTGCAACAGGGAATAGATGAGCATGGAGCCGTGGCCGTTGGAGAGGACGAAGCGGTCACGGTCGTACCACTTGGGGTTGGCGGGGTTGTGCTTGAGGTGGCCCCGCCACAGCACCTCGGCGATGTCCGCCATCCCCATGGGTGCGCCGGGATGGCCGGATTTCGCTTTCTGGACGGCATCCATGCTGAGCGCACGGATGGCATTGGCTAGATCTTTACGCGAGGACATAAGCCCCTCCTTGAATCATTGTGGTTGCAATCTCGACGAATGTTCCCCATCCGCCGTCCTCTGGGGACAGCGGGACAAGAATCTGGAACCCTCGGGCACCGGCGGGATGGCGCCGGCGGCAGGATGATGTTCGTCGCCCCCGAAACGAAGTCAGTTCGTCATTGTCGCAAAAGCATAACAAGGGTGGCAATCGGGCAATACCCTAGGTTTTGAATATGCCCATAAACCGAAACTGTTGCGAACCGCGCCAGCCGCCCTCTCCCCTGCCGAATCAACCAGTTGCGAGGCTCAGGGCGCCTCTTTCCACTTGATGGAGCAGCCCATGCTCGGAATCTGCTCCTCCGGCCCCCGGCCGGTCTCGGCCACCTGCTTCATCGCTTCGAAGAGCTCGCGACGCGCATCCGGCGGCGCCGCCTCCTTGCGGCTGGCGTCGAGACGGCCTCGGTACTGGAGCTCCAGATCGGCGTTGTATCCGAAGAAGTCGGGCGTGCAGACGGCTCCGTATGCCTTGGCCACCTCCTGGGTCTCATCGAAAAGGTAAGGAAAGGGAAAGTCGTACTCTCGAGCCACCCTCTTCATGTTCTCGAAGGAGTCCTCCTCGTAGAGGGAGGGATCGTTGGACATGATGGCCACCGACTTCACCCCGTAGTCCAACAACTCCCGGGTATCGCGCACCAAGCGGTCCCGGATCGCCTTCACATAGGGGCAGTGGTTGCAGATGAACATCACCAGGGTGCCTTTCTCTCCCCTGCAGTCGTCGAGGGTCCAGACGCGGCCGTCCACGCCGGGCAGGGCGAAATCCACCGCGGGCTTGCCAAATTCGCAGACGGGGGTTTGCAACGAGACCATGAGCTTTTCCCTCCCGATGAATGGCGCTGAGGCGCAGCAATATAGCAGCGGCGAAGAAGAAGAAAAAGTTGACAATGGCGGGCGTTCCTGAATAATGACCCGCCAAGCGCCGATTTGACCTCAGATTGCGGGCGCTATAGAAGTGCGGCTAAAGCGAGATTCCGGCCACGCCGCGAACCCGTCTCAGCCGCACGGCAGGACGGGTTTTTTTCATTTCCGGGCCGCCGGAACCCAACGACAGGAACAGGGACCACCATGAGCGATTTCATCTTCACTTCCGAATCGGTGGCCGAGGGCCATCCCGACAAGGTCGCCGACCAGATCTCCGACGCGGTGCTCGACGCCATCCTCGAACAGGATCCCAACCCTCAGCGGGCGCGGGTGGCCTGCGAGACCCTGGTGAAGACCGGCGCCGTCATCGTCGCCGGCGAGATCACCACCGAAGCCTGGGTGGATCTGGACGAACTGGTGCGCAAGGTGGTGTGCGACATCGGCTACACCAGCTCCGACGTCGGTTTCGACGGCTCCACCTGTGCGGTGATGTCGCTCATCGGCAAGCAGTCCGGAGACATCGCCCAGGGCGTGGATCGCGAAGCCCCGGAAGAGCAGGGCGCGGGCGACCAGGGCATGATGTTCGGCTATGCCACCAACGAAACCGAGGTGTTGATGCCGGCTCCCATCCACTACGCCCACCGGCTGGTGCAGCGCCAGGCCGAGATGCGCAAGACCCAGGTGCTGCCCTGGTTGCGCCCCGACGCCAAGAGCCAGGTGACCCTGCGCTACCGGGATGGAAAAATCGTCGGTGCCGACGCCATCGTGCTCTCCACCCAGCACGCCCCCGACATCGACCAGCCCCATCTGCACGAAGCGGTGATGGAGAACATCATCAAGCCGGTGATCCCCGAAGAGTGGATCACCGGCGATACCCGCATCCACATCAACCCCACCGGCAAATTCGTCATCGGCGGCCCGGTGGGCGACTGCGGCCTCACCGGCCGCAAGATCATCGTGGACACCTATGGCGGCATGGCCCGCCATGGCGGCGGCGCCTTCTCGGGCAAGGACCCCTCCAAGGTGGACCGCTCCGCCGCCTATGCCGGACGCTACGTGGCCAAGAACATCGTCGCCGCGGGGCTGGCCGACCGCTGCGAGATCCAGGTCTCCTACGCCATCGGCGTGGCCCAGCCCACCTCGGTGAGCATCGAAACCTTCGGCACCGCCAAGATCGAGGAGGAGAAGATCGCCCGCCTGGTGCGCGAACATTTCGACCTCACCCCCTACGGCATCCAGCAGATGCTGGATCTGGTGCGCCCCATCTACCGCAAGACCGCCGCCTACGGCCACTTCGGCCGCGAAGAGCCGGAATTCACCTGGGAGCGCACCGACAAGGCGGAGGCGCTGCGCGAAGCGGCCGGGCTGTAGCGCGCCCAGAGGGCGGGATGCCATCTGGCGTCGAACCGCCGCCCGGCCTACAATCCGTCTTTTCCGAGGAGCGCTGCAACCCGGCCATGCCGGGCCAGGCTCGGACATGAAACAACGGCGCTCATTTTTTCTGAGAACCAACCTTCAGGAGAAATGACATGAACGCCGTGATCGAAGAGAAGACCGAAGCCGTCATCGCCGACCCCTCCCTGGCCGAATGGGGCCGCAAGGAGATCGCCATCGCCGAAACCGAGATGCCGGGGCTGATGGCCCTGCGCAAGAAGTACGGCGCCGAGAAGCCCCTCAAAGGCGCGCGCATCGCCGGCTCCCTGCACATGACCATCCAGACCGCGGTTCTCATCGAGACCCTGGTGGAGCTGGGGGCGGAGGTGCGCTGGGCCTCGTGCAACATCTTCTCCACTCAGGACCACGCCGCCGCGGCCATCGCCGCCGAAGGCGTTCCCGTGTTCGCCTACAAGGGCGAGAGCCTGGAGGAGTACTGGCAGTTCACCCACCGTATCATGGAGTGGAGCGACGGCGGCACTCCCAACATGATCCTGGACGACGGCGGCGACGCCACCCTGCTGCTCCACCTGGGCACCAAGGCCGAGTCCGACCCCTCGGTGCTCGAAAACCCCACCAGCGAAGAGGAGGAGGTGCTCTACGCCGCCATCAAGGCGCGGCTGGCGGAGAATCCCCGCTGGTACTCCACCATCCTTGGAAACATCCGCGGCGTCACCGAGGAGACCACCACCGGCGTCCATCGGCTCTACCAGATGGAAGAGAAGGGAGAACTGGCCTTCCCCGCCATCAACGTCAACGACTCGGTGACCAAGTCCAAGTTCGACAACCTCTACGGCTGCCGCGAGTCTCTGGTGGACGGCATCAAGCGGGCCACCGACGTGATGATCGCCGGCAAGATCTGCGTGGTGCTGGGCTACGGCGACGTGGGCAAGGGGTGCGCCCAGTCGCTGCGGGGCCTGGGAGCCACCGTCTGGATCACCGAGATCGACCCCATCTGCGCGCTGCAGGCGGCGATGGAAGGCTATCGCGTGGTCACCATGGAAGAGGCCGCTCCCGTGGCCGACATCTTCGTCACCGCCACCGGCAACTTCCATGTCATCACCCACGAGCACATGCAGGCGATGAAGAACGAAGCCATCGTCTGCAACATCGGCCACTTCGACAACGAGATCGACGTGGCCAGCCTGGAAGGGTACCAGTGGGAGGAGATCAAGCCCCAGGTGGACCACGTCGTCTTCCCCGACGGCAAGAAGATCATCCTGCTGGCCAAAGGGCGGCTGGTGAACCTGGGCTGCGCCACCGGCCATCCCAGTTTCGTCATGTCCAACTCCTTCACCAACCAAGTGCTGGCGCAGATGGAGCTATTCAACCACCCGGAACGTTACGAAAAAAAGGTCTATGTGCTGCCCAAAAAGCTGGACGAGGAGGTGGCCCGCCTGCACCTGGAGAAGATCGGCGTGCACCTGTCGAAGCTGACGCCGGAACAGGCGGAGTACATCGGCGTGCCGGTGGAAGGGCCCTACAAGCCCGACTACTATCGCTACTGAGCGGCGGTTGGCAAAGCGGATGATCGACTTGCCGCCCGCCACGGCCCCATGCAGGACAATCCCATGAATCGGGTCCTGAGCCGCTGCGAAGCCCGGTTCGAGGGCCTGAAAGGGAAAAAGGGGCGGGGTGTCCGCGGCATGGAAGCCGAGACCGACTCCGCAGGTACGAAGTGTTCACGGCGTCCCCGACGGTCCCCATGCAGCCCTTCAGGCTGGGCAGGGCTGTTCCTGCGATTGCGCCGCTGCAATCTGCCAGCTGCAAACCGCCGACTTCACGCCTCCTTTTTCCGAAAGCGCGATGATCGACGCGCCGCTCCCCGGAACCTTTCTTTCACGATTACCCCATGACCACACAGTTCAGCTTCGAACTCTTTCCGCCCAAGACCGAAAAGGGCATGGAAAAGCTCAAGGAGACGGTCGAAGCCCTCCGGGCGCTGGATCCCGAATATTTCAGCGTCACCTACGGAGCCGGCGGCTCTACTCGTGAGCGCACTTTCGCCACCGTGGAGTGGCTGCGCAGCCGAAACATCGAGACCGCTCCCCACCTCTCCTGCATCGGCGCCGGCCGCGAAGAGATCCGCGACATCCTCCAGCGCTATCGCAGCGAAGGGATCGAACGTCTGGTGGCCTTGCGGGGCGACCTTCCTTCCGGCGCCGGAGCCGGCGAACCCGGCGACTTCAACTACGCCAACGAACTGGTGGCCTTCATCCAGGCGGAATTTCCCGGCCAGTTCCGCATCGAGGTGGCCGCCTACCCCGAATTCCACCCCCAGGCCCCCACCGCCTGGCAGGACCTGGACAACTTCAAACGCAAGGTGGAAGCAGGCGCTTCAGGCGCCATCACCCAGTACTTCTACAACGCCGACGCCTACTGGCGCTTTCTCGACGACTGCGCCAAGCGGAACATTACGATTCCCATCGTCCCGGGCATCATGCCCATCACCAACTACGCCAATCTGGCCCGCTTCTCCGACGCCTGCGGGGCGGAGATTCCGCGCTGGCTGCGAAAGCGGCTGGAAGCGTTCGGCGACGACGCCGAGGGGCTTTTCCAATTCGGCGTGGAGGTGGTCGCCGAGCTGTGCCGAAAACTGCTCGAAGGCGGGGCGCCGGGGCTCCACTTCTACACCATGAACCAGTCGAGGGCCACCCTGGCCATCTGCGAAGGGCTGAATCGATAGGGTGCGCCTGCCTCGTAGCCATGTCGATCTTTCCTTGAACGCGGGGGAACGGGTGGCGCTTCCCGAACGCACGGCTCGGCACCTGATCAAGGTTCTACGCTTGCGTGAGGGCGCCCCGCTTCTGCTGTTCAACGGACGGGACGGTCGTGACTATCGCGCCCGCCTGGTCCGCCTCCATAAGGAGAGAGCCGAGGCCGAGATTCTTGAGGCGGGCGAACCCGAGCCTCCCCCCCGCCTGGCACTCCACCTGGCGCTGGGAATCCCGCGCGGCGAACGCATGGACTTCGCCCTGCAGAAAGCGGTGGAGCTTGGGGTGGCCAGCCTGCAGCCACTCTTCACCGAGCGCACCCTGGTGAGAATGGAAGGAAAACGGCTGGAGCGGCGGATAGCCCACTGGAAGGGCGTGGTGATCAGCGCCTGCGAGCAGTCGGGACGACGCTATCTGCCGCCCTTGCATCCACCCTCGCGGCTGGCGCCCTGGCTCGAAAGAGCGGAGCCGCCGGTGCTGCTTCTGGATCCGGGGGCGCGCTCTTCCCTGCCGGACCAGCCACCGCCCACGGGAAGGCTCGGCCTTTTGATCGGACCCGAAGGGGGATTGAGCGATAAAGAGCGCCGGCTCGCCTACGCCGCTGGCTGCAGGGGCGTCCGCTTGGGGCCGAGAATATTGCGCGCCGAAACGGCGCCGCTGGCGGCGCTGGCCGCGGCGCAGGCGCTTTGGGGAGACTTCCGCTGAGGGAGAGAAAACACCTCAGGCCGCCGCCGGCTCCAGCGAAACGATCAGATCGCCCAGGCGATCGAGATCCGGTACCAGCGCCTCGTTGCCCTGGACGCTCACCTTGTAGAGCACCGGCCACTCCAACGGCCACCCTTCGGAAGCCTCCACCTTCAGCGCCGCCTCGTCGATATTCACCAGACGGGGCATGCCGGTGGCATCGACGCCCACGAAGGGGTATTTCAGGCGCTCGTCGAAAACATGGATGACGATGATCCGTTTGCGTCCCCGGCGCCTTTGCCGCTCTACTCCGAGCAAGCGTTCCATGGAGATCAGCGGCAGCTGCAGATGGCGCCACTCGAACCGCCCCAGCAGCCACGCAGGCGCGGCTTCCCCTCCTTCCTTCAATTCCCGATAACCGATGATCTCGATTACCGACGCGGACGGAAGCAGCAGAGGGGTCTGCCGTTGCGGAATCAGGAGGCATTGCTCTTCAGTCACGGCGTCGTTCGAATCAGCCATAGGCCCGCTCCCCCAACAGCTCGTAGATGTTCTCCAGAAGATCGTTCTCCTGGTAGGGCTTTCCGAGGTAGCGGTCCACTCCAAGCTCCAGCGCCCGTTTGCGGTGCTTGTCGCCGGTGCGCGAAGTGATCATGATGATGGGAATGTTCTCCAGCTCGGGCGTGTTGCGGATGTGGCGCGCCAGTTCGTAACCGTCCATGCGCGGCATCTCGATGTCGAGCAGCATCACATCGGGCTTGTGGTCCTGGAGGACGGTGATGGCGTCCACGCCATCTCTCGCCGTGAGGACCTGCATGTTGTGGCGCTCCAGCAATCGGCTGGTGACCTTGCGCACGGTGATGGAGTCGTCCACCACCATCACCGTGATGCCCCTCTCCTCCTCCGGCGCCGCAGGCGCCGTGGCGAGCTGCGCCATGGCCGCGGAACGGACCACTGCGTTCATGTCCAGAAGAAGCGCGATCTTGCCGTCCGCCAGGATGGTGGCGCCGGTGAACCAGCGCACTCCTGCAAGCTGGGTGCCGATGGACTTGACCACCACCTGCTGGTTGCCGATGAGGCGGTCCAACTGAACGGCCATCCGCTGCTCTCCCGTACGCACCAGCAGCAGCGGCAGCCACTTGGCATTGTCTGGAATAGCGGGATCCGCAACTCCGAGCAGGGACCCCAAATAACGCACTGGAAAGAGATGGCCCCCGTATTCGATGCCGGGAGAGCGCCCTCGGTAGCAGGCCAGAAGATCCTCGCGGGAGACACGAATGATGACTTCGGTGGCACCATGAGGAATGGCGTAGACGTCTTCCGCCACCTCCACCAACAGCGCCTCGGAGATGGCCAGGGTGAAGGGGAGACGGATGACGAAACTGCTGCCCCGTCCCTGCTGGGACATGATCTCCAGCGAACCGCCGAGCTGCTTGATCTCTGCCACCACGGCATCCATCCCCACTCCCCGGCCAGCTACTTGGTTCACCTCGGCCGCAGTGGAGAACCCCGGCTGCAGAATGAATTGATAGAGCGCGTCTTCGTCCACCTCGGCCTGTTCATCGAGCAAGCCGTTCTGTACCGCCTTGCGGCGGATGGCGCCCGCATCCAGCCCGGCACCGTCGTCGGAGACGGTGAGCACCACCTCGCTTCCTTCGCGCGCCAGCACCAGCGAAACCTTGCCGGTCTCCGGCTTACCCGACTCCCGGCGCTGATCGGGGGCCTCGATACCGTGCGCCACCGCATTGCGGAGCAGGTGCTCCAACGGCCCCGTGATGCGGTTGAGGATGGTACGATCGATCTCCCCTTCGGCACCGATGACGTCAAGTTCGGCTTTCTTTCCTAGGGTCTGCGCCGTCTGTCTGACCACCCGCTGCAGGCGGGAGGCTTGGCGCTTGAAAGGCACCATGCGGCTGCGCAGCAATCCGTCCTGCAGATCGTTGGTGACCCGCTCCTGTTGCAGGAGCAGAGTGTCGGCGTCCCTCATCTGTTCGCTCAACGATTCGCCGATGTTGGAGAGGTCGCTGATGGTCTCGGAAAGGGCCCGGGAAAGCTGCTGCAATGTAGAGTAGCGATCCATCTCCAGAGGATCGAAATCCTGATAGCGCTCTTCCTCCCGCTCCCTCTCGTGGCGTGAACGGATCTGCGCCTCGGTTTCCAGTTCCAAAGCCCGCAGTTGGGAACGCAGCCGCGCGATGGTGGCATTGAGCTCTTCGATGTTGTGCTGCACCTGAAGATTCTGCCGTTCCAGGCGCGCCCGGTAGATACTTACTTCACCGGCATTGTTCACCAGTTGATCGAGCAGTTCGGCCAGTACCCGAACCCGCTCCTCCTTGTCGGCCCGCTCCTCTTCAGCTTGCAGAGGCGGTGGCCGGCGACGCTCGTTGTGGCCAATGGTTCCCTCCTTCGGAAAAGGGATCACATGATCGTCGCCAGCGGGCTCCGGTTCACCCAACAACTCGGAATCGGTCAGCACCTGAGAGCTGAACAGCAGGGAGGAATCGGACTCCTGCTGGAAGCTGGTGGCTTCCTCTCCCATCTCCGAGACCATGGTCGTGGAAAAGGACTCGGAGATCAGTGTGTACTCAGAATCCACGGCACCAGAAGGCAGCACCCACTCCCCTCCGGCCGCTGCCGACTCGATGGCCGAGGTGATCTCCCCGAGATCGGTCAGTCCTTGTCCGCGTTGCAGAAGCTCGATGCCCTGCTCGAACCGATCGATGCCCTGGCGCACCAACGGTACCAACTCCCCATTGGGCTCGAGTTCCCCTCCCGCCAGCTTCTCAAAAAGGGACTCGAGTGCATGAGCGAGGTCACCCATGGAAAAGAGGCCCGCAAAGCGGGAGCTTCCCTTGAGGGTGTGTAGGTTGCGCATGAGGCCGTCGATGGCTTCTTGCGAAGTGATCTCACGTTCCCACTCGGTCAGCTGCTCTTCGAGCCGCTCGGAGATCTCTCCAGCTTCCTCCAGGAACAGTTCGAGCAGTTCCGGATCCACCTCCGGCCTGGCGGGCGGTGGTTTCCGCAAAAAGGAGGATTCGGGATGGTCGGAAGTCTCTCCTCCCCAATTCTCCGTGAGCAGGATGGACTCGGGCTCCTGAGGGGGCAGCTCCTCCTTCTCTTCGACGCCAGCTTCTTTCGTGCAGAGCAGCGCTTCCATACCGGAAGCCAGCTTTTCGGCCTCGGCCACGCTGTGGGAGAGGTCGGGCAGCTTTCCATTAAGGTGGAGCGCATCGAGGCCGTCTTCGATAACCTCCACCAACTTGCGAACCTGCGACTGGGTATCAGAATCCACCGAGCCAGCGCTCTGGGCGAGCGCTTCGAAAAAAGCCTCCAATGGTTGCGCCAGATCCCCCAACGGCATCAGCCCGGCCATGCGCGCCCCTCCCTTCAGAGTATGGAGGTCGCGCCGGATCTCTTCCAAAAGCCCCTCATCATCGGCACCCTCGGCCCATTGCCCCAATTTTCCATCCAACCGCTCCAGGATCTCCGCAGCCTCTTCCATGAAGGCCGCGACAACCTCGCCATCGGCCACCGGATCCTGTAGAAGCTCGCTTTCGCTCACCGGCTCGAGATCCGAAAGCACTTCGGGCAGTGCTTGGTCGGCGGTGCGAACGGCCTTCACCAATTTCCCCCAATCGGGAAGCTCGCTGCCGGCACGATTGATGGCGCCGAGCATATTCTTCATGACGTTTTGAAACTCCCGCAGCAGTCCTATTTCCTCCTTGCCGCAGGCGTGGTCGAGCTGGTGCAGATGGTTGCAATAGATCTCCATCTCCCCTGCCAGCACCGCCATGGGCTCCACTTCGGCCAGGTGAGAACTTCCCCGCAACGTGTGCAATGCGCGGACCACCTCGGGGGAGATGCGACATCCTTCATGGCACCGTGCGATAAATTGTTCCACCACTTCCAGGTGACCCTCCGCTTCGGAACGGAAGACCGCGTGCAGATCCTCATCCAAGACGATGGCGGCCGGCGGCAGCTCGGGCGCTTCGCCGATGAACATCTCCTCTGTTTCCCTCCTATTCGCCTCCACCGTTTCCGGCTCCGCCTCCATGGGCTGTTCTCCCTCTTGGGGCTCCCTGGGTTCTGCCAACTCGAAACCGCGGGCTTCCAGCGCCGCCACATCCACCCTCGCCGGTGTGCCCGTCTTCTGCGCTTCCACCAGCAGGGGCACGGCAGCAACGGCTTCGTCGAGATAGGCGAGCACATCCGCGTCCGCCGGAACCGTACCGTCCATGACCCGATTGAGAAGATTCTCCACGGCCCACGCGAACTCGCCGATCACCTTGGCGCCCACCATGCGCCCGCTTCCCTTGAGGGTGTGGAAAGAACGGCGGAAGGTTTGCAGCGCCTTTTCATCGGAAAGATCGACGCGCCACTTGGGATACTCTTCGTTGATGACTTCGAGTTCCTCACCTGCCTCTTCCATGAAGATTTCGAAGATCTCTGGATCGATCTCGTCCATTTCCACCATGGCGGGAGCGCCCTCCTCGGGAGGAGAAACGACCTCCTTCGGAGTGGAAGAGCCACCCTCTTCCACGATCTCCGGGGAAGGCGTTTCCTCCTTCGGCTTCGCCGCTTCCACCAATGTTTCCGCGGCTTCGACGGCCTCGCTGTGAATAGGAACGATCTCGGCGCCGTTCGCGGGCGGTTCGGGAGACGTTTCCAGAAACTCGGGGTGGATTTCGCTCTGGATCGCCTCGTCCAGACTGATGAGGCGCCGCAGAGAGGCATCCGCCTCATCGAGGATGGCATCCAGGCCACTGCGCCCTTCCAGCCTCGCCTCCAGGTAATAATCCAGGGCCGCGAAAAGATCCACCAGAGCGCCCTGCTGCTGGGGAATGAGCTCCACCTCCTGTTCGGCCAGCCGGCGTAGTTCCGGTTCCGCCTCCTTGAGCAGGGTCGCCACGGCATCCAGCCCGATGAGATTGAAAACGCCCGACAACTTGTGCACATCGGCGGCAACGTCCTGCAGGCGCTCCCTTTCCGAAGCATCATGTATATAACGCTCCAACCCTTCCTTGATTCGAGAGAACTCCAGGGAAGCCTCCTGGATCACCGCCCGGGCTCTGGCTTCGCGCTCGGCGCCAGCCGCATCGGTTCCCACATCTCCGGCCACCGCTTCTGCACCCTCGCCGACAAGAATCGCTTCGGCTTCCACCAAGCGGGTAGCGACCTCCATGAGCTGTTCTTCCTCGGGTTCCAGCCGACCCGATTCGATTTCCTGGATCGTCTCCACAACCCGGAGTAATCGTTCGCGCAGCGCGCCCTTGCCGAGCACCCCCAGCGTATCCGCCACCTTGTGCAGCCTATCGGCCAACCCCTGCAAACGTTCGAGCTCTTCCCAATCACCCCGAATAAAGAGATCCATGCCTTCTTGGATAAAACGGAGATCTCCCACTAACTCCGATGTCACCGCCGACAGCACACTTTCATCGGCCGCGGCCACCTGGACCGTAGAAGGTTCACCCATTCCTTCGGGGAAGCTGTTCGCCAGATCGGCGGTACGTTTCACCGATTGCACCACAAGATCCGTGGAATGGGAGCGGGAGACGAAATAGAGGATGCTCTTGAGCAGCTCCATGGGGAACTGCTCCATGGCGTTCTCTTCGCCCTTCTCGATCAATTCGCGAAGCACGCGGTCGAGGCGGCTGAAGAGCTGTTTAACCTCGGCGTCGGCGGCAAATTCGCCATCGGATAGGATGATCACCAGGGCTTCGGCGGAATCCATGAGACGGCGCAGCCGACGGGTTCCCGCCACGGCGTTGATCCGCCGGATGACGTCCAACACCAAGCCGAGTCCCTCCTCTTCCTGTTCGTTTCGGTACCAACCCAACAACCCATGGTGGTAACGAACCCGTTGTTGTTTGACGAGAGCCGGAATCTCGGCATTCCCGGATCCTGGAATCACTGGCTCCCGCTCCACTACGCGGTTGAGGTTGGGCGCGTAGAGCACCACTTCCGATGCCGGCGCCACACCGCGGGCGGCGCGCAAGTCGTTGAGCACTGGCAACAATGCCAGGGGAATATCCGGTTCTCCCCTCTCCAGCCGTTCCAGATAGCCCGGCAGCTGCACCAGTCCAAGCATGAGCGACTCCGCAAGGCGCTCATCTCCGGCCAAAGCGCCCTGCTGCATCAATTGGCCCACCGCCTCCATCTCTTCCACCAGCATGGCGCCACCATAGACCTGGACCATGCGCAGGGTGCCAAGCAATTGATGGATCCGCTCTAAGAATGTACCCAAGGCGTTTCCCTGAAATCCGGCCTCTTCATAGGATTCCAGAGCACGCCGCGCCAACTGGATGGTCTCGTCCAATCCCTCCTTGACCCAGCGCAAGGTGGCATAATCGGGTTTCTCGACTTCGTTCATCTAATTCCCTCGACCGCGGGCTCCTGCCGGCTCAGTTCTCAGGCAGCACGAAACCAGCCACGGACTGGCGCAATTGGTCGATTTTGCGGGCCAGCTCCCCGATAGCCTCGGCCGCGTTGCTGCTGCTGTCGGTGGTCTGTTGGGTGATCTCCCTGATGACGCCCATGGTATCGTTGAGCTGCCGGGCCTCGGCCGATTCAGACTGAGCCGAAGCAGCCAGCCGGGTGATGATCTCGGCAATCTCCTGCGACACCTTTTCGATTTCCTGCAGAGCGGCGCCAGCGTCTTCGGCAAGCCCCGCGCCGCTGACCACCTCGGTGGTGCTGGACTCCATGGAACTGACCGCCTCTTTGGTGTCCGCCTGGATGGTCTGCACCAATGCCTCGATCTGCTTGGTGGCGTTGGCGGAACGTTCGGCCAAGCGCTGCACCTCGTCCGCCACCACTGCAAAACCCCGCCCCGCTTCCCCGGCCATGGCCGCCTGCATGGCGGCATTCAGGGCCAGGATGTTGGTCTGGTCGGCAATGTCTTCGATGAGCTCCACGATGTTGCCGATCTCCTGAGAGCTTTCCCCCAGCCGCTTGATGCGCTTGGAGGTCTCCTGGATCTGTTCGCGGATGTTATCCATTCCATGGATGGTGCGCCGCACCGCCTCGCCCCCCTTGCCGGCCAGCTCCACCGAGCGCTGCGCCACTTCGGCCGACCGCATGGCGGTACCTTCCATCTCCACCAGCGCATTGGTCATCTTGTCGATGGTGGTGCTGGCACCGGTGATCTCATCTCGCTGGTGTTCGGCCGCCTCCGCCAAGTGCATGATGGTGGCCTGGGTCTCCTGTGAAGACTGCGACACCTCCTCGGCCGTGTCGTTGATGGACTGCACCACCTCGCGCATCGCTTCGATGGCGTAATTGATGGAGTCGGCAATGGCGCCGGTGATATCCTCGGTCACCGTCGCCTCCACTGAGAGGTCGCCATCGGCCAGGTCTCCCATCTCGTCCAACAAGCGGCGAATGGCTTCCTGATTGCGCTGATACTGTTCCGAGATGGCCTGTTCCTGCCGGCGCGCGCGGCGCACCAGTGCGATACCCAACAGCACCAGCAGAGCAACGGTGAGGGCGCCAAGTCCGGTGATCAATACGGGCCCCACCGCCAGAGGACCGACCTTGAAGCGTCCCGCCTCCTGCCGGTAGCCAGCGATTAAAGTTTTGATCGAATCGGCCACTTTGTCCGAAGCCGAAGCCAACGCTGTGGGAACATCCATGTCGGGCAGCACCTTGCCCGCTTCCACCGCCTGCTGAGCCTTCTCCTCCAGTCCCACTTCTCCCACTGCCTCCAGAGCCGGAAGCACTTTAGGGATCATGTTCAACACGCTGCCGAGTGAGTCGTCGATATCCCCCAGAATGGCCGTGATCTCAAGCAGATCCTCTTTGAGGTCCTTCTCTTTGAGCGGCTTGACGCCGAGCGCTCCGCTGCCATTGAGCAGCGCATCTACCACCGTTTTCAGCTCATCCACGTCCTGGGTAAGTTGATCCACCGCCAATGCGGTGGCCGAGCCACCCGCCAGCACATCGCCGAGCGAGGAGTCGATGCGCTGGGCCAGAAAGAGCTGCCGGGTTGCATAATAGACCTGCGCAGGATCGGCCTTCTGCTCCACCAGCTCATTGGTGATATCGGTGGAGAGCTCCAGCAAATCGGGAAGCGTGTCTTTGATGGTGGCGGTGATCTCGTGCACTGAGAGGATGGCATCCTGGTTGTTGAGGATGGCATCCACGTGCGACCGAAGCTCCTTCCAGCTGTTCTCCACTTGGCGGAGAAGAGGCTGTACATCTTTCGGAGAGGGAGGGAGACCTTCGCTCGGCGAACCGTTTTCGAGGATCTTCAGCAGTTCCGAGAAACGGTCCCGGGAATCCCGCAACCTAGCAAAGGAAGCCTCCTTCCCGCCTGCAGCCTCCACCGCATACTTGGCGATCCGGTGGGCCAGAACGCGCTGATCCGCTGCATAGAGGAGATCTTTCTCGATGTGAGCACTGTGCCGGGACCAGGCCACAAAGGCGAGGATGCCGGATACCATGGAGAGAACCAACAAGACGGACAGCAATGGAATGAGTGCCGACCGTTCTTGACCCTTGTGCGCTCTTACAGCCATTTTCTCACCTCGAAATGAGGGTGGGCGCTGCCCACCGATTCAGGTTTCATGCATGTTGGTCCCGCGACTCTGGAGCCGGCATCCAAGCCCTTTCTTTTGTCATGCCGCTGCCGAGAGGAAACGGTGGTCGATGGCCAGCGCCGCCATACTGAACACCGGCCATACCCCATCCTCCAGGCTGAAAATATCGTATACGTAGCGCCCCACCATCCCTTCGAACTCAGCATCGACAACCCTCTGGTTCAATGGCAGATGACGCATGCCGATCACCGAAGGGACGAGCAAGCCGGTGGAGGTGCCCCGGTTCCGAATCACCATCACTCGACAGCGATCGTTGATCACCACCGGCGGAGCACCGAGAAACTGCTGCAGATCCATGATGGGCAACAGCTCCCCACGCACGTTGGCGAGCCCCAGCATCCAGCGTTTGGTGCCCGGCACCCGGGTCACCGACTCCGGGTAGGGCAGAATCTCACGCACCTCTTCCATGGCTACCACGAGCTTCACTCCATCGACGACGAAAGCTAACCCCTGCCAGTCTTCATCCCGAACCAGAGCAGCGGGCACTTTCTCCTCTTGCTGCTCGCTGCGCGAGGCGTACTCGGCCAGCTTTTCCAGCACTTCAGATACGAGGGAGTGCGAGGAATTGGTCATCGTCTCAAGACACCAGCTGCGATACCTTCTGCAGCAACTCTTTCATGTCCACTGGTTTCACCAAATAGTCCTTGGCACCTTGGCGCATACCCCATTCCCGGTCCGTATCCTGATCCTTGGTGGTGACGATGATGATGGGGATGTGCCGAGTGGAGGAGTTACGGTGAATCTTGCGTGTAGCCTGAAAACCGTTGAGCCCTGGCATCACCACATCCATGAGAATGACGTCGGGCTGCTGTTCGTTGGCCTTTCTCACCCCCTCCTCACCGTCGCTGGCCACAAGCACATCGTGGCCGGCATCACTGAGCGCAGAGCTGAAGATGTGGACCTCGGTGGGAGAATCGTCAACGATCAATACCTTTGCCATGTTATTCGTCACTCAAATTGTGAATGTATTCTTCGTCTCCACTTTGACACTTCAGGCGCAGCGGAGAAGGAGCCCTCCCGCCCGCCTGGCAGAGTCTCATGCAGCTTGGTCGATATGGCGGCGGATGGCGCCCAACAACTCTTCGCGGGTGAAGGGCTTGGTCAGATACTGGTCCGAGCCGGCCAGCCTTCCTTTGGCGCGATCGAAAAGACCATCCTTGCTAGAAAGCATCACCACCGGTGTGTCACTGTAAGTTTGGTTGCTCTTGATCAGCGCACAGGTCTGATAGCCGTCCAAGCGGGGCATCATGATATCCACGAAGATGAGATCCGGACGATGGTCTGCCACCAAGGAAAGTGCCTCGAAGCCATCTGTGGCGGTAATCACCTCGCATCCCGCCTTTCGCAGCAGATTTTCGGCAGTGCGCCGGATGGTCTTGCTGTCGTCGATCACCATGATCTTGAGCCCCTCCAGGGCGGGCTCTGTCTGCTCTTCACTCACATCGTCACCCCATACCACTGATTGGCTCGCTGCCGTTGCTCCATGAAAATTGAAAGTTTTTCGCAAACCTCCAACGCACCGGCTACGGAATCGCACCGTCCGGCACGCCTCTTCGATACATGGTCCCAAGATTCCATTGCCCCCCTACAACCCCCTTTTTTGTCATTATTTGCCTTTCGTGAGGCAACATAGCAAGGTGGTTGCAGCCACGCAAGAGCAGCAGAAAATTCTTGTGCTTTGATCCACAAAACACTGACGAAAAACCAAAAACTGAAGGCAAACATACCATGACACCAAGCCTGGGAATTGTGATGGATCCCATAGAATCCATCAAAGTCCGGAAGGACAGCAGCCTAGCCATGCTGCTGGAGGCGCAGCGACGCGGATGGCGGATCCACTACATGGAGATGGACGGACTTTTCCTTCTCCATCAGGAACCGATGGGCCACATGCGGCCTCTGGAGGTGCGGGACGACCCCGCCGACTGGTTCGCCCTAGGCGACGAGGTCACCCGCCCCCTGGCCGAGCTGGACGTCGTCCTCATGCGCAAGGACCCGCCCTTCGACATGGAGTACATCTACGCCACCTACCTGCTGGAGCAGGCGGCGGCCCGGGGCACCCTGGTGGTGAACCATCCGCGCGCCCTGCGGGACGCCAACGAAAAGCTCTACGCCGCCTGGTTTCCGCAGTGCACGCCGCCGACGGTGGTGACCCGCCGCTTCGCCGATCTTCTGCGCTTTCTCGAACGCCATGGCGACATCGTGCTCAAGCCGCTCGGCGGCATGGGAGGCGAGTCCATCTTCCGGCTGCGCAGCGGAGATCCCAACACCGGCGTGATCCTCGAAACCATGACCGCGCGCCAGAGCAAATATGTGATGGCGCAGCGTTTTCTCCCCGAGATCGAGGAAGGAGACAAGCGCATCCTGCTGGTGGACGGCGAAGCGGTGCCATGGGCGCTGGCGCGGATCCCCCGGCCCGGCGAGACCCGGGGCAATCTGGCCGCGGGCGGAACCGCCAAGGGGGTTCCGCTGTCCGAAAGAGACCGATGGATCGTGAAGCAGGTGGCCCCCCGCCTGCGCGAGGCGGGTATACTCTTCGCCGGGCTCGACGTGATCGGCGACTACCTGACCGAGATCAACGTCACCAGCCCCACTTGCATTCGCGAACTGGACCGTCTCTACCGCCTCAACATCAGCGGCATGTTGATGGACCGCATCGAACAGAAGCTCTCCGGATGAACAGATTCTTTCTCTTTTTCCTGTTTCTGGCACTCCTGCCGCTCGGCGGCTGCAACCGGACCGAACCGGTCTACAACAGCCGTTTCCTCGCCTTCGGCACCCTCAACGACGTGAGCATCGTGGGCGTCTCCCGCCCGCGGGCGGAAGCCGCGGTGGACGCTCTCGAAAAAGATTTCGCCGCCATGCACAAGGCATGGCACGCCTGGAATCCCGGCCCCTTGGGACGCACCAACCAACTGCTGGCGGAAGGAGTCCGCTTCGCGGCGCCGCCATCGGTGCTGGAGCTGGTCAAACGGTCCAAGACGCTGGCCGCGCGCAGCGACGAACTGTTCGACCCCGCCATCGGCAAGCTGATCGCGCTCTGGGGGTTCCACCAGGATCCGTTGCAGTGCAAAGGTCTGCCGGATCCGGAGGAGATCGCAAAATTGGTCGAAGCCCACCCCACCATGGCCGACATCAAGGTGGACGGCATCTTCCTCCGCTCCAAGAATCCAGCGGTGCAGTTGGATTTCGGGGCCATCGGCAAGGGTTACGGCATCGACCTGGCCATCGATCACTTGAAAGAGCTGGGCATCGAAAACGCCATCGTCAACAGCGGCGGCGACCTTCGCGCCATCGGCTCCCGTGGAGGTCACCCCTGGCGCATCGCCATCCGCAGCCCTTCCGGTTCCGGAACCCTCGGGTTCGTCGACATCGCCGGCGACGAGAGCGTCTTCACCTCGGGCGACTACGAACGGTATTGCGTGTGGGAAGGGAAGAGGTATCACCACATCATCGACCCCCGCACCGGCTATCCGGCCCGCGGCACCCGCTCGGTCACCGTGATCCACGACAACGCCACGGTGGCGGACGCCGCCGCCACCGCGCTCTTCGTGGCCGGCCCCAAAGGGTGGCACCGCATCGCCAGGAAGATGGGTATCCGCTATGTGCTGCTGGTGGACAGCGACGGGGTCATCCACATGAACCCCGCCATGGCCAGGCGGGTCCAACTGTTCGAGCCGAAACGACAAAGGGTGAAGTTGAGTCCGCCCCTGATGCCGCCGAAGGAAAAGAACCGCCCCCGCCCATGAGCGCTCTTTCCCGTCATCCCGAGGAGAACGGCCGCCTGGCCACCATGCTGGCGATCGCCGCCCTGGTGCACGGAGTGGTGCTTCTGGGCGTCGGCTTCCGCTTTCCACCCCCTCCGAAACCGCAGGTGCAGAAGCGCCTGGACGTGGTCTTGATGCCTCCCGCGAAGCCGACGAAAAAACCAAAGAAAGCCGATTTCCTCGCCAATGCCAGCCACGAGGGCGCGGCGGCGCAGAAGGGGAAGAGCCGCCCCCCTGCCGCGCCCAGCCGCCCCGCGCTCCATCGCGCCCGAAAGGCCGCCGTGGAGCGAATCCGCAGCGGGACCCCGGCGCCCCAGCAACGCCGCGCGCCCAAGGTGGTCGCCCGCTCCCGCCCCGCACCTCGTCGCACCCCCCCCGCCCGGCGGACGCCGGTGAAGGCCCGCCCCCGTCCGGACGTCGCTCAGTTGCTTTCGAGCACGCGTCAGGAGATCGCCCGCCTCACCGCGGAGCTCGACCGCAACAGCCGCTACGCCTCTCAAAGGCCGCGGCGCAAGGCGATCAACGCCAGCACCCAGGAGTACCGCTATGCCGCCTATCTGGAAGCCTGGCGCAAAAAAGTGGAACGGGTGGGCAATCTCAACTACCCCGACGCCGCCCGCCGCAAGAAGCTCTACGGCGACTTGCTGCTCCACGTGGCGGTGCGGGCCGACGGGAGCGTGGCGGAGATCCAGGTATTGCGCTCTTCCGGCCACAAGATCCTGGACGACGCCGCCGTCCGCATCGTCCGCCTCGCCGCGCCTTTCGCCCCCTTCCCGGAAGAGATCCGCAAGGAGGTGGACATCCTCGACATCACCCGAACCTGGCAGTTCCTCAGCAACAACCGGCTCTTCTCCTCCAAATGAGCGCGCCTTCCATGAAAGACAGCCTCGAACGACTCGACCAGCGGCTGCTGCAGTTCGCCCGGCAACGCGACTGGGAACAGTTCCACTCTCCAAAGAACCTGGCCATGGCGCTGGCGGGAGAAGCGGGCGAGCTGTTGGAGCACTTCCAATGGCTGACCGAGGAGCAGAGCGAAAATCTCTCCCCGGAAAAAAAGGAGGCGGTGGCCCTGGAGCTGGCCGACATCCTCATCTATCTGGTCCGGCTCGGCCAGCGGCTGGAGATCGACCTTCTGGATGCCGCCAACCGCAAGATCGCCATCAACGAACGGCGCTATCCGGCGGAGAAAGTCCGGGGCGACGCCCGCCGGGCCGAAGAGTACGATTGAGGAGAGGCCGATATCGATGCGGAGCGGCTTCCATCCGCCCTACCTCAGCGCTTCCATGAGCCAGACCCGCAGATCGACCACCTCCTCCGCGCAAACCGTATGGCCCATGTCGTATTGGTGCCACGCCACTTGGTGCCCCTGGGCCAACAGGCGGTCTCGCGCCGCCACTCCCGCCGAAAGGGGCACCACCTCGTCCTGGCGGCCGTGGGCCTGAAAGACGCGGCGCGGGATCGCGATCTCCGGCACCACCGCCTGCGGCAGATAGGTGGAGAGCGCCGCCACCCCCGCCAGCGCTTCGCGACCGTGGAGGGCCGCCGCCAGCGCCACCAGCCCGCCCTGGGAAAAGCCCGCCAGCACCACCCGCTCCGGCTCCACGCCCCGCGCCTGCTCCTGCCGCACCAGCGATTGCACGTAGGCCACGGAACGCCGGATCCCCTCGAGATCCACCGGCGCGCCCGCTTCCAGGGAATAGATGTCGTACCAGGCCGGCATCGCCAGCCCACCGTTCACCGTCACCGGCCGTCGCGGCGCTTGGGGGAAGAGGAAGCGCACCCCCAGCTCGGGCGGCAGGCGCAGGGCCTCGGCCACCGGCAGGAAATCGCGACCGTCCGCCCCCAGGCCGTGCAGCCAGACGATCGAATGGCGCACGCTTCCAGAAGGATCGACGACCAGAGGCGATGGATAGTCCACGGACGCTCCGGGTAAAGTTTCAAAGGCGTTATACTAGCGCCTTTGAGAGTCACGAGACAGTCGTCGATGCTGCGCTTCTCCCTGCCCTTTCTGCTCCTCGCCCTGTTGCCGGCTCTGGGCGGTTGCGGACACAAGGGACCGCTCTACATGCCGCCGCCGCAACAACAGCAACATCAACAGTAGCCCATGGACCACTTTCGCTACCGTGAAGGCCACCTCCATGCCGAGGAGGTGCCCCTGGAGGAGATCGCCCGCCGCTGGGGCACGCCCTGCTACATCTACTCCCGCGCCACTCTGGAGCGCCACTGGCGGGCGTTCGACGACGCTTTCGGAAACCGGCCCCACTTGGTCTGCTACGCGGTGAAGGCCAACTCCAACCTGGCCGTTCTCGATCTGCTCGCCCGCCTCGGCTCCGGTTTCGACATCGTCTCGCTGGGGGAGCTGGAGCGGGTGGTGAAGGCCGGCGGTCATCCCGGACGCATCGTCTTCTCGGGGGTGGGCAAGCGGGTGGACGAGATGGAGCGCGCCCTGGAACTGGGCATCCGCTGCTTCAACGTGGAATCGGAAGCGGAGCTCGAGCGGCTCTCCCGGGTGGCCTCCGCCCACGGCGCCGAGGCGCCCGTGGCCCTGCGCGTCAATCCCGACGTGGACGCCCGCACCCACCCCTACATCTCCACCGGCTTGAAAGAGAACAAGTTCGGCGTCCCCATGGAGGAGGCGCTGCGCCTCTACCGCCGCGCCCTGGAGCTGCCTGGCCTGCGCCTCTCGGGGGTGGACTGCCACATCGGCTCCCAGTTGCTGGAACTCTCTCCCTTTCTCGATGCGCTCGACCGGGTGCTGGCGCTGGTGGATCGTCTCGGCGAGGAAGGCATCGCCCTCGACCATCTCGATCTCGGCGGCGGGCTGGGCGTGCCCTACCGCGACGAAGAGCCGCCCGCGCCCGCCGAGTATGCGAACGCCGTGGCCCGCCGGTTGCGGGGGCGCCAGCTGGAGATTTTGGTGGAGCCGGGCCGCGCCATCGCCGCCAACGCCGGGGTGCTGCTGACCCGGGTGGAGTATCTCAAGCTCACCGAGGCCAGAAATTTCGCCATCGTGGACGCCGCCATGAACGACCTGCTGCGCCCCGCTCTCTATGGCAGCTGGCAGGAGATCGTGCCGGTGCGCGCGCGCGATGGGAAAGTGAGGACCTGGGATCTGGTGGGTCCCATTTGCGAAACGGGCGATTTTCTGGGCAAGGAGCGCCGCCTTGCTCTCGAGGAGGGGGACCTGCTGGCCGTCCGCTCCGCCGGCGCCTACGGCTTCGCCATGGCTTCCAACTACAACAGCCGCCCCCGCGCCGCCGAAGTGATGGTGGACGGCGACCAGGCCTATCTGGTCCGGGAGCGTGAACGAATTGAAGATCTGTGGCGGGGAGAACATTTGCTGCCATGAAGCTGAAGTTCACCAAGATGCAAGGACTCGGCAACGATTTCGTGGTCTTCGACGCCATCCATCAGCAGGTGGAACTGAACGAGGAGCAGATCCGTTTCCTCGCCGACCGGCGTTTCGGCGTGGGCTGCGACCAGGTGCTGCTGGTGGAACCGGCCCGCGACGAGCACACCGATTTCTACTACCGCATTTTCAACGCCGACGGCGGCGAAGTGGAACAGTGCGGCAACGGCGCCCGCTGCTTCGCCCGTTTCGTGCATGAAAAGGGGCTCACCCGCAAAGAGATCATCGACGTGGGCACCCGCAAGGGGGCCATCCGGCTCTTTCTCAAAGGGGACCAGGTGGTCGTCAACATGGGCGCCCCCATCCTCGAGCCGGAACGCATCCCTTTCCGCGCCGCGCACGCCAGTTCCACCTACAGCTTGCAAGTGGAGAAGCAGCTCGTCTCCATCAGCGCCCTCTCCATGGGAAACCCCCATGCGGTGGTGATGGTGGACGATCTCTCCGTGGCGCCTGTCGCCACCTTGGGGCCGCTCATCGAAACGCACGAGCGTTTTCCGGAAAAGGTCAACGTGGGCTTCATGTCCATCCGCAATCCCGGGGAAATCGATCTTCGCGTGTGGGAGCGCGGCGTGGGCGAAACCTTGGCGTGCGGCACCGGTGCCTGCGCGGCCGTGGTGGCGGGACGGCTGCGCGGGCTGCTGGATGAAGAGGTGAAGGTCCACCTGCGGGGCGGAGATCTTGTGATAAGCTGGAAAGGTGGGGCGGAACCCGTCTGGATGGCGGGACCCGCCATTCGGGTATTCGAAGGCGAGATTGAACTATGAACGAGATCGACAGCGAACAAGAAGCGGCGATCGCCCGTTATCTTCTCGACCATCCCGACTTCTTTCTGCGCCACGAGGATGTGCTGGAGGACATCGAGGTCCCCCATCGCACCGGCGAAGCGGTCTCCCTGCTGGAGCACAAGATCCGCATGCTTCAGGACAAAGCGGCACGTTACCAGAAGCAGCTCCAGGAGCTGATCGCCGTGGCCCGCGAGAACGAACAACTCAACCAGCGGCTTCATCGCCTGACCCTCGACCTCATCGGCGCAACCACGGTGGAAGAGGTGTTGGCCATCCTTCAGGACGAACTGCGAGCGCGCTTCAACGCCGACGCGGTGGAGCTCAAGCTCTTTTCCACCGAAGATCTGGAGGAGGCCCGCGTGAGCGAGGCGGGCCTGGCCATCTTCCGCAAGTTCATGCGCACCGACAAGCCCACCTGCGGTCCTCTCAGCGGCGAAAAATTGAAGGTGCTCTTCGGCGATCAGGCGGGAGAGAGCGGCTCGGCGGCGCTGATTCCCATACGCACCAGCGAGCTCGCCGGAGTGTTGGCCATCGGCAGCCGCGACCGCGACCGTTTCCATGCCGGCAAAGGAGTGGATTTCCTCATCCGGCTGGGAGAGCTGGTGAGCCTCACTTTGCAGGCGGTGGCCCGCCGCGACGGCGGATGAAAAGCGAGCCGGCCGACCCGCTCGTCGAAGCCTTCCTCGACCACCTCGCCCACCAGCGGCGTCTCTCTCCCCGCACGATCGACGCCTACCGAAAGGACCTTGCCCACTTCTCTTCCTGGAACCGGCAGCAGGGAAAACTGGCCTGGCCGGATCTGCGCCAGTCCGACATTCGCCGCTACGCCGCCGCCGAAAACCGGCGTGGCCTCTCCGCCACCAGCCTGCGGCGCCGGCTCTCCGCGCTGCGCACTTTCTTCCGGTATCTGATGTTGGAGGGAAAAATCCAGGAAAATCCGGCGCGGGGGGTTCGCACCCCCAAGGTCCGCGCAAAACTTCCGGCGGTGCTGGAGGTCGACCAGATGGAGAGGCTCTTGTCGGTGGAGAGCGGAACTCCCCTGGAGATCCGAGACTTGGCGATGATGGAACTCGCCTACTCTTGCGGACTGCGCCTGGCGGAGTTGATCTCTATCGACCTGAACGACCTGGATCGCCGTGACGCCATGCTGGAGGTCACCGGCAAGGGCGCCAAGACCCGCCGGCTGCCGGTGGGTTCCAAGGCGCTGGAAGCGGTGGACCGCTGGCTGAAGGTCCGTCACCGCCTGGCGGCTCCCGAAGAACCCGCCCTCTTCGTCAGCAAACGGGGCAGACGCATCAGCGCCCGCACCGTCCAGCACCGGCTGGAGCAGCACGCCCGCCATCGCCAGGCGGTCCGTCACCTCCATCCCCACCTGCTGCGCCACTCCTTCGCCAGCCACCTGCTGGAGTCTTCGGGCGATCTGCGCGCCGTGCAGGAGCTGCTGGGGCATGCCGACATCGGCACCACGCAAATCTACACTCATCTCGATTTTCAGCACCTGGCACGGGTCTACGACGCAACGCACCCCCGGGCGAAGCGCGGGAAAAAGAAGAAATAAGCCCTTCAGCGGGGACGCCTTCGGCCGAAGCATGAACGCGGACGATTGGCGTAAAATTGGTTTTTTCGCTTGAACAAAGATCAACGGGATTAGAACACATGGGTTTCATCTGCGGCTGGATCGGCGACCAGGAAGAAAACGGCGAGGCGCTGCTGCGCGGGATGTGCTCGCGCACCGCACCGGCGCCGGAGGAGCAGGAAACAGCCGCACTGGAAAAAGGAGGAACGGCTGCGGGAGGGGCGGGAACGGCCTCTAGCGTTTGCCGAGGCGGCCTGTGCGCCGCCATCGAGGGCCATCCGCGATGGACCGACCGGGAACTGGAGCGGCTGGCCGCCGAGGAGGGAGACGCCGGCGCGCTGATCGAAGAGTACCGTCGTCATGGCGCCGACGTACTGGAGCGACTGGCGGGCGACTTCGCCCTGGCGGTCATCGACCCTGGGCACCGAAGGGCGCTCCTCGCGGTGGACCGGCTCGGCATCCGGCCGCTGGCCTGGAGCCTCGTGGAGGATACGCTGCTCTTCGGCAGCCAGATCTCGAGCCTCTTCGCACACTCCCGGCTCCAACCCTCCATAGATCTCCAGGGGCTGTTCAACTATCTCTATTTCCACATGGTGCCCAGCCCCGGCACCCTCTTCGAAAACGTGCGCAAGCTGGAACCCGGGCAATGCCTGGAGTATGCCGACGGAAGGGTGAAGGTGCACCGGTACTGGCAGCTCGCCTTTTCGGAGCGCGACGTCCCCGAGCGGACGCTGGCGGAAGAGCTCCATGAGAGGCTGGAACAGGTGGTGCGCAGCAACGCGCCGGCGGGGAGTCCCCTCGGCACCTTTCTCAGCGGCGGACTCGACAGCAGTACGGTGACCGGCGTGTTGCAGAAGATCCAGTCACAGCCGGTGGACGCCTTCGCCATCGGTTTCGATGCCGAGGGCTTCGACGAGATGGAGTACGCCCGCGCCACCGCCGACCATTTCGGCGCCCGGCTGCACCAATACTACGTTACTCCGCAGGACGTGCTGGAAGCCATCCCCCTGGCCGCCGCCGCCTACGACGAGCCTTTCGGCAACGCCTCCGCCGTTCCGGCCTACTACTGCGCGCGCATGGCGAGCGAAGCGGGCAAGAAACTGCTTCTCGCAGGCGACGGCGGCGACGAGATCTTCGCTGGCAACGCCCGCTACGCGAAACAGAAGCTCTTCGCGCTCTACGACGGAGTGCCGGGCCCGCTCAAGAGCCTTCTGGTGGAGCCCCTGGCCCGCCGGCTGCCGCCCCTGCGCAAGCTTCACAGCTATGTGGAGCAGGCCAAGGTGCCCATGCCGGAACGGCTGGAGACCTACAACTTCCTCCACCGTTTCGCGCTCCAGGAGATCTTCGACCCTGGATTCCTCGAGCAAGTGGACGCCGAAGCCCCCATCCGGCTGCTGCGCTCCCGCTGGCAGCAGTGCGACGATGCCGGCCTGGTCAAGCGGATGCTCTTTCTGGACCACAAGTTCACCCTCGCCGACAACGACCTTCGCAAGGTGAACCGGATGTGCGAACTGGCGGGAATCGATGTCCGCTACCCGCTGCTGCAGGAAGAGATGGTGGAATTCGCCGCCGGCGTGCCGGAACGGATGCTGCTGCGCGGCCAGCAACTGCGCGCCTTCTACCGCCGCGCCATGAAGGGGTTCCTCGCGCGCAAAACGCTGGAGAAGCACAAGCACGGCTTCGGCCTCCCCTTCGGCCTGTGGATGCAGGCGCATCCTCCTCTCGCCGCCTTCTCCCACGAACGGCTGGAAGGCATCGAGAAACGGGGTTTCCTCAACGAGAAGTTCATTGGCAGGATCATCGAGGCCCAGCAGAGCGGCCACGCCACCTATTACGGCGTCTTCATCTGGGTGCTGGTCATGCTCGAAGAGTGGTTGAACCAGCACGCCGTCGGCCTCTGAAAAACCAACTCCCCGGAGTGGGATATAATCCCCCCATTTTTTCAGGAAGGGACAAGCCACCATGAAAGTCACCATATTCGGAAGCGGCTACGTGGGCCTGGTCACCGGCGCCTGCCTGGCCGAAGTGGGCAACGACGTCCTCTGCATGGACGTGGACCAAGAGAAGATCGACAAGCTCCGCCGCGGCGTCATCCCCATCTACGAACCCGATCTGGACCAGATGGTGGAGCGCAATATGGCCGCCGGCCGGCTGGCCTTCACCACCGATCCGGAAGAGGCGGTGAAGCACGGCCTCTTCCAGTTCATCGCGGTGGGCACGCCGCCCGACGAGGACGGATCGGCCGATCTGCAATACGTGCTCGCCGTGGCCCAGACCATCGCCGAGCACATGGACGAGTACCGCATCGTGGTGGACAAATCCACGGTGCCGGTGGGCACCGCCGACAAGGTTCGTTCCCGCATCGAGGAGACCCTGGCCAAGCGTGGCAAATCGGTGGAGTTCGACGTGGTCTCCAACCCCGAATTTCTCAAGGAGGGAGCGGCCATCGAGGACTTCATGAAGCCCGACCGCATCGTCATCGGCACCGACAACCCTCGCACCACCGAACTGCTGCGCGCGCTCTACGCGCCCTTCAACCGCAACCGCGATCGGCTCATCGCCATGGACATCCGTTCGGCCGAGCTCACCAAATACGCCGCCAACGCCATGCTGGCCACCAAGATCAGCTTCATGAACGAGCTGGCCAATCTGGCCGAGCGGCTGGGCGCCGACATCGAGAAGGTGCGTCACGGCATCGGCTCGGACAGCCGCATCGGCTACGCCTTCATCTACCCCGGCTGCGGCTACGGCGGCTCCTGCTTCCCCAAGGACGTCCAGGCGCTGGAGCGCACCGCCCGTGAGGTAGGCTACGACGCCCGCCTCCTCAATGCGGTGGAAGCGGTGAACCGCGACCAGAAGCGGCGCATCTACGAGAAGATTCACGACCATTTCGACGGCCAACTGGCCGGCAAGACCATCGCCTTGTGGGGCCTGGCCTTCAAGCCCAACACCGACGACATGCGCGAGGCTCCCAGCCGGGTCCTGATGGAGGCGCTGTGGGAGGCGGGCGCGAAGGTGAAGGCCCACGACCCCGTGGCCATGGACGAGTGCCGCCGCATCTACGGCGAGCGTGACGATCTGGAGCTGTGCGACACCCCGGAGGCAGCCACCGAAGGCGCCGACGCGCTGGCCGTGGTGACCGAGTGGAATCTTTTCCGCAGCCCCGACTTCGAAGCCATCAAAGAGAAGCTGAACCAGCCCGTCCTCTTCGACGGCCGCAACATCTACGACCCGGAACGGATGCGGGAGATGGGATTCCACTACGACGGCATCGGTCGCCTCTAAAATGAAGGTCTTGGTCACCGGCTCCGCCGGCTTCATCGGTTCGGCCCTCACTTTGCGCCTCCTGGAGCGAGGCGACGAAGTGATCGGCATCGACAACCACAACGACTACTACGATCCCGCCCTCAAGGAGGCGCGCCTGGCCCGCCATGCCGACCATCCGTGCTACGCCCATCTGCGCCTGGACCTGGCGGACCGGGAAGGCGTGGCTCGGGCCTTCGCCGAACACCGTCCCCAGCGGGTGGTGAACCTGGCGGCCCAGGCCGGCGTGCGCTACTCCCTGGAGAACCCCCTCTCCTACGTGGACAGCAACCTGGTGGGCTTCGCCAACATCCTCGAGGGCTGCCGCCACACGGGGGTGGAACACCTGGTCTACGCCTCCTCCAGCTCGGTGTATGGCGCCAACACCCGCATGCCCTTTTCGGTGCACCACAACGTGGACCATCCGGTGAGCCTCTATGCCGCCACCAAGAAGGCCAATGAGCTCATGGCCCACACCTACAGCCACCTCTACGGCCTGCCTACCACGGGCCTGCGCTTCTTCACCGTCTATGGCCCCTGGGACCGGCCCGACATGGCGTTGCAGAAGTTCGCCCGCGCCATCCTCGCCGGCGAAACCATCAAGGTGTTCAACTACGGCAGACACAAGCGCGACTTCACCTACATCGACGACATCGTGGAGGGGGTGATCCGGGTGCTGGACAAGCCCGCCGCGCCGAATCCGCAGTGGAGCGGCGACGACCCGGACCCCGGCTCCAGCCAGGCGCCCTGGCGGGTCTACAACATCGGCAACCACCAACCGGTGGAGCTGGAGGACTATATCTCGACTCTGGAAAAAGCGCTGGGCGTGAAAGCGAAGAAGGAGTACCTGCCCCTGCAGCCGGGCGACGTGCCCGATACCTATGCCGATGTGGACGACCTGATCCGGGATTTCGACTACCGGCCCGACACTCCTCTGGAAGAGGGGATCGGGCGGTTCGTGGAGTGGTATCGAAGCTATTACGGCGGATGACGTCCTCGGAAGGGCTCCCACTCGATCAACCCCCCGGCACTCGATCCCGCCCGACCGGTCGACGGCGCCGAAAGCAGCCTTCAGATTACAGGATCTCCACCGGCATTCCCACCTCGAGCACTCCTTCGGCGTCGTGGATGAGGTTCTGGCCGAAGAAGACCTTGCCCCCCTCCTTGCGATAGGTCATCAGAGTCTTCAGCGGCTCGTTGCCCTCGCGCTCGCCGGTTTCCGGGTTGACGGTGGGAATGACGCAGCGGGAGCAGGGTTTGACCACCCGGAAGGGGATGTCGCCGATGCGGATGCGCTTCCACTCGTCCTCGGCGTAGGGCTCGCAACCCTCCACCACCAGATTGGGCCGGAAGCGTTCCATGGGAAGGGGACGCGGCATGCGGCGGTTGAGATCGTCCAGCGAACCCTGGGAGATGAGCAGAAAAGGGAAGCCGTCGGAAAACTCGGTCTCGTCGCCGGCGGTGGCGTAGTGGGGATCCACCCGACGGTGCTCCTCGCGAGGAAACTCCACCAGCCGGCAAGGCAGGCCGAGAAACTCTCTCAGCCAACGGTCCGCCGCTTCCCCCATCGGCAGAGCCCGGCAGAGGTCTTTCCAGACCTGGACCTCCACGCTCTCCGAGAAGGAGGGCGATGGCGCTTCCAGCTCAGGCATGCCCGGAGCCCGCAAGCGCAGCCCCCCCTCCACCACCTCCGGGCGGATGAGCGCCATGCGGGGCAGCTCCCGCTGGGTGAGAAAACGCCCCTTCTCGTTCACCACCATCCAGTGGCGGTCGAAGGCCGGTCCGCGCGCATCCACCTCCATCCGCTGCAGCGATTCGCCGCGCATCGATTTCACTGGATAACGATAGAGAGCCGTAAGCTTCATCTCATTCATCTCAGAACTCCACGCCGATGCCGATGTTGCTCCAGCCGCCGCGACTGCCGCCCCCCACGCCCACGCCCACGTGCACCGCGGGGCGTGGCCCAGCGGCGGCGGCAGGCGCCGGCCACACCCGAATCTCGTCCGCCCGCAAGGCGGGAAAGCGATAGCCGGCATCGCCCACCTTGCCATCGGTGTAGCCCAACAGGGGGCCGGTGACGGTGACCAGCGTTCCCACGGGGTACTCCGCCGGCTCCAAAAACCCTTCGTGGTCGGCGAGAAACCGGCCCAGCGGGGACCGCCCGATACGCGGCCTGCCCTCCCCGTTCAGGGGATAGGCCATGATCTCCACCAGCGTGCGGTCCCGCAGGTTCTTCACCTGAATGACAGTGCCGCCCCAAGTGAAGCGCCGCCCCTTGACCGAAGGATCGGCGGTGCGAGAGAGCTGCGCCGGGGTGGGACCAGAAGGTTCGATCCCCCCGGTGCTCTGGCAGCCGGCCAGAACCAACGAGAAAGAGAAGAAGAGCGGAACGACGAGGCGCATCTCACCACCAGCAGGGGTATCTCCAGAGGCAGCCGGGATAGTAGGGCCACCAGGGATCATGATAATAGGAGCGTGGCTCGGATTGGGGCCACAGATGCCAAGCCGTCACCTGCACCACGGGATAGCGGTAAGGGTAGTCCCCCACCGGGTGGGTCTCTACCCCGATCAGCGGGCCGCTCACCGTGAGCATGCGCCCCTTGGGGAATCGCGCCGGGTCCATGAAACCGCCGAAACGCGCGATGAAGCGGCCGTCCACCTCGCCTTCCTCTCGGGGCTCGCCTCCCCTCTTCAGTTCACGCCCGAGCACCAGCACGTCGGTGTGGTCGCTGCGGTTCCACACCTCGATGATCTCGCCGCCCCAACGCACCTCCCGGGAGAGATCGCGCATCACCTCCTTTTGCGCCTGCCGCACCGAGACCGCCACGGGCGGAGGCTGGGTGATGGATCGGGGCAGAGGGCCCGCGCAGCCCTCCAACAGCAGCGCCAGCGCAAAGAGAAGAAGCCGTCTCATCCGTCGAATATACCCCAAAACCGCCCGAGCGCGCCGGAAGGGCCGGTCCCTTCGTAAAGCGGCTGAGATTTGTCATGGCTGGAAAGAAAGTGGAAAGGGTATAAGGAAACCATGTGCATCGCCCTCCCCAAGACGAAAGAGGCCGACAACCGCGGGGAACCTGCGTGGAAGAGCCTGTTGCTGCTCCCCCTGCGGCTGCTGGGGCTGGCGTGGCTGGTGGTAAAGCTGCTCTTCGTCGGGCTGGTGAGCCAGCGCTGAAAATTGCCGGAAGGCGCGCGCAAATGCGCCAAGTTACAGGCCGTCAATCTCAGCCGGCTCTTCTCGCCCGCTTGCGCTCGTGCTCCTTCAGATGTTTCTTGCGCAACCGAATCGCCTCGGGCGTCACCTCCACCAGCTCGTCCTCCTCGATGAACTCCAGCGCCTGTTCCAGCGAAAAGCGCACCGGCGGGGTGAGGATCAGGGCATCGTCCTTGCCGGCGGCGCGAATGTTGGTGAGCTGCTTGCCTTTGGTGGGGTTGACCGTGAGGTCGTTGTCGCGGGCATGGAGACCGACGATCTGTCCTTCGTAGATCTCCTCGCCGTGCGCGACGAAGAGCTTGCCCCGTTCCTGCAGATTGAACAGGGCGTAGGCCAGCGCCTTGCCCGTGGTGTTGGAGATCATCACCCCGTTGGGGCGTGGCGCGATGCCGCCCGACCGGGCGGGGCCATAGCGGTCGAAGACGTGATACAGAAGGCCGGTGCCCGAGGTGGTGGTCATGAACTCGGTCTGGAAGCCGATGAGCCCGCGGGAGGGGATGACGTAGTCCAGCCGCACCCGGCCGTTGCCGTCGGGCTGCATCTCCCTGAGCTCTCCACGGCGCCGCCCCAGCGCCTCCATGACGGCGCCCTGATGCGCCTCCTCCACATCCACGGTGAGCAGTTCGTAGGGCTCGCACACCTCGCCGTCGATCTCGCGGAAGATCACCTCGGGGCGGGAGACGGCCAGCTCGTATCCCTCGCGCCGCATGTTCTCCAGGAGAATGGAGAGGTGCAACTCGCCCCTTCCAGAAACCTTGAACTTCTCGGGATCCGGCCCCTCCTCCACCCGCAGCGCCACGTTGTGGATCAGCTCCCGCTCCAGCCGCTCCTTGAGCTGGCGGGAGGTGAGGTACTTCCCTTCCCGCCCGGCGAAGGGGGAAGTGTTCACCTGGAAAGTCATGGAGACCGTGGGTTCGTCCACGGTGAGCGGCGGCAACGCCTGGGGGTGCTCGGGATCGCAGAGGGTATCGGAGACCTTGGGCGCCTCGATCCCCGTGATGGCCACGATGTCGCCGGCGGTGGCCTGCTCCACCTCGTGCCGCTCCAGCCCCAGATAACCGTAGACGCGGCCGATCTTCGCCCGGTATTGTGACCCGTCCCGGCCCAGCACCGCCACCGGTTGGTTGGGCCGCACCGTGCCTCGGGTGACGCGGCCCACGGCGATGGCGCCCACGTAACTGTTGTAATCGAGGTTGGAGATCTGCATCTGAAAAGGAGCGTCGGGATCCACCGGCGGCGGCGGACAGCGCTCCACGATGGTCCGGAACAGCGGCGTCATGTCGCCCTCGCGCACCGACGCCTCCATGCCGGCGTAGCCTTCGATGGCCGAGGCGTAGACGACGGGAAAGTCGAGCTGCTCGTCGCTGCCCCCCAGCCGGTCGAAGAGGTCGAAGACCCGGTCGATCACCCAGTCGGGCCGCGCCCCGGCACGGTCGATCTTGTTCACCACCACGATGGGGTTCAGGCCGTGCTGGAAGGCCTTCTGAGTGACGAAGCGGGTCTGCGGCATGGGACCCTCCACGGCATCCACCAGCAGCAGCACCGAATCCACCATGGAGAGCACTCGCTCCACCTCGCCGCCGAAGTCGGCGTGGCCGGGAGTGTCCACGATGTTGATGCGGTAGTCGCCCCAGCGGATGGCGGTGTTCTTGGAGAGAATGGTGATACCCCGCTCCCTCTCCAGCTCATTGGAGTCCATCACCCGTTCGATCTCGCCGAAGCGTTCTCCCAGGGTGCCCGACTGCTTCAGGAGCTCGTCCACCAGGGTGGTCTTGCCGTGATCCACGTGGGCGATGATGGCGATGTTGCGCAGATTGTCGGTCATGAAGAGAGGAGGGATCGCTGCAGAAGCCGGCGATTATACGCCCTTCGAGGGCGTACACCGAGGGGGGAAGATCCAATCCACAAAACCTGTGGAAAACTTTGTGGATCAAACCGGGGAAAAGAGCCTCGAGGCCCATGAATTCTTGATTTTCGTCAGATCGTACAAAAATTGCTCAACTCGATTACTCTATTTTTTTCAAATACTTGGGAGGTATTTTCAAAAAGAGACACATTATTGTCGCGCAACGACCAGAGTTTCATTCACTTTCGAAAAGCGTGTGCATAACAGCTCTGGGAAGACCCTCCGCATCACTTTCCAGCGGCGGAGACGGCCTTGGAGCCGGTGCAGTCCCACGCGAAGGTGCAGTCCACTTCCCCCAACACCACCGCCAACCCGGTCTCGCCGTCCTCGAGAATCATGGAGATGGGGGTACGTCCCCCGAAGCGCTTCTGCCGCTGGTGAATCCAGCGCCCTCCCATCTTGGGGTTCACCGGGTAGGCGGTGCGCAGCGCGTCGGCGATGCGCAGTACATACTCACAACGGCGCAACACCTGCGGGTCGGAGGGAAAGGTGGCGCTCCCCTCCCGGAACTTGGCGAACGCCCGGGCGCGCACATCCTCCGGCATGCCGAGCACTTGGCGCATGGTGTCGGTATCGAGCCTCCAGTTGTCCAGCACGTGCATCACCGCACGGGTGATGTCGGCCAGCGCCTGCTTCTTGGTTTCGTCACTCATCGTCTCACTCCAAATGTTCGTTGTCATGCTAATTGTAGAGTATTTTACTTGGTTATTCGCGCCGGCGCCAGCCGAAGCTAGCCGAACAGCTTCCGCCACCACCGCCGCCGGTTGTTGGGCGGGGGGCGTTCCGCTTCCAGATCCACCGGCGGGATGCGGCTGAGCACCCAGCCGGGCAGGGGCGGATTGTCGCTGTAGCCGCACACCACGCCGAGATTGTTGGGATCGTAGATCTTCACCATGGAAGGATCCTGCGGATCGTCGGCATAGACGATGCCGCAGTAGTCCTCGTCGTGCTCGGCGCGCAGCAGACGGTCGATCTCGGTGAGGAAATCGAGAAACGCCTCGGCGCTGGCCGGCTCGGCGGGAGGCGCCTCGCCCACGGCGTAGACATACCACCCTTCCGGCTTGGCGCGAAGCCGCTCCCAGAGCGCGTCCAGCTGGGGCCAGCGCAGGGCGGAGGTGAAGCTGCCGCGGAAGGCGGCGAGGTAATCGGTGTGGGTTGGATTCTCCATGGGTATAATCCGGTTTTCGCTCTTTCACCCGCTGCTCATGACCGCCCTCTACCAGTCCGATCTTTCAGGCCTTGAACTGCTGGGCCGCGGCAAGGTCCGGGACATCTACGCGGTGGACGACGAACACCTGCTAATCGTCGCAACCGACCGTCTCTCCGCCTTCGACGTGGTCTTCCCCCAACCCATCCCCGGCAAGGGCGAGGTCCTGACGCGCGTCTCCAACTTCTGGTTCGAGCGCACCGCTTCGATCCTGCCCAACCAGCTCGCCGGCATTCCCGTGGAAGCGGTGGTCCCCGATCCGGCCGAGCGGCGACGGCTGGGCGATCGCGCCGTGGTGGTGCGCAGGTTGCAGCCCCTGCCCGTGGAGGCGATCGTTCGGGGCTATCTCATCGGTTCCGGCTGGAAAGATTACCAGAAAAGCGGCGCCGTCTGCGGCATTCCCCTGCCGCCGGGGCTCCGCCTGGCCGAGCGCCTGCCCGAGCCCATCTTCACCCCCTCCACCAAGGCCGACCTGGGCGAGCACGACCAGAACATCGATTTCGACCACGTGGCCGCCCTGGTGGGGCGGGAACTGGCGGAAGAGGTGCGCCGCGCGAGCCTGGAGATCTATACGGACGCGGCGGCCCACGCGCGGGAGCGGGGCATCCTCATCGCCGACACCAAGTTCGAGTTCGGCCTCGACGAAGGGGGACGCCTCCATCTCATCGACGAAGTGCTCACCCCCGACTCTTCGCGCTTCTGGCCGGCGGACCGGTACCGGCCCGGCATCAGCCCACCCAGTTTCGACAAGCAGTTCGTGCGCGACTATCTGGAGTCCATCGGTTGGGACAAGCGCCCTCCGGCGCCGGAACTGCCCCAGGAGATCATCGACAAGACGGCCGAAAAGTACCGCGAGGCGGAACGGCGGATCACCGGCCGCGCGGATTATTGACCCGGCACCGAAAAGAAGTCGCCCCTCGCCCTTCCCGCGCGGAGGGAAACGCGGTCGAACCGCGGCCGGAACGACGGCGTATCGAGATGGAACGGCCGCCTCAATCGAGGCCGAGCCGGCTCCAGAGCGCGTCCACCCGCTTCACCACCTCCGGGTCGCGGATGATGGGCCGCCCCCACTGGCGCTCCGTCTCGCCCGGCCATTTGGAGGTGGCGTCCAGCCCCATCTTCGACCCCAGTCCCGACACCGGCGAGGCGAAATCGAGATAGTCGATGGGAGTGTTCTCCACCACCAGGGTGTCGCGCGCCGGATCCATGCGGGTGGTGATGGCCCAGACGACGTCGTTCCAGTCGCGCACGTTCACGTCGTCGTCGGTGACGATGACGAACTTGGTGTACATGAACTGCCGTAGGAAGGACCAGACGCCGAACATCACCCGCTTGGCGTGGCCGGGATACTGTTTCTTCATGCTCACCACCGCCAGCCGGTAGGAGCACCCTTCGGGCGGCAGGTAGAAGTCGGTGATCTCGGGAAACTGCTTCTGCAGCAGGGGCACGAAGACTTCGTTGAGCGCCACTCCCAGGATGGCCGGCTCGTCGGGCGGGCGGCCGGTGTAGGTGCTGTGGTAGATGGGATCGCGGCGGTGGGTGATGCGCTCCACCGTGAAGACCGGAAACGTCTCCACCTCGTTGTAGTAGCCGGTGTGATCGCCGAAGGGCCCCTCGGGGGCCGTCTCGCCGGGATGGATCACCCCCTCCAGCACGAACTCCGCCGAGGCAGGCACCTGGAGATCGCTGCCCAGGCTGCGGGCCACTTCCGTGCGGGAACCACGCAACAGCCCGGCGAAGGCGTATTCCGACAGCGTGTCGGGCACCGGCGTCACCGCCGCCAGGATGGTGGCCGGATCGGCGCCCAGGGCCACCGAAACCGGAAAGGGTTCGCCCGGATGGCGGGCCTGCCACTCGCGGAAATCGAGCGCGCCGCCGCGGTGGGCCAGCCAGCGCATGATGAGGCGGTTGCGGCCGATCACCTGCATGCGATAGATGCCCAAGTTCTGTCGCGGCTTCTCCGGGCCGCGGGTGATCACCAGCCCCCAGGTCACCAGGGGGCCGGCGTCTTCCGGCCAGCAGGTCTGCACCGGCAGCGCGCCCAGGTCCACCGCCTCCCCTTCCAGCACCACCTCCTGGCAGGGAGCGCCGCGCCGCTCCTTGGGCGCCATGTCCAGCACCTTGCGGTAGAGCGGCAGCTTCTCCCAGGCGTCCTTCATCCCCTTGGGCGGATCGGGCTCCTTGAGCGCCGCCAGCAGCCTCCCCACTTCGCGCAGGGCGTCGACGCTCTCCTCGCCCATGCCCAGCGCCACCCGCCCGGTGGTGCCGAACAGATTGGTGAGCACAGGGATGCGGTGTCCCTTGGGCCTTTCGAAAAGCAGGGCCGGGCCGCCGGCGCGCAGCACCCGGTCGCTGATCTCGGTCATCTCGAGACGGGGATCCACCTCCACCCCGATCCGCTTCAGCTCGCCCCGCTCCTCGAGGCGGGAAAGAAAATCACGCAGGTCCCGGTAGTTCATGGCAGGCGTTCACCTTCGTCGGCTGGAAATGAAAGGGGCGGCGGACGGGTCTCTTTTGACACAGAGGCACCCACACCACAAAGTCACGAGGAGAGAACCATGAAAGCATTGATCACATTACCCGTACTCGGCCTGATCGCCAACCTTGCGGTGGCCGGCGACTTCGCCTACGAACGCCAGATCGGGAGCGAAGACCTGGCCGCCGAGACCAGCACCCTCCACTACCGGAGCACCGATCCGACGCCCTCGGTGGTGCAGCCGGCGATCTCGTTGCACCAGATCTACCGGGGCAATCCCGACGACGAGACCGTCCCGGAAGGGTTCCAGGCCGTCACCCCGAAAGGGCTGGAAGCGTACCGCGAAAGCGGCTATGACCGGCTGGTGAGGGAGAACCCCGATCTCGGCGTGTGAACCCCGCTCAACCTCCCCTTCGGGCGGCCAGCCGGGCCTCCAGCCAGGCGAGCCGCTCCCGCTCCGGCTCCCAACCCGCGCCGCCCGTCTCTTCCAGCAGGCGGCGCGCCTCTTTCAGCAGCAGCCCCAGCTGATCGTCGTCGAACAGTTCCAGCGCCGCCTCCACCTGATCCTGGGGGTCGGTGAGCAGCACCACCGGCAGCTCGTCCGGCTGCACCAATGTCCGCGGATGCAGCAGATCCGCCACCAGGGGCGATTCGAGCAGCTGGAAATGGAGCCTTCGCGCTTCCGCTTCCTGGGCCAGCTCCCGCTCCGCCAGCGGGTCGCCCGCCGCCGCTCGGCGGATGGTGTTCATGATCACTTCGATGAGATGGGCGATGGCCTCCTTGTTGGCGCCTTGGGCGTCGGCCAGGCGGCACGCCTCTTCGTAGTGACGCTCCAATTCCGCCTTGAGGTCGAGCACCACCTGGCTCTCCTCATTGGGCCGCAACCGCGCCGCCCGCCCCACCAGCTCGCGCAAGGAGGAGAGGACCTCCACCAGCTCTTCGTGATCGAGCCGCTGCGCCTCCAGCAGGTCGTCGTCGGTCACCTTCTCGACCGGGCGGGGGAAAAGTGGATGGAGACGCCGCCGATAGTGGCGTTCGTGCCGGCCGGGCCGCTCGCTGAAGGGGACGCGCCTCACCGCTCGAACTCCGGCGGCGCATTGGTGCGGAACCAGTTGCCGAGCTTGTCGTCGTACTCCCAAACCTGCTCGTCGACGAAGGTGCGAACCACCTGCCGGTCACGGCGCACATACTGAATCTTCACCTGCCGGCGAACCCGCTTTCCCTCCTCTTCCGTAACGGTGGTGAGAGGTTCGTAGTCGGTGACCCGGATGTTCTCCAGGCCATTTGGCACCGCCAGCGGCTCGCCGCCCGGTTTCACGAAGGCGTACGCCCCTTGCAGGTCGCCCCACCGCACCGCATGGTCGTAGCTGCGCAGCTGCGTCTGCAGTTTCCGTTGACTGCCGGCCTGTTCCAGAGAGGAGCAGGCGGTAACCAGCACCGCCAGCCCCACCAGTGACAGCAGCAATGCCCTCTTTTCCCATTTTCCGGCAGACCGCATGGTTCGCTCTCCCCTCGTCGAGAAGGCGCTATTATTAACCCGGCACCGATCCATGTCACCCTCGGCCACCACGAGCGCGCTGGTGGCAAGGTGCCGCGCCGAAGGGCGGCAAGGAATGCCGCCAAGGCTCCCTATGGAAAAGGCCCTTGGGACGCTCAAGGGCCGCCAAGGTCCCGGCCATCGATTGCGGCCGATGGCTGGAACGTGAAGTGGGAAGCGGACCGACAAGCCATGAGAAGTTATAGTTGAGCGACTTTCAGCCGATTTTCAGAGCGACGCCCGCTTTCCGGCCGGCACCTCGCCGGCCCCAACAGAGATGAAACGCTGCCAAACCATCCTGCTTCTGCTGCTGTGGCTCGCGGTCGCCGGCGCCCCCGCGGGGACCAATCCCGTTCCGGTGACCGTGGCGCCGCTGAAAAAGCTGCTCTTCCACCCCGTGAGAGAAGCGCCGGCCACGGTGGTGAGCCTCAACGACACGCTCATCGGCGCCGAGATCGCCGGAAAAGTGGTGGAGATCGCCCAGCGCCCCGGCGACCGGGTGAAGGCGGGCGACCTGCTGGCCCGCATCGATTGCAGCAGCTACGTGATCGCCCGCAAAAGGGCCGAGGCGGCGCTGTCCGCCGCGCAGGCGCGCCTCCACTACGCCCGCAAGCGCTTCAAGGACGCCCAGAAGCTGGTGAAGTCGCACAACATCTCTTCGGACCAGTTCAACCAGCGCAGCTCCGAGTTCAACCGCCTTTCAGCGGAGGTGAACGTGCACGAGGCCGACCTGGAAGAGGCGCGCTGGCGCGAATCCCGCTGCACGGTGACGGCGCCCTTCGACGCCGTGGTCACCGAGCGCCGCGCCAGCCAGGGCGACTACGCCACGCCGGGCACCCCCCTGTTGCGGCTGGTCGATCTGAACAACCTGGAGGTGAGCGCCCAGGTGCAACAGCAGGATCTCAAGACCATGAAAGAGGCGCGCCGCCAGAGCTTCCTGGTGGAGGGCAAGGCGTTTCCCTTGCGGCTGCGGGCCGTCATCCCCCTGCTGAAGAAGCGGATCCGCAGCTACGAGGTGCGCTACCTGTTTCGGAACGAAAGCGCGCCGCCCGGCGCGGCCGGCCGACTCCGGTGGGAAGAGGCGGCGCCTCACGTGCCCGCCGACTACCTGGTGCAGAGAGAGGGCCGACTGGGGCTCTTTCTCTACGAGAAGGGCGTGGCGCGCTTCCACCCGCTCACCGGCGCCGTCCAGGGGCTGCCCGCCCGCGTGGACCTGCCCCCCAGCCAGTTGGTGATCGACGCCGGCCGCTTCAGCGTGCGCGACGGGCAGCCGGTGAAAGTGACGAAGCCCTGATGTACCGCCGCCTGTTGAACAACCCCATTCTGGTCAATCTCACCTTTCTGCTGGTGGTGGTCATCGGCGGGCTGAGCTACACCCAGATGCCCCGCGAACAGGATCCGCCGGTGAACTTCAACTGGCTGGTGATCTGGACCGGCTGGCCAGGCGCCGCCGCGGAGGACGTGGAGAAACGGGTCACCGACCTCATCGAGACCGAGCTGGCGCGCGTCAGCAACATCAAGTTCGTCTCCAGCACCAGCCGTTACGGCGCCTCCAACATCGTGGTGCGCTTCGAGGAGCTCGATCCCCGCACCTTCGACAAACGCATTCAGGAGGTGCGGCGCGCCATCCAGCGAATCGAAGACCAGCTTCCCGAAGGCAGCCGCGAGCCGCTGGTGCTGGAATTGACCAGCTCCAACACCTTTCCCACGGCGGTGGTGACCGTCTACGGCCTGGACGACAACGAACAGCTGCGCAAAGCGGCCCAGCAGGCGAAGAAGGATCTCCAACGGCTGAGCGGGGTGGACCGCATCGATGCCTGGGGAATGCGGGACCCGGAACTGCTGGTGGAGTTCGAACCGGAGAAACTCATCGGCCTGGGCATCTCCCCCAAGGCGCTGGCCGACACGGTGCGCGCCTATTTCCACGACCAGGCCCTCGGCCGAATTCGATTCAGCGACCAGGAGTGGCTGGTGCGCTTGCAGGGCACCAGCAACGACCCCCGCCATCTCGAAGGGCTGCCGCTGGTGGCGCTCCAACAGGAAGTGCCCCTTCGCAGCGTCGCGCGCATACGCCAGGGGAGGGAGAAGGCGCGGCAACTGGTGGCCTACGAAGGCGAGCCGGCGGTGATGCTCTCGCTCTTCAAGACCGACCGCGCCAACAACCTGGAGCTGCTCGACCGCATCAAGAAGTACATTCACGAGCGCAATCCGCTCTTGAAGAAAATGGGCGTGCAACTGGCGCTGGCCTACGACCAGACGGTGGCCACCCGCAGCGCCATCGGCGTGATGGAGAACAACGCTCTCATCGGGTTGCTGCTGGTGGTGTTCGTGGCGACGCTCTTCCTCGGCTGGAAGATCGCGCTCTTCACCGGCATGGGGTTGGTCTTCTCCCTCGCCGGCACCTTCTGGACGCTGGACGCCATGGGCGAAACCCTGAACGTCACCGTGCTGCTGGGGATCGTGATCGTGCTCGGCATGCTGGTGGACGATTCGGTGGTGGTGGCCGAAGCCATCTACACCAATCTGAGAAAGGGCCTGCCGCGCCTGCAGGCCGCGACCAGCGCGGTGCGGGAGATGTGGGTGCCGGTGAGCGCCGCCACCCTCACCACCATCGCCGCCTTCCTGCCGCTCATGCTCATGCCCGGCGTGCTCGGCCAGTTCATGGAGGTGGTGCCCCTGGTGGTGACCGTGGCGCTGGTGGTGAGCCTGGCGGAGGCCTTCTGGCTGCTGCCCGCCCATGTGGTGGAGTCCCGCGCCGATCCCCTGAAGGCGGGGCGCTTCCAGCAGTGGCGCACCCGCTTCACCCGACGCCTGCGGCACCGCTACACGCGCCTGCTGCTCAAGGTGATGCGCCACCCGGGCATGGCGGTGGGCCTCGGCTCGGCGTTGACGCTGCTCTGCCTCGCCGCCCTGCTGACCGGCGCGGTGAAGGTCAACTTCTTCGCCAACGACCTGTTCCGCTATTTCTACGTGAACGTGGAGATGCCGCCAGACACCCCTCTCACCGAAACCCGCGCCACCCTCGAGCGCATGGCCCGGAGCATCCGCCAAGCGGTCCCCGTCGGCGAGCTGCAGAACCTCACCACCGTGGCCGGCATGGAGATCACCGACAAGGAGCCGCGCCTGAGCGACAACATCGGCCAGATCATGGTGAGCCTGCCGCCCTCCTCTTCCGACCACCTTTCGGTGGATGAGGTGATCGAGCGGATGCGGGCGTCGCTCACCGACCTGCCGGGCCCCGAGCGGATCTCCTTTCTACGGCGCAAGACCGGGCCGCCGAGCGAGGCGCCGGTGAGCGTCAAGATCCGTGGCGACGACATCCGCGAGGTCCGCGCCGCCGCGGCCCGCCTGCAGCGGCTCATGGCCTCCATCCCCGGCATTCGCGACATCCACAACGACGACGTCCGGGCCGGCACCCAGCTGTCGCTGCGCCTCGACGCCGACGCCATCCAGCGCGCCGGCATCCCCCCCGGCGACGTCTCCACCACCCTGGCGCTCTACGTGGACGGCCTGGCGGTGGCCGACATGCGGCACCAAGGGGAGACCTGGAAAGTGCGGGTGAAGGCGCGGCCGCAGAGGCTCCAGGACGTGAAGTCCTTTCTCGACTGGCCGGTGGGCCTGCCCGGCGGCGGCGACGTTCCCCTCGGCAAGCTGGTGAAGCACGAAACCCGCACCACCGAAGGCAACATCCGCCACCAGGACTTTCGCCGCACCCTCACGGTCACCGCGGACCTCGACAGCGAGGTGACGGACACCCTCAGCGCCAACCACCGGATCCAGGCGCTCTGGAAAGAGATCGCCGGCGACTATCCCGGCGTCGCCCTGGACTTCTCCGGCGAACTGGACGACATCCAGGAGAGCCTGACGAGCATGGGCCGTCTCTTCCTGCTGGGGATCGGCCTGATCTACATGATCCTCGGCACCCAGTTCCGCAGCTATCTGCAGCCGCTGCTGATCCTCACCACCGTCCCCATGGCGTTCACCGGGGTGATCCTCGGCCTGCTGGTGAACCACATTCCCCTGAGCCTGGTCACCCTCTACGGCGTCATCGCCCTGGCCGGCATCGCGGCGAACGACGCCATCGTGCTCATCTCCACCGCCAACCACAACCTGCAGCGCGGCGGCGGACTGGCCGCGGCCATCGTGCTCGCCTCCCGCCGCCGGCTGCTGCCCATCATCATCACCTCGCTCACCACCATGGCCGGCCTCTTCTCGCTGGCGGCGGGCTGGGGCGGCGAATCGCTCGTCTGGAGCCCGGTGGCCACCGCCATCGTCTGGGGGCTCGGCTTCTCCACCCTGCTCACCCTCTTCCTGGTGCCGCCGCTCTACGCCATGCTGCAGAGCAGGCGCCGCCGACGAGAGCCCGAAGCGGCGACGCTGCCGCCCGACCCGGCGTTGCTGAATCCCGGACCGTTGCAACGGCTGCGGCTGATGCTCATCCGGCTCCGCTCCCCCGAGGAGTCGCGCGACCTGGAGGACCTCGCCGCCATCGCGGAGCAGCCGGTGCTGTGGGAACACTACGTCGAAGGGCGGAAACGGCTCGCCCAGAACGACAACGAACGGGCCATCTGGCACCTGGAGCAGGTGGCCAAGGGGTTGCCGTCCAACTTCGCCGCCCATCTCGGCGTCGCCCAGGCCATGATCCGGTGGCTGCAGCAGTGGGGCTGGGATGTGGGCTATACTGCCCGGGCTCGGCGCCATCTGCGGAAGGCCGAAAGGTTGCGCCCCGGCGACGGCCGGCTGCGCGAGCTGACGCAGCTTCTCGACCGCATCGACGAGAGCGCCGCCGACGCCCTCGAACCCGCCTGACTCTTTGAGACGCGACGACTCCATGACCGCCGAACCCCTCGAGACCCTGCCGGTGAACGGCAGCGAAGTGACCCTGCTCGGCACGGCGCACGTCTCCAGGGCCAGCGCCGAGGCGGTGGAACGGCTCATCGACAACGGCGCCTTCCAGGCGGTGGCGGTGGAGCTCTGCGCCAGCCGTTACCAGGCGCTCGTCACGCCGGACCATCTCGCCCAAATGGATCTGATGCAGGTGATCCGCCAGGGCAAGGCGGCCATGGTCGCCGCCAGCCTGGCCATGGCCGCCTACCAGCAACGCATCGCCGAGCAGTTTGGCATCGAGCCCGGCGCCGAACAGCGCAAGGCCATCGAGATGGCCGAACGGCACAGCCTCCCCCTGCTGCTCATCGACCGGGAGATCGGCATCACCCTCAAGCGCACCGCCGCGGCTCTGCCCTGGTGGAAACGGTGGACGCTGCTCACCGGACTGGCGCTCTCCCTGCTCTCCCGTGAAGAGGTGGAGGAGGAGGAGATCGAGAAGCTGAAGGAGGGCGACATCCTGGAGACCACCTTCGCCGAATTCGCCCATGACCGCCGCGATCTCTACCGCCCGCTCATCGAGGAGCGGGACCAGTACATGGCGGCCAGGCTCCTCCAGGAGATCGACGACAACGGGCAAGAAGAGATTCTCGCGGTGGTGGGCGCCGGCCATCTCAAGGGTCTGAAACGGTACCTGCGGTCCGGCTTCGAGGACCCGCAACGCAAGATCGAAGAGCTGGAGGCCGTGCCGGAGGGGTCGCGCTGGCCCAAACTCGTTCCCTGGATCGTGGTGGCCCTGGTGCTCGCCGGCTTCGTCCTGGGGTTCGCCCGCAGCCCCAGGCTGGGATGGGAGCTGGTGGGGAACTGGGTCTTCATCAACGGTACCCTTTCGGCTGTCGGCGCGGCGCTGGCCGCCGCCCACCCCCTCACCGTGCTCACCGCCTTCGTCGCCGCCCCGATCACCTCGCTCAATCCCACCATCGGCGCCGGCATGGTCGCCGCGGCGGCGGAGCTGTGGTTGCGCAAGCCCACCGTTCGGGACTTCCGCGACCTTCGCCGGGACACCGCCCGCTGGACCGGCTGGTGGAAAAACCGGGTCTCCCGCACCTTGTTGGTGTTCCTGTTCAGCACCCTCGGCTCGGCGGCGGGAACCTATCTAGCCGGTTTTCTGATCGCAGGCAAGCTGGCCGGCGCCGGTTGAGGGTACGCCCCTACGCAGGGCGATGAACACGGCAAGGAACCCCCGATGCAAATCCGGAAAACCGCTCTTTCGCCGCTGCGGCGCTTCGGCCCGCCCCTCGCCTATATGGCCGGCATCTATCTGCTCTCCTCCATTCCCGACCTGGAGGCCCCCCGCACCCTGGGCGAAAAGCTGTTGCACTGGACCCCGGCGAACGTGCAGAACCTGCTTCACGTGCCCCTTTACGGCGGCCTCGCCGCCCTCTGGTATCGCGCCCTCTTCCCCTCATTGAAGAGCGCCCGAAATGCCGCTCTTCTCACATTGGCGATCACCCTGGCCTATGCTTTTTTCGACGAGTGGCACCAACTCCACGTGCCGGGGCGATTCGGGTCGCTCACCGACATCGCCTTGAACCTTGTGGGCATCGGCGGCACACTTTTTTACCTGACGTTTTCCACCAGGGACCGGCCTTGAAGAGGATCGAGGAACAGCGAGCCAGCCTCCATGCCCCTCCCTTTCTGGCGGCATGGAGCATCGCCGCTCTGTCGTTGTGGGGGGTTTCCCTGGTTCCCGCCATCCCTTACAACGTTCATGAACTGTTCGAACGCTGGCCGGCCCCTGTCGCCGCGGCGCTGCTTGCGGGGGTGACGCTTTTCGCCTTCTCGATCCCTGCGTGGCTTTCGTTACGCCTGCAAAGCGATCCGTCACGGGGACTCCGGCAAACTCCGCCGGCGATTCTGGTCCACGCGCTCCTCACCTATCTTTTCCTTCGCCTGAGCGTTCCGCTGGAAAGCATTCACGATATCGTGGGCAACCCGGTGCTGACTTGGCCGGGGGAGCTGGAGCGCGCCTTGCGTTTCGCTGCGCTGTTCGGATGGGTGGACCTCATGCTGATAGGGGGAGCTCTGCTCTTCAACGGGCTCCGGTCGGGCCGGTTTCGTCCTTTCGGAGCCTGGACGCTCCTGGCGGTGCTCTTGGTGCCCCTCTGCTACTGGGTGGTGGTGGATCAAGCGGCCACCGACAATCTGGTGGAGCTGTTGACGACAGGAGCCAAGGGGGGCTATGGCCTTTTTCTATCCCTCTGGCTGCTGCTGGTGGCGGTGGGCGGCAGCGCCATGGGTGCCCGCCTGGGGGGCAGCTTCGGGCAGACCGGCGCGTTGCTGGTGTTGCTGGCGCTCACGCTGGCGGCGGGGTTTCTGTCGATCAACCTCGCCATGAATCCCCGGGTGTACAAATACGGACAAGTCTTCTCCGGCCTCTCCTTCCTGCTCAGCACCGACCGGAACCATTATGCGCAGGGTGGTGAACTGCTGATCCGATATCTCGCCGGCCATCTGGGAATGGTTTTGCTGCTCGGACTCTCTCAGTACCCTGTATTCCATCGTGGAAATTCATCGTCTCGCCGAGAAAAAGGAACCCGGCCCATCCCTTCGCCTTCGAAAGCCCTTCCATCAACGAATGTCGCAACCTCTAGAACGAATGCGCTTCCGCGAAAGAAGAAACCGCGCTGGTTCTGGCCGGCCCTGTTCCTCGGTTATCTGTTTTTCGTGATCTATGGCAGCCTGGTCCCTCTGGATTTCCATCCCCGACCTTGGAATGAAGCTTGGCGCGCTTTCCTCCAAATCCGCTACCTGCAGCTGGGCATCGGTTCCCGTGCCGACTGGGTGGCCAATATTCTTCTGTTCATCCCCCTCACATTTTTCGGTTGTGCCCTCTTTCGCCGGTTTTCGAAATGTAGCCCGGTCAAATACATCCTGATGTTGGGGTTCGCCGTCGTGCTGGCATCGATGATCGAGTTCACTCAGCTCTTCTTTCCCCAGAGGACGGTCTCCCTCAACGATCTGGTGGCCGAGTTTCTGGGAGCCGCCGCCGGTCTGTTATTGTGGGGATGGAGAGGCGAAAAGATCGTCGCCTGGGCGGAAGGATTCCACCAGGCGGTGGAGGGGTCGCAACTGGCCGAATATCTGCTCCGGGCCTACCTGGCCGTGGTTTTCATTTACGGCGTACTTCCCCTCGATCTCACCTTGAGCCCCGTGGAGATCTACCATAAATGGAAAAATGGTCAACTTGTTTTGATTCCGTTCGGCTTTCATGTCGGATCGCCGGTCGAATGGGCCTATGCCCTGGCCACGGACACGCTGCTCTGGGTGCCGGTGGGTCTGTTGCTGGTGCTCTCCCGGAATCTTTCGCTTCTCAAATCATGGGCAGTCACGACCGCTCTGGCGTTGTTGCTGGAGACGATGCAGCTTTTCGTCTATTCCCGGGTGACCGACGTCACCGACGTCTTCACGGCAACGTTAGGGGGATTGCTTGGCGCTCGGATGGGCACCCGTCTTCTTTCCCATGGTTTTTCGACGAAAACCGCTTCGTCGTTCCTCGAACATCGCCGCTGTCCCGCCATCGCTTGCGCGGCTTTGCTGGGGTGGTGTGGCGTGTTACTGGCCATATTTTGGTATCCCTTCGATTTTCGTCTCCAACCGTCCTTCATCAATGAAAAACTTACCGGTTTCTTTCGGATTCCTTTCCTCAGCTACTATTACGGAACCGAGTACAGGGCTGTAACCGAGTTGATTCACAAGGTGGCCTTTTTCATGCCGCTGGGTGGCCTGGCGGCACTGGGAATGAGCTGCCACAGGAAAGAGCTTCGGGGAACTGCCTGTTTGACGCCGGTACTGATCTGGCCATTGGCGGTGGAGGTGGGCCAATTAGCCCTTCCTGAAAAGATCGCGGGAAGCACGGATCTGGTGCTGGAGTTCATTGGCATTGCGGTAGGTTACTGGCTGACGCGTAGGATTCATGGAGCCTGGCGGAGGGCTACGGACGCCGCACCGCTTCCCCACTCCAAGATGTCAATTCGTGCTTCAGCCACCGCGCAAGACTCGTCGTGGAATGACCAGTGACGAACATTCGAAACAAACTTCTCAGTTTCCCAACAATTTTGTCGTCAGCTCTTTTGCTGGCCATCATGGTATTCACCTGTCCTCGGACCGAGGCAAGCCCTTCGCCAGAAACCACCCTAGTGGTGATCAACGGCGACTCTCCATTGTCGCTCACTGTGGCTAACCATTGGCTCTCGTTACGTCCCATTCCCCAGAGCCACATGGTGGTACTCCATAACCTACCCTCGATCGAACGGCTTTCCATGGAAGATTTCGTGGAGCGAATTTTGAAACCGATCCGTCGGTATATGGAGCGGATGGAAATCGACGCGGATATCGACACCATCGTCTATTCCGCCGACTTTCCCTTCGCCGTGGACATCCAAAAGACGTTGAAAAAAAACGGCATTTCGGCACACCGTTATCTCGGTGGAAGCGCTTCCATCACCGCTTTGACCTATTTCTCCAATCAGGTGCTGGACGGCAAGGTGGACTATATCGGCGCTCGCGCCAACGACTACTACCGCCGGCAACTCTTTCCACCCCCAAAAAAAGCCGTCAGTTTTTCAGCAGAAGACCTCAAACGGCTAAAAAAGGAACAACAAGCGTTGAAAAAAGGAGACGCCGATGAAGCCTTACGACTGCTTCGGCCACTCCTTCAAACTCATGGCGACCATCCTCGCCTGCGGATCAGAATGGCGGAAGTGCTCGCCCAGATCGGCCGTAAGAAAGCCGCTCTAGAGCAACTAGAAGCAGCCGTGCAGCTCGGTTACGACAACAGCCTGACCCTACGCAACGACAAATGGCTGGTTCCGCTCAAAAAGACTCGCCGGTTTCTGACACTGGTGGAACGGATAGACCGGCCCCGTGCCCGTTTCGAACCCCCTTTGGGCTTTGCCGCAACCATCCATTGGAGCCGCGGTGGACTGCCCGGCGGCACGAATCACGACCAGTACAAACTGAGCGCCCTGCTGGCTTACACCGGCCAGCATGGAAACAGCCTGAACGAGATCCAGCATTATCTCAGCCGCGCGGCTCATAGCGATGCCACTCGTCCAAAAGGGACGGTCTATCTGATGGAAAATGACGACGTCCGCACGGAGACCCGTCAGCCGTGGTTTGCAGAAACTTGCGGCTTGCTGAGAAAAATCGGTCACCGCTGCGCGATCCTCACCAAGGGGAAAAACGGGGAGGACGGCATTCTGCCGCGACGGCGAAAGGACATCATCGGACTCGTGGCCGGCACCCGAAACTTCCGTTGGAAAAATTCCGGAAGCCGCATGCTGCCCGGCGCCATCGCCGAATCCTTCACGAGCTACGGAGCCGTGTTCGACAATGACCATCAAACCAAGCTCACCGAATTTCTGCGCCAAGGCGCCGCCGGCTCCAGCGGCGCGGTGACCGAACCCTATGCCTTCGCGGAGAAGTTTCCCCTGCCGCTGATGCACTACTACTATGCTTTGGGATACAGCCTGGGCGAATCTTGGTACATGGCCGTCGCTTCGCCCTACCAGGCGCTGTTGGTGGGCGATCCGCTGACCCGCCCTTTCAGCGGAGCCCGCAAGCGCATCCTGCCCAAGCTTCCCCTCGATCGGCCTTGGCGCGGCACCATGCGCTTCCCCACGAGGAGCGATGAACGAACCGACCATCTGGAGCTGTGGGTCGACGGCCGGATCGTGGCACGAGCGCTCCCCGGAAAGCCTCTGATCTACGACACCAAGACGGTGGGCGACGGATATCACGAACTGCATCTGGTCGCCGTGGAAAAGGCGCCTCGGCGAACGCGCACCACCCGACACCACTGGATTCGCGTGGACAATCACGGACTGCACTCTCTGCTCAAGGCGGAAAACCGGCAGGCTCCTTTCGAAACCCCTTTCATGTTGGCGGGCAGCGCCCCACCTGCGAGTCAAGTGGCCGTTCGCGTCGGCACCCGCACCCTGATCGAGCTCGAAGCGGGCAGCGGCGCATGGGAGACGATCCTGCCCAGCTCTCTTTTGGGCCTGGGCCAAGTCACCGTCCAGGCGGTGGCCACGACCCCCCGCGGAAGGCGGGTGTTCAGCAATCCAGTGCCCCTCAAGGTAACCTCGCCGCACACCGAGCGGCCGCGCCGGGATCCCGGTCCTTGGCAAAAAGGGCTGCGGCTCACTTACTCTTACTCCGACGGAGGTGGAACCGACCGGATCGAGAGGACGCTCGTCACCAGGCTCGACAGCAAACGAGCCCCGTGGGCGAAAAAGGCAAAAGAGGTATCGGCGGCGCTGTTCACGGGTCAGTTCCAGGTGAAAAAGCGGGGGTTCCACCAACTCGCCTTGCGCCTGCGCGGACCGGCACAGGTGCGGGTGGACGGTCGGGAGTTCACGCTGGACGCCCCCGTGGAAAAAACGACGATGCGATTCCTTCCCCTGTTTCTCGATCCTGGCTGGCACGAATTGGAGATCCGTCTGCAAGGAAAGGCGCTGGAAGGATTTCAAGCGGTTCTCAGCGGCGTGGAGCCGCCCACCCTCTTGGAGGGAGACCGAATCCGTTCCCCTCGCGAGCCGAACTCCAGGCGACGTTCCGCCGGATGAGCTTCCCCATGAACACTTTTTCCACTCTTGCCGCTCCTTTGCTGGAACAGCCGGTGCTGATCCTCGAAAGCGACGACTGGGGACCCGCGCCGGAGGAACACGCCGAGGCGCTCCATGGACTGCGCAAGCTGCTGACCCGTCATCGGGACCCGACCGGCCATCCCGCGGTGATGACTCTGGGCGTGGTGCTCTCCATCCCTCACATGGAGAAGATACTGGACACCGGCGAATACGCCGCGCGCACATTGAACGAACCGCAATTCGCGGCCGTGCTGGAAGCGATGAAAAAAGGGGCCGCCGAAGGGGCGTTTCACATCCAGCTCCATGGCATGGCGCACTACTGGCCGGACAATCTCATGGCGGAGATCGGCCGAAACCCCGAAGTACGTCGCCAGTTGCTGGAAGAACCCTGGCATACCGAACGGCTCCCTTCCTGGCTGCAGAGCCGCTGGATCGACGGACGCCGACTCCCTTCCACGCCCCTGGAAGCCACCCAGATCCAGCAAGCGGTGCAAGAGGAGGTGGCGCTGTTCGAGAGCTGTTTCGGCCGACCGCCGTCGGTGGTGGTGCCGCCCACCTTCGTCTGGGACGACTCCGTGGAGCGCGCTTACGCGGAAGCGGGGCTCACGATGCTCGTCACGCCCGGCAGGCGCTTCACCGGCCGGGACGAAGGAGGCCGGCTCCTTCCCGAGGATCGCATCGAAATCAACGGCCGACGCCGAGCGGAAAAGCTCACCACTCTCGTGCGCGACATCTATTTCGAGCCCGCCCTGGGACACGCCCCTGCCGCGGCGGTGAAACAGATTCAGCGAAAATGGCGGCTGCGGGAGCCGGCCCTCCTCGAGACCCACAGATTCAACTTTCTTGGAGAAAACAAGGAAAGCGCTTTCGCCGCGGTGGAGCAACTTCTTTCAGAAGCAAAACGGAAAATACCCGGGCTGCTCTTCCGGCCGCCCCAAGATGCGGCCGGCCTGTTGCAACGCAATCCTCTGGTACTTCTTCACACTCCGTCGCTTCTCTGGAGACGGCTGCGCCCCCACGCCATATAATCCGACGGAACGGTTTTCAGGGATAGGACATGGGCAACGCCGATCTTCTGGTCATCACCGAACTGTTCCTTCCCACAAAGGGGGGCACGGCGGTCTGGTTCGACGAGGTCTACCGCCGGCTCGGCGGCAAAAATATCCACGTCGTCACTGCCCGGGTGCCGGGCGCCGAAGAGCACGACCGCGACCACCCCAACAGCGTCCACCGGGTGGAGCTTCGGCGCCGGCCGTGGGTCAAGCCCGAGTCGTTGCCCATGTACGCCAACCTGCTGACGAAAGGGGCGTCCATCCTGGTGCGCCACCCCATCGACCAAATCCACTGTGGCCGGGTCCTTCCCGAAGGGCTGGTGGGCTGGCTGCTGGCCAGGAGTTTCCGCAAAAAACTGCTGATCTACGCCCATGGTGAGGAGATCACCACCTGGACGCAGCCCGCCAAGCACAAGGTCATGACGTTCACCTACCGGCATGCGGATCACGTCATCGCCAACAGCGAGTTCACGCGCCGGGAGCTGCTCAAGCTGGGCGTCGCCGAAGAGCGGATCACCCTGCTGCCGCCCGGCGTGAACGTGCAGCGCTTTCGCAAAGGCCTGCCGTTCGCGGACCTCAAGCACAGCCTGGGAATGGCGGCAGACGAGCCTCTTCTGCTTTCGGTGGGCCGCCTGAGCCGGCGCAAAGGCTTCGACATGGTGATTCGCGCTCTTCGCCTCCTTGCCCACAAGGGGCTGACGCCCCACTATGCCATCATCGGCATCGGCGAGGATCACGGCTATCTGGAGCGACTGGCCCGGGAAGAAGGAGTTTCCCAGCAGGTCCATTTGCTGGGCCACGTCTCCATGGAAGACCTGCCGCGCTGGTACAACGCGTGCGAATTTTTCTTGATGCCGAACCGCGAGATCGACGGCGACAACGAAGGCTTCGGCATGGTCTTCATGGAGGCTGCCGCCTGCGGCAAGACCTCCATCGCGGGGCTCGCCGGAGGCACCGGCGCTGCCGTGCTGGATGGCGAAACCGGATTGCGGGTGGACGGGACCCACGTGGAAGCGCTATCCCAGGCCATCGAACGGTTGCTCACCGACGAGGCGTTGCGCCGGAGGCTGGAGAACCATGCTTGGCGGCGGGCGGTGGAAGACTTTTCCTGGGAACGCGTGGCTGAAAAGACTCGAGAAGCGATGGACGCCCCCCTCGGCCAGGCGGTTTCTCAAGACAAGGCTGTTTAACACGACGCACCGGCGAGAAACGTTGACCCTCGGACTCACGTCATGCCCAACCCAGCGAAGCTCCTGAAACTTCTCGACCCGGAGATCCGGGCCAAGAATCTTCACGCCGCCCGGCTGGCGATGCGGGGCTACTGGTGGGATCTTCGCAAACCCTCCATGCCCGACCCCGTGTTCGTGGTGGGCTGCTCCCGATCCGGCACCACCGTCACCTACGAAACCCTGGCCGCTTCCGGCGCCTTTCTCGCCTTTGGTTACGAGATTCCGCAGTTCTGGAACAGTTTGTACGGCCCGCTCAACAACGGCTGGGAATCGGAAGCAGCCGATGCCACTCACGCCAAGCCGGAGCACCGGCGGGCCGCCTTTCGTTTCTTCTACCAACGACTGGGCGCGGGATGGGTTCTGGACAAGACCTGCATCAACGTAATGCGCATTCCCTATCTCCACCGCCTCTTCCCGAAAGCGAAATTCGTCTTCATCCACCGGGACGGACGGGACAATGTCAGCTCCATGATGGATGGATGGCGCAAGGGCCGGGTGGATGGCGGTTTCGGTCTCGAGCAGTTTTTCGGTCCTTCGCCCGAGCCGGTGCGCATCGACGGCGGGAAGTTCCGGGAGTGGCACTTCTTCCTGCCGCCCGGCTGGCGGGATTACAACGAAGCCTCCCTCGAGGAGGTGTGCGCCTATCAGTGGATCATGGCCAACCAACTGGCGCTGGAGGCCGCGAAAGAGATTCCGGAAAACCAGTGGATCCGGGTGCGCTACGAAGAGGTCCGCGACCGTCCCGTGCCCACGTTCGAAGCTGTCTTCCGCAAGCTGGGAATCCCTTTCACCGAAGAGCTGGAAGCGCATTGCGCCTCGTTGGACAAGCGCCCCACCAGCATCGTCACCGGCCCGCCGCAAAAGGAGAAGTGGCGGCGCAACAACCCTGACGCCATCGAGCGCATTCTTCCAAAAATTCGTCCCATGATACGCCGCCTGGGGTACGAAGCCAATGGATGAGCCGCTGGTCAGCGTCGTCATTCCCGCCTACAACGCGGCCCCCTTCATCCGGCGCGCCATCGACAGCGTTTTGGCGCAGACCTGGAAAAAACTGGAGATAATCGTGGTGGACGATGGCAGTACCGACGAGACCGCCGCCATCGCTTCCAGCTACGGAAAACCTGTCACCCTGGTTCAAAAGCCGAATGGCGGCCCCTCCAGCGCCCGTAACCTTGGAATTCGAAAAAGCCGGGGCGACTGGATCGCCTTTCTCGACGCCGATGACTACTGGTTGCCGGAAAAGCTGGAGCGGCAAGTCATCCTTCTCCGGGAGAAAGCGGAACTCGGCTTCTGTTCCACCGCCACTTTGGTCATGACTCCAGAGGGAAAAACGGAACGAATCTGGCCATGCCCCCATATCGATAAAGACCTATTGCACACTCTCTTTGAAGAAAATGCCGCGATCGCCGGAAGTACGTCGAGCGTATTGATACGGCGGGACGCCCTTCCGCCCCGGGGGCCTTTCGACGAAACTCTCCAAGGTGTTGAAGACACCGATTTATGGATGCGCCTTGCGGCAAAAAGCGGTTACGAATGCATATCAGCACCACTTACCGTGGTGAAACGGCGGCGCCAGAGCCAAAGCAGCAGCTTGGCGCTCATGCGCGAAGCCGCCATTCGGGTAATGCGCAAAAACCGTCATCTGCTCCCCCCGGAAGATCGAGGAAGATTCTGGAGAAACGCATTTGCCGGAATGCTCTCCGATTATGCAAAATGGGAATATCGGTCAGGCCGGCGGCTCGCCGCCATCGGCCACCTGGGCGAGGCCATACTATTCTCGCCCGGAAAAGAGGCAAAATGGAAGCTGGCCCTTTTGCTGAACATGATATTCAAAAGGGACATGGAATAATCCCAAATTTATTCCGACGCGAATTCAGGCGAGTTAGGGACGGTACGCTTTATTTTCAACGTACCCGTTGAAAAACGAAAAGCGTGTGGCGAAAGCCAAAATCCATTACATCGAAGAGAAGACGTTTACCAGGAAACCTGATGGCCATGAAAAAGAGCGATATTCAGCGGAGCGCAGCCCCATCAAACAGGAAAAAGAAGTTATTTTTCACACAAAAAAACGCTGCTGCCATACATGAATCCATTTTTTCATCTACGCTCGCTCTTTACATGGCTTTGTTTTGGTTAGCCGTTCTGATACCCGGCTCAGTTTTTGCCATCGGAAACTTTCACCCTTCCCCAGAAGAGCTAAAACTTCTTCCGAAATACTGTACGCCCAGGGCTTATCATTGGGGAAACAATAGAAAAGATCCAAGAACTCGAAAATGGTACAAAATATTCGGCGACCAGTACACACGCATGCACCACTATTGCCAAGCGATGCTCAATTTGCGTAAAGCGATGCTGGAGTTTAATCCAGGGTCACGAAAGGGTCTCTGCGCTCAAGCCAAAAACGACCTGGAGTACATGGAGAAAGGCATACCTTCCGACTTCGTTCTCCTACCCGAACTCTATGTAATGTTTTCCCAGACCTACCAATGTCTTGGAAATCCAGGTTCTGCTTTTGCCTATGCCGAAAAAGCCGTCCGTCTAAGGCCGGATTACGTGAAGGGCGCCATCACCTATGCGGATCTGGCCGTGAAACTGGGCCAAAGAGAAGCTGCGCGTCGAGTGCTCGAGACCGCCCTGAAGAAAAAGCCCCGATCACACAGACTTCTGAGGCGCATGACCTGTCTGAAAGGCCATGGTCAAGAAGACTGCCCGCCGGGATACAACAAGGAGTCCGCCGAATGAATGCCCGATCCCTGCTTCGATTGCTGGGCGCCACCGCCACGGTGGCGTTTCTCTTCACGGCTCTTCTTACCGTAAAGTCCATCCTCGCCTACAGTCGTCAGGGACCAGCAATCCGGGAACAGATCGAGGCCCATTATCTCGGTTACGCCGTCTGGTCCCTGGGCCGACTGGCTCTTGCCGCATTCCTGATCGCCTGGGTGCTGGCTCTTGGAGGAGCTCTGGTTCAGACGGCACTCTTTCCCGCGAAACGGCGCCCCTGGCTGGCCACGTTCGTCGCGGGGGGGCTTGGACTTGGAGTCGTCACCGCCTACCGTTTTGCCGTGACGCTCGTTGAAGAACCCGGTTCCGTCACGGCCACGTGGCTGTATGACACCATGCATCTGGTCCGAGCTTGGTTTTGGATCGAGCCCTCCTGGTTGCCTCCCATCGGGATAGGGCTCTCCTTCCTCGTAGCCGGCTCGGTTCTCGTCGTGGCGTGGAAACTGCTTCGTGGTCACGCCGTCGGCTCGGCTGCGGCTCTCGTCGTCTTGCCCACCGCTGTTTTGTCGTTCGTCTACTTCCTCGGACGTCCCCCTTCTCCTCCCATGCAACCGCTCCCCCATCGTTCGCAGCCCAACATTCTCATGATCGGATCGGATACGCTCCGGGGAGACCGCCTGGGCGTCGACGGGTACCCACGCAACCTCACTCCTCACATCGACGCATTGGCACGCAAAGGATTCTGGTTCTCGAGAATCTATGTCCCCATTGCACGAACCGCTCCGAGCATGACCTCTCTGCTCACCGGAACATGGCCCAGGCAGCATGGGGTGACCACCAATTTCATTCCTGACGAAGCGCGCAAATTGCCGGTGCCCGCCTTGCCGCAGATACTCAGGGAACATGGCTACCGCACCGCCGCGGTGGGCGATTGGGCGGCGAGCGATTTGGGAAAGATCGAGTTTGGATTCGATCGAGCCATGACCGCCCCCGATCAATGGAACATCAAATATCTGCTCAGCCAGGGCCCGAAAGACATGCGCCTCTTTCTCACCCTTTTCACGCACAACGCTCTGGGGCGCCTGTTATTGCCGCAGATCTATTATGCGGCCGGCCGTCCGCTCACTTCGGATGTGGGCCGGCAGGTACGAAATCTGATCGACCGGTGGGCTGACGGCGAAAAACCCTTCTTCATTCTTTGCTTCATGGCGACTACGCACGGCCCTTTTGGCAGCGAGTATCCTTATTACACGCTGTTCAGCGGCCACGACTACCGAGGTCCATCCAAGTTTTCCATGACTCGGGTCTACACGCCCGAGGATATCGCCAAGCGGCAAGCGGAAGGCGCCGAGTCTTTCGACGTACAGCAGATCATCGATCTTTACGACGGCGCGGTGAAACGTTTCGACGATGAAGTCGGTCGCATGATCCGACATTTGAAAAACAGGGGGCTGCTGGAAAACACCATTGTGGTCATCTTCAGCGATCACGGCACCGATCTTTTCGAACGGGACACCTGGGGGCAGGGAAACACCGTTCTCGGCGACGACCCCAGCAACCGCATCCCCCTCGTCATCGTGGATCCCCGCCGCAAAGGTGGGAGGAAAATTTCCGCCACCGTCTCGTCCATCGACTTCATGCCCACCCTGCTCGACTTGGTGGACATCGAGCCTCCGCCCAGCAGCAGCGGCAGCCGCACCCTTCTGCCCTATCTGGAAGGCAAGGAAGATCGCGACTTGAGCGCTCTATACGCAACCGGCGCATGGTTGGCGAAGGTAAGGGGCATGAAGAAGAATCATCTGGAAGTTCCTCCTCTGCTGCAGCTGCTGGAAATTCCAGACCTCGAATCGGGAGCCATCGCCCTCTCGCCCAAAGGAAAGCAGCTCATCGAGCAAGCCCGCGATCGCGCCATCCGGGAAGGAGACTGGAAGATCGTTCGCATCGCCACTCGAGGCGGGCCTGCCTTCATCCTCGACTCCCAAGGGAAGCAGATGCCGGGAATGGAGCCATGCTTGCGACGCACTTTGGCCAAATGGGCCATCAAAGCCGGTCTCGAGCCAGCAGATCGCACCTGTCCGCATGGCAATGAATGATCATGGTCCTGTCCCGCCGTTTTTGACCCTCTCTGGTCTAAAAGGGCGCTCCCCTTGCCGGCACAAGTAACCTCGAGAAGGGAACGGTCTCCATGCTGGACGTATTTCTGACCATCGACGTGGAGATCTGGTGCGACGGGTGGGAGGAGATCGACCGCAAATTTCCGACCGCCTTCCGCAAATATATCCATGGCGATACGCGCCGGGGCGCTTTCGGGCTGCCCTACCAACTCGATGTGATCGCCGGGCACGGCCTCCATTCGGTCTGCTTCGTGGAGCCGCTCTTTTCCACCAGATTCGGGGCTGCCCCATTGGAAGAGATCGTGGATCTCGTTCTGGAGAGAGAGCAAGAAATTCAGGCCCATCTTCATACCGAATGGGTGGACGAGTCGCACATGCCTCTGATCGAAAACAACAAGGAAAAACGCCAGTATCTATTCCAGTTCAACCTGGAAGAACAATCCCGATTGATCGCCGCCGCCATCGAGCTGCTGAAACATGCGGGTGCCTCCGAGATCACCGCTTTTCGCGCCGGCTCGTTCGGATTCAATGCCGATACGCTGCGAGCGTTGGCGGCCAACCGGATCCCCTTCGACTGCAGCTACAACTTCAACATGTTCGGACCGGACAGCGGCGTCTCTCCAGGCGTTGCCCTGGTGGAACCCGCACGCCGGGAAGGGGTGTGCGAATATCCACTGACCGTGTTTCGAGACGGCTTGGGAAAGATCCGACAAGCGCAGCTGACCAGCTGCAGCTGGGCGGAAATGGAACGGTTGCTGTGGCGAGCTCTTCACGAAAAGAGAAAGGCGTTCGTGATTTTGTCGCACAATTTCGAGCTGCTCTCGCCCAGCAAATGCAGCCCGGACGACGTCGTGATCCGCCGGTTGCACAAGCTCTGCGATTTTCTCGATCGGAACCGCGACTGTTTTCGAACCTCGGGATTCCGGAATCGTGAAGCCCATTGCCCGATCGAGAAACAGCCTCCGCTTTTGAAGACATCGGTCGCAACCACGATCTTGCGCCTTTTCGAACAGACCTACCGGAGGAGATATCCATGAGCGAGTGGACCATGGGGAAGGTGCCGCTGAAATACCAATTGAGCGACCGCACCCTTTTCCGCGTTTCTCTTCCTCTCGCCTATCGATCGGTGAAAGTGGGCCAATCCGTGGAAGGCGCCACTCTGGACACCCCTCCAAGCGCCACGCCGCTCCCCCACACCGAGGGGTTCCTCATTCGTGCCATGCCGATCGAAGGCGCGCCTTCGAAGATCCTCCGAATGGACGGCTACATTCGATACATTCCCATTCGATACACGCACAGTTACATCGACCTGTCTCTTGGCGTCGAGGAGTATCAAAGGAAGTTCTCTTCCAAAACCCGATCGACCTTGCGGAGAAAAATCCGCAAATACGCCGATTACTGCGGCGGCGAGATTCCCTGGCGCCTCTATACCAAAAAAAAACAGATGAGAGAATTTCATCGCCTTGCGCGCCGAGTGTCGGCCCTCTCCTACCAAGAGCGAACCCTGGGTCTGGGGCTTCCAGAATCCGAACAGTTCCTATCCCGGCTGGAGGATCTCGCCACCCAAAACAGGGTAGTGGCGAGTCTTCTTTTCCACGAGGAGACCCCCGTCTCCTACCTCTGTTGCCTTGCCAGGGAAGACGCTCTCACTTATGACTACCAGGGATACGATCCGGCCTATTCGAAACAATCGGTGGGCACCGTGCTTTTCTGGCTGACGCTCGAACGTCTGCTCCAGGAAAAACGTTTCCGTATCTTCGACTTCACGGAAGGGGAGTCTCAGCACAAAAGGCTGTTTTCAACTCACAACATCGAGTGCGCGAACGTATTCTTTCTAAACGACAACTTGCGAAACCGCTTTCTCGTTCGCACCCATGCGGGTGTCGATTACGTTTCCAAGCGACTTGGAGTCCTTTTAGACCGCCTGGGCGTGAAAGCGCGCGTAAAACGGCTCCTGCGATTCGGCCGCGCTCGAACCGGCCCCGGAACTTCCGGTTGACTCCTGCTATTGCTTCAAAAAATCAGTTCTGCAAATCGACCGAACGGCCCGCTCTTTCGAAAAGGGGCCTCGGCGCTCCTTGCATCTTTCTTCTCGCCGAACCACCATGCCTGGAAGGAGAGAAAGCAGGCGCATGTTCCGCCATGACGAACTGCTTGAGAAGCACCGCGCAAAACACCAACTGGTAGATGAGATCCCAATAAGTGATTCCCAAAGTCGCCGACCCTCCCAAATAAGCGATTATGGAAGCTCGTATCATGATGGCATAGTCCCTCGCCCACTCCACTTTTGGATCTTTCCTGGCTATTCCAATCAGTCTCGTCAGGCTCGCCAGGGAGCCGAATATCAGCAACCCCCACAACAAGGCGCCGGGAATCCCATGCTCCACCAGGATTTCGATATAGGAGCTGTGCCAGTCTCTTTTGGTCACATACCGCCAACCATCGAATCCCGCTCCCAAAATTGGATGATCCTTGATGAAATTCAGGCCATCCTGCCACGCCTCGATCCGTCCCATGGCGGAACCATCCTCCTCGTAGTGCTGGATGGTTTCCATACGCTCCACCCATTCATGCGGCACTACAGATGGCGCAAAATATCCGGCTACTATCAGCACAAGGGTGAATAATATTTTGTGCCTGCTGTGCCACCACAACACCATCACCAACGCCAGGAGCGTCAGCATCCCGCCCCGCGACCACGAAGAGATGGCTGAAGCAAAAGCAAGGGGAATGGTGACGATCGCCAGCCACCTGAGCCACTTCTTCCAACCGGCCTCTCCTTTCAGACGTCGCACCATCAGCACCAGAAGAGGGATGGAAGCAAGAGTGGCGATGGAGAACTCGTTGTTTCCCCCATACATGGTTCCTTCCGGCCCCCACACCCGATAGTGGAACCCTCTGGTGATGGCGAAGATGCCTCCTTTGGCCGCAACCACGCCGAAAGAGAGACCGATGGTCGCGAGCAGCCAGAAGAGCTTTTCCCGGTTGTTGATGAGAATCAGCGTCAATACGAGGGGAATGTAGACCTTGCTCACATCCCACAACTTGGGCCAAGCCGCCCAGCCGATGGGAGAAGCGATGGTGGTCACCAAAAACCACGCCCATAGAAGATAGAACGCCTTGATCCTCCAATCCGACGGAATGGGCTGGCGATCTTTCGTGCGGAAGGCGGCGAGAAAGACGACAAACAGGATCGTTTGGTAGACCGGCAGGGTGTAAGCGTAGCTCCAGGCATATCTGTGGGGGCTGGCATAGCCGAAAAAAGCCAGCCCAAGCACGCCATGCCAGGGCACGCGCCATGCCGCCACCGCCACGAAGACGGCCATGAGCACCACTGCGAAATCACGCATGTTTTCAATCCTCTATCGCCACTAGGCGCTGAGCGCGATACGACTCCGATTTGCACGAATTAAATCGGCCGGAAGCATTCCCTCTTCAACACGACAAGATGGTTTGCCGATAGATGCGTTCCAGTCGAGTCAGATGCGAATCGATGGAGAACCGCTCGTGGACGCGCTCCACGCCTTTGCGGCTCATTTCTTCAAGAAGAGGCCGATTCTCGAGAAGAGCCGCCATCGCGCCGGCGAGCGCAGCCGGATCGCCCGAGGGATAGAGCAGCCCGGTGACACCATGCTCCACCACCTCGGGAATCCCTCCTACGTTGGCCGCCACCACTGGCCGGCCACACGCCATCGATTCGATGAGCACTCTTCCAAAAGGCTCATAGCGTGAAGTGAGCGCGGTGAAGGCGCACCGCCCCATCTCCCCGGCGATATCCTCTTGATGGCCGAGAAAGCGCACGTAGTCTTCCGCGCCGAGGTTCCGCACCAGACGCCGGATCCTTTCCTCAACTTCCGTTTCGAGAGTCGCCGCGCCCACCATTACGAACTCCACCTGCGGAAAATCTTCATGAACCAGCGCCGCTGCCTTGACGAACTCCTCGTGGTTCTTGGCTTCGGTGAAATTCGCGAACATCCCCACGCGGAGGGGCATTCCTTCCTCCGGAAGAGGCAAAGGAAGAAAGCTATCCAGATCCACCGCGTTGTGCACCACGTACTGCTTTTTGGGCCGCACCGAAAACGACGAGATCACCGGCTCGGACTCCTGCTGAAGGAAATGGCTGTTGAATATCAGCCCTTCGATGGGATAAGAGCCCAGCAACCACCATTTGTAGTCTTCAGCGGTCACCTTGAACCGCACATGCGAGACGATAGGCACATCGAAACGACGAGCTGCAAGCACGATGTTTCGCGCCAAACCCGGGTAGTTCATCACCACCAAATCCGGCTTCAACTCTTTCAATAACTTATGCCAGTAACCGAACACCTTCAGAGAATAGTAGGGCCTCCTCCAGCACACGTCGTCATAAGGGAAAAGGCGCGGATTCACACCCAGTTTTTCGGCCGCGTCCGTGAAAGGCCCAAGCCCGGGAACCGCCACCGAGACGTCCCACCCTTTCTTCCTCAAACCGTCGATGATCAAAAGGGCGCTACGTCCGCCTCCTCCAAGTTTGGCGTTGGGCCGCCCCGGCTCAGGGCTGTTATTGACAAAGAGCAAGGATGTCATTTTTCATTTCGCCAGGAACGAACAACGCATTGTATTGATTCGCCTCCTGGGGAGGACTGTTCCGCAAAAGCTGGTCGTCGTCCATGATGGCGAAATGCTCATATTCAAGCTCGCGAAAGAAACGGTGGACATCCTCCGACGAGTAACCGAACTCTTTCAGATAGCGATCCGTCATTTCGATCACCACACAGGGCCGATTGCGTTCAATTAAACTCCTCGAACCCAGCAGCGCATTCTGCTCCGCCCCCTCCACATCCAGCTTCATGAGACGCAAAGAATCGACATCAGACAACTGCTCGTCCAGGGTCACTGTGCGCACCCGAATCGTCTCCTCCGCGTCTTCCAGGCGGCGAATGGAGCTCCGGCCCGTATGGTCCGAAGGCGCCACATGGAACTCGATCTCTCCAACTTCATCGAAGACCGCCAACTGGTGGGGAATCGCCCAATGATAACCATTTCGCAGCAAGTTCTTCTCCAAAAAGGGAAACAGCGAAGGATTCGGCTCGAAGGAGTACACTTTGCCTTTGCCCCCGACCAAAGAAGCCGCCAAAAGCGAAAAGTAGCCAATATTCGCTCCAACATCCACGAAAACATCTCCAGAACGAAGCAGTCTTCTGAACACTTTTGCAGTAGCGGGCTCGTACTCTCCCCATACCCCAATATATCTCCCCATCCAGTCATTGAGGTCCACCTCGATGCGAAAACCGTCGCGGGATCCGATCTCTGTTCTGAAGGAGTGGTGCAGACGGCTCTCCAGAAATCTCCTACCGAAACCAGACAAGCGGAACTTCCCGACCTCCACAGGCGAACGTACCAAGTAAATTCGAATAGCAGACAAAACACCCAGGACCATGAGCCGATCCATACTGCTCATCTCTCTATTTCCTTTTTTCATTCAATCTTTTCCTCCCTCCACTCCTACAAGCGCTCTCATTTTTGAGACGAGCAGCTTCGATTCCGGATTATGGTGATGCAACGCGGCAACCACGATTAAATAGACGCTTCCTAGTAATGCCGCCTCAAAAATGAAAAAGAAGTTTGACGACGAATCGACCAAAAGCGCCTTGGTCGCCAGCATTGCCATAGAACCGAGAAAAGGTGGAAACATAACCTTCAACGGGATCGTGAACGGGATAGCGAGAATTTTCATCGCCTGTGCCAAAATTATCAGAGTTTCCAATGCATAAAGACCGACGATCCAAAAAACCACCGCATTCAATCCCCGTATAGCCACTATCCAAACGGCGGATAACATCACTGCCGTTCCAACCATTCTCACCACGACCAGAAAAGTCAACCCAACTCCAGAGGACAAAACGGTACGAGACGGAGAATAAATCGCAAAAAAGAGTAAAAATCCACTGAAAATGGAAAGAACCGGACCGGCTTGATGCCAATTTTTTCCATATAGAAGATCGATCGTCTCATGCGAGTAGATAAACAGTAGAACGGCAACCGGCCACAAATACAAAGTGGTGGCACCTATTGCTCTCAAATAATAGGCTGCTTTCTCTTTTTCGTCGGAAGCCGCCATCGCTCGGAATAGCGGCGGTGTCAACGACTGTGCCGTAAGATCCGAAGGAATCTGGGCCGTACTCACGCCCCGCTGCAGAATACCGGCAGGATTCAGACCGATCCTTTTGGTGACAATGGCTATAGGGGCCCAATTGGTCAAATGTTCCAACACGGCAAAAATCACGAATTGGGACGAAACGCTGAAGGTGGCCATGAATCTGGGAAAGGAAAACATCAACCTTGGACGGTATCGGGAGTAATACGCCAGTCCTAGTGAAGTCACCATGACTGAGACCAGCTGACCTGCCACTAGACTCCAAGGGCCGAAGCCGAAATAAGCCAAAGGAATGGAAAAAAAAGGGGGAATCAATGCGGCAAGTGTGTTCACCACGGCGATCGAACTGAATTTCGTCCTCCGGTTCAAAAGCGCCGAAGGCACCGTTTGAAACGGCCGCATGATCAAAGCCAGAGATGCCACAGGCAACAACGACGCCATAAGTGCGCTGCCAAAAAAGCCGGCGATCGCATCGCTGAAGAGGAGCAGAACCAGAACGGAAATCAGGAAAACCACAAGTTGGAAAGTGAAAACGGTGTGGCAGGTGATTTCGTCCAACTCCTTTTCACGCACCAGCGCCTGTCCCCATCCGTTGCTCGCCAACAGGCCCAGCAGGCCGGTTACGGACTGAATGGTAGCGATCAATCCAAAATCCTCTGGCAACAAAAGCCGCGCAAGAATCAGGGTCGCGGCAAACTGGAGGATACGCGAAACGAAGTTTCCAGCGCTCACCCAAATGGTTTGAATTCGTACACCCACGGTATTACTTCGCCTGCGACATCTCGTTCAGTCTCTTCATCGCTACATCCGCCCGCAACGAACCCTCCTACCCATGTCGCCGCTCTGTCTCATAACGACGACAAAAGCAGGAGCTCCTAACCGGCTCCCCCACTTTAAGAAAGCGCAGGATAAGCTGTCCGGATCCAAAAAGATATTGGCAGAACAAAACCCTAGTCAGGAGTCCCGTTTCGCAGATGATCCCGCCAGCGCCACTCTTCCCAGGCATGCACGACCGCCTCCGCGCGTTCACGAATGTCTCCGCTCTCTGCGACAGCCGCATCGAAATCCGCCCACCCTCCGCTCTGAGTGAAAAACAGCTTTCGCCAGCGGAAATCGAGAACCACGCGGTTTCCCCCTTCGCCCACCAGTCCAACGAGTTCGGGTCGCGTCAGCGAACCCACCAATTGGAACACCTCGCCAGCGCCGGCTCCTCTTTGCCAACGGCCGGCGTCATATCGGTCGGTGGCCAGCCTGACCAGCAACTCGGCAACGTCCATCTGCCCCAGGGGAACCTCGATGTCCAGCTTGGGGCGGTTGATGATGAAGGGAATCCGCGTTTGGATGTCGTTGAGGGCGTGTCCATGACCGAGAAAACCGTCGTCGAAAAGGGATTCGCCATGGTCCCCCAGAATGAGCATCACCGTGTTCTCGTAGACACCCAGTTCCTTCAAGCGGGCGACGATCCGCCCCACCGTCTGATCCGCCCCCGCAATGGCGTTCCAGTAGGTGGCCTGGGTCTCCTCCCGGTGATCGGGGCCGATGTCGGACCGCTCGATGGGATGATCGATGAGGATTCTCGGCATGCCCGGATAGTAATAGGGAAAGTGGGCCGCTTGGATGTTCACATAGATGAAGTTGGGTTTCCGCCAATCGATCTCCCCGGTTCTGGCGATGAACTGTTGCACCAGTCGCTCTTCGCTCAACCGCAGGCTTCCGGGCGCCGTGTCGGGAAAGACGCGATCTTCGACGGCGGTGCGGGCGTCGAAATAGTAGTGGCCCTTGCCTTTCATGCCCACCCGTTCCGCCACATTCCCGAAGGACTCGTCCTGCGCGGAGATGAAAGAGAGGAGATAGCCGGAGGCATCCAGATAGTCGGTCAGCCGCACTCGATCCGTCTGGTGGGTCAAACTACGGTTGAAGATGGCCTGGAGCGAAGAGGTGGTGTAGCCGGTGTGGCTGTAGGCGCGCGGCACGCTGGTGCCCTCCCGCGCCAGCCTGGTCAGATTGGGTGCCACCAGGCGCCCCTTCCAGCGCTTGCCGATGAGGTCGGCCCGCGCGCTCTCGAGCACGATCAACAGAATGTGTTTTCCCGGCCGGGGCGGCAGGTCGGCCAGCGCATCCGGTGGCATCCCCCTCCAGTGGAAATCGCCGGCATAGCCGTCTTCATCGACTCCGTTGTCGGGAAGATCGAGAGCGCCGGGGTACCGTTTGGCATCGAAATTGTCCGGATCGGGCGGAAACCGAAAGAGTCCATAGCCGTCACGATCCACGTCGGAGACCTCATCCAGAAAGCGGCTCACCAGCTGGTAAGAGGTCTTCTTGGAGAGGCCATACCGCCATTTCGGGTGCCCGTTGACCCACCATACCAGCACGCCGCTGAGCACCAGGAACGCCGCGTAGAGCGCTACCCCCCGGGGAGAAAAAAAAGGCCTTCGCCTCCCTGGAGAAGGCGCCCCGGCGCGGCGACGCACCCATCTGCGGCCGAGCAGATAGAGGACCACGCCCAATACCATGGCCCCACCGAAGATCACCGACTCGTCGGCGACATAGGCGAGCGCGTCCGAAAGGCTGCCGCCTCCCAGGTTGCGGATGACGACGAAATTCAAGGTATCGTTGAAGTAGGAGAGCACCTTGAACTTGACCGCCAGCCAGATTGCCGTACCACCGCCGGCAAAGCAGACGAAATCGTAGGCGGCCAACAGCGGAGGCCGGCGCCACCGCCTCGCCAAGCCGAACCAGATGGCGGCGATCGTTCCGAAAAAAAAGAGATCCATCCACAAGCCCGCCGCCAGAAAAAGGAGACGGTCGCCGACGGTCGTATAGGAATAGGGCTGGAGGAACCCCCCCGTGAACAGGTCGTATTTTCGTTGCAGCAACGCCAGCTCCAGCAGCTGCACCGTCACCACCACGACGAAAACGGCCCACCACTGGCGGACATGAAAACTCTTTCCCTGACTCGAAGCCACTTTCCACCCCCCGGCTGAAACCCAGGCGAAGGGTTGATTATACGCACAAGCCCATCCCGAAGCGGTTTGTCCCCCTTTCTGACATTCCTCAGCTTTGCGGAATCTTTTGGTTGAGCTGCATCAAAAAACAACTCATTCATCATATATTGTGGATGCTACTATTGATTGCCACAAGATATAGTGAGCGAGCCTTTATTGGAGAGAACTCGATGAACCACGCCCCCGGTCTGGCCAACCTTCCCACCCGACTGCGCAAGCGCGACGGCCGTCTGGTACCCTTCGACGGTCGCAAGATCCGCTCCGCCATCGTCCGCGCCGGCCGCGCCACCGGGGAATTCGGCGAAGAGGAGGCGGAGCTGCTCGCCGCCCAGGTGGTGAAGGTGCTGAGCCACTTGCGGGATCTGCCCGAGGTGGAGCGCGTCCAGGACATCATGGAGCAGACCCTCATCTCGGCCAATCATTTCCGCACCGCCCGCGCCTACATCGTCTATCGTGAACAGCACAAAAGGCTGCGCCAGGACCGCCGCACCCTGGTGGACGTGGCCGCCTCGGTGAACGAGTATCTCGACCGCAGCGACTGGCGGGTCTCGGCCAACGCCAACCAGGGCTATTCCCTCGGCGGCCTCATCCTCAACACCTCGGGCAAGGTGATCGCCAACTACTGGCTGAACCACGTCTACCCGCCCGAGATCGGCCGCGCCCACCGCGAGGCCGACCTCCACATCCACGACTTGGACATGCTCTCAGGCTACTGCGCCGGCTGGTCGCTGCGCACCCTGCTCCACGAAGGGCTCAACGGGGTGCCGGGCAAGGTGGAAGCGGGGCCACCCAAACACCTCTCTTCGGCGGTGGGGCAGATCGTCAACTTTCTCGGCACCCTGCAGAACGAGTGGGCGGGCGCCCAGGCCTTCAGCTCCTTCGACACCTACCTAGCCCCCTTCGTGCGCAAGGAGCGGCTCGACTACGACCAGGTGCGCCAATGCATCCAGGAGTTGATCTACAACCTCAACGTGCCTTCGCGCTGGGGCACCCAGACCCCTTTCACCAACCTCACCTTCGACTGGGTCTGCCCCGAGGATCTGCGCGACCAGGTGCCGGTGATCGGCGGCGAGGAGATGCCCTTCACCTACGGCGAGCTGCAGGAAGAGATGGACCTGATCAACCGCGCCTACATCGAAGTGATGAGCACCGGCGACGCCAAGGGGCGGGTCTTCACCTTTCCCATCCCCACCTACAACATCACGCCCGACTTTCCCTGGGAGAGCGAGAACGCCGGGCGGCTGTTCGAAATGACGGCCAAATACGGCCTGCCCTACTTCCAGAACTTCCTCAACTCGGAGCTGAAGCCCAACATGGTGCGCTCCATGTGCTGCCGGCTGCAGCTCGACCTGCGCGAGCTGCTCAAACGGGGCAACGGCCTCTTCGGCTCGGCGGAGCAGACCGGATCGCTGGGGGTGGTGACCCTCAACTGCGCCCGCCTCGGCCATCTCTTCGCGGGAGACGAAGCGGGCCTCTACGCCCGCCTCGACAAGCTCCTGGAGCTGGCCAGGAGCAGCCTGGAGATCAAGCGCAAGGTGATCCAGCGCCACATGGACGCCGGCCTCTTCCCCTATACCAAGCGCTATCTGGGCACTCTGCGCAACCACTTCTCCACCATCGGCGTCAACGGCATCAACGAGATGATCCGCAACTTCACCCGCGACGCCCACGACATCACCGACCAATGGGGCCACGACTTCGCATGCAGCCTGCTGGACCACGTGCGCCATCGCATGGTGGAGTTCCAGGAGGAGACCGGCAATCTCTACAATCTGGAGGCGACGCCGGCGGAAGGGACCACCTATCGCTTCGCCAGGGAGGACCGCAAACGCTGGCCCGACATCCTCCAGGCAGGCACGCCGGACAAGCCCTATTACACCAACAGCTCCCAGCTTCCGGTGGGCTACACCGACGATCCCTTCGAGGCGCTGGCCCGCCAGGAAGAGCTACAGCGCAAATACACCGGCGGCACCGTGCTCCACCTCTACATGAGCGAGCGGCTCTCTTCCGCCGAAGCGTGCCGGCGGCTGGTGAGGCGGGCGCTGGAGAACTTCCGCCTCCCTTACATCACCGTCACCCCCACCTTCTCCATCTGCCCGAAACACGGCTACCTGGAGGGAGAACACCGATTCTGCCCACGCTGCGACCAGGAGCTGCTCGCCCGCAAGGCCGCGGCCGTGGGCGCCTGAACCAACGACGACCGGAGGAACCATGAACGGCAAGAACATCGAACTGAACGACGAAGAACGCACCCCTTGCGAGATCTGGACCCGGGTGATGGGGTATCACCGGCCGGTGAGCTTTTTCAACCCGGGCAAGCAGTCGGAGTACGAGGAGCGCAAACCCTTCCTCGAACGGCGGGCGGAGAGGAGTTTGCCGAGGCATTGATCCGGCATCGAGCCATGCGCATCGGCGGTTTCGTCCCTTTCACCTCCATCGACTATCCCGGCGAGCTGGCGGCGGTGGTCTTCTGCCAGGGCTGCCCCTGGCGCTGCGGCTACTGCCACAACCCCCACCTGCTGTCCGCCCGCGGCAGCGAACTGCTCGACTGGAACGCCCTGCTGGAGGTGCTCGAACGGCGGCGCGGACTGCTCGATGCCGTGGTCTTCAGCGGCGGCGAGCCCACCCTGCAGAGCGCCCTTCCCGAAGCGGTGCGGAGGGTGAAGAGGCTCGGTTTCAAAGTGGGACTGCACACCGCCGGCTGCTACCCGCGCCGCCTCGCCCGTCTGCTCCCACTTCTCGACTGGGTGGGGCTCGACATCAAGGACCTGCCCGGCCACTACCCTGCTCTCACCGGCGTGCCCGGCAGCGGCGAACGGGCCTGGCGGAGCCTGGAACTGCTGCGCCAAAGCGGCCTGCCCTTCGAGGTGCGCACCACCTTGGGTTGCCATCTGCCGCAGGAGCGCCTGGCCCGCCTCGTCGCCACGATGAAGTCGAAAGGGGTCCCCTTCCACCGCCTGCAGCCGGCGCGGGAATCCTGAAACGTTCAAGAAATCGCTTGCCGCAGCGCCGGCTCCAACTCATTGAAACGGAATTGAAAACCGGCCTTGGTGAGCCGCTCCGGCACCGCCCGCTGGCTGCCCAGCACCACCTCCGCCTGCTCCCCCAGCAACAGCCGCAGGAGGAAAGCGGGCGCCGGCGCCATCGCCGGCCGGCGCAACATCCGGCCGAGAGCACGGGCGAGCTCCCCCTGTCGTACCGGCGTCGGCGCGGTGGCGTTGAAGGGGCCTTCCAGGGTGTCGTGTTCCAGCAGGAAGCGGAGAACCCGCAACTGATCCTGAAGATGGATCCAGGCGAACCACTGGCGGCCGTCTCCCAAAGGACCGCCCAGCCCAAGGCGGAAGAGCGGCGCCATTCGCGAAAGGAGCCCGCCGCCCGGCCCCAGGACCGGCCCCGTGCGCACGAGGCAGACGCGGCTGCCGTGCCGCTCCGCCGCCGTCGCCGCCCCTTCCCAGGCCACGCACAGTTCGGCGCCGAAGCCGGTGCCGGGCGGCGACGCCTCCACCAGCACCTCGTCGCCACGGTCGCCGTAGAACCCCACCGCCGACGCGGAAACCAGCACCCTCGGAGGCCGCTCCAGCGCCCCCATCCTCGCCACCAGCCGCTCAGTGAGCGTCACCCGGCTCTCCCACAGCGCCCTCTTTCGGGATGCACCCCACCGCGGGCCGACGATGGGCTCTCCGGCCAGGTTCACCACCGCTTCCGCCGCGGCCAGCTCCTCGGGAGCATGCACCACTTCCACGGCGCCGCACACCGCCCGCACCCGCTCCGCCGACTGACGGCTCAACACGGTGATCCGGTGCCCCGCCGCCAGCAGTTCGCCGCACAGGTGCCGGCCGATGTAGCCCGTGCCGCCGGTGATGAAGATCTCCATGCTCGGCGTCTCCCGACCCTCTCCTGGAAAGCCTCGACCGAGGCGGACGAAGCAGATGGAGCAAGTCCCACCCGACACCCCCGCCCCCCCCGAGATTCAACCCAAGCTTCCTTTTAGGATAGGGTAAAATCGTACGCTTTGAACCGCGAATGGGGAATCCCAGTGGAACAGTTCAAAGGCACCACCATTCTGTCGGTGCGCCGTGGCGGCCGCGTGGTGATCGGCGGCGACGGCCAGGTCTCCATGGGCAACACGGTGATGAAGGGCAACGCGCGCAAGGTGCGCCGTCTCTACAAGGACCAGGTGCTGGCCGGTTTCGCCGGCGCCACCGCCGACGCCTTCACCCTCTTCGAGCGCTTCGAAGGAAAGCTGGAGAAGCATTCGGGCCATCTGGTGCGCGCCGCGGTGGAGTTGGCCAAGGACTGGCGCACCGACCGCATGCTGCGGCGCCTGGAGGCTCTGCTCTGCGTGGCCGACCGCCACGCCTCGTTGATCCTCACCGGCAACGGCGACGTGGTGGAACCGGAAAACGACCTCATGGCCATCGGCTCGGGCGGCCCTTACGCTCAGGCGGCGGCCACCGCGCTGCTGGAGAACACCTCGCTGTCGGCGCGCGAAATCGTGGAGAAAGGGCTGGCCATCGCCGCCGACATCTGCGTCTATACCAACCACAACCGCACCATCGAAGAGCTGGAGTGCGACTGATGTCCGAAATCACCCCGCAGGAGATCGTCCGCGAACTGGACAAGCACATCGTCGGCCAGGATCAAGCCAAGCGCGCCGTGGCCATCGCTCTGCGCAACCGCTGGCGACGCACCCGGGTGGAGCCCGAGCTGCGCAACGAGATCACGCCCAAGAACATTCTCATGATCGGTCCCACCGGCGTGGGCAAGACCGAGATCGCCCGCCGCCTGGCGCGCCTGGCCAACGCCCCCTTCATCAAGGTGGAGGCCACCAAGTTCACCGAGGTGGGCTACGTGGGGCGCGAGGTGGACTCCATCATCCGCGACCTGGCCGATGCCGCCGTGAGCATGGTGCGCGAACAGGAGCTGGCCAAGGTGCAGGATCAGGCCCAGGCCGCCGCCGAGGAGCGCATCCTCGACATCCTGCTGCCGCCGATCCACCCCGTCAACGCCTGGGAAGAAGAGGCGAAGCCCCAGCCGGCGGTCTCCTCATCCACCCGCGAGAAGTTCCGCGAAAAACTGCGCGCCGGCGAGCTGGACGACAAGGAGATCGAGGTGGATCTGGCCCAGCCCACCCTGGGGGTGGAGATCATGGCCCCTCCTGGCATGGAAGAGATGACCAGTCAACTGCAGAGCCTCTTCCAGAACCTGGGCGGCGGGCGCACCCGCAGGCGCAAGCTGCGCATCAAGGACGCCATCAAGTTGATCCGCGAAGAAGAGGCGGGCAAGCGCATCAACCAGGAGGACCTGAAGCTGCGCGCCCTGGAGATGGTGGAGCAGCAGGGCATCGTGTTCATCGACGAGATCGACAAGGTGGCCGCGGGCGGCGAGCGCCACGGCGCCGACGTCTCCCGCGAGGGCGTGCAGCGCGACCTGCTGCCACTGGTGGAAGGGTGCACCGTCTCCACCAAGCACGGCATGGTGAAGACCGACCACATCCTCTTTATCGCCTCGGGGGCCTTCCACCTCTCCAAGCCCTCCGACCTGATTCCGGAGCTGCAGGGGCGGCTGCCCATCCGGGTGGAGCTGGACGCCCTCACGGTGGAAGACTTCATCCGCATCCTCACCGAACCCGACGCCTCCCTCACCGAGCAGTACGTGGCGCTGATGGCCACCGAGGGGGTGCACCTGGAGTTCCACGACTCGGGCATCCGCCGCATCGCCGAGATCGCCTGGGAGGTGAACGAACGCACCGAGAACATCGGCGCCCGCCGCCTGCACACGGTGATGGAGCGGCTGCTGGAAGAGGTCTCCTTTCTCTCGCGGGAGCTGGAGGGGCACACCGTGGTGGTGGACGAAAGCTACGTGAACAACCACATCGGCGACCTCTCGGCAAACGAGGATCTGAGCCGCTTCATCCTCTGACCGGCATGAGGCGGACACTTTCCAGTCCGATCGCAAACCCTTGAACGCGCCATCCGTGCAACCGATGCAGGAGCGCTCGGGCGCTCTTCTCGCCCTGCTGACGCTGCTGGCGGTGGCCGTCTGGATCAGCGCCGCGCGCCCGTTGAACGGCACCCTGGAGGCGGAGTCGGCGGAGATCGCCCGCCAGTTCCTGAAACTGGGGGACTGGACGGTGAACCACATGAACGGCGCGGAGGACTACGACAAGCCGCCGCTCTTCTACTGGGTGATCGCCGGTTTGAAAACGCTCAGCGGCGCCCCCTGGGAGCTGGCCGCCCGCCTCCCCTCCTTGTTGGCGCTGCTGGCGCTGGTCGCCGCCTTCCGGGCCTTTCCGACTCTGGGGGAAAGGCGCGTCTCCCCCCTACTGGCGGGAGCGCTGCTGCTGGCCAGCCCCAAGATCCTCTCCATGACCCACACGGCGCGCATGGACCTGATGCTCTGCGCCCTGCTGACCTTGGCCCTGCTCGCCTTCCACCACTACTGGCGCAAGCGCGCCAGCCCCAAGGAGGCGCGACGCTTGCTCCTGCTCTTCTATCTGCTGCTGGCGTTGGCGGTGATGACCAAGGGGCCGGTGGGACTCATCCTGCTCATGGTGCCGGCGTGCCTCTTCGTCCTCTGGGAAAGGGAACCGGCGCGGCTGCGCGAGATCCTTCTCGGTCGGGGCATGGCGCTCTTTCTGCTGCTCGCCCTGCCCTGGTTCGTGGTCACCTCCCTGGTCACCGAGGGGCGCTTCTTCCAGGGGTTCATTCTCGACGAGAACCTCTCCCGCTTCGGCAACCTCTTCGGCAGCCTCAATTTCGTCCGCTTCGAGGCGCGCCCCTTCTGGCAGTACCTGCCCCTCTTCTTCGGCGGATTCTTTCCCTGGGTGCTGCTGCTGCCGGGAGCCATCCATCGAGTGCTGAACCGGCCCCGCGAGGAGCGCGGCGGAACGCGGTTGCTGCTGCTCTACGCCGGCTGGGTCCTGCTCTTCTTCTCGCTCTCGGGGATCAAGCGCCACGACTACATTCTGCCGATCTATCCGGTGGCGGCCTGGCTGGTGGCGGCGCATCTGCAGTTTTTCATGCCGCTGGGGCGGCTGCGCGCCGCGCTGGCGGCCACCGGCGTGCTGGAACTGCTCCTGCTGGCGCTGCTGGCGACCCTGCCCTGGTGGACGGCGGCGCCGCCGGTGCGCGATCTCTTCAACACGGAGGACCTGCAACACGCCGCCCGCTATGCCGCCTTTCTGCTCGCCCATCCCGCCGCCACGGGAGCGGTGGCGCTGGCACTGACGCTCATCTGGCTGGCGGGGGTGCGCTCCAGCGGACGCGGCCTGATGGTGGGCGCCCTGCTCTTGTTTCAGGCGCTCTTTCTCGCCACTCTCATGGTGACCATGGAGGAGGTGGACAGCGCCCGCCTGGAGACGCGCCCCTACATCCGGGCCATCGCGCGGGAGGTGGACGACCACCCGCTCTACAGCTATCCCGGCTGGGACGAAGAGTATGGCTTCTATCTCGACCGCACCATCGCCGTGGTCCAGGAGCCGCGGAGACTGCGGGCCCTGCTCCAGGAGGCCGGTCCGCCGCGCTATGTGCTCATGGAACCCGAGACCTACCGGCGACTCTTCGCGCATGAAGAGCAGCGGCCCCACCGCTTCTGCCGGGGCATGCCGCCGGAGCACGCCATGCTCCTGCTCTCCAACCGGCTCTTCGCCGGCGACGACCCCTGTCCGCCGTTCCGGGAGCCCCGCCCATGACCGTCATCCCCCTCTTTCGCGGCCGCCGCCTGCTGCTCCTGCTGGCCACCGCCATCCTCTGGTTCGGCGCGCTTGGTTATCGTGACCTCATCGATCCCGACGAGGGGCGTTACGCCGAGATTCCCCGGGAGATGGTGGCCACCGGCGACTGGGTCACGCCGCGCCTGAACGGCTTCAAATATTTCGAAAAACCGGCCCTGCAGTACTGGGCCACCGCCACCGCCTACGAACTGTTCGGCCGCAGCCCCGCCACGGCGCGCCTCTGGACCGCCCTCCTCGGCTTCCTCTGCGCCCTGCTGGTCTGGTACGTGGGTTGGCGGCTTTTCGGCCTGGCGGCGGCCGACTACGCCCTCTTCGTCACCCTCGGCGGTCTTCTCTACGCCGTCATGGGCCACGTGCTCACCCTGGACATGGGCGTCACCGCCTTCATCTTCGCCGGCCTCGCCGCCCTCTTGCTCGCCCAGAGCGAGCGGGACCGCCCCCGCCGCCTGCGCAACCGGATGCTGGCCGGCTGGGCGGCGCTGGGGCTGGCGGTGCTGTCGAAAGGGTTGATCGGCCTGGTGCTGCCGGCCGGGGCCGTGCTCCTCTACAGCCTCTGGCAGCGCGACTGGACGCTGTGGAGAAGGCTGCACCTGGGAAAGGGACTGCTGGTGGCACTCGCCATCGCCGCGCCCTGGTTCCTGCTGGTGAGCGCGCGCAACCCCGAGTTCGCCCATTTCTTCTTCATCCACGAGCACTTCGAGCGCTACACCACGCGGGTGCACCACCGCGACGCGCCCTTCTACTACTTCACCCTGATCTTCGTGGCCGGCGCGCTTCCCTGGATCGCCTCCACGCTGGGCGCCCTGCTGAGGCCGGAATTCTCCTGGCGCGCTGGCGACGGCCGTTTCCATGCGGAACGTTTTCTGTGGGTGTTCGTGCTCTTCGTGGTGGGGTTCTTCTCCCTCAGCGACTCCAAGCTGCCCGCCTACATCCTTCCCGCCATGCCGGCGGCGGCGCTGCTGGCGGGCAAAGGGCTGGCAACCCACCCACACCGGCTGGTGTTCGACGGCCGCCTCGGGCTGCTGCTGGCCGCCGCCCTGGCCGTGGCCGCCTCGCTGCTGCCGCGGCTCGGCAGCGGCCCCATCCCGCCGGAACTCTTCGAGGGGTACCGCTGGTGGCTGCTGGCCGCCGCCCTCCTCCTCGCCGGCGGCTCGGCCCTTCTGCTCCGCGAGCGCCTGCCGCCCGCGCGTCGCGCCACCCTGGCCGCCCTCCTTTTCCTGATGGCCTGGCGCAGCTGCACCCTGGGTTTTCAGGAGCTCTCCCCCTCGCGCTCGGCGCGACAGATGGCCGACGCCATCCGCGCCCAGGGGCTGGACGCCGCGCCCGTCTTCGCGGTGGACACCTATCCGCAGTCGCTCCCTTTCTATCTGAACAAGACCCTGCGACTGGCCCTCTTCACCGGCGAGCTGGAGATGGGAATCCGCGCAGAACCGCAGCGATGGATCGCCACCCAGAAGGAGTTCTTCGCCCTCTGGCGCGCCCAGCCCCAAGCGGTGGCGGTGCTGGCGCCGGAGAACTACCAGGCCTACCGCCGCCAGGGGCTGCCCATGCGGATCCTCTACCGAGGTCCCCGCTTCCTGGCGGTGAGCCGCCGTTGAGAAGGAGACAACCGGACGATTTCTGGCGCAAATGGGGCGCCGGTTTTGCTGCATAATGGCGCCATCGAACGGTCCATTCCAAGGAGACAGAAGAATGTCCCACCCCATCCCCACAGAACTGAACCTGCACCGCCTCTCCAGGGTGCTGGAGATCACCTTCGACAACGGCGAGTCGTTCAAGCTGCCCGCCGAGTATCTGCGCGCCTGGTCCCCCTCGGCCGAGGTGATGGGCCACGGCCCGGGGCAACGCAAGGTGCCCATCGGCATCGAGAAGGTGAACATCGACCAGGTGGAGCCGGTGGGCAACTACGCCATCGTGCTGCACTTCGACGACGGCCACAACACCGGCATCTACTCTTGGGAAACCCTGTATAATCTGGGGAAGAACTACGAGACGCTCTGGCAGAAATATCTCGAAGAGCTGGAAGAGGCGGGCTACAAAAGGAAGGATCCGGAATCCTGACGCCCGGCCCGCGCGAGGCACCCATGAATCCATCCCAAGAAGAGACCCATTTCGGCTTCCGCAAGGTGCCCAAGGCCGAGAAGGCGACCCTGGTGAAAGGAGTCTTCGACTCGGTGGCCTCGCGCTACGATCTGATGAACGACCTGATGTCCTTCGGCATCCACCGTCTGTGGAAGCGCTTCGCGGTGGAGTTGGCCGGAGTGCGCGCGGGCCAGCGGGTGCTCGACCTGGCGGCCGGCACCGGCGATCTGGCCGACCGCTTCGCCGGCCTGGTGGGGCCCGAAGGGCTGGTGGTGATGACCGACATCAACGAGAACATGCTCCGCGTGGGACGCGACCGCATGCTCGACCACGGCCACGCCGGCAACGTCCGCTACGCTCAGGTGAACGCCGAGCGGCTGCCCTTCCCCGACGACAGCTTCGACTGCATCACCATCGGCTTCGGGCTGCGCAACGTCACCGACAAGCAGAAGGCGCTGGAGGCGATGTACGCTGCCCTCCGGCCCGGCGGCCGGGCGCTGATCCTGGAGTTCTCCCACCCGGTGAGCGCCCCGCTGCGGAAGCTCTACGACCTCTACTCCTTCACCCTGCTGCCGAAGATCGGCAAAGCGGTGGTGAACGACGAGGAGAGCTACCGCTACCTGGCCGAGTCGATCCGCATGCACCCCGACCAGGAGAGCTTGCGGGGCATGATGGAAGAGGCCGGCTTCGAGCGCTGCGACTACCACAATCTCACCGGGGGCGTGGTGGCCATCCATCGTGGCTTCAAACTTTGACATGAGCCTTTTTACCCAGAGCCCCGGCCGCCAACCCTCGGCGCCTGGATCCCGGAGGCTCCAATGCTCAACCTCGACCCCGCCCGGATATGGATGTCGTACCAGAATCCGGGAGGGCCGGTTCGCGTGATCGACACGAGGTGGAAACGCAGATGAACGACGATCGATCGTCGGACGAGCAAACGCAAGCGGGGAAATCGGAGCGCGCTGGCGCTACATCCGGGCTCTCCGGACTCGCGCTGGCCCCCCTGGAAAAAGCGATCAACGCCCTGCTGGCGCTCGACCCCTTGGCCGAAGAGAGGCTGGCGCGCCACCACGGCAAGGTGATCGGGGTCCATCTGCGCGGCCCGGAGATCACCCTCTATTTCGTTCCCGACGAGAGCGGCCGCCTGCAGCTTCAGGGTGCCATCGAGGGCGAACCCGACGCTCTGCTCTCCGGCTCGCCGCTGGACCTGCTCCGCTCGGGAGACCGGGAAGAGGGCAGCGGACAGCTCTTTTCGGGGCGCGTCTCCATCAGCGGCGACACCGCCCTGGCCCACGACTTCGGCGCCACCCTGGCCGGCCTCGACATCGACTGGGAAGAGCCGCTGTCGAAGCTCACCGGCGACCTGGCGGCCCACGAGGCGGGCAAGGCGGTGCGCGGCGCCAAACGCTATGCGGAACGAACCGGCGAGCGCCTGGCCCGGGACCTGGGCGAATTTCTCACCGAAGAGGCGAAGCTGCTGCCGGCCCCGGCCGAAGTGGAGGAGTTCATCGAAGAGGTGGACCGCCTGCGCGACGACACCGAGCGGCTGGAAGCGCGGATCAAGCTGCTGGAGCGAAAACTGCACCGGCATTCGGGAAAAAGCGGATGACGCGGGCAACCCCGGGCGCGACTGCGGACAAATCACGATAGGCCGTTGAATACGCGAAGAACAGATCGGAAAACGGCGCGCTCCGGCGCGAACTCGAGGCCGACCGAGAGGGCGTTCGACGCATGATCCCCTTGCGCCAGGGAGTGCGGGTGATCCACATCACCTGGGTGTTGCTGCGCAACGGCTTGGACGAGTTTATCCTCGCCGCCCATCTCTTCCGTCCCATCCGCTTTTTCCGTTTCCTCTCTCCTTTCTACTGGCTGCAGCGGGGCCAGCGCCCCCCTTACGGCGTGCGCATCCGCCGCACCCTGGAGGAGCTGGGTCCCATCTGGGTCAAGTTCGGCCAGATCCTCTCCACCCGGCGCGACCTGCTGCCCGACGAGATCGCCGAGGAGCTGGTCAAGCTCCAGGATCAGGTTCCCCCCTTCTCCGGAGCCCAGGCGCGGCGCATCGTCGAGCAGGCGCTGGGCGACGAGGTGGAAAGGCTCTTCGCCCGTTTCGACGAGGCGCCTCTCGCCTCGGCCTCCATCGCCCAGGTGCACGCCGCCACCCTTCACGACGGCCGGGAGGTGATCGTCAAGGTGGTGCGCCCCGGCATCGAGAAGGCGATTCGCCGCGATGTGGAGCTGATGTTCACCCTCGCCCGCCTGGCGGTGCGCTACTCCAAAGAGGCGCGCCGCCTGCGCCTGGTGGAGGTGGTGCAGGAGTACGAGAAGACCATCTTCGACGAACTGGACCTGATGCGCGAGGCGGCCAACGCCTCTCAACTGAGGCGCAACTGGCTGAACAGCGAGATGCTCTACATCCCCGAGGTCCACTGGGACTACTGCCGCCGCAACGTACTGGTGATGGAGCGGGTCTACGGCACGCCGGTGGACCAGGTGGAGGAACTCAAGCGACAGGGGGTCTCCATGGCGCTGCTGGGGGAGCGCGGCGTGGAGATCTTCTTCACCCAGGTGTTTCGCGACAACTTCTTTCATGCCGACATGCACCCGGGCAACATCTTCGTCACGCCCGAAGGACGCTACATCAGCGTGGATTTCGGCATCATGGGCACTCTCACCCGTGAAGACCAGCGTTATCTCGCCGAGAACCTGCTGGCCTTCTTCCACCGCGACTACCGGCGGGTGGCCGAGCTCCACGTGGAGTCGGGCTGGGTGCCGCCCGGCACCCGGGTGGAGGAGTTCGAGGCGGCCATCCGCACCGTGAGCGAACCCATCTGGGAGAAACCCATCGCCGAGATCTCCTTCGGCCACTTCCTGCTGCGGCTGTTCCAGACCGCCCGCCGCTTCGACATGGAAGTGCAACCCCAACTGGTGCTGCTGCAGAAGACCTTGCTCAACATCGAGGGGCTGGGGCGGATGCTCTATCCGGAACTGGATCTGTGGGCCACCGCCAAGCCCTTCATGGAGCGCTGGCTGGCGGAACAGGTGGGACCCCGCGCCTTCCTGCGGCGGTTGAAGGAGAACGCGCCCAAGATGTCGGAGGAGCTGCCCGAGGTTCCCCACTTGGCCTACAAGGTGCTGAGCCAGGCCGCCGAGGGCAAGCTCGCGGTGAACTGGAAATCGCGCGAGCTGCGCCTGCTGCGCCGGAAGTTCGAGCGCGAGCAGCGGCGCACCCGGTTGGTGGTGGGGGGCGGCGCCCTCCTTCTCGCCGGCATCGTGTTGGGCGGAATGGGCAGCCCCCTCCTGCCCGCGCCGCTGCTACCATGGAGCAGCGGCGGCCTGGTGCTGGCGGGCGCGGTGCTGTTCGGGCGGGGGATGACGAAGGGCTGAGCTGCGGCCCGTCGCTTCAGTCGCGATCCTTCTCGGGAAGAAAAACCTCGGCGCCGATCAGCTGCTGCAGCGGCACGGGGATCGTCAGGGTGCCGCCCTGGAACCGCTGTTCCACCATCGCCTCCCCCTCCGCGACTTTCAGCAGGATGCCCTGCCGCGGCGGTTCGCCGCGTGCCCGCAACCGTACCCGATGGCCGAGATAGCGCGAGAGGCTTGCTACCGCAACAGACCGGTAACGCCACCGGCTCCCCTTCGATACCGGGCGGGAGAGGCGCTTCGCCGTATGCTTGGTCTCTTCGGCACGCAGTTCCGCCAGCGGCTGCGAACCGCCCTGGAAATAGTTCCCCGCCACCGTTTCCCCATCGATCCGCAAAGCGATGCCCAGTTTCTTCTGAAGCTGGCCGGCGGGAATGAAAGGCAAAAACGCCACGCTCATGGGAACGGGCGGCCGAAGCTCGACCTCCAGCTCTCCCCAATCGTGGAAATAGCGTTGCAGCGCCTGCTCCAGGCCGTCGTCCGCCGCCAAGCCCACTCGTTTCAGGCTTTGCAGCGCAATCGATGCCAAACGGCTCTCGAACACCGCCGGAGCGAGCTGCCACGCGTCGGCGCAGTGGCGCACCAACTGCCTACCCAACCGGGGATCCATCTTCACCCCCACCTTCAGGCCGGCAAGAAGGGAGGTACCGAGCTGCCCGCTGCGAAACCCCTTGGGGGTCACGTTCACCAAGCGAATCGAGAAATCGAAAGCGTGGGCCCCACCCGCTCGGGTGGACACCTCGCCCTCCAGCACCTCTGGAGCGGACCGATAGTGGTAGCTGGCTTCGAGGGCGGTTGGCTCTCCCTCTCTCCACAGCGCCTCGAAGAAACGCAGTGGCGTCCCTTTTTCGACCTCACACACCCCTCTTGCATCCGCAGAGGCCGGCGGCCACCGCACCCCGGCAAGATGCAGCGAAAAATAACGGGGTGGACCGAAACCCACCAGAGGATTGTTGAACAGCAGATAAAGAGGGACCGCAGGGCCTTTCAATTTCAGCCGATCCATGGCTACCGGCGCGGCATAGCCGGGAGGCTTCAGACGCACCCCTTCCAGCAGGATCTCTCCGAACAAGCTGGTCCGCAACCCCTGATAGCGGAAGCCGAGTGCCGGCGCCTGCGACGCCAGCTGGGCGAGGCGCTCCTTCACCAGAAAATGGAATCCCCAATGGGCCGATACTCCAAGAAAAAGAGGAAGGCCCAAAATCCAAAGCCAAAGATTCCGGCGGTACCTCATGGGGTTTTCATGTCGGAGGAGGGCCGCATGAGGGGCTCCTCCACCTGGCGCCGCGCCTCCTTGCCGAGCAGCAAGCCGATCAGCTCCAAAGCGAACTCCATGGCGGTACCCGGCCCGCGAGAGGTGACCACCTTCTCGTCCACCACCACCGGCTTTTCCAGCAAGCGGGTGGCGGGAAGATCCATCGCCTCCAGCACCCCAGGGTAGGAGGTGGCCTGCCGGGACTCCAGCAATCCCGCGTCGGCCAGCACCTTGGGCGCCGCGCAGATGGCCGCGGTGTAGCCGCCCTCGCGGTGCATACGCCGCAGCAGCTCCCGAATCCGTGGATCGTTCTGCAGATGGTCGGCCCCTGGCAGACCGCCGGGCAGCACCACCATGTCGAAGGATTGATCGAGCACCTCGTCCAGGGTGGCATCGGGCACCAGTACCACGCCACGGCTGCACTTCACCGGTCCTTTCTCCAGGCCCGCCGTCACCACCTCGATGCCGGCCCGCCGCAACAGGTCGACGACGGTCACGGCCTCCAGCTCCTCACACCCCTGCGCCAGGGGTACCAGCACTCTGGCCATCTTTTCCTCCTTCAAGCGTCAGCCGCGGGAACCGGCGAAGATCGCCATTCCCTTGAGCAGGTTGAGCGCCTCGTTGAGTTCGTAGTCTTTCTCCAGCAGACCGTTTCCCTTCCCTTTCTTCTTCTTGTGGTGGCCGTTGGGGTTGGCCAGGTGGTCGGCCAGATCGGCCTCCCGCAGCAAGGGGGCGGCCCGTTTCACCGCCTCCAGCTTCACCCGGCTGAGCACGATGTCCGGCTCGATGCCCTCCGCTTGGATGGAGCGTCCGCTGGGGGTGTAGTAACGCGCCGTGGTGAGCTTGATGGCGATCTTCTCGGTGATGGGGATGATGGACTGCACCGATCCCTTTCCGAAGGTGGTGCGCCCCATGATCACCGCGCGATGATGATCTTGCAGAGCGCCGGCGACGATCTCCGAAGCCGAGGCCGAGCCCTCGTTGACGAGCACCACCAGAGGCGCCCCCTGCAGCTCGTCGCCGGCCTGCGCCCGGAACTCCAGCCGCGAGGACTGTTCCCGCCCCTGGGTGTAGACGATGAGCCCCTTGTCCAGAAAGGCGTCGCTCACCGCCACCGCGGCCTGCAACACCCCCCCGGGGTTGTTGCGAAGATCGAGCACCAGCCCCTTGAGGCGGCCGCCGCTCTTCTTCTTCAGCTTGCGGATGGCGCGCAGCATGTCCTGAGGCGTGGGCGCCTGGAACTGGGAGAGCCGCACATAGCCGAAGCCGGGCGCCAGCGACCGCCACTTGACGCTGGCCTGCTTGATGATGGCGCGGGTGATCTCGAACACCAGCGGCTTGGACTCGCCGGCCCGCCGCACCGTCAGCTTGATCTTGGTGCCTGGCTTGCCGCGCATGATCTTCACCGCGTCGGTGAGGCTCATGCCCTTCACCGGCCGGTCGTCCAGGCGGATGATGAGATCCCCGGCCTTGATGCCGGCACGCTGGGCGGGGGTGTCGTCGATGGGCGCGATCACCTTGATGAAGCCGTCCTCCATGCCCACCTCGATGCCGAGCCCGCCGAACTGGCCCGTGGTGCCCTCCTGCAACTCTTTGTAATCCTCTTCATCGAGATAGGCGGAGTGGGGATCCAACCCTTCCAGCATGCCGCGGATGGCGTGTTCGATCAGCTCCCGGTCGCTCACCGGCTCCACGTAGTCCTGCTTGATGCGCCCGAAGATGTTGGCGAAGATGCGCAGTTCCTTGAGCGGCAGCTCCGACTTGGCCGCCGGCGCCTTTGCCTGCGCCGGCGCCAGAGCTGCCACCAGCGCCACGGCCAGGCAGCCATGGAAGAGCGTCCGGCAGAGGTGCAAGCTGCGCGGTCCGGCAAAACCGGGGAGCGCCGTCCGGCCGAATCGCCGGTTGCGGCGGAATTGCTTCGAAAATCTCTTCATCACTCTCCTTTAGCCCGTTTTTCGGCCCGCCGCCTTGCGGCACCATCGGGCCGGGTTCACGGGTTTGCCCTCATGGCGGATGCCGAAATAGATCCCGGGTTCCCTGAGTCCTCCGGAACGGCCGGCCAGACCGATCACCTCGCCTGCGCGGACCCAGTCGCCGGTCTCCTTGAGCAGCGTCTGGTTGTGGCCGTAGAGCGTCATGTAACCGTTGCCGTGATCGATGATGATCAGCAAGCCGTAACCCCGCAGCCAGTCGGCATAGGCCACCCGCCCGCCGTGCACGGCCCTCACTTCGCGGCCCTCCGGAGCCTTGATTATAACCCCGTCCCACCGCAGGTTACCGATTTTCTCCGCGCCGAAAGGAACGGCCAACCGCCCCGCCACGGGCCAGGGCAACCGCCCCTTCAACCGGGCGAACTCCCGATGCTCGGGAAGGCGGATGGCCGCCAGCGCCTTGCGGCTCTCTTCCACCAGGCGGTCGAGGCGGCGCGCATCCGCCTGCATCCGCTGCAGCCGCCGGCCGCCGCGGCGCAACTCCCGCTCGAGGCGGGCCAACACGGCTTTGCGCTCCTTCTTGCGCTGTTCCAGAGAACCTCGCTGGCGGGCGAGGCGGACCGAGAGCGTCTCCAGCTCTTGCCGCTGCCGCCTCGCTTCGTCGGCAAGACGTTTCAACCGTTGCAGGCGTTCCTGGAGTTCGCGCAGGCGGGCAGCGCGGGCTGCGGCGAGATAGTCGTGGTAGGCGAGGATGCGGCTGGTCACGGCGGGATCCTGCTGGTTGAGCAGCAGCTTCAGGCGCTCCTCGCGCCCGGCCAGGAAGGCGCCGCGCACCAGGGCGGCGAGCTCGCGGCGCAATCTCGCCACCGTGCGCCGCTGTGCACCCATCTCCTTCTCCAAGCCCCCCAGCCGCTTCTCCAGCGAAGCGCGCCGCTCCGCCAGGCCGCGAAGCGAGCGCGCCAGCCGCCCCACTTCGCGATCCGCCTCTTCCAGCTCCCGGCTCACGCGGTCGCGCTGCCGGCGGATCTCCGCCTGCTGGCGACGCAACGCCTCGATGGCCTGTCGCAGCTTGGGCGCCTCGTCGGCATGAACGGAGCGAAGAACACCGCCTCCCGCCAGCCAGAAGACGAGCAGGAGAGCGAGCAGGCGGTCAATCTTTTGTATCGTCCTCGTCAAGGAACTCCAAGAGGGGGTGGCCGGTCATCTCCATGGGCTGGGGCAAGCCCATGATCTGCAACAGGGTGGGCGCGACGTCGCACAGAGCGCCGCCGCCGAGTACCCGCGCCGGCCGCTCGCCGAAATAGACGATGGGCACCGGGTTGGTGGTGTGGGCGGTGTAGGGCTGGCCCGTCTTCTCGTCCCGCATCTTCTCGCAGTTGCCGTGGTCGGCGGTGATGAGCATGG
>JALSRN010000100.1 GCA_026984735.1 Sedimenticola sp. | reverse complement strand
ACTACTCCTGCACCAGCATGGCCATGCGCACCAGCTCCGCCAGCGAGCCCGCCTGCATCTTGTCCATCACCTTGGCGCGGTGGGCCTCCACCGTCTTGGAGGAGACGCCGAGGGCGCTGGCGATCTCTTTGTTGGATCTGCCCGCGGTGACCATCTCCATCACCTCGTGCTCGCGTGGCGTGAGAGTGGCCATGCGCGCCGCCACCTCGGCGCGACGCGCGCGCTTCTCGCGCTGCTCCTCGTTGATGGCCAGGGCGTTGCGGATGGCGTCCAGCAACAGCTCGTCGTTGAAGGGCTTCTCGATGAAGTCGACGGCGCCCTCCTTCATGGCGCGCACCGACATGGGCACGTCGCCGTGGCCGGTGATGATGATGACGGGAATGTCGATCTCCTTGCGGCGCAGATACTCCTGCAGCTCGAGGCCGCTCATGCCGGGCATGCGAACGTCGAGCAGCAAACATCCCGAACGGCCGGGGTAGTAGCTGTCGAGGAAGGATTCGGCGGAATCGTGACACTCCACCGCCAGTCCCACCGACTCGATCAGCCACCGCAAGGAGTTGCGCATGGCCTCGTCATCGTCCACCACGAAGACGGTGGGCGCCGCCACGGTTCCGTTCTTGTTCATGAAGCCTTGCTCTCCCGTGCCGTTTCGCTCAGCGGCAGTTCAACGGTGAAGACCGCGCCCCGGCCGGGCACCGATCGGGCCCCAATTCTACCATTGTGCTCGGTGACGATGGTCTGGCTGATGGAGAGCCCCATGCCCATGCCGCGCTTCTTGGTGGTGAAGAAGGGGTCGAACAAGTGCTTGAGATCCTCCGGGGCGATGCCGACGCCGTTGTCGGCCACTTCGAAAAAGGCGTTTCCTTCGGGGGTGATACCGGTGGTGACGATCAATCGGCGGCTCTCCGGCTCGCGCGCCTCCAGGGCGTCCAGAGCGTTGCGCAGCAGATTGAGCACCACCTGCTCGATCTGCACCGGATCCACCCGCACCACCACCGGAAGGCCGCTCAACCGCGACTCGATGGCCACCTGCAGCTTTTTCCGGTCGTGGGAGATGAGAGCGTAGACATCGCGCACCAGGGCATTGAGATCCACCTCCTTGCGCACCGGCTGCTTGCGCGTGACCATGCTCCGCAGCCGCTTGATGATCTCGCCGGCCCGGCGCGCCTGGACCGCGATCTGCTCCATGGCGGCGATGAGCTCCTCCTTCTCGCCGATGCCCAGTCGCAGGCGCCGGGCGCAACCGTTGGCGAAGTTGACGATGGCCGACAACGGCTGATTGAGTTCGTGAGCGATGCCGGTGGCCATCTCGCCCATGGTGCTCAGGCGGGAGACGTGGATCAGCTCGTTCTGGCGGTGCCGGGCCTCCTCTTCGGCCCGGCGCATGGCGGTGATGTCGCGTCCGTAGATGTTGACGTAGTCCAGGTCCGGTACCGGCGCCAGCAGCAGAGAGAAGATGCCGTCGCTGGTGGTCACCTCCACCTCGCGGGAACGGCCGGTGGCGAGTACCTCCTCCACCAGCCGGCGCCAGTAGATGGGCACGGTCTGCATGCGCCCGCACTCCCAGTATTCGAGCAGCGCGTCGCTGGCGCGGTTGGCGTAGATCACCACCCCCGGCCGGTTGACGCGCAGCACCGGCAAGGGGCTCTCGCTGGGGAAGGCCGCCAGGCTGACGATCTCCCGCGCCTGACGCTGCCGCTCGGAGATGTCGCGGATGTAGGTGGTGAACAGGAGCTGATTCTCCAGATGCACCGGTTTGATCGCCACCTCCACGGGAAGGATGCGCCCTTCCTTGCTGCGAGCCGTGAGCGTCCTCAACACCGGCTGGGTGCCGCTTTCGCTCTCCTGCAAGCAGTCGGCCAGCAGGCTATTGAAGGCCTCGCGCGAACTGCGGTCGAAGACCAGCTCGTCGAGAGGGCGGCCCAGGGCCTCCTCCTGGCGGTAGCCGAAAGTCTGCTCGGCGGTGGGATTGAAATCGACGATACGGCCATGCTGGTCGATGGTGACGATGGGGTCGAGCGAAGCGTCGAGCACCGCCGTCTTCAGCGCCTCCCGCTCCTCGATCTCGGCGGTGTAGTGGGCGCGCATCTCCTCCCGAGCCCGCGTCACCGCCTGGGTGAAGCTACGGATCCAATCTTCCATGATGAGCAGCCGGTTTCCCCCTTTCGGCGTGGGCTGTTCGATGTGCAGCGCCCGGCTGGAGAAAGCGGCCACCCGCTTGAGGAGGCGGTTGATGCGATTGGAGATGAAGATGAAGAAGAGCACGAAGATGAAGCCGACGATGGCCGCTCCGGTGAGCCGGTGGCGCCGCTCCACGGCGATGATGCGCGAGCGCGTCGCCTCCACCACGTTTTTCGACATCAAGGTGGCGAATAACAGGTTGAGCGGGGTGTTTCCATAATCGAAGAAGGACTGCACCGTGACGACATAGCGCTTGCGGATCTCGTCGAGGTTGGCCCCTTCCAGGAGCGCGTCCTTGCCGCTCGCCGCCAGGATCACCTGGGCGTCGCCGTCCACCAGCGCCACCGTGATCTGGGAGTCGGGGGCGCGCTGTTGGGAGGCGTCCAGGAAACGGCCGTTCACCGGCACCAGCAGCACCAGGGAGCCCATGTGGTAGTAGCTGGCATCCTCCACCGCTTCGGCGATCACCAGATAGAGCGTGTCGTTGAGCCGCGTCATGTAGGCCTGGCGCCCGGCCGCGGCGATGGCGTGCTTCAGCTCGGGCGCCGCCTCCCGCGGCAACGGTTTCCGCGCCGGCTGATAGATCTCTCGGATCTTGCCGTCGGTGTCGGCCAGCACCGCGTAGTCGGGGGGCAGCGGCAGACCGTTGAGCGCGCTGGCCGGCAGCCAGAGAGGGTTCGTGTCGCGGTACACCTTGGGGGAGGCCTCGTCCGCCGAGAACCAGACCAGCGGTTCCAGATAGTCGGCCATGCGGCGGTGGTTGGCCAGCAGCTCGGTGGTGTTGACATACGCCTGAACGAAACTGTCGAATCGCAGCATCGACTCCCGCGCCCGCGTCTCGAGCTGCGCCTTGAGCTCCTCGCGAAAGATGTTGTCGATGGCGCGGGTCTGGATGGGGTCGATGACGATCCACACCGCCGCCGCGGTGAGCAGACCGAAGACCGCCGCCAGCACCGGCATGGGTACGCGGCGCAAGAAGTTCTTGAATGGCGAACGGCGGACTTCGCGCATGGTCTCAATGGTACGGAAGAAGAGGATGGATGTCACAGAGCCGCCTGCCCCGCACTCCCAAGTCGGGTACACTCTCCGCCCATGAACGACTCCGCTCCTCCCGGCCTGCCGCGCCGCCTGGCCGCCATCTTCTACGACAGCTTTCTGGTCGCCGGGCTGGTGGTGGCGGCCTTCACCCTGGTCTATCTGCCGCTGGCCATAGGGCTGGGGCTGGAAGACCTGCATCGGCACCCCTGGCTTCGCCATCTGCTGGGTCTGTGGATGCTGACGGTGGCCGTGGGCTTCCATCTCTGGTTCTGGACCCACGGCGGCCAGACGCTCGGCATGCGCGCCTGGCGCCTGAAGCTGGTCTCCGCCGACGGCGGCCCGGTGACCCTGAAGCAGGCGCTGTTGCGCTACGGGGTGGCGGTGCTGTCGGCTCTGGCGCTGGGATTGGGGTTTCTCTGGGCGGCGTTCGACGGCCAGAAGCGCGCCTGGCACGATCGAGCGTCGGGTACCCGGCTGATCCTGGTGGACCCCGACCGCAGCTGAATCACCCCTTGATGCAGATCAGGGGAACCAGCTTGGCCACCCTCTTCGCCAGGCCCGCTCGGTGCGCCGACTCCACCACGGCGGAGACATCCTTGTAGGCGCCCGGCGCTTCTTCGGCCACTCCCCGCAGCGAGGGGCTGCGCACCAGGATTCCCCGCGCGCCCAGCTCCGCCACCACCTCCCCGCCGCGCCATCTGCGGCTGGCGGCACGGCGGCTCATGGCGCGGCCGGCACCGTGGCAGGCGGAGCTGAAGGCGAGCTTTTCCGAAGCAGAAGTGCCGCAAAGAATGTAGGAAGCGGTGCCCATGGAGCCGCCGATGAGCACCGGCTGACCGGTGGCACGCAACGCCTCCGGCAGCTCCGGATGGCCCGGTCCGAAGGCGCGGGTGGCCCCTTTACGGTGAACGAAGAGCCGCTTGCGCTCTCCACCCACTCGATGCCACTCCTCCTTACAGGTGTTGTGGGAGACATCGTAGAGCAGCGGCAGCTCGAGGTCCGGGAAGAGCCGATGGAACACCTCGCGGGTGAGCTGAGTGAGAATCTGGCGGTTGGCCAAGGCGCAATTGATGCCGGCGCGCATGGCGCCGAGATACGCTTTTCCCAAGGACGATTCGATGGGAGCGCAGGCCAGCTCGCGGTCGGGCAGTTGAATCCCATGGCGGGGCGCCTCCACCACCATGCGGCGCAGGAATTCGGTGCCGATCTGGTGCCCCAGCCCGCGTGAACCGCAATGGATACTCACCACCACTTCCTCTTGCCTCAACCCCCAATGATGGGCGGTCTCGGCGTCGAACAGCTCGGCCACCTCCTGCACTTCCAGGTAATGGTTTCCCGACCCCAGGGTGCCCATCTCCCTCCGCTGCCGATCCAGCGCCCGTTCCGAGACTTCGTCGGGGTCCGCACCCGCCATGCACCCCTCCTCTTCGACGCGGCTTAGATCTTCCTCCCGGCCGTACCCTTGCTTCACCGCCCAGCGGGCTCCGCCGGCGAGCATGGCGCGCATCTGCCGGTCGTCGAGCCGGATCAGTCCCGTGCTGCCCAGGCCCGCCGGAATGTTGGCCGCCAGGGAATCCGCGAGCCGTTCGCGCTGCGCCTCTACCTGGTCGCGGCGCAGACCGGTGAGCAGGGTGCGCACGCCGCAGGAGATATCGAAGCCCACGCCCCCGGCGGAGACCACGCCGCCCTCTTCGGGGTCGAACGCCGCCACCCCACCGATGGGAAAGCCGTACCCCCAGTGGGCGTCGGGCATGATATGGGAGGCCTTGACGATGCCCGGCAAGGTGGCGACGTTGCAGGCCTGTTCCAGCACCTTTGCATCGAGGGCTTCGACCAACTCCCGGCTGGCGAAGAGCTCCACCGGCACGCGCATCGCCCCCCGCGGCGGCAGCCGCCAACGCTCTTCGCCCAGATATTCCAAAGCGTTCCCTTCTCTGCTCATACATCCACCACGCACTGCGCCATCCAGAGGCCGTCTCGCCGTTCCACCTTCAATTCGGTGAAGGTGGCGCCCTTCACCTCCACTGCGGGCCTGTGGCGCTTAGGATCCACCGGCTCGCCGTAGGCGCGCCCCTGCAGCCGTTTCCCCTGCAGAGTCACCCGGAAGCGGCCGAACAGCAGGCGCCGGATGCTCATCTCATAGATGAGGGCGTTGAGCCAATCCACAAGAAGGAGTTCCAGGTCGGGTGCCTCGCACTCCACCTCCACCACTTGGCGGGGCACTACCAGGCGGGGATCGGTGATCACCGCGGTGAGCGCCATGGCCGCCGTTTCGAATGCCTGGGCAGGCGTGGCTCCGAAGCCACGGACGCCGATGTCGGCCTGGTGGGAGAAGTGTTCCCAGCGCGGCTCCGCCTCAGCCATCCCCCTTCTCCTGCACGCCGTGCCGCTGGCGCAGCGCCGCCCACTGCGCCAGGCGCCGCTGCACTTGGCCGTTGACGCTGTTCGCGGGATAGTTGCCATCGGCGTCCGCGAGCCCCGCGGGCAAGCCGGTGAGCA
>JALSRN010000099.1 GCA_026984735.1 Sedimenticola sp. | reverse complement strand
GCTGGAACATGGCCACCAACCGCGCGTAGGCCGCTTCGTTCTCTGCGGTCCGCGGAAACTCCTCGGCGAAGTCGGCGGCCACCTTGAAGAGCAGCGAGAACTCCGGATCGGCCTCACGCAGCTCGAAAAAGAGCTCTCGGCCACCCACCAACACCACCTTGAGGTCGATGGGAATGGGCTCCGGCTCCAGCGACAGGGTACCGGCGGGGCCAAGGGGGGAGTCCAGCGGCTCGATGCGCACTTCGCCGGCCCGCAACGTCCGTTTGAGCGCGTCCCAAGCGAGCGGCTCCTCCAGCAGTTTTTCCGCATCCAGCAACAAGAAGCCGCCGTTGGCACGTTGCAGCGCCCCCGCTTTCAAAAGGGTGAAATCGGTCTCCAATGCCCCCTGGTGGGAGAAATATTCCAGTCGGCCCACCAGATTCGGACAGGTGGGGTTGTCCTCCCGCACCACCGGCGCGCCCCGGGCATCGCCGTTGTCCACCACCACGTTGACGCCGAAGCGGCGAAACCGAGCTTCGTCGGGTGAGGGTGTCCTCTCCTCCTCGGCTCCCCGAAAGAGATCGATGTTGCGGACCACCTCCTCTTGCAATGCCTCCAGCCAGCGTCCGAGCACGGCACTCCTCTGCCACCGCGCCCGCAAGCGGGCCACCATGGGCGCCACCACCAGCCGGGCGGTCTCCCGTTCCAGCGACTGCAACCGGCGCTGCATCTCCAGACGCCACTGAGGCAGATAGACCAGGGTCTCCTTCAACGCCTCCTTCACCTCTTCCATGGCCTGGTCGATGCGCTTGCGCTCCTCCCGCGGCAGGGCACGGTACTCTTCGGGCTCCAGCGCCTTTCCCTGCCGTTCCGGCATCAGGCTGTAGCCTTCGTCGGTGCGCAACACCAACACGCCGCGCGCTTCCGCCCGCCGTTCCAGCTCTTCGGTGAGACGCTCTTCGCGCCGCTCCAGCTCCTCACGAATCTCCGTGGCGCGCCGCTGGAACTCGTCCCCCTGGAAAGCGGCCGGAATGGCCAGGAGGAGATCCTCGATCAGCCGCCTCAATGCCCCCTTCAGCTCCCGGCCCTCTCCTGCGGGCAGGGCGAGGGCGCGCGGTCGCTGGGGGCGGTCGAAATCGTAGAGGTAACACCAGTCGGGAACCGGGGGACGCCGCGCAGCCACTTTGTTCAATGCCTCCGCCAGCAGCGTATGGCGACCCAAGCCGGTGGAACCCATGGCGTAGAGATTGAAGCCACGCGCCTTCATGGCAACGGCAAAACCGACGGCTTCCAGAGCGCGCTCCTGCCCCAAGCCGGCGTCCAGGGGCTCGAGGGTCTCCGTGGTCTCGAACCCCCGCAGGCGAACCCGACGGCGCAGCGTCTGCGGAGAGAGGGCGTGGCGGCCATGCAGATCGTTCATGAAGCCCATTGTACGCCTCCTTACTCCCCAGCCATGGCGCCCCGGATCATTGACTATCATTGGAGGATGAATGCGCCGTACATCCCCGGCCGCTCCTTCGGCCATCCACGGCTGGACAAGAACGAAAACGAAGAGGAGAATCCCATGAAAAGAGCCTTGATCCCCTTGATGCTGGCCATCGCCCCGTCCCTGCAGGCCGCGGATATCGTGGAGGAGAAGAGCATCGGCATGGAGCTGGCCCGCGACATCGCCAGCGAGGCGGTTCTCGCTTGCCGGCGGGCCGGCTACCATGTGAGCGCGGTGGTGGTGGACCGGCATGCCCTCGTTCGGGCCGCGTTGCGCGACGACCTGGCCGCCCGCTTCACCCTGGAGATCGCCGAGCGCAAGGCCAACATGGCGGTGATGGCCTGGAGCGACACCGGCCGCTTCCGCAAGATGCGCCCCGACATCCGCGCCGACCTCGATGAGATCGACGGCCTCATCGTCATGGAGGGGGGCGTGAAGATCGTCGCTAGCGGCTACAACGTCGGCGCCGTGGGGGTGAGCGGCGCGCCGGGCGGGGACAAGGACGCCGCCTGCGCCCGCAAGGCGCTGGAAAAATTGGCGGAACGGATCGAGTTCGCCATCGAGTGACGGCGAAGACGCTCGCGCCGCCCGGCGAGGATCAAACGCAGAGCAGCTTCTCCCGATACCAGGCCAGCTCGGCGATGGACTCGCGGATGTCGTCCAAGGCCAGATGGGCGTTCTTCTTTTCGAACCCCTCGGCGGCCTCCGGCTTCCAGCGCTGCGCCAGCACCTTGAGGGTACTCACGTCCAGGTTGCGGTAGTGGAACCACGCTTCCAGATCGGGCATCAGCCTCGCCAGGAACCGGCGGTCCTGGCAGATGCTGTTGCCGCACATGGGCGACTCGCCCTTGGGCACCCACCGCCGCAGGAAATCGAGGGTCTCCTTCTCGGCGCGCGCCAAATCGTAGTCGCTGTTGCGCACCCGCTCCACCAACCCCGACTGGCCGTGCTGACGGGTGTTCCACTCGTCCATGGCGGCAAGCACCTCCTCCGGCTGGAAAATGGCGATCACCGGCCCTTCGGCCAGGATCCGCAACTGGCTGTCGGTGACGATGGTGGCGATCTCGATGATCTGGTCGTTGAAGGGATCGAGGCCGGTCATCTCCAGGTCGATCCAGATCAGATTCTCCTTCGATGGCTGCATGACGGATTCCATGGCGAAACGAAGAATCCATTCTACCGCACCCCGCCCGCTTCCAAGGAGGGCTACAATGAAGAGGCCACCCCGAGAATTGGAGATCACGGAGTCAGACCGCCATGAAACCGAGCTTTCTCTTCCTGCTGCTGTTCCTCGCCCCGTCCTTGATGGCCGAAGAAGCCTCTTTCGAGGCCGCCAAGTTCCACCAGAGCCACTGCACCGGATGCCACGACACCAGCGTCTACACCCGTCCCGACCGCCGGGTGAACAGCCTTCCCCGCCTGGAGTCCCAGGTTCGCATGTGCGACGCCAATCTCGGCATCAAGCTGTTCGACGACGACATCGCCGCCCTGGTGGAGTTCCTCAACACCCACTACTACAAATTCGATCGCTAATGCGCACTCCGGCATGACCCGGCGCAGGCTCACCCGGCGGCAACGGAGGCGGATCGCCCGCCTTCAGGAAGAGCGCCGCCGGCGGCTGGAAAGACGCATCGAGGAGCGGCTCGCGGACGGAGAAGAAGAGAGCGCCCAAGCCGGACGCGTGATCCGACGTCACGGTCAGAATCTTCTGGTGCGGGACGCCGAAGGCCGCGACCGCCACTGTCTGTTTCGCCAGAATCTGGGAGAGATCGTCTGCGGCGACCGGGTGTTGTGGCAACCCGCGGGCGACGGCCAGGGCGTGGTGGTGGCCCTGCTGCCGCGTGAGAGCGTGCTCACCCGCGTGGATTTCAGCGGGCGGGAGCGGCCACTGGCGGCCAACGTCACCCAGTTGGTGGTGGTGGTGGCGCCCCAGCCAGAGCCCGCCGGCTATCTCACCGACCAGTATCTGGTGGCCGCCGAGCGGATGGGGGTGAAAGCGCTCGTCGCCCTCAACAAGGCCGACTTGCTGAACCCCTCCGCGCTGCGCCGGTTTCAGCAGCGCTTCGATCTCTATCGAAGGATCGGCTATCCCGTCGTCACCGTCAGCGCCCGCATGGAACACGGCCTCGACCCGCTGCGGAAGAGGCTGCGGGGGGAGACCAGCATCCTCGTGGGCCAGTCCGGCGTGGGCAAATCCTCCCTCATCAACGCGCTCATCCCCCATCGACCCGAAGCGGTGGGAGCGCTCTCCCCCGCCAGCGGCTTGGGGCGGCACACCACCTCCGCCGCCACTCTCCACTTTTTGGAGAGCGGCGGGGAGATCATCGACTCGCCGGGGGTGCGCAGCTTCCGGCTCGGAAAGATCGACCGCCGCGACCTGGAACGGGGATTTCGAGAGTTCGCCCCCTGGCTCGGCCGCTGCCGCTTCTCCAACTGCAGCCATCGACAGGAGCCGGGTTGTGCGCTGCGGGAGGCAGCGGAACGGGGCGAAATCCACCCCCAACGTCTGGAGAACTTCCTGCGCATGATGGAAAGACTCGAAAAGGCCGCACGGTGAACATTCCCCTCCAAAATGGCTCAATGTTTTACCGTTCTGGCCGACAACATGGTCGGCTTCTAATACAGAGGACCCTGCCGCAACGCCCCCGTGCCGTTGGCAGGCAAGAAAAGTACATGCTTTTTTATGGAATTAGCAGCAGTTCCCATCGAAAAGCAGGCAGTTCCTATAATATCGAAGCCGATGGCAATGGTTTCACCCATAGGTAGGAAAGTAACAAGTCGCCACTGAAGTGTGATCGGAATCCGCCAACAGGAAAAAAGAGGCCCAGCCTGCGGTAGGCAGTGATGAGATCGTTCAAAGACCGTTCTTTTGCCATTCGGCTTCAGGGCCTGATCCTGATCTTTTCGGCTGGGTTGCTCCTGCTCGCAAGTCTCGGTTTTCTCGCTCTGGAAACGGCTCGCGAGCACCAACGGATCGGCACTCACTTCGCCTCTCTTACCGAACTCGTCTCCACGCTGGCGAAAAAGAACGGCGAAAAGAGCATCGGGAAGGAAACGGCTCTCCATCTGATCGAAGGAGTTCGGCCGGATCCAACCATCGACTGCCTTATGGTCTGGAACACCGAACCTCGTCTCTTGGCGTTTCGCCGCGGCAGCGCCTCTCCGTCAGAGTGCCCGGATGCGCTCTCTCTTTGGCGTGAGCAGGCCCAAAAAACGGAAGGCCACCTTTTGGGCTGGATGGAACCGGTCCTCTATCTCGCGCCCCTGGTCGCCGATGAACACACCATCGGATGGATCGCCCTTCGCGCAAAATCCCGGCCATTTTGGGTGTCCGTACGCAAGGAATTCCCTCGCTTGCTCACTTTGTGGCTAGTACTGCTCCTGCTTCTTTTTCCAGCCTCCACACTCCTAGTCCGATGGCTCGCAGCACCATTTCAGCGCCTCACCCAGAGACTTCACCCCGCTTCCCGGCCTGGAGAAAAAACAACGGTCTCCTCCCTCTCTCCAACGGAGTTGGAAAATCTGGTGGAGCGGCTGCACGCGGAACGTGCCACCCTGGCAAACGAGAACAAAAAATTGATCGAAGCACGAAAAAACGACCGCGCAGCCGTGGAACAGGCCGAGCGGTTGGTGAGAGACACGCAGCTTTCCCAAAAAAAACAGTTGCGACTGCTCAACAGCCACATCCGCCTGCCGCTACGCAGCTTGGTGGGCATCACTGAGCTGCTGCTGGACAGCAATCTTGACGCCCGCGCCTGCCGTCTTGCCCGAAGCCTGAAGCAGTCGCTCGAAAACATTCTCGAGCTGAGTCAGGAAAGCTTCGACGACACCGGTGTGGAACCACCGATGGAAGAAGAGGAGTTCGGGCTCTATGGAGTGATCGAAGAGACCCTCGGCCCTGCAAGGGCTTTGGCTCCCCATCGTGGAATCAAGTTTCACGCCGAGCTCCCCCACAACCTTCCGCCAACAGTGAGGAGCAATCCCCTGCGCCTTGGCCGCTTGCTGGAAAATCTCCTACAAGCGGCCTTTCAAATGACCTCCGATGGCGAAATCCATTTTTCCGCCTCGCACAAACGGGAAGGCGATGGCCGCTGCCGCCTCACATTGCGTGTCTGTTTGAAAGATCCCAAGCTCGCTCCGGAACGCCGCGCCATGCTCTTCGACGCGGTCAACAGCGGGCGGGACGATCTGAACGAAACCTCTATGCCGGAACAGGCCGCCCTCACTCGCAGCGGAAAACTCACCCGGCTGTTGGACGGCATACTGGAAATCGTGGAAGAGACTGAAGGTGATCTATGCCTGCAGGCCAAACTTCCGCTGAAGATACCTGAAACTATTCCCCGAAAAACCACCATTTCACTTCCCACCCCCCTTTCCGTGAAAGCAAGGGTGCTGTTGGTAGAAGACAATGCCATCAACCAGATGATCACCACCAGCATGCTCCAGGCGTTGGGCTGTGAAGTGGAGCTGGCCACCAATGGCGACGAAGCGGTGCAAACTGCAACGAGCGGTGATTTCGACCTGATCTTCATGGATTGCCACATGCCGGGCACGGACGGCTTCACCGCCAGCAGGCGGATACGGGAACGGGAAGAGATCACCGGAGAAGAGCGGATCCCCATCATCGCTTTGACCGCCGACACCCATGACGACATCCGTGAACGCTGCCGCGAAGCCGGCCTGGACGACTATCTAAGCAAGCCCTATTCCCGGGAGGATCTTGCCGAAATTCTGGCGCGCTGGCTGCCGGAACGGGAACCGGGCGTGAACTTGTTGTCGCTCCCAAGAGTCTCCACGCAACAGGCGCTTCTCGACAAGGACCGGCTCGACTCTCTGCGTTCGATGGGGCACGAAAGGGGAACCAGCCTTTTGGAGAAAGCAGCCCGCTACTTCATCGATCACACCCCCGAGGAGCTGGAGCGGTTGCGCCAAGCCATCGAAGGCGACATGCCGACACAAGCCCGTCTGATCGCCCACAACCTCAAATCCTCCAGCGAAATGCTGGGCGCCACCGATCTTGCTCATCGGTTCGGAACCCTCGAACGGTTGGCGGCCGCGGCGCGGATCGAAAACGCTTCGGACCATTTGGATGCTATCGAAAGGCTGGTCCCGCTCGTGGCCGATGCGCTCAAAGAAGCCATCGAACAAGAAGATGACGTCGCTGCGGAACCGGCCGAAAAGGAAGCCAAGGAAATTGGAAGGGTACTGGTGGTGGATGACGATCCCGCTTTCCGCCTGATCACCACCGCCTCCTTGCGTGAGGCGGGATTCGTGGTGGAAGAGGCCGTCAATGGGCGGCAAGCGCTGGCGCTCATCGCCGCCAATCCTCCCGAGCTGATTCTGCTCGATGCTCTGATGGAGGACATCGATGGCTTCCAGATCTGCCGGCGCCTTCAGCAGGACCCACTGATGCGTCAGATTCCTGTGCTCATGGTGACCGGCCTGGAGGACATGGAGTCGGTGCACGAAGCCTTCGAGGCCGGCGCCGCCGGATTCATCACCAAACCGGTCAACTATCCGGTACTCATCCACCGCATCCGCTTTCAGCTTCGCGTGGCGCGTGAATCGGTGGAGCTGCGTGAAAGCCGGGAACAGCTGGCCTTGGCGCAGCAACTGGCGCGCCTGGGACATTGGCGATGGAAACCGGGCCAGCACTCTTACGAGATGTCGGAGCAGCTCGCTCAGATCTGCGAACTCCCTCTTTCCCAACGGCCGCGCACCCTGGAGGAGTTCATCGAGCTGGTCGATGCCGAGGATCGGGAGCAGCTACGGATGAATATCCGCGCCGCTCTGGAAGAGAACAATTTCCGCCCCCTGGACTACCGTATCACCACCGCCACCGGCAAACAGTTCTATCTGCACCAGGAACTGGCCATGCCCACGCCGGGCACGCTTCTCGCCACGGTTCAGGACGTCACCCGCCAATATGAGTCGGAGCAACGGATCCGCACCCTCGCCTACTCGGACGAGCTCACCGGCCTGGCCAGCCGTTCCTATTTCCAGCGCCATCTCGAAGACGCCATCGCCATTGCGGCCCGTCATCACGAAACCTTTTCGCTGCTCTATCTGGACCTGGACTCCTTCAAGGACATCAACGACACGATGGGACACGACATCGGCGACAAGCTCCTCAAGGTGATATCGCAGCGGCTTTCCAAAGTGCTGCGCAAGACCGACTTCGCCGCCCGGCTGGGCGGAGACGAATTCTGCATCCTTCTGGACAACGTCTCCATCAACTATGCTGCCGAAATCGCAAATCGTTGCCTGGAGGAGGTCAACCGCCCCATCCGCCTGGAAACACAGACCGTCAATCCACGAATCAGTATCGGCATCGCCAACTACCCTGGCGACGGGCGCAACGCCCAAGCCCTGCTCAAGGCGGCGGACAGCGCCATGTATGCCGCCAAGCAGGAAGGCAAACACCGTTATGCCTTCTATCAACCGGAGCTGACCATCCGCGCACGGAAACGGCTGGAATTGGAACACGCTCTGCGGTTGGCGCTGGAAAAGAACCAGCTAGAGCTTCACTATCAGCCGCAGATCTCTCTGGCGACAGGACGGGTTCACGGAGTCGAGGCGCTGGTGCGCTGGAACCATCCGGAAAAAGGGCTGATCTCTCCCGGCGAGTTCATCCCGGCGGCGGAACGGATCGGGCTCATCCAGTCTCTCGGTCGCTGGGTATTGGAGACCGCCTGCCGTCAGGCCCGCCAATGGGCCCGAGCCGGTCATCCCGACCTTCAGATCGCCATCAACATCTCTCCCACCCATTTCAAGGACCCCTCCATCGTCCAGCAGGTGCAAGAGGCGTTGGCGCAATCGGGCTGCGCCCCCGCCAATCTGGAGCTGGAGGTGACCGAAAACGTGGTGCAGACCGAGTCGGACAACATGGCGAACTTCAGCCGGCTCAAGGAGCTGGGGGTACGCATCGCCATCGACGACTTCGGCACCGGCTATTCCTCTCTGGCATCGCTGAAGAAACTGCCCATCGACTGTCTCAAGGTGGACCAGCTCTTCATCCAGGACATGGTCAACGACCCCGAATCGACCACGCTCGTGGGAACCATCATCGGCCTCGCCAAGGCATTGGGACTCCATGTGGTGGCGGAAGGGGTGGAAGAGACGGAAGAGCTGCAGATCCTCGCCGGCCTCGGATGCGAGATCGTGCAAGGATACATCTTCAGCCGGCCGGTACCCCCCGAGCAGATTCCCGCGCTGCTCGACCGCAACTTCCTGCGTGAGGTGGAAGGCGGGCAGTTCGGTTTGGAACTGGACACGGGGACTGAACGATGATTCCATGCGGAAGCGGAGAGAAGCGCTGCCTCAGAAAGCTGATGGCCACCCACCAGCTGCCGGTGCTCCCGCCCAACGCCCCCTATCTTCTCAAGGCGTTGTCGAGCGAAGAGCTGAGTTTCAGAGAGCTCGCATCGGCCGTGGAGCAGTTTCCCTCCATTGCGGCCCGCCTTGTCTCTCTGGCCAATTCCAGCTGGTCTTCTCCGGTCTCGGAGGTCACTTCGGTGGAGATGGCCTGCGCCCGGCTGGGGTTCTCCGTGGTGCGCAGCGTGGCCGTGGCTCTGAGCGTCGCCAACGTCTTCAATCCCAACCTCTGCCCCGCCTTCGATCCGGTCCGTTACTGGTGCCACGCCTTTCTCGCCGCGGACCTGGGCGCGTTTCTCGCCGAGAACGAGGGCTCCACCGATCCGCAAACGGTTCGCACCGCCAGCCTGCTGCACAATCTGGGACTGCTGTGGCTCGCCACCTGGATGCCCGAAGAGACACACGAGGGACTCCGTGCATGGGAAGAGGAGCCCACCAGGCCGCTCGATGCGGTGCTCGCCGAACACTGTGGAACCGGATGCATCGAGGCGGGCGCGCTGCTCTCCGAAGCCTGGAAGTTTCCCGCCGTGCTCACCGACGCCATCCGCCACCAGGCCGAACCCGCCTACCAAGAGGACCACTGGGTGGAGGCCGCCCTGGTCGGCCTGGCGGGTACCTGGGCGCACGAACACGAAACGGACGAAGAGGCACCCCCCGCCCAAGATCCCCGCTGGATCCGTCTCGCCCTCTCTTCCGAGCTCGAGTCCATGATGCTGGAACGCCTCCAACGACAGCGGGAAGAGACTCGGGAGCTGGCCAAGACCCTCTTCAGCCACTGACGGCGAAACGCTCTCCAGCAAACATTTGCCAAACCCCTATTTCTGAATAAAATTGCCGGTTCCGCCCCGGTCAATGGAGCCTGGCGGCGGGTTTCGCCGAATCCGTGTCACTTTCCTCGGGGGTTACTTCCTTGAAGCAGGCCGCGATCGAAACACTGGACACACCGGTTGCTCCTCCGCAGACGCCCGACTGCCGCCACCAGCGCCATGCGGAGAGGGAGGAACCGCAGGACCACTTCATCTGCCGCAACGGCGTGGAGTTCGCCGGCAGCCACCTCATCGTCGATCTGTGGGAAGCCAGTCGCCTGGACGAACTGGACCACATGGAACGGACGCTGCGCGACGCCGTGCGCGTGGCCGGCGCCACCCTGCTGCACATCCATCTCCACCACTTCACGCCCGGTGGCGGCATCTCCGGCGTGGCGGTGCTCGCCGAGTCGCACATCAGCGTGCACACCTGGCCGGAACGCGGCTACGCGGCGCTCGACCTGTTCATGTGCGGCAATGCCCGACCGGAGTTGGCCATCCCGGTCTTCCGTCGCGCATTCGAGCCGGGCCGCGTGGAGATCAACGACCTGAAGCGAGGCGTGGTGCGCAGATGAAAGAGTTCCAGGAGACCCTCTACGACTCCATCTCCCAGTGCTTCCGGATCGACAAGCTCTATTACGAGAGCAAGACCGAACACCAGCACCTGATGATCTTTCACAACGCCTTCCTGGGGCGGGTGATGACACTCGACGGCATTGTCCAGACCACCGAGCGTGACGAGTTCATCTACCACGAGATGATGGCCCATGTGCCCCTCCTGGCCCACGGCGAAGCGAAAGAGGTGTTGATCGTCGGCGGTGGCGACGGCGCCATGCTGCGGGAAGTGCGCCGGCATCCGGGCGTGGAGCGGATCGTCATGGTGGAGATCGACGCCGAGGTGATCGAGCTGGCCCGGAAATACCTCCCCAACCACTCCCAGGGCGCCTTCGAGGATCCGCGGCTGGAGCTGGTGATCTCGGACGGCATGGAATTCGTGCGCAACTGCGAGGCCGGACGATTCGACGTCATCATCGCCGACAGCACCGATCCCATCGGACCCGGCGAGGTGCTCTTCAGCGACGACTTCTACGCTGAGTGTCACCGCGTCCTCAAGGAGGGAGGGGTGATGGCCACCCAGAATGGCGTGCCCTTCTTCCAGCTCGACGAGGTGCGAACCACTCGCCGGCGCATGGGACGCCATTTCGCCGACCAAACCTTCTACAGCGCAGCGGTGCCCACCTATCACGGCGGCATCATGACCTTCGGCTGGGGCAGCGACGAGCCCGCGCTGCGCCAAGTCTCCGAAAAGGTGCTGGCCCAACGCCTCTCCGAAGCCGGCTTCCAGCCGCGTTACTACACCCCCGAGATCCATCTCGCCTCCTTCGCCCTGCCCCGCTATCTGCTGGACGCGCTGGAGGAATGAGCAGCCCGGCGGCAGGCCGCGCGCTCCGGTATGGCGCCAGCGAAGAGGAGAAGGCCCGCTACCACGGGCTGGCGCGACGCCATGGCACTCCGCTTTTGGTGGTGAGCCGCGAACGCCTGCGAGTCCAGTACCGGGACCTGCAAAAGCGGCTTCCCGACGTCTCCCTCTACTACGCCATCAAGGCCTTTCCCCACCCCGCCGTCATCGAAACGCTGGCGGCGCTGGGGTGCCACTTCGACGTGGCTTCGGAAGGCGAGATCGAACTGCTCCAGGCCCTCCGCATCAGCGGACGCAAGACCATCCACACCCACCCCGTGAAAAAATCGCAGCAAATCAAGGCGGCGCTGCGCGGCGGCTCCACCACTTTCGTGGTGGACAACCTGGAAGAGCTGGGCAAACTGACCCCCTGGCGCCACCGAGTGGGAATACTGATCCGCTTGAGCTTCCCCAGCGAGACCGCGGCGGTGGATCTCTCCCGCAAATTCGGCTGCCCGCCCGAAGAGGCGCCCGAAATCGCGGAGCGGGCGCAACGGGCCGGCTTCCAGGTGCGCGGACTCTCCTTCCACGTGGGTTCCCAGAGCCTCTCCCCCCAGGCCCACGTAGACGCCATCGAACAGTGCCGCCGGCTGCTGGAACGAATCAACGAACGCCTGCCCCATCCTTTGGGCACCCTCGACATCGGCGGCGGCTTCCCGGTGGACTACGAGCTGCGCGGCTTCGATTACGACGCCTACTTCCAACCCATCCGCCGGGCGCTGGAGCGGCTGCCGCGGGATCTTCACCTGATCGCGGAGCCCGGCCGCTATCTCGTGGCGCCCGCTGTCATCTCCATCTCCTCGGTGATCGGCAAGTCGCGCCGCGGAGGTCTGCGGTGGTACTACCTCGACGACGGCATCTACGGCTCCTATTCGGGCCAGCTCTTCGACCACGCCCGCTACCCACTCCAATTTCCCGACGGCGAGGGCCCGCGCAGCCCCTCCGTATTGGCCGGTCCCACCTGCGACAGCATCGACGTCATTGCCGAGAACCTGGATCTGCCGGAACTGAACGAGGGCGACCTGGTGATCGGCCGCATGATGGGCGCCTACACCGCCGCCACCTCCACCCGCTTCAACTCGCTCAATGCGGCGAAGATCGTGGTGGAAGAAGAGGATTTCGACGTCGGCTGAAGATCGCGCGCACGCCCGGCGCCGGCTTTCGAATTCGCTGCCGGGATGATCGAAAAAGGGGCACAAAGGCCCTTTTTTTAATGATGGCGGAGAGGGAGGGATTCGAACCCTCGATACGGGATTACCGTATACACACTTTCCAGGCGTGCTCCTTCAGCCACTCGGACACCTCTCCGGATGGAGCCGCCCTCCCGATCCCTCGGGCGGCAGGGGGCGAAGCTTAAACCACTTCGACCCGTCGCGCAATCCCGCCGCCGGGGCTTTGCGCCGCAGTCGCCCTGATTCCAATCGGTTGGACATTTGCGTATAGTGCCGGTGCCGTCGTTCGGAGGCCAGCAGGATGTCACGCAAAAAACGCAAGTCCTCTCTAGCAGAACAGGCCGATCGCCATGAACTTTACGAGCTTTCGGTGCAGTGCGCCGAAGCGGAGGTGGATTTCGTGGCCGATACCTTCAAGGCGCTTCGCGGGCGGCCAGCGCGATTGCTGCGCGAGGATTTCTGCGGCACGGCCAACGTCTGTTGCGAATGGGTCCGGCGCCACAAATCGAACCGGGCCATCGGGGTGGACCTAGACCCCGAAGTGTTGCGTTGGGGGCGCCGTCGCAACCTGGCGGCATTGAAGCCGGGACAAGCCCGCCGCGTCACCCTCGTGCAGGCCGATGTGCTGGAGGTGGAGACGGAAGCGCCAGACATCGTGTCGGCCATGAATTTCAGCTACTGGCTCTTCCGCGAAAGGAGCGTGCTGGGGCGCTACTTCCGAGGCGTCCATTCCACCCTGGCGGAGGACGGCATCCTCTTCCTCGACGCCTATGGCGGCTACGACAGCTTCAAAGAGCTGGAAGAAGAGCGCGAAATCGAAACGGATTTGGGCGCCGTCACCTACGTGTGGGAACAGGCTCGCTTCAACCCCATCGACCATGAACTGGTCTGCCACATCCACTTTCAGTTCGAGGACGGCTCCAGCCTTTCGCCCGCTTTCAGCTACCATTGGCGGCTCTGGACCCTGCCCGAGATCCGCGATCTGTTGGAAGAGTGCGGCTTCCGCGTGACCGTCTACTGGCAAGGCTGGGACGAAGAGGGCGAGCCGGACGGCGACTTCCACCCCGCCACCGAGGCGGATGCCGACGCCGGCTGGATCGCCTACGTGGTGGCGGAAAAGACCTGAGGAGGCGCCACCCCCCTCACTTGCCGAACAGCCCTTTGAGCGCGCCGGGACCCAGCTTCTCTTCGATTTTCTTGGTGGCCTTCTGGATCACCTCCTCTTTTTTCTCTTCGATCTTCTTTTGCGCCAACGCTTTCACCAGCGCCTGGGCGTCCACCGTGGGCTTGGGATCGGCCAGGGCACCGGTGATCCGCACCGGAATGGGGATGCCTTTCAACTCGTCCATGCTCTCCCCACCCTGCCCTTTCAGGGAGCCCACCAGCTTGGCCATCACGCGGTAGTCGATCTTTTCTTGCACCAGATCCACCTGTCCTTCCCCCTTCACCCGCAGAATGGGAGAAGCCATATAGAGGTCTTTGTTGGTCACCACCCCATTGCGGACGACGCCGGTTCCGCGCAGCTCGGCGAAATCGGTCTTCGCTTCGCCGGTGGTGGTGAGGGTCTCTCCCTTGATGGCGGCGCGCGCCTTGCGAATGACCTCCGCCAAGTCGAACCCTTTGTAGGCGCCGTCATGCAGCGACACGGCGAAATCGCCGTTGAGGTTGCGGCGCAGCGCGATGTCCTGCAGGCCGCGGGTGCGCAGCTTGAACTTGACGTTGCCGGTGCCCGTGAGCCGGTCCTTGCCGGTGAGGTCTGCAAGCAGCGGCCCGATCTGGATGCCGGAGAGACTGGAGCCCGCCTGGATCGCCGGCTCCGACTTGCGCACGTCCAACCGCCCGTTGGCGTTGAGTTTGCCCTGGTAGAGAAGCGCCCCCACCGGGTCAAGACGAAGCACCCCCTTCTTCGCCGTGAGCGTCACCACCACTTTCTCCAACCTGAGCCGGTTGACCTTGAGCTTGCCCACTGTCAGAGTGGCGTCGGCATCGAGCTTGCGCAAAGGCGTGAAGTCCACCGGTTTCTGCCGCGCGACGGCTTCACCCTTCTGTTTCTTCGGCGTTTGCGACGCCGCCTGCCCAGCCGGTTTCTCCTTCGAAGGCGGGAGGTAGCGGTCGAGATCGATATCGTCCACGTCGAGCTTGGCCCGCACCACCGGGCCGTCGAACGACAGCAGAGCCACACGACCTTGAATGTGGCTGTCGTCCAGGGTGACTTTCAAAGGCTCGATGCGCAGCGCCTCCTCCTGCTGTTTCAGGTCGAGTTGGGCCGTGACCCGGGTAAGCGCCTTCGGATCGGCCGTTTCCAGCCTCACCCCGGCGAGTTCCAGAAGAGATTTGAGATTGGTCTGTTGCAGCGCCAACCGGCCTTCCATCGCCGTTTTGCCGCTGTTCAGTCCGGAGAGTTGGAACGCGCCCGTGAGGTTCACATCGGGACCGGTCACTGCAAGATCCTTCACCGCCAGCCGGCCGGCCGTCAGATCCAATCCCACGCCGCCGGTCAGCTTGAGCTGGATGCCGGAGTCCGGCAACCCTTCGCCCCGGGCATCCAGTTTCACGGCCAAGTCCGAGAGATCGATGCGCTGGTAATCGGCGCTGGTGGTGAGCTTGGAAGCCAGGGCGACCTTGAGCCGCACCGCGGGCCGGCCGTTCTCCACGGACAGCCCCAACCGCAGCGGAACGGCGGCATCGGGCTTGAGCTCACCCAGCCGCACGTAGAGATCCTTCAAATGGATCGCCTGGCCCTTCTGCGCGTCGCGGTAGTTGAGGTCGACTTTCTCCAGTTCCACCCCCTTCAGAGAAAAGGAGTACGCCTGGGCGGCCCCTTTTTCCGCGCCGGCGGCGGTTTTTTTCTCTTTTTCCGCCGGCGTCCCGCTCTTCTTCCCGCCGGTCAGCCCCTCCCAGTTGGCCTTGCCCGCCTTGTTGCGCTCCAGGTTGAGCTCCACCCCCTTGAGCACCACGGTGTCCACCGAGATGCGCTTTTTCAACAAGGGCGCAAGCTCCACCTTCACATCCAGGTAGTCCACCGCCGCCAACGGCTCGCTGCCGAACCCAGGGGCGTTGCCCACCTTCACCTTCTCGAGATGCAACCCCACCCACGGGAAGACCGACCATTCCACCGGTGCGTCGATGACCAGGCTGTGTCCGGTCTTCTCCTGGAACTGCTCGGCCACCTCCTGCTTGATCTTCTCCGGCTTGACCACCAGGCTGAGGATGCCCACGGCGATGACGCCCAGCAGCACCAGCCCGATGAGGATGCCCACTATCCACTTCAAGATCTTCATGACTCTTCTCCGATCATCGATTCCGTGACAAATCCTCGTTGTTCATTGTCTCCACCCGCCTCAGCACCATCGCCCCCGCCACGAACAATACCAGAATCGCCAGGATGCCTGCACGGGAGCTGCCGGTGGCCACGCCCACCACGCCCACCAGCAGCGGGCCGATCACCGCGGCGAATTTTCCCAACATGTTGTAGACGCCGAAGAAGACGCCGGCGCGCTCCGAGGGAATGAGCCGGGCGTAGAGCGAGCGGCTCAGCGACTGGACGCCTCCTTGCACCAGACCGATCATCACCGCCAGGGCGTAGAACTCCCAGTGCGATCGCATGGCCCAGGCCCAAACCACCACCAGCGAATAGACCGCCAAGGCGATCAGGATACCCGCTTTCGGCCCCAACCGGTCGCCGATGCGGCCGAAGAGCAGCGCCGCCGGAAAGCCCACGAACTGGGTCAGCAGCAGAGCGGCCAGCAGCTCCTTCGATTCGAAGCCGATGGCCAAGCCGTAATCCACCGCCATGCGCACGATGGTGTCCACGCCGTCGATGTAGAGCCAGTAGGCCAGCAGGAAGAGAAAGGCCATGCGGTGGGCGCGCACCTCGCGCGCGTTGTCGCGGATCTCGCGCAGGGCGCCGCGCAGCACGCCGTCGCGCGCGGGCATGGGGTTGCGTTCGTGAACGAACAGCAGCAGCGGCACGGTGAAGAGCGCCCACCACGCCCCCACCATGAGGAACGAGACGCGCACCGCCTCGCGGGGGTCCGTCAGGCCGAAAAGCGCCGGTTTCACCACCATCGCCACGTTGAGGGCGAAGAGCAAGCCGCCGCCGAGATAGCCCAGGGCGTAGCCCAACGCCGACACCCGATCCAGCTCGCGCGAGTCGGCCACGTCCACCAAGAGCGCGTCGTAGGGAACGATGCTGCCCGAAAAGCCCACGATCCCCAGGGCGTAAAGGGCCAGCGCCCAGGGCCACAGCCCCCCCGCCACCAGAAAGAGCGAAGCGGTCATCGAAGCGCCGAGAAAAGCGAAGCGCGCCAACATCCGCTTCTTGTTGTCCCCCTGGTCGGCCACCGCGCCGATGAGTGGCGCCAGCACGATCATCAGGGTGCTGGCCGCCGAATTGCCCAGCCCCAGCCAGAAGGTGCTGTCGGTGGCGGCGAGCCCCTGCGCCCAGTACTCCTTGAAGAAGACCGGAAAGAAGCCGGCCATCACCGTGGTGGCGAAGGCGGAGTTGCCCCAGTCGTACAGCGCCCAAGAGAGCCGGTCCCGCCGCGACATCAGCTCTTGATTCCCACACCCTTGCGGAGCAGCCACAAGGCCGCCGCTCCCAACACGCCGATGAAGCCCAGGATCAGCGCCAGCGCTACGCCCAGCTCGATATCGGAGACGCCGAGAATGCCGTAGCGGAAGGCGTTGATCATGTAGAGCACCGGGTTGGCCAGCGACACCCGCTGCCAGAAATGGGGCAACATGTCGATGGAGTAGAACACCCCGCCCAGGTAGGTGAGCGGCGTGAGCACGAAGGTGGGAATCACGGAAATATCGTCGAAGTTGCGGGCGAAGACGGCGTTGATCAAACCGCCCAGGGCGAAGAGCACCGAAGTGAGCACCACCACCAGCAGCGTGAGCCAGGGGTGCACCACCCCCACGTCGGCGAAGAACAGCGACACGCCGGTGACCACGGCGCCCACCGCCAGCCCCCGCGCCACTCCGCCGACCACGTAGCCGGCGAGGATGATCCAGTCGGGCACCGGCGAGATGAGCAGCTCCTCGATGTGTCGCTGGTACTTGGCCTGAAAGAAGCTGGAGACGGTGTTGGCGTAGCTGTTGGCGATCACCGCCATGAGAATGAGACCCGGCACGATGAACTCCTTGTAGCCGTAGCCGTCCATCGGCCCGATGCGCTCGCCGATGAGGTTGCCGAAAATGATGAAATAGAGGGTGGTGGTGATCGCCGGCGGCAATATGGTCTGCACCCAGATGCGGGAGAAGCGCAGCACCTCCTTGATCACCAAGGTGGAGAAGGCCACCCAGTAGCGCCGCCAGGCGTTCACGCCGCCTGCTCCCGCCTGCGCTTCACCCGATCCATGAAGAACTGCTCCAGCCGGTTCTGCTTGTTGCGCATGGAGAGCACCTCGATGCCCTGCTCGTCGAGCCAGCGGAACAGGCTGTTCAGCGTCTGCTCCTGCTCCAGCGTCGCCTCCAGGGTGTAGGGGTCGCGCCACGCCAGCCTCGCCGGCGCTCCCGCCGGAGCCGTTTCCAGCGGGCGACGCAGCGTCAGCAGAAACGACTGCCGGTGGAGGCGGTGCAGCAACTGCTGCATGGTGCTGTTCTCCACGATGCGCCCCTCGTCGATGATGGCGATGGAGCGGCAGAGATTCTCCGCCTCTTCCAGATAGTGGGTGGTGAGAATGATGGTGGTGCCGGCGCGGTTGATCTCCTGCATGAAGGCCCACATGCTGCGGCGGATCTCGATGTCGACGCCGGCGGTGGGCTCGTCCAGGATCATCAGTGGCGGCTCGTGCACCAGGGCGCGGGCGATCATCAGGCGCCGCTTCATACCTCCCGAAAGGCTGCGCGCCTGCGCCCGGCGGCGGCTCCACAGATCCAGCTCCTTCAGCACCCGGCGCGCCTTGCGGTAGGCGTCGCGGCGGGGGATGCCGTAGTAGCCCGCCTGGTTCACCACGATCTCCTCCACCGGCTCCCACTGGTTGAAGTTGAACTCCTGGGGCACCAGTCCGATGCGGCGCTTCACCGCCTGGGGATCGCGGTCCAGATCGTGGCCGAAGACCTCCACCCGGCCCGAACTCTTGCGCACCAGCGAAGCCAGAATGCCGATGGCGGTGGACTTGCCCGCGCCGTTGGGTCCCAGCAGGGCGAAGAAATCCCCCGCCTCCACCTCCAGGTCGATGCCCTTGAGGGCCTCGGTGCCGTTGGCGTAGGTCTTGCGCAGCGCTTCGAGACGAACGGCGGTGGTCACGATGGGAAAAAAGGGGGCTCGCCAAAAGGGGTTATTGTACAATCAGCCCGTTGCCGGCGTAGTCACGAATGACGATCCGTCCGGTGGCTCGGTCAGGACGGGCGGCTCGTGGATCCGCCGCATTCCGTCCGGGATGACAACCGCTGCCAACTACCCACCGCACACTGCCCACTATCCAAAAGCCCTGCCACATGGAACAACGACTCTTCCACATGCTCCAGCTCCAGGACCGACTGAACCGCAAGATCGATCCGGGCTGGCTGGAGGCGGGGCACGCCTGGTATCGCGCCATCTGGGTGGAGGCAGCGGAACTGATGGAGCACTACGGCTGGAAATGGTGGAAGGCCCAAAGCCACGACCTGGAGCAGATCCGCCTGGAGCTCATCGACATCTGGCATTTCGGTCTCAGCGCCGAGCTGGCGCGCTGTGGCGGCGATCTCGAAGCGGCGGCGGAGTCGATGCGGGCCCAGATCGACGGCGGCGCCCATACGGAAAGCGACTTCCGCGCCAACGTGGAGGCGCTCGCCCTTAACGCCCTCTCCCGCCACCGTCTCAGCATGCCTCATTTCCTGGCGTTGCTGAAAGAGGCCGGCACCGGTTTCGACGACCTCTACCGCATCTATGTGGGCAAGAACGTACTCAACCGCTTCCGCCAGGACCACGGCTATCAGGAAGGGACCTACGTCAAGAGCTGGGATGGACGCGAGGACAACGAGCACCTGGCGGAGCTGGCCGCGGGCCTGGAATCGGAAGGCGACCTCTTCGAAGCGGAGCTTTACGAGAGCCTCCTGAAACGTTATCCCAGACTTCGGTAGCTTCCAGAACGCCATTTCAACCTGTCACCATTTTTTACAGACCCAAAGCCCGTTTCACGCAGCTGCCTTTTCTAGGCCGACTTTCATTCAATTTTACTAAAGTGCCCCGTCCTTGGGATCTTAGCCCTTGGCAATAAAAAATTAATTGTTCGTGTATTTTCATGAACTTACCGATAATTTGGATGGTAGAAACCACTGTTTTTCCCACACATTCATTCCACTTCTGCCCAACGAAACCCGCACCAGTTTCCAACATGGCTCAGTTTCCAAAGAAGCACCAGCCCTTTGAAACCAAGGTCTCGATCCCTGTTGAAAAATTTTACAACCTTACTTTTGATCCATTCGAAAAATACAAAGCAACATACAACTAACTTATTGTTTTTTATAATTGTTTAAAAGTTCCAATCTTAAGTGGCATAGATAATGCATTTACTGTATACGGACAGGATGTGATTTTCCCATGCATGCCCAAAGCGGAGCTAGTTTATTTAAGGAGAGATAAAGATGAAAATGAAACTCAAATGGCTTGGACTGACCGCCGCGCTTGCGTTGGCGGGCAATGCGCAAGCCACTATTCTGACTGTCTTCGACGGCATCACCGCAGGCGTCTCCAACTTCGACAGCACCGTATCTGCAGCAGGCGGGACAGTGAAGGTGGACGTGTGGTCAGGACTAACGAATGGTACCAGCATCAGTCGAACCGACTACACCATCACGAAAAACAACGGTGGGACCGCCGGAATAACCTCCTATGGCACCTTGAGCGGGCAGGCCGTGATCATCAATCCTTTTGGTGGTGGCTCGAATCCGAGAACCAATCCTATGGATTATTTTGACTCGGGCATGAGTTTGACCTTCAACGACCCGGTGAATGCGGTGGGCTTCGAGGTGGGAGACTGGGCCACCTGCTGTTTTGATCCAACCACCGATCTCTTCATCTCTTTCGACGACGGCACGCCCATTCAGGTTGCCAGCGCCAGTCAGTATTCTGACGGACTGTATCCCTCACAGAATGATCCTCAAACCCTCGTGTCCGAAATTTTCGTCGCAGCATTCGACGACAGTGGAAGCTTCAATAAAGTCAGTTTCTGGGGCAACGGAATAGGGGAATATCTCGTGGCTGGCGGTCAGGTTCGCTACGCCCTGCTGAATACGGGATCACTCCCTCCAGTTCCCGAACCTGCCGTTTTGGCTCTGATCAGTTTTGGATTGCTGGGCTTTGGTGGCTACCGGTTGCGAAAAACAGCCGGCTGACAAAGCCGATAGCACCCACAAATTAACGGTCCACCGACCTAGCCTAGCCCCGACGGAAACGTCGGGGCTTTTTGGTCATCTGCCTCACACCTGCCGCCGCGCCTCCACCACGTCGGGCACCTGGTTGAGCTTCTCCATCAGGCGGCTGAGCTGGGCCACGTCGTTCACCTCCACGGTGAAACGCATGTCGGCGGTCTCCTTGCGGCGGTTGGAGTGGGTTTTCACGCCCACCACGTCCACCTCCTCGTTGGAGAAGACCGAGGTGATGTCGCGCAGCAGCCCTTTGCGGTCGGCGGCGTGCACCTGGATGTCCACCAGGAAGGCTCCCGGGGGCTGGGACTCGCTCCAGGAAACGGGAATCAGCCGCTCGGGTTGCTCCTCCTCCAGCCGCTTCAGCACCGGGCAGTCGCGGCGGTGGATGGTGACGCCGCGGCCGCGGGTGATGTAGCC
>JALSRN010000098.1 GCA_026984735.1 Sedimenticola sp. | reverse complement strand
GCGCGCATGCTGGCGGCCAGGGTGCCGGTCTGGGCCAGATCGAGCAGCACCGATGCGAGGACGTCGTCTTTGTCGTCGAGGCTCACGCCTCCCACCAGGTCTGCCGCGTTCTCCTTGGCGGCCAGCCAGCGGGCCGCCTCGCTGGAGGCGCCGCGCCGGGAGAGGACGAAAACAGAAGCGCCCCGCGCCCGGCTGTTGCGGTAGGCGTCCGCGTGGATGGAGACGAACAGATCGGCGTGATGGCGCCGCGCGATCTTCATCCGTTGGCGCAACCCCACGTAGTAGTCCCCTTTGCGGGTGAGGATGGCGCGCATGCCCGGCTCGGCGTCGATCAGCTTCTTCAATTTGCGGGCGATGGCCAGGGTGACCACTTTCTCCCGCGTGTGGAAGCGGCGCCCCCGCGCGCCCGGATCCTCCCCTCCATGACCGGCATCCACGGCGACCACGATGTCGCGCAGGCCAGCAGCTTCGTGTTTCGGTCGGGGGTGTTGTATCGTTCGGTTGTTCCGATCGTAGAGGTCGATGACCAGGCGGTGACCGTACCCGCCGCTCGGTCGCAGCAGGAAGCTGCGCGGCCGCACCGGCTGGGCCAGGTCGAGCACCACGCGAAAACCGTTCCCCGCCTGAGGCGCATAACGAATCTTCTTGATATGGCGGCTCTTTTCCACCTGCACCGCCAGCTTCTTCTGGAGCCGGGCATGGCTGAAGTCGATGACCAGGCGTGCCGGTTTGTCCAACATGAAGAGCCGATGCTCCACCCTCCGGGTGAGGTCGAACACCAGACGGGTGTGGTCCGGCGCGTTCCACAGGCGCAGGCCGCTGATCCCGGCGACCGACCCCGCCCCTGCCGCCAGCGCCGGCAACAGCAGAAGAAACAGCACCGAAGCGAACCGGGCAAGCCGTCTGTCGATGGCCATGCACGCCCCCCTTTCCAGGAAACAAGGCACCCCTTTTTTTTAAATATAGCACAGCCAAATACGTTTTTCCAGCGTTTCCCGGTAGATATGAATTATTCCTCAAGCTTTTTTTCTAAAAGAGCCTGAAGCAGGCGTTCACCGGCCGCGGAGCGGGAGACGAAATCGAGACGGCGCCCGCCTTTTTCATGGTGAAGAAAAATCTCGAGATCGGGCTCGGGCAGCCATCCGCGCCCTTTCTCGGGCCATTCCACCAGCAACAGTCCCGGTTCCGCCAGCAGATCGCGGATTCCCAGGTATTCCAGCTCTTCCGGATCGGCCAAGCGATAGAGATCCAGATGGTGGACCGGCCTGCCTGCGGGGCGGTAGGGCTCGACGAGGGTATAGGTGGGACTGCGCACCTTACCCCGATACCCCAATCCGCGCAGCACACCCCGCACCAGCGTGGTCTTGCCGGTTCCCAGCTCTCCGTGGAGATGGATCGCCAACGCCCCCCCCTTCCAGGCCCTTGCCAGCCGCTCCCCGAGGCGAAGCTGCGCCTCTTCGGAAGCGCAGCGGAGGCGAACTTCACTCATTGTCCGGATTGGCCAGCCGCCGCACATGGGACATCAGATCCATGGCCAGCAGCCCGCGGCGGCCGGCCCGCGCCGCCTTGTCGGCCGCCGCGGCGTGCAGACAGACCCCCATCTCGGCGGCCACGCAGGGCGCCATGCCCTGGGCCAGAAGTCCGCCGACGACCCCGGCCAGGACATCGCCCATCCCGCCGCTGGCCATGCCGGGATTGCCGTCGCTGCACACCGCGGTGCGGCGGTCGCCCCCCGGTTCCACCAAGGTGCCGGCGCCCTTGAGCACCGCCACGCCTCCGAACCGCTCTCGGAGTTTGCGCGCCGCGGCGAAGCGGTCGGCCTGAATCTGGGAGATCTTCTCCCCGAGCAGCCGTGCCGCCTCTCCGGGATGGGGAGTGAGAACCCAGTCGTCCCGCTGCACGGGCGCCTCCGCCAGCAGATTGAGGCCGTCGGCGTCCACCACCAGGGGCCTCCCCGCCGCCAGCGCCATCTCGAACAGAGCGCGTCCCCAGGCGTCACGTCCCAGGCCAGGCCCCACCACTACCTGGGTGGCGCGGCGCAACAGCGGATCGAGTTGCCGCGGATGCTCGATGCCATGGGCGAGAATCTCGGGGCGGGTGGCCAGGACGGCGGAGAGGTGTTCGGGGCGGGTGGCCAGAGTCACCAGCCCCGCGCCCGCGCGCAGGGCCGCCTCCGCCGCAAGGCGCGCCGCGCCCCCCATGCCCAGGTCGCCGCCCACCACCAGCACGTGGCCGAAATCGCCCTTGTGCGCCGTGGCCCGCCGGGGTTGCAGCAGAGCGCGCTGCTGACTCCAGTCGATGCGCCGCGCGGAGACGACCAGATGGCTGTAGAGGCGCGCCGGCACATCCAAAGCGTCGAACTCGATGTCGCCGCAGCAGTCGGGTCCTTCCCCCGTGAACATTCCCTGCTTGAGGCCGATGAAGGTGACCGTGGCCGCCGCCCGCACCGCCCGCCCGAGAACGGCTCCGGTGTCCGCGTGGAGCCCCGAAGGAAGATCCAGGGCCAGCACCGGCTTGCGGCTACGGTTGAGCGCCTCGATGGCGTCCGCCCAGACCCCTTCCACCGATCGCTCCAGGCCGGTGCCGAAGATGGCGTCCACGAACAGATCGGCATTGCCGGGAAGACGGCCGTCGAACGCCCGCCAGGCTCCCGAGCGGGCGCCGTAGGCTTCCACGGCGGCGCGCGCCTCTCCGGAAATGCGCGCCGGATCGCCCAGCTGCAACACCTCCACCTTCCTGCCCGCCTGCAACGCCAGCCGCGCCAGAACGAAGCCGTCGCCGCCGTTGTTGCCCGTGCCCGCCAGCACCACGATGCGCTCGGCGTCGGGCCAACGTCTCCGCGCCGCATCGAAGGCGGCGGCACCGGCCCGTTCCATGAGCACCTGGCCGGGAATGCCGTACTTGTCGATGGCGAGGCGATCGAGTTCGCGCACCTGCTCGGCGCGGTAAAGCGCCTGGGGAAGTCGATGGATCCTGGGAAGCGGACGTTGCCCGTTCATCGCAACCAGCCTGACCAAAGGGGAAACAGTGGGTATTCTACGGCCATGAGCCCGGCGAAACACCCATCGAGCGCGAAGAGCCCGGCTCGCCATTCCCAGGAGCGCCCATCCACGGAGATGACGAAACCTACTCGATCCAGCCGCCCCGACGAGCTCTCCGCCCTCGCCCGACAAATCAAGGAGTGGGCTCTGGAGTTGGGATTTCAGCAGGCCGGCATCGCCGACACCGGGCTGGAGGAGGCGGGCCGACGGCTGCAACGCTGGTTGGCGAAAGGCTTCCACGGCGAGATGGAATACATGGCGCGACACGGCGCCAAGCGGTGGCGCCCCCAGGAGCTGGTGCCCGGCACCCTGCGGGTGATCTCTGTGCGCATGGACTACCGCCCGCCGGAGCCCGATCCCCGGCTGCGGCTGGAGGATCCCGCCGGCGCCTACGTGTCGCGCTACGCCCTGGGCCGCGACTACCACAAGCTGATGCGCAAACGGCTGCAGCGGCTGGCCTCGCGCATCGAAGCGGCGACGGGGCCTTTCGGTTACCGGGTGTTCGTCGATTCGGCGCCGGTGATGGAAAAGCCGCTCGCGGTGAAAGCGGGGCTTGGGTGGATGGGCAAGCACACCAACTTGGTGAACCGCGCAGCCGGTTCCTGGTTCTTTCTGGGAGAGATCTACACCGACCTGCCGCTGCCGCCGGATGCGCCGGTGGCGGACCATTGCGGACGCTGCACGGCCTGTCTCGACCTCTGCCCCACCGGCGCCATCGTCGAGCCCTGGGTGGTGGACGCCCGCCGCTGCGTCTCCTATCTCACCATCGAACATGCGGGCGCCATTCCCCTGGAGCTGCGCCCCCTCATGGGAAATCGCATCTACGGCTGCGACGATTGCCTGCTCGCCTGCCCCTGGAACCGTTTCTCGCCCGCCACCGCGGAGAAAGACTTCCTGCCGCGCCAGGGGCTGGACCGCGCCACCCTGCTGGAGCTCTTCTCCTGGAACGAAGCGACCTTTCTCGAACGTACCCGAGGCTCCGCCATCCGCCGAATCGGCCATGAACGCTGGCAGCGGAACCTGGCCGTGGCGCTCGGCAATTCCAAGGGGGGAGATGCGGTGCTGAAAGCGCTGCGCGCCAGCCTCGCCTCGGCCACGCCGCTGGTGGCGGAGCACGTTCGCTGGGCGATTGAGCGGATCGAGTCCGGCTGATTCCGAGCCGTTGCGCGGGGGTGGAGCGCGTCGAGATGGGAAAGCGGCCCGCGGCGCCGCGTCGGACGGAACCCGGGGAAAAAGAGGCGGGGCCTACGAAGGTGTTTACGGCGTTGCCGCCGGGTGTTCCCCCAGCGAGAACCAGCCGCTGCACCCCTCCTGCCGCAGCACCGACACCACCGGCTCCAGCCCCTCCCGCTGCTCCAGCACGGCTGCGATGGCCAGCTCGGGGTGGTTGTTCTTCTCGCTCAGGTGGCCCAGGACCAAGTGCTGTAGCCGGGCGGAGTCCAAGCGGGTCAGCAATTCCGCCGCCTGGCGGTTGCTGAGATGCCCGAAGTCACCGCCCACGCGGGCCTGAAGGCTGGGGGGATAGGGCCCGGTGCGCAGCATCTCCTCGTCGTGGTTGCACTCCAGCAGCAAGGCGTCCACTCCGTCGAGGCGCGCCGCCACATGGGGGGTGATGGTCCCCGTATCGGTAAGCAGCCCCACGCGCCGTCCTCCGTGACTGAAGAGAAACTGAGCGGGCTCGCGGGCGTCGTGCGGCACCGGGAAAGGCGTCACCTCGATGCCGGCGAGCCGGAACGAAGCGCCGTGGGTGCTGAAGAGGTGCAGTTCGGGAAGGACGCCGCACCGGCCGGCACGGCAGGTGCCGGGGGTCATCCACACCGGCAGCCGGTACTTGCGCGCCAAGGCTCCCACGCCCCGCAGATGGTCGCCATGCTCGTGGGTGACCAGAATGGCGTCGATGGCCGCCGGCTCCACCGCCAGCTCGGCGCAGCGGGCCTCGAACTCCCGCACCGAATAGCCGCAGTCCACCAACAGGCAGCCGCTGCCGGCCTGAATCAGGGTGGCATTGCCGCGGCTGCCGCTGCCGAGGGAAGCGAACCGCACGTCGCCGCCCCGGCGACCTCAGTCGAGCCGCTCCTGCACCAGGGTGAGGATGCGTTCCGCTGTCTCGTCCGTCAACAGCCGCTCCTTCTCGTCATGCACCGTCACCCGGCTCCTCTCCCCTTCGCTCTCCACGCGAACGAGATAGAGCTTCTCCTCCTCGGCCGGCTTGTCGCTGCGCCAGAAGGCGAGCTTGGAGAGCCAGCCCCCTTGCCTGCTGCCGGCGGTGGGATCGCGATAGCGGACGTAATAGGTGCCGGTGGAGCGGTTACGATCCTCGACCACGAAGCCCACGCGGTCGAGCGCCAGGCCCACCGCCCGCCAGGCGCGCCGGAAAGGCGCCTGGACGATCAGACCCAGCCGCTCCTTGCCCTTGTCCATGCGGCTGCGGATTCCCTGAAACGCCTTGGCCTTGGCCAGTTTCGCCTTCGCCTCGTCCTCGGAATAGCCCAGGTAGGCCATCAGCTTGCGCAACATGGCCGCCTCCAGGCCCGGATCGCGGGGACGGGTTTTCCAGTAGATCTGCTCCTCTTCGTTGGTTCCGCCGCTGGTGGCGAAGTCCTGCTCCATGCCGAAGTGGGTGAGATAGATCTCCGTGGTGCCCGGCTCCTCCCCCTCCTCGATGCGCACACGGAAACGGTCGCGCGTAGAGGCGCCGTAGAGGCCGTCGAAAGCCTTGCGCACGAAGTCGGTGATGGGATCGTTGGCGATGTCCGCGCGGTTCTCGATCCAGTCCGTCTGCATCACTCCGGCTTGGGGGTCCACCTCGTCCAGCAGGATGCCGTTCTCCTGCCAGAAATCCACCACCCGGTCCCACACCTGTTGCGGGCTCCCTTTCACCACCAGCCAGCGGTCTCGACCGTCGCGCATCACCCGGATGTCGGGCCGTTTGGGAAGCACCTGCCGGCTGGCGCGGGAGATGGACGATCCCACTCCCCCTTGGCGGGCGCGGGCGTAGTCGGAATAGCTGGCGCTGCCGCCCCCTTCCAATCCCGGAATGCGGTTGTCGATGCGGCTCGAGGTCAGGTCGGGCGGCACCTCCAGATGTTTGTCCGCCACCGCTTCACGCTTGTACTCCACCCGCTTGTCGGGAAGCACCTTGTCGAGGTTGACGGTGCCGCAGGCGTTCAGCCCCAGAACACCGAGAATGAGAAGAAGACGATGGGCACGAAAAGCGTTCATGTCGAAAAGATCCAGGCCACCGCGCCGGCGGCTCCGTTCAAAGTACTCCCGCCTGACACATCGCCTGCCGCAAAGGCTCTTGGCAGGATTCGCTGAGCCAGGTGAGCGGCAGGCGGATCCCGGTTTCGATCCGGCCCATCTCCGCCAGCGCCCACTTCACGGGAATGGGGTTGGATTCGAGAAAGAGGTTGCGATGCAACGGCGCCAGCCGCCGGTCGATCGCCTCCGCCGCCTCGCGGTCGCCCGCCAGCGCGGCCCGGCACATCTCGCTCATGGCGGCCGGCGCCACGTTGCTGGTGACCGAGATCACGCCGTCGGCGCCCCGCAGCATGGCTTCGCAGCCGGTGGCGTCGTCTCCGCTGTAGATGGCGAACTCCGGACCGGCGCCGGCGCGAATGGCCTGGATGCGTTCCAGCTCGCCGGTGGCCTCCTTGATGCCCACGATGTTGTCCACCTGGGCCAGCCGGACGGCCGTCTCCGGCAACATGTCGCAAGCGGTGCGGCCCGGGACGTTGTAGAGAATCTGCGGCACGTCCACCGCCTCGGCGACGGCGCGATGATGGAGATAGAGCCCCTCCTGGGTGGGCTTGTTGTAGTAGGGCGTCACCAGCAGGCAGGCATCGGCGCCCGCCTCGGCGGCGCAGCGGGTGAGGCGGATGGCCTCGGTGGTGGCGTTGGCCCCGGTGCCGGCGACCACGGGCACGCGGCCGGCGACATACTCCAAAGTGCGGGCGATGACCTCGCAGTGCTCCTTTTCGTCCAGGGTGGCCGACTCGCCCGTGGTGCCCACCGAGACGATGGCGTCCGTTCCCTGTTCGAGATGCCATTCGACCAGGCGGCGCAACGCCGGGTAATCGACCGCTCCATCCCGCCGCATGGGCGTGACGAGGGCCACGAGGTTGCCTTTGATCATGGGTGCTCCAGCCTCCGCATCGGAAAAAGCGCGAGCCACGCAAGGGCGCTATTCTATCCCGCCCTTTTTTCGGCTGACAACACGAATAGCGCTCCAGCCCCACGCAAACGGTTGAAATCGGCCAACGCTACGACCCCAGAGACGGAAAGGCGCTTCCAAAACCTCGTCGGCAGGGAAACCTGCAAGGAAGGGATTAGGGATTCACGCCCTCTGTCGATGACGACGAACCCCTCTCTCGGCCTGGACGGCCGCGCACGGAGCACAAGGAGCAGACATCGCCGTCGATCTCAATTAAACTTGGCGGTCATGAAAAAGCCCAACAACCAGATGGTGCTCTCGGCGCTGGGCAAGGACCGGCCGGGGCTGGTGGATCGACTCACCAAGGTCATCTATGAGCTCGACTGCAACATCTGCGACAGCCGCATGACGGTGCTGGGCGGCGAGTTCGCCATCCTTCTGCTGGTGGAGGGTCCCTGGAACCAGCTGGCCCGCCTGGAAGGGCAGCTGCCCGAGCTGGAACGGGCCCTGGGGCTCACCATCATCTCGCGCTACACCGAGCCTCCCGGCGAACAACAGGAAGCCCTTCCCTACACCGTGGACGTGGTCTCCCTCGACCATCCCGGCATCGTCAACAGCCTGGCCGCCTTCTTTTCGCAGCGCGGGATCAACATCATCGACCTCTACACCAGCAGCTATGCCGCGCCCCACACCGGAACCCCCATGTTCGCCGTGCACATGAACATCGGCATCCCGGCGGGAATGCGCATCGGCGAGTTGCGCGACGAATTTTTCGACTTCTGCGACGGCATGAACCTGGACGCGGTGATGGAACCCTACAAGCAGGAGTTCTGAGGGAAGAAAGAAGGCCGCCACGACCCGCCCGAATCGCCCTGCTGGTAAAGAGAGAGCCACCACGAGGAGGAGACTATGGTAGAGATCGGCGAAAAGGTGCCCGACGTGAAGCTTCTGCTCACGGGAAACCGGGAAGCGCGCCTGTCGGATTATCTCGGCAAATGGCTGGTGCTCTATTTCTATCCCAAAGCGAGCACCCCTGGCTGCACTCAGGAAGGGCTGGATTTCAAAGAGGCGATCTTCAAGTTCCGCAGACAGTCGGCGGTCGTTCTCGGCGCCTCCCGCGACAGTCTCAAGGCCCAGGAACGATTCAAGGAGAAGCAAGGCTTCCCTTTCGATCTGGTGGCCGACACCGACGAAGAGCTGTGCGAAGCCTTTGGCGTCATCAAGATGAAAAGGATGTACGGCCGCCAGGTTCGCGGCATCGAAAGAAGCACCTTTTTGATCGATGACCGCGGCGTGCTGCGCCACGAATGGCGTGGCGTGAAGGTAAAAGGTCATGTGCAGGAAGTTCTGGAGACGTTGAAGGCGCTGAAGAAAAGCTGAGGAATGGAAAGCGCTGCCGACAACGGGGTGGAGAAGCGGCTGTTTGTGCTGGACACCAACGTGCTGATGCACGACCCCACCGCCCTCTTCCGCTTCGCAGAACACGACCTCTTCATTCCCATGGTGGTCCTCGAGGAGCTGGACCGCAACAAAAAGGGAATGTCGGAGGTGGCGCGCAACGTGCGCCAGGCGAGCCGCTTTCTCGATCAGATCCTCGCCGGCCGCAGCAAGCCGGAGATCGACGGCGGCCTTCCCATTCCCTCCTTCGCCGCCGAGCCGCAGGGCGACGCCAGCGGCAAACTCTTCTTCCAAACCCGCAGCATGATCGGCCACCTGCCCGAGCACCTGCCCGGCAACACGCCGGACCACTCCATCCTCGCTTCGGCACTGGCGCTCCAGGAGAAGATGCCGGAACACCGTGTCACCATCGTCTCCAAGGACATCAACCTGCGCATCAAGGCGGCCATCGTGGGGGTGCCCAGCGAGGATTACAGCAACGACAAGGTGCTGGACGACGTCAATCTGCTCTACCGCGGCGCCGCGGAGCTGCCCGAGGACTTCTGGGAGCGCCACAGCAAAGACATGGACGCTTGGCAGGAGTCGGGCCACACCTACTACCGCGTCACCGGGCCGGATATCGGCGGCTGGTACCCCAACCAGTGCCTCTACATGGCCGGCGAACAGGGTTTCGAGGCGATCGTGCGACGTAAGGAGGCGGATCATGCCATCATAGAACTCACCGAGGACTATCGTGCCGCCAAACGGGCGGTGTGGGGCATCCGCGCCCGCAACCGGGAGCAGAACTTCGCGCTCCACATGCTGTTGGATCCGGAGATCGACTTCGTCACCCTTCTCGGGTCGGCCGGCACCGGCAAGACACTGCTGACCCTGGCCGCAGGGTTGGCCCAAGTGCTCGACAAGAATCTCTACAAAGAGATCATCATGACGCGGGTGACCGTTCCTGTGGGCGAGGACATCGGCTTCCTGCCGGGGACAGAGGAGGAGAAGATGACCCCCTGGATGGGCGCCCTGATGGACAATTTGGAGGTGTTGACCCAGACCGAGGGGGGCGACTGGGGCCGTGCCGCCACCGTCGACCTGCTGCGATCACGCATCCGCATCCATTCGTTGAATTTCATGCGCGGCCGCACTTTCCTCAACAAGTACATCATCATCGACGAAGCGCAGAATCTCACCGCCAAGCAGATGAAAACCCTCATCACCCGCGCCGGCCCGGGCACCAAGGTGGTCTGTCTGGGCAACGTGGCGCAGATCGACACGCCCTATCTCACCGAGACCACCTCCGGGCTCACCTATGTGGTGGACCGTTTCAAGCAGTGGCGCCACAGCGGCCATATCACCCTGCTGCGGGGAGAGCGCTCGCGCCTGGCCGATTTCGCTTCCGAGTCTCTATGATACGAGCATGACCGACGCCAATCCGGGACAGAACATTCGACTGCTCAAGATGATGAAGGAGGCCCTGGACCGGGACCTGCTGCATCCCAGCTTCAAACCGCTGCTGCAGGTGCGTTTCCCCACCCGCAAGAGCTTCCTGGTGGGGTGCGAATTGCAGGCCGGCAGCCGCCAGATCCCTTACGGCAACCTCGAAAAGCTGGCCCGCCTCACCGGCACCAGCGCAGAGCTGGACCGCTGGTTGCTCCAGCTCGGATTGAAGACCCTAAAGAAACTCCACAGGGAGGAGGCCGAATCGCTGGTGGTGATCCCGCAGTCGCTCGCCTCGCTGTACAACCTGGAATACCCGCAGCGACTGGAACGGCAAAAGGAGCTGCTGGAACTCTCCTTCAACGGCTTGGTGATCGCCTTCCGGCTCTCCGCCATCTCTCGCGATCCGAAACAGGCGCAGCACTGTCTGAGCGCCCTGCACGAGATGGGGATCGACACCATGATTGAAGGGTTCAGCCAGCATCCTACGGCGCTGAAACTGCTACGCCCCCTCGGAAGCCGCTATGTCAGCGTCTCCGAGAAACTGCAGAAAGGCGAGGACGGCGTGGTGGAACACCGGATCCAGGCCTGCCACCATCTTGGCATACGCATTCTTCTTCCCGCCATCGATACACCGGGGGATGTGAACCTGCACTGGTCTGCGGGCGCCGATCTCCTGGCCGGCGACTACATCCATCCGGCAATTCCCGACACCGATTTCCGGTTCGCCCCGGTGATCGTCTGACGAAGTGACCGAAAACGCCGCGACCCGCTTCGCCGCCCGTTTTCCGTCATTGTCGAAGGACGAAGCGGTGCGCCTCGGTCTCATCCATTACGGTCAGGCCGTGAAACTGTCCGCTGCCACGCACATCTGTCTGGAAGGGAGCGCGTGCGCACAGCTGGCTTTCGTGCTCGAGGGCACCGCCCGCGTCTACAAAGTGGGTGAAACAGGGCGTGAAATCACCCTCTACCGCGTGGAACCGGGAGAGTGCTGCATCCTCACGCTCTCCTGCATCCTCACCGACCAGCCTTTCCCCGCATTCGCCGTCGCCGAAACGGAGCTGGAGGCGCTGGTGGTACCGGCAGCGGTGGTGCGGCAATGGAGCGACCGGTCGTCCCTCTGGCGGCACTACAGCTGGCAACTGGTGGCCCGACGGTTGGGGGACGTCATCAGCCTGGTGGAGGAGATCACCTTTCGCCGGATGGACGAGAGACTGGAACGATACCTGGCACGCGCCGCCGCCTTTCCGCCGGGCAAGCGGGTGAAGATCACCCACCAGCAGATCGCCACCGAGCTCGGCACTTCGCGAGAGGTGGTGAGCCGGCTGCTCAAAGAACTGGAACAGCAGGGCCAGGTGCGGCTGGGACGCGGCTGGCTAACGGTGATGCCGCCGGAAGCTGGGTGATTTTGTCACATACATTTTCGCCGGGATCGTCTATCTTTTCTCCTGAGCATACTCCTCTCCTCCTAAAGGAAGAGGAGAAAGTTCCTTCGAAACGAGAACGAGATGAAAGAGGAGAAACGAAAATGAAAGCAAATGTCGGCGGTATCGACCGCGCCTTGAGAATCATCGTGGGGCTGGCGGTCATCGGTTGGGGAATCTATGCCAAGAACTGGCTCGGCGCCATCGGCGCCATTCCCCTCGTGACTGGCCTGATCGGCTGGTGCCCCCTCTATGTGCCCCTGAAGTTCAGCACCAAGAAATGAACCGGAAAAGCCCCGCCCCGCGGGGCTTTCTCTTTTTCGACCGCGATCCTCGCCGCCGCTGAAGACCGTTTTGTGGAAACCTTCTCACTTCCCTCGGGAACCTTTCTCAGAAAAAACGAAACGGGACCCTGCTCACAGCCCGCAGCGTCACCACCGACGACAATCGGCACACCATTCACCAACCCGCGGAAGCCATGCCTCACGAAAAGAAACACTCTCTTCTTCTCGACCAAATTCCCGAACTGAAAAGAATGCGCCAGCTTGCGGAACGGCTAGGCACCGCCATGGCTGGAAACCTGCCCGGCGGGGTGAAAGAGGAGGAGCCTCGCCGGCAGAGAAAACCGCGATCGGCTTCGCCGCTGGAGCATGCAGTGGCGCTGGTGGCGCCGGAATCCGACGATCCGGGCTGACCCTCTTAGGGACCTTCTGAATCAACAAATGGAGAACCCCGGCGGATCTGCCGGGGTTCTTGCTACAAACCGGCGGCCCCAGGACCACCGACGCCGTAGGGTGGATCAAATCTGTCCCTTTAGCGACTCCTGGTAGCGGCGGTCCACACGCTCACGTAGCTCACGCCCCGGTTTGAAATGGGGCACATACTTGCCCGAGAGAGCCACGGGCTCCCCGGTTTTGGGGTTACGCCCCATGCGGGGCGGCCGGTAGTGGAGAGAGAAACTGCCGAATCCCCGCACTTCGATGCGCTCCCCCGAGGCGAGGGATCGGCTCATCTGCTCGAGGATGCACTTCACCGCCAACTCCACATCCCGATGAGCGAGATGCGGCTGCTGACGGGCGATGGCTTCGATAAGTTCGGACTTGGTCATGGTTCCCCCTTCCGCTCTTGGGTCCGAGGCTCCCACACAAAAGCAGGGTCCGTCCCCCTCCTACCGAAAAAGCCGGGAAGGCAAGCGGCCGCCGTCGGCCTTCTTCGCGGCAATGCCTTTCACTCTCCAGGCTCTCCTATTCACTGCTCTCCTTGCTGGTGGACAGTTGATCCTTGAGCAGGTCGCCGAGGGAGGCGGAACCTGCGGTGGCACCACCCGCCTTGTAGCTCTCGATGGTGGCCTTCTCCTCGTCCTGTTCCTTGCCCTTGATGGAGAGCATGAGCATGCGATTCTTGCGGTCCACGCCGGTGAACTTGGCCTCCACCTCTTCGCCCTCCTTGAGCACCGAACGAGCGTCCTCCACGCGATCGCGGGAGATCTCGGAAGCGCGGATATAGCCTTCCACCCCTTCGGCCAGTTCCACGCGGGCGCCCTTCGGCTCCACCTCCTTGATCACCCCTTTGACCACGCTGCCCTTCTCGTGGGTGGCGAGGTAGCTGGAGAAGGGATCCTGATCGAGCTGCTTGATGCCCAAAGAGATGCGCTCGCGCTCGGGATCCACCGAAAGCACCACGGCTTCCACCTCCTGGCCCTTCTTGTAGTCGCGGATCGCCTCCTCGCCAGGGATGTCCCAGGAGATGTCGGAAAGATGCACCAGACCGTCGATTCCGCCCTCCAGGCCGATGAAGATGCCGAAGTCGGTGATGGACTTGATCTTGCCGGTGACGTGGTCCCCTTTCTTGTGGTTCTCGGCGAACTCGTCCCAGGGGTTGGGCTTACACTGCTTCATGCCCAGCGAGATGCGGCGGCGCTCCTCGTCGATGTCGAGCACCATCACCTCCACCTCGTCGCCGAGCTGCACCACTTTGGAGGGATGGATGTTCTTGTTGGTCCAGTCCATCTCGGAGACGTGCACCAAGCCTTCCACGCCCTCCTCGATCTCCACGAAAGCGCCGTAGTCGGCCAGGTTGGTGACCTTCCCGAACAGCCGGGTGCCCACGGGATAACGGCGCATGATGTTCTCCCACGGATCCTCGCCCAGCTGCTTCAGACCCAGCGAGACACGCATCCGCTCACGGTCGAACTTGAGGACGCGAACCTCGATCTCGTCGCCGATCTCCACCACCTCGGAGGGATGCTTGACCCGCTTCCACGCCATGTCGGTGATGTGCAGCAGGCCGTCGATGCCGCCCAGATCGACGAAGGCGCCGTAATCGGTGAGGTTCTTGACGATGCCCTTGACCACCGCGCCCTCTTCCAGGGTCTCCAGCAGTTTTTCGCGCTCTTCGCTGTACTCCTGCTCCACCACGGCGCGGCGGGAGACCACCACGTTGTTGCGTTTCTGGTCGAGCTTGATGACCTTGAACTCCAGATCCTTGCCTTCCAGATAGGTGGTGTCGCGCACCGGTCGCACGTCCACCAAAGAACCTGGCAGGAAGGCGCGGATGTTGCCCAGATCCACGGTGAAACCGCCCTTCACCTTGCCGGTGATGCGGCCGGTGACGATCTCGTCGTTCTCGAAGGCCTTCTCCAGCGCGGCCCAGGCGTGATGCCGTTTGACCTTCTCGCGGGAGAGGCGGGTGCGGCCGAAGCCGTCGTCCACCGCCTCCACCGCCACTTCCACGGTGTCGCCCACGGAGACTTCCAGCTCTCCGTCGGCGTTGATGAATTCGCTCTTGGGGATCACCCCTTCGGATTTGAGGCCGGCATTGACGATGACGTTTTCATTGTCGATGTCGACCACGGTGCCGATGACGATGTCACCGGGCTTGAGATTGGTGTTGGTGAAGCTCTCTTCGAGCAGCTGGGCAAAACTTTCAGTCATTGGTTGATCGTCTCCGGCCCTTCGCAGGGCCACCCATAGTTGGAATCGAGAGGATTCCGTTCTGGTTCGTCTGGGTTGAACACACACGAGCCGCCCCTGGGGCGGCGCGCACCATCATCGTTCCCCCGCACCGGCCGCCGGCAGCTTGCGGCGCACCGCCTGGAGCACCTGTTCCACCACCTCTTCCACCGAAAGATCGGTGGAATCGATCACCAGCGCATCTTCAGCCGGTCTCAGGGGAGCCACGCTGCGGTTCCGGTCGCGGCGGTCCCGCTCTTCGATTTCCGCAACGAGATCAGATAGATTAACATCGATTCCTTGTTCTTTCAACTGCTTATAGCGCCTCCGCGCCCGTTCCCGGGCGCTTGCGTCGAGAAAGATCTTCACCGGCGCCCTGGGAAAGACCACAGTGCCCATGTCCCGGCCGTCGGCCACCAGACCGGGCGGTCGGGCGTAGTCGCGCTGCCACCGCAGCAGCGCCTGCCGCACTTCCGGGAGGGCGGCCACCCGCGAGGCGTCGTTGCCGGCGGTCTCGGTGCGAATGGCGAGCGTCACCTCTTCGCCATCGAGAAAGATCCGGCCGTCGTCGAAGCGGACCGGGAGACCGGCGGCGAGCCGCGCCAGCGCCTCGGCGTCGGCGAAGTCGACGCCCGCCCTGCGCGCCGCCAGCCCCACCAGCCGGTAGAGGGCGCCGGAATCGAGAATGCGCCATCCCAACCGCCGGGCCACTTCCGCCGCCACCGTGCCCTTGCCCGAACCGCTGGGGCCGTCGATGGTGACCACGGGCACCGGCTCAGCCACGATGCACCTCGATCTTCAGCCCCGCCTCGGCGGCCAGCCCGGCGAAGCCGGGAAAGGAGGTATCGACGTTGTCGCACCCCTTGATGCGAATGGTGCCCATAGCGCGCAATGCCGCCATGGAGAAGGCCATGGCGATGCGGTGATCGCCATGGCTGAGCACCTCGCCTCCCCCCAGCCGGCCGCCGCGGATGCGGATGCCGTCGGGGGCGGGTTCGGCTTCGATTCCCAACACCCGCAGGCCGTCGGCCATCACCTGGATGCGGTCCGACTCCTTGACCCTCAGCTCGGCGGCGCCCCTGAGCACCGTCTCGCCCTCGGCGCAGGCCGCCGCCACGAAGAGCGCGGGAAACTCGTCGATGGCCAACGGCACCAGCTCTTCGGGAATCTCGATGCCGCGCAGCGGCGCGTGCCGCACCTTTAGATCGGCCACCGGTTCACCGCCAACGTCGCGCTCGTCGATCACTTCGATGTCGGCGCCCATGAGGCGCAGGAGGGTGATGACGCCATCCCGGGTGGGGTTGATCCCCACGTGCTTCAACAGCAGCTCGGAGCCGGGGGCGATGGAGGCGCCCACCAGAAAGAAGGCGGCGGAGGAGATGTCGGCCGGAACATCGATGTCGCAGGCGCTGAGGCGACCGCCGCCGTCGAGGCAGATGCGGTTGCCCTCGCGGCGCACCGCATAGCCGAAGCCGCGCAGCATGCGCTCAGTGTGATCGCGGGTGGGCGCCGGCTCGGTGACGCAGGTCTCGCCGTCGGCGTAGAGCCCCGCCAGCAGGATGGCCGACTTCACCTGGGCGCTGGCCACCGGCAGTTCATAATGGATGCCGCGCAGTTTCTCCACCGGATGGATGCGCAGGGGAGCGGTGCCCGCCGCCGTGGTCTCGATCCGCGCGCCCATCCGCGCCAGCGGTTCGGCCACCCGGCGCATGGGCCGGCGGGAGAGCGATTCGTCGCCGGTGAGTTCAAGTTCCAATCCCTGCCCCGCCAACAGTCCGGCCAGCAAGCGCATGGAAGTGCCCGAGTTGCCCAGGTCGAGAGGCCCGGGAGGCGACTTCAGCCCGCGCATGCCCACGCCGTGGATGGTCAACCGTCCCTCTTCCGGCCCCTCGATCTCCACCCCCATGGCGCGGAAGGCGCGCAGCGTGGCGAGGCTGTCCGCCCCTTCGAGAAAGCCGCTTACCCGGCTCACCCCTTGGGCCAGCGAGCCGAGCATGATGGCGCGGTGAGAGATGGACTTGTCGCCCGGCACCCGAATCTCGCCCCGCAGGGAGCCGCCGGGGTCAACGACGAAATCTGTGGTATGTTGCATGGATGGCGGTCCTCTGGAGCGCCGCTGGACGGAAGGCGGAAGGCTAGCGACTGTGACCCGAAAATACAAGTATTGCGCGGGTTTCCGTTTCTTCGGTCTCCTAGGCGATTTTCTTCCCCGGCACCGGCGTGGGCGTCCCCTCCCCTACCGCTTCGACGGCCGGCCCGGCATCAAGGATCCCATCGAGGCCCTGGGCGTCCCCCATACCGAAGTGGCCCGCATCGAGGTGAACGGCCGCTCCGTCGATTTCCATTACCGGCTCCAGCCGGCGGACCGGGTGCGAATCTTTCCGCTGGGACCGCAAGGCTGGCAGGCCGAACCTCCGCTGCGCCCGCCGCTCATCCGTCCGCCCCGCTTCGTGGTGGACGTCAATCTGGGAAAACTCGCCCGCTGGCTGCGGCTGCTCGGCTTCGACACCGCCTGGCGCAACGATTACGAAGACCGCCAGCTGGTGGAGAGAGCCGCAGCGGAGCGGCGGGTGATCCTCACCCGGGACCGGCGGCTGCTGTTCCACCGCGCCGTCGAATACGGCTTTTGGGTGCGCGCGGTGGATCCGCTGGAGCAGACGCGGGAAGTGCTCGAACGGCTGGCGATGCGGCGGGAGACCCATCCCTTCCGCCGCTGCCTGGAGTGCAACGGCCTCATCGAGGCGGTGGACAAGTCGGAAGTGCTGCAGCGGCTACAGCCGCTCACGCGCAGATACTACGACCGCTTCTACCGGTGTAGCCGCTGTGGCAGGATCTACTGGAAAGGGTCGCACTACCCGCGGCTGCTGCAACGATTGGAGGCGCTGCATGCGTGAAATCCTCACCTTCTCCACTTCCCGACGAGAGATCCTGGTGGACATCACCGAGCCGGTGCAGGCGGTGGTGACCCGCAGCGGCATCCGCGAAGGCGTCGCCTGCCTCTATGCCCAGGGGGCCACCGCCGCGCTCATGATCCAGGAGAACTGGGACGAGAGCGTGCAGACCGACGTGGTGAATCTGCTGCGCAAGCTGATCCCCCGCGGCGTCTGGCTCCACGACGCCCAGGACGGCAACGGCGACGCCCATCTCAAGGCGGGCTTGGTGGGGCCGTCGGAGACCATTCCCGTCATCGGCGGCAAACTCGGGCTCTCCACCTGGCAGAACATCTTCTTCTGCGAGTTCGACGGCCCGCGGTCGGAGCGGCGGGTGGTCTGCACGCTGATCCAAACGGGGTGAAGCGCGAAGGGGAACGGCTTCTCACTCCTCTTCGCCGAGGCTCTCGATGTATCTGTCCCGCGCCGCCTTGGCGCGCTGGAAGATCTCCAGCAGATGGTCGCCATCGCCGCGGGCGATGCTCTCGGCCAGATCCTTCATCTCGTCGGCGAAGGCGGAAAGCATGCGGCTGAGCGCCCCGGCATTGGCGATGCAGATGTCGCGCCACATCACGGGATTGCTGGAGGCGATGCGGGTGAAATCGCGGAAACCGCCGGCGGCGTAACGGAAGATCTCGTCGTTCTCCTTCATGCGCGCCAAGGCGTCCACCAACCCAAAGGCGAGCATGTGGGGAAGATGGGAGGTGGCGGCCAGCACTTCGTCGTGGTGCTCCACGCTCATCTCGGCCACCTCGGCGCCGCAGGCCTCCCACATGGCGCGCACCCGGGCCAGCGCCTCCGGGTCGGTCCCCTCCAGGGGAGTGAGGATCACCCGGCGGTTGCGGTAAAGGGTGGCGAAGGAGGCCTCCACGCCATTGCGCTCGGTGCCGGCGATGGGGTGGCCCGGCACGAAGAAAGGAGGCACCTCGCCGAAGACCGCCTCGGCGTCGCGCACCACGCTCCCCTTGGCCGAGCCGCCGTCGGTGACCACCGCGCCGGCGGCGAGGCGGCCGCGCATCGCCGCGAAGACCCCCTTCACGGCGCCCAGCGGCACGCCCACGAAGACCATGTCGGCGCCGGCCACCGCTTCGCCCACCTCGTGGCTGTAGCGGTCGATGACGCCCAGGGCCATCGCCTTCTCCAGATTCTCCCGGCCGCGGCCGCAGCCCACCACCTCTTCCACCGCGCCCGCCTCGCGCAGGGCGCGGGCCAGCGACCCGCCGATGAGCCCCACGCCGATCACCGCCAGCCGGCGAATCACGCCAGCACCTCCCGCAACGCCTGGAGAAAGCGGTCGTTCTCCTCGGCGGTGCCCACGGTGACCCGCAGATGGTTGGGCAGGCCGTAGTTGGCCACGGGACGGACGATCACCCCCTTGCGCAGCAGCGCCTCATAGACGGGCGCCGCCTCGCCGGGCAGCTCGAAAGTGACGAAGTTGCCCACCGAGGGGATGTGGCGGAGGCCCATTTCGTCGAAAGCGGCGGCGAGGCGCGCCAGCCCCTCGCGATTGGCGCGGCGGCTGCGCTGGAGGAACGCGGCGTCCTCCAGCGCCGCCTCGGCGGCCGCCAGGGCCGGCACGCTCACGTTGAAGGGGGCGCGCACCCGGCCGACGGTCTCGATCAGCGCTCGAGAGGCCACGCCGTAGCCCACCCGCAAGCCGGCCAGGCCGTAGATCTTGGAGAAGGTGCGGGTGACGATCAGGTTGGGGAACTCCGCCAGCCAGGCGACGCCGTCGGGAAACTCCGGCTCCTCCACATACTCGGTATAGGCCTCGTCCAACACCACCACCAGGTGGTCGGGGAGCCCGGCGAGAAAACGGTGCAGGGCGTCGCGCTCCAGCCAGGTGCCGGTGGGGTTGTTGGGGTTGGCGAGGAAGAGCACCCGGGTGTCGCCGTCCACACGGCTGGCCATCGCCTCCAGATCGTGGCCGTAGGGCATCTCCGGATGGTCGGGCGGCAGGCAGGGCGCCTCGCGGCATTCGGCCCCGGCGGCGGTGGTGTAGACGGGATACATGGCGAAGGCGTGGCGCGAGAAGACGGCGTTGCGCCCCGGCGCCAGGAAGGTGCGCGCCACCATGTCGATGACGTCGGAGGAGCCGGCGCCCAGGAGAATTTGCTCCGGCGCCACTCCCAGCCGTTCCGCCAACTTGCCCTTCAAGCGGAAACCGTTGTCATCGGGATAGAGGTGGACACCCTCCAGCGACGCTCGCGCCGCCGCCAGGCCGAGGGGGCTGGGCCCCAGGGGGTTCTCGTTGGAGGCCAGCTTGAGGGTGCCTTGCAACCCCAGCTCCCGCTCCAGCTCCTCGATGGGCTTGCCGGGCACATAGGGGCGCAGCCGGGGAATGCCGGGCGCCGCCAACGCCAGGAAGTCGCCGCCGCTCACAACACCGCCCTCGGATAGGAGCCCAGCACCTTGTAGACGCTGGCGGCCGCTTCCAGATCGGCCAGCGCCGCCTTCACCGCCTCCTCCTCGCGGTGGCCCAGAACGTCGATGAAGAAGACGTAGTCCCAGGTGCCGCGGCGCGACGGCCGCGACTCGATGCGGGTCATGCTGACGCCATGCCGGGCCAGAGGCTGCAACAGGCGCAGCAGGCCGCCGGCCACGTTCCGGGTGGAGGCCAGCAGGCTGGTCTTGTCGTCCCCCGAGGGGGGCACTTCCTGACGGCCGATGATGAGAAATCGGGTGGTGTTGCCGGGCTCGTCCTCGATGTTGGCGGCCAACATCTCGAGGCCGTAGATCTCCGCCGCCGTCTCGCTGGCAATGGCGGCGCTGCCGGGCCGTTCCTTCGCCAGGGCCGCCGCTTCGGCGTTGCTGCCCACGGCGATGCGCTCGGCATGGGGCAGGTGGCGGTCCAGCCAGCCGCGGCACTGGGCCAGGGACTGCTGGTGGGAATAGACCCGCTCCACCCCCTCCAGCGAACCGCCGGCGGCGAGCAGATTGTGGCGGATCCGCAAGGTCACCTCGCCGCAGATCTTCAGCGGCGACTGCAGAAACATGTCCAGGGTGTGGCTGATGACCCCTTCGCTGGAGTTCTCCACCGGCACCACGCCGTAGTGGCACCCGCCCCCTTCCACCTCCTGGAAGACGTCGGGGATGGAGCCCAGCGGCACCGTGTTCACCGAGTGGCCGAAGTGCTTGAGGGCCGCGGCCTGGGTGAAAGTCCCCTCGGGGCCGAGAAAGGCGATGGCGAGCGGCTGCTCCAGGGCCAGGCAGGCCGACATGATCTCCCGGAAGATGCGCGCCATCTCCTCGGCATCCAGCGGACCGCGATTGCGCGCCTTGACGCGGCGCAGCACCTGGGCCTCGCGCTCGGGCCGGTAGTACAGAGGCTTCCCGCCGTTGGTCTGCTTGATCTCGGCCACCTGCCGGGCCGCCTCGGCGCGCTGGTTGATCAGCTCCTGGATCTGTTCATCGATGCGGTCGATGCGCTCGCGGATGGCCTTGAGCTCTTCTTCTTCAGTCATGGAAAGAAACCGACTGGGGCAGAGGCGGTCATTCTATCTCACCGGACCCGAGGGATCAGGCGCCGCAGCTCAGGCAGCGAACCGACAGCACGCCCTCCACCGAGGCGATCTTCTCCACCACCTCCTGCGAGGGCACTTTCTCCAGGTCGATGAGGGTGACGGCGATGTCGCCCCGCGACTTGTTGAGCATGTCCACGATGTTGAGGCCCGCCGCCGCCAGATCGGTGGAGATCTGCCCCAGCATGTTGGGCACGTTGGCGTTCACCACCACCAGCCGGGGGTTGTCGCCGTGGGGCAGGTGGATTTCGGGGAAGTTCACCGAGTTGCGGATGTTGCCGTCCTCCAGCCAGGCCCGCACCTCTTCCACCACCATGACCGCGCAGTTCTCCTCGGCTTCACGGGTGGAGGCGCCCAGATGGGGCAGGGTGACGCAGCGGGGATGGTCTTTGGTGAGATTGGTGGGAAAGTCGTTGACATAGGCGTAGAGCCGCCCCTCGTTCAGCGCCTCCACCACCGCCTGGTCGTCGACGATGCCGGCGCGGGAGAAGTTGAGCACCACCGCGTCCCGCGGCATCAGCTTGATGCGCTCGGCGTTGATCATGTTGGCGGTCTGCTCGGTGAGCGGCACGTGGAAGGAGACGAAATCGGAACGGGCCAGCAGATCGTCCACGGAGAGCGCCTGCTCCACCGCCGATTCCAGTTTCCAGGCCGACTTCACCGTGATGGTGGGATCGTAGCCCACCACCTTCATGCCCAGCCGCAGAGCGGCGTTGCACACCTTCACGCCGATGGCGCCCAGGCCCACCACTCCCAGGGTTCGGCCCGGCAGCTCGAAACCGACGAACTGCTTCTTGCCCTTCTCCACCGCCCGACCGATCTCCTCGTCGCTCCCCTGCAGGCCGGTGGCGAAACGCCAGGCGGGAACGATGTTGCGCGCCGCCATGAGCATGCCGGCGAGCACCAGTTCCTTCACCGCATTGGCGTTGGCCCCGGGGGCGTTGAACACCGGCACGCCCCGCTGGGTCATGCGCTCCACCGGAATGTTGTTGACCCCGGCCCCGGCCCGGCCGATGGCCTTCACGGTCTCGGGGATCTCCATCTCGTGCATCTTGGCCGAACGCACCAGAATGGCGTCCGGACGACTGATCTCCGAGGCCACTTCGTAGCGGTCGCGCGGCAGCCGGTCCAGGCCGGCGACGGAAATGTTGTTGAGGGTGAGGATCTTGTACATGGACGGACGCTCCTGTGGATGTCAACCGTGCTTGCGCTCGAACTCTTTCATGAACTCCACCAGCGCCTGCACCCCCTCCTCCGGCATGGCGTTGTAGATGCTGGCGCGCATGCCGCCCACCGAGCGGTGCCCCTTGAGGGTCACCAGCCCGGCGTGCCTCGCCTCCTCCAGGAAGAGGGTGTCGAAATCGGAATCGGCCAGAGTGAAGGGAACGTTCATCCAGGAACGGCACTCCGGATCCACCGGATTGTGGTAGAAGTCGGACTGGTCGATGGCGGCGTAGAGGGTCTCGGCCTTGCGCTCGTTGATCACCGCCATCACCTCCAGCCCCCCCTGGGCCTTGAGCCACTTAAACACCAAGCCGGCCAGATACCAGGCGTAGGTGGGCGGCGTGTTGTACATGGAACCGGCGTCGGCGTGGATCTTGTAGTCGAGCATGGCCGGACAGCGCTCGCCCGCCTGACCGATGAGCTCCTCCCGCACGATCACCAGGGTGAGCCCCGCCGGCCCCACGTTCTTCTGGGCCCCGGCGTAGATGACGCCGAACTTCGACACGTCGATGGGCCGCGAGAGAATGGTGGAGGACATGTCCGCCACCAGCGGAACGCCACCCGTTTCCGGCACATAGGGAAACTCCACCCCCTGGATGGTCTCGTTGGGGGTGTAGTGGACATAGGCGGCGTCCTCCGAGAAGGCCAGGCTGTCGGCCGCCGGTACGGTGTAATCGGCGGCGGTGTCGGCCACCACCCGCACCTCGCCGTAGCGCCGGCCCTCGGCGATGGCCTTCTTCGACCAGCTGCCGGTGTTGAGATAGTCGGCCTTGCCGGTGCGCCCCATCAAGTTGAGCGGCACCATGGCGAACTGGGTGGAGGCGCCGCCCTGGAGAAAGAGCACCTTGTAGTCGTCGGGAATGGCCATCAGCTCGCGCAGGTCGGCCTCCGCCTCCTGAGCGATCTGCATGAATGAGTTGCCGCGATGGCTCATCTCCATCACCGACATGCCGGTGTCGTGCCAATCGAGCAGCTCCTCCCGGGCCTGTTTCAGTACCTCTTCGGGAAGGGCCGCGGGACCGGCGCTGAAGTTGTAGACTCGTGACATGGTTGGATTCCTGTGGGTTGCTGCAAAACCGGGAAACGGAGGCGGAATCCTCCGCGCTATTCGTGCTCTTCCTCCCCTACGAGGCGCTCGACGCGAGCGATGCCGATGAGGCGCTCGCCGCCGCCGAGGCGGATCATCCGCACCCCCTGGGCATCGCGCCCCATGCATGGCACGTCGCTCACCCGGGTGCGCACCAGGGTGCCGCCGTCGCTGATGAGCATGATCTCGTCCTCCTCGTCCACCTGCACCGCGCCGATCTGGTCGCCGTTGCGTTGCGAGGTGCGGATGGAGATGAGCCCCTTGGTGCCCCGCCCCTTGGTGGGAAACTGCTCGACGGGGGTGCGCTTGCCGTAGCCCTTCTCGCAGACCGTCAGGATGTCCCCCTCGCCCGCCACCACCAGCGAGATGACCCGCTGGCCGGGATCGAGGCGGATGCCGCGCACCCCCGCCGCCGTGCGGCCCATGGGGCGCACCTGCCCTTCGGCGAAGCGCACCGCCTTGCCGGCGCTGCTGAAGAGCATGATGTCGCGCCCGCCGTCGGTGAGATCCACGCCGATGAGCCGGTCCCCCTCTTTCAGGTCGATGGCGATGATGCCGCTGGAACGGGGCCGCGAAAAGTCGGCCAACGGCGTCTTCTTCACCGTGCCCCCCTCCGTGGCCATGAAGACGTAGCGGCCCTCCTCGTATTCGCGGATGGGCAGCACCGCGCTGATGCGCTCGCCCTCCTCCAGGGGCAGGAGATTGACCATGGGCTTGCCGCGGGCGTTGCGCCCCGCCTGGGGCAGCTGATAGACCTTCAGCCAGTAGACTTTGCCGGCATTGGAGAAGCAGAGGATGGTGTCGTGGGTGCTGGCCACGAAGAGCTTGTCCACGAAATCCTCGTCCTTGGTGGCGGTGGCGCTCTTGCCCTTGCCGCCGCGGCGCTGCGCCCGGTAGGCGTCCAGCGGCTGCGCCTTGGCGTAGCCCTGGTGGGAGAGGGTCACCACCACGTCCTCCTCGGTGATGAGGTCCTCCAGGGTCAGATCCAGCCGGTCGGCCACGATCTCGGTGCGGCGCGCGTCTCCGAACTGCTCCTTGATCGCCAGCAGCTCTTCGCGGATCACCTCCATGAGACGGGCGTCGCTGGAGAGGATCTCCAGCAGCTCGGCGATCTTCTCCAGCAGCTCCTGGAACTCGCCGAGGATCTTGTCCTGCTCCAGCCCCGTGAGCTTCTGCAGACGCAGATCGAGAATCGCCTGGGCCTGGGTCTCGGTGAGGCGGTAGCCCTCCGCGGTGAGGCCGTAGCCCTCGGGCAGCTCCTCGGGACGCGAGGCCTCGGCGCCGGCGCGCGAGAGCATCTGCCGCAGGGCCCCCGATTTCCAGGTGCGGGCGCAGAGCTCTTGCTTCGCCTCGCCGGGCGTGGGCGCCGCCTTGATGAGGGCGATCACCTCGTCGATGTTGGCGAGCGCCACCGCCAGCCCCTCCAGCACGTGGGCGCGGGCGCGCGCCTTGCGCAGATCAAAGATGGTGCGCCGGGTCACCACCTCGCGGCGGTGGCGGATGAAGTGCTCCAACAACTGTTTGAGATTGAGAGTCCGCGGCTGGCTCTCCACCAGCGCCACCACGTTGATGCCGAAGACGCTCTGCATCTGGGTGTGCTGGAAGAGGTTGTTGAGCACCACCTCGGCCACTTCGCCGCGGCGCAGCTCGATGACCATGCGCATCCCCTCCTTGTCCGACTCGTCGCGGATCTCGGAGATGCCCTCGATGCGCTTTTCGCGCACCAGGGCGGCGATCTTCTCCATCAGCCGTGCCTTGTTCACCTGATAGGGCAGCTCGGTCACCACGATGCGCTGGCGCCCACCCTCCATCTCTTCGAAGTGGGTGCGGGCGCGCACGTAGATCTTGCCGCGGCCGGTGCGGTAGGCGTCGCGGATGCCGCGGGCGCCGTTGATGATGCCGGCGGTGGGAAAATCGGGGCCCGGCAGATGCTCCATGAGTCCGTCGATGGAGACGGCGGGATCGTCGATGAGCGCCACGCAGGCATCCACCACCTCGGAGAGGTTGTGGGGCGGGATGTTGGTGGCCATGCCCACGGCGATGCCGGCCGAGCCGTTGATGAGCAGATTGGGAATCTTCGCCGGCAGCACCACCGGCTCCTGCTCCGAGCCGTCGTAGTTGGGGATGAAATCGACCGTCTCCTTGTCGATGTCGGCCAACAGCTCGTGGGCGATGCGCGACATGCGCACCTCGGTGTAGCGCATGGCCGCCGGCGAGTCGCCGTCCACCGAGCCGAAGTTGCCCTGACCGTCGATGAGCATGTAGCGCAGGGAGAAGGGCTGCGCCATGCGCACGATGGTGTCGTACACCGCGGTGTCGCCGTGGGGGTGGTATTTACCGATGACGTCGCCCACCACCCGGGCCGACTTCTTGTAGGGTTTGTTCCAGTCGTTGCCCAGTTCGTGCATGGCGTAGAGCACCCGCCGGTGCACCGGCTTGAGGCCGTCGCGCACGTCCGGCAGCGCCCGGCCCACGATCACGCTCATGGCGTAATCGAGGTAGGAGTGCTGCATCTCGTCCTCGAGATTGACGGGGATGATCTCCTTGGCGTATTCGGTCATGGGGCGCGACGAGCCGGAAATGGATTGAAGCGCGGAATTTTACCACAAAGACGAAGGGGGGATGCGGGTCGAACGAAAAACGGCCTGTATGGCCATTGCGCCCCCCTCGGGGCCACTCCGCCCTCAGAGTCCGGCCATGTGGGCCGCGATCTTCTCCGCGTCGGGCGACTCGATCACCCCTCTTTCGGTGACGATGGCGTCCACCAGGGAAGCCGGCGTGACGTCGAACACCGGGTTCCAGGCCCCGGCCCCCTCCGCCGCCACCGGCTTCCCGGCGCAACAGAGCACCTCGGCGGCCTCCCGCGTCTCGATGGGAATGGAGGCGCCGTCGCGGCAGGCGAGGTCGATGGTGGAGGTGGGCGCCGCCACCATGAACTTGACGCCATGGGCGCGGGCCGCCAGCGCCAGGCCGTAGGTGCCGATCTTGTTGGCCACGTCGCCGTTGGCGGCGATGCGGTCGGAGCCCACCACCACCCAGCCGACGCCGCCGGCGGCCATGCGCGCCGCCGCCGCGCCGTCCACCAGCAACGACACCGGGATGCCGTCGCGCGCCAGCTCCCAGGCGGTGAGCCGCGCCCCCTGGAGCCAGGGGCGGGTCTCGTCGGCGTAGACCCGTTCCACCCGCCCCCGGGCGTGAGCGCTGCGGATCACGCCCAGCGCGGTGCCGTAGCCCCCGGTGGCCAGCGCGCCGGCGTTGCAATGGGTGATGATGGCGCAGCGCTCGCCGATGAGATCGGCGCCGTGGTCGCCCATGGCGCGGTTGGCGGCCACGTCCTCGGCATGGATCCTTCGCGCCTCCCGCAGCAGCGCCGGCTCCGGATCCTCGGCGGCCGGCAGCCCCTCCAGCGTCCTCTCCATGCACGCCAGGGCCCAGCCGAGGTTGACCGCGGTGGGGCGGGCGCCGGCCAGCAGCGCCAGCGGCTCGCGCAGCGCCTCCCGCCACCCTTCGCCGCACCGCCGCCAGGCGTCGCGCGCCGCCAGCACCACGCCGTAGGCGGCGGCGATGCCGATGGCCGGCGCCCCGCGAACCACCATGGCGGCGATGGCCTCGGCAACCTCGGAAGCGGCTTCGCAACGGACGAACCGCTCCTCGTGGGGCAACCGCCGCTGGTCCAGGAGCAGCAGAAGACCCTCCTCCCAGAGGATGGCCTGGTCGGCGGTGGCGGGTTGGGAACGCTCGATGCTCTGCAAGG
>JALSRN010000097.1 GCA_026984735.1 Sedimenticola sp. | reverse complement strand
CTGGTGGCCCAGGCAGACGCCCAGGATGGGCAGCTTGCCGGCGAAGTGACGGATCGCCTCCACCGAGATCCCCGCCTCGTCGGGGGTGCAGGGGCCGGGAGAGATCACCAGCTGGTCGGGCGCCAGCACCTCGATCCCCGCCACCGTCACCTCGTCGTTGCGCACCACCTCCACCTCGGCGCCCAGCTCGCCGAAATACTGCACCAGGTTGTAGGTGAAGGAGTCGTAGTTGTCGATCATCAGCATCATGGCTCAGTCCTCCTCCCCGCGCTCGCAGACGTGGCGCTCGAGGCCGGCCTCGGCCAGGCTGACGGCGCGGAACACCGCCCTTCCCTTGTTCATGGTCTCCTTCCACTCGAGCTCGGGCAGCGAATCGGCCACCACGCCGGCGCCGGCCTGGATGTGGAGCTGCCCCGCCTTGATGACCGCGGTGCGGATGGCGATGGCGGTGTCCATGTTGCCGTTCCAGGAGAGATAGCCCACAGCGCCGGAATAGATTCCCCGTTTCACCGGCTCCAGCTCGTCGATGATCTCCATGGCGCGGATCTTGGGCGCGCCGGAGACAGTGCCCGCGGGGAAGGTGGCGCGCAGCACGTCGATGGCGGTGAGCCCGTCGCGCAGCTCGCCCACCACGTTGGAGACGATGTGCATGACGTGGGAGTAGCGTTCCACCACCATCTTCTCGGTGAGCTTCACGCTGCCCACCTTGGCCACCCGGCCCACGTCGTTGCGGCCCAGATCGATGAGCATCAGGTGCTCGGCCAGCTCCTTGGGGTCGGCCAGCAGCTCGGCCTCCAGGGCGCGGTCCTCCTCCTCGGTGCGTCCGCGGCGGCGGGTGCCGGCGATGGGCCGCACCGTCACCTCGCCCCCTTCCAGCCGCACCAGGATCTCGGGCGAGGAGCCCACCACCTGGAAGTCGCCGAAATCGAGAAAGTACATGTAGGGCGATGGGTTGAGCCCCCGCAGGGCGCGGTAGAGATCGAGCGGCGGCGCATGATAGGGAATGGAGAGACGCTGGGAGATCACCACCTGCATGCAGTCCCCTTCGACGATGTATTCCTTGATGCGCTCCACCGCCGCCTTGAAGCCCTCCTCGGTGAAACCGGAGACGAAATCGGACTCCTCCACGGTGTGGGGCTCGCCTTCCATGCGCCGCAACCGTCCGCCGCGCAGCTTCTCCACCAGAGCGGCGATACGCGCCTGCGCCGACTCGAAGGTGTCGCCCCGCTGTGGATCGGCGTGGACGATGAGGTACATGCGGCCGCCGAGGTTGTCGAAAACCACCACCTCGTCGGAGACCATGAGCAGGATGTCGGGAGTGTCGAGGGGATCGGGCTTTTCGCCCCGGTCCAGGCGCGGCTCGATGTAGCGCACGGTGTCGTAGCCGAAATAGCCCACCAGGCCGCCGCTGAAGCGGGGCAGACCGGGCAGCTCCGGCACGCGGAAACGGTGCTGGAAACGCTCCACGAAGGCCAGCGGATCGGCCTCTTGCGACTCTTCCACCACCTCGCCGTCGCGGATCACCTGAACCCGATGGCCCCGCGCCTCCAGTCGGGTGCGGCAAGGCAGGCCGATGATGGAATAGCGGCCCCACTTCTCGCCCCCCAGCACCGATTCGAAGAGATAGCCGTAGGGTCGCCCCTCCACCAGTTTGAGATAGACGCTCAAAGGGGTGTCGAGGTCGGCCAGAACCTCGCAGACGAGAGGAATGCGGTTGTAGCCCTGCTCGGCCAGGGCCTGGAACTGTTCGGGGGTCATGACGTTCTCCACGGTTGCAACGACCAAAGGACGGAATGGCTGGCGCTCAGCGCCACCATCGCATTCCGGGCTTGGGCGTTCTGATCGTCACGGAGAACATCGGTCGAAACTGGAGTGGAAAGATGGGCAAAAGATAATACAAACAACGCCAAAGTGCCAGCCGAAAGGGGCGCGGCCATCCACCTCCTTCGGCACCCTCTTCACAGGGGGTAAGGCCCCGCTTCGGTTGACGGCAGGAGGGACTCCGACGGTCACGAAAGCGGCGGCCGCCCCTTCTCCCGGATCACCACGGCGTGCCGCGCCGCCGGCTCGCCCGGCACCCGCAGCGGCACCACCTCGGTGGTCAGCTCCGCCGGCAGCGCGGCCAGCTCTTCCCGCGGCAGCCGGCCCTTCATCGCCACCCACCGCCCGCCGGGTTCGAGCAAATGGCGGCTCACCGCCAGCATCTCTCCCAAAGAGGCGAAGGCGCGGCTGGTGATGCTCCGAAAAGGCGTGGCCGGGCGGAAATGCTCCGCCCGCTGCCGCACCACCTCCACGTTCTCCAGCGCCAGCTCCATCCGCGCCTGGCGGAGAAAGCGGCTCTTCTTCAGGTTGGCGTCCACCAAGGCGAAGTGCCAGCCGGGGCGGGCGATGGCGAGAGGAATGCCTGGAAGCCCCGCGCCGCTGCCCAGATCCACCACCCGCGGCCCTTCCACCAGAGGAAGGATGGAGAGGCTGTCGAGGAGCTGGCGGGAGACGGCCCGCGCCGGATCACGCACCGCGGTCAGATTGAAGGCCCGATTCCACTTGTAGAGCAGCGCCAGATAATCGAGCAAGCGGCGCTGCTGCGCCGCTTCGAGCCGCAGCCCCATGCTCCGCATCCCCGACTCCAGCTCGCGCTCCCACCGCCTTTCCACCGGCTACACCTCGCGCAGCCCTTCCGAAGGCTCCACCCGCGCCGCTCGCAGCCCCGCCAGCACGGCAGCCAGCACCGAGGCGCCCGCCGTGAGCCCCAGCGCCACCAGATAGTGTTGCGGCAGCAGGCGGCAGACCTGCTGCGCGGCATCGAGCTGCGGCGCCAGCATCAGGTTGATGCCCCAGGCGGCGGCGCGGTAGATGGCCACCGCCAGCGCCCAGCCGAAGAGCGCGGTGTAGAGGCTCTGCACCAGCGGAAACCAGACGATATCGCCGGTGCGAAACCCCACCAGCCGCAGCACCGAGAGCTCCCGCCGCTTGCGGTCCACGTTGGCCCACAGGCTGGCGCCGAGAGAGAGCGAGAAACCGACGAGGCCGATGAGCGCGATGGCCCAGTAGATGGCCGAGAGAGTGCGGTCCATGCGGCGCACCGTCTCGATGTCGGCGGCCTGGGTGCGCACCTCGATGCCCCGCCGCTCGAACGCCTCTTCCAGGCCGGCGACGTCGTAGATGGAGCGGGCGTAGAGCCGGAAGCCGGTGTAGCGGCGCGACTGGGGGGGCGTGCCGCGCCAACCCAACTGCGGCACAGCCCGACCGTCGCGGAAATCCTCCAGCGCCTCGTTCAATTGCACCGAGGCGAAGAGCGCATCCCTTCCGAAGGCGCGTGCCGACGCCACCCCCACCACCGTGAGCGGCAGCCGCACCCGCTCCTTGTGCCCATGGAAGCGGCGCACCAGGCTCCCTTCCAAGCCGTCGCCCGCCGACACCTGGAGCTTGCGCGCCGCACTGGCGGAGAGCACCACCTGGCGCAGCCCCCGCGGCGCGGGAGCGCCCGGCGGCAACAGCGGATCGCCGGCGGCCGAAGGGATCACCTCGAGGGAGAGAATGCGGGGGGAACGGGCGCTGCCCACCTCCAGGGTGGCGGCGATGGCGCGCACCCGCGGCACCACGAACGCCACGTCCTCCCGCTTGGCCAGGGCATCGATCCAGGCGCGGTCGTAGCGGCCGCTGCCCACCGGCCGGATTTCGCGCTTGGCCGGATCCTCGCGCAGCTCGTCGATCATGGTGCCGACGATGCCGAACTTCAGTCCGAAGAGCACCATCATGGGGCCCAGCACGGCCGCCAGCGCCAACACGAAACAGACGGAGATCTGCCATTCGTGGAAATAGTCCCGGCTGGCCAGCCCCAGCGTCTCTCTCCAGTGCCGCAACAACATCAGCCGCTCACCACGGTTTCGGCGAGACTGCCGTCGCGCGAACGACGGGTGTGGTGCGCCAGGCGGCGCAAGCCGAGCTGCTTGATGTGGCGCCAAGCGTGGCTGGCGACGATCACCGTGATGTTGCGCGCCTCCACCATCTCGATGAAGATGGCCATGATCCGCTCCGCGGCGAAAGGGTCGACCGAAGCGGTGGGTTCGTCGGCGATGACGATGGAGGGCCGATGGGCCAGGGCGCGCCCGATGGCCACCCGCTGGCGCTCGCCGGTGGAGAGTTCGCCCGGCCGCTTCTCCAGATGGCGGTGCAGGCCCAGCTCGCGCGCCAGCGCCGCCACGGTGCCGTCGTCCTTCATGCCGAGGATGCGGCGCGACAGCTCCATGTTCTCACGTACCGTCAGATAGGGCAGCAGGCCGCCGGTCTGCATCACGTAGCCCAGATGCCGCCGCCGCAGCGCCGCCAGGCGGTTCTGACGCCGTCTCTTCCAGGCACGGGCGATGTCGTGCTCCTTCCCCTCCACGTTGAACCGGAACCGCTCGCAACCGCTCGGCTGGAGAACGAAGGCGAGCATGTCGAGCAGGGTGGACTTGCCGCAGCCGCTCTCGCCGATGAGGGCGATCTTTTCGCCCGGAGAGATGCGCAGCGAGGGAACGCGCAAGCGAAAGCTGTAGCCGTCGCCGGCGCGGGTCTTGACCACCTCCTTGAGCTCGTAGATCGGCCCTGCCATCAGGGCAGCATGTCCAGCGCCACGGGAAAGACCGAATCGCCGTCGATGGGACCGCCATTGAGGCTGATCCACAGATCGGTGTTGTCGTGCAGCGCCTGGTAGTAGGCGACCTTCTCCTCGAGCCGGCGCAGAAACTCGATCTGCCGCCCCGCCGGCCAGTTCTGCCAGTCCTCGAGGGAGAGGTTGGTCACCTCGCCGGTGTAGGGCAGCCCTTCGATGTAGTCGCCGATGAGCCCCAGGTCGGCCAGGCTGTTTCCCTCGCCCGCTGTGGAGGCGGTGGTTCCCCCCAATCGCTCGGGATCGCGGGAGACGGTGGCGGCCAGGCTCTTGAGTTCGTCGAGGAAATTCCGGGGCGAGAGCAGCCCTTCCTCGGCCCGGGCCAACACCGCCTTGAGCACCGACTGAAGCTCCGAGAGCTGGTCCCGCGTCAGCAGCACCCGCACCTCCACGGCGCGGCGACCCGGTTCCAGCGGGTCGCGGTCCACCATCCAGGCATCGAAGACCTTCGGAATGCCGCCCTGCCCCGACTGGAGATACTGCATGCGCAGCGCATAGCCGAGCCGGGCCACCTTGGCCTGCAGCTCGGCCAGGCGGGCGGGAGCCTCGGCCTGGGGCGGGGCGGGTTTCCGCGTAGCCTCCGTCCCCTTGGCCACCAACTGCACCAGCTGCTTCGACAGCGCGTCCACCACCTGGCCGAACTCCTGCAGATCGCCGGTGGGGACGCCGTAATAGAGGCTGCCGATGCCGGGATAGTCCGACAGCCGCCGGTACTGGGCGGCGGCCGCCTCGTGATCGGCCATCTTCGAGGGAGTGAGCAGATGGAGCACGAAGAGCGCCACGCCGTTGTCCAGGGCCAGGCGGCGCAGCGCCGCGGTGCTCAGGCCGGTGCTGGCCAGGGGATCGTTCCCCTCGCGCGCGCCCGCGTCGGTGACGAGCACCACGAAGCGGGCCTGGAAGCCGGACCAGTCCATCCCCTCGATCGCCTCCCGCACCCCTGCGTAGGCATCCTCGCGGAAGTCCCGGCTGGAGACGTCGGCCGCCCGCAGGCCGGCGACCTTCTGCAGAAAGAGGCCCGGATTGGCCCCTTCCTGAAGATCCACGTAGGTGCGCGCCACGAAGTCGAGGCCGGGAACCTCTTGCACGTTGTCGCGAAAAGCCACCAAGCCGAAGCTCACCTTGCCCAACTCGCCGCTGTCGCCGAGCTGATCGTAGATCCGGTTTACCGCCTGGCGGGTGCGTTCGATGTATTCGTCCATGGAGAGGCTGGCGTCGATGACGAAGACGATGCCCGCGCGATACTCCTTCGCCGGAGAATCGCCCTGGGCAGGCAGCGTCGCCGACGCCGGTGGGGACTTCTTCTCTTCGAGCGGCACGCTGGCGATCTTCAACAGGCGCGCCTTCTCGCTTCCCAGCCAGGTTTCTCGGTAGTCGAGAATGGGGACCAGATAGAACGCCTTGCGGATGTCCACATACCCCTGGGGCTGCAGGGCGATCACCGGAGAACCGGCTTCCAGCTCGCCGCTCACCGCTTTGTCGTAGAGCGCCCGCCAGCCATCGCCGCCGGAACGCAGCGCCTGTTCCAGGGAGGGACGATCCTTGAAGAGAAGAACGCGGTTGTGGCCGGCGGGATCCCGGAAAACCAGGGTGAGCCCCTGGTTCCATTCGATGGCGTCGCGCGCCGGCAGCCAGCCGGCCAGGGCTCCGTGAACGTCGTCCCCGAGAAGGAGCCAGTCGCCATCCTCCGTCGATTGCCGCCGATAGACGTAGAAGACGCGGAAGGGCGTCACCGGCGACGAACCCTCGCCGCCGGGATTCTTCCGCAGCCGGGCGCCCGGCACCGCCACCACCCGCTGGTAGAGGGCGTGCTTGCCCGGAATGAGCAGCGGAGTGGAAGGCGCCGCCTGCGCCGCGCCGGCGAACAGCAGATAGATCGTCCACAAGAGGAAGAAAGGGCGAAGCATCACTGGTTTCTCCACTCCTGCAGCAGCAGGGCCGCCGCTTCGTCGCCTTGCGAGGCACGCCGCGCAAGCCGTTCCAGAACTCCTTTCAAGCGGGAGCGGGCCTCTTCGGCCCCCAGAGCCAAGGCACGGGCATACCATTTGTGGGCCTGGACCAGATCGGGCCGGGCCAGGGCGGAGCGCGCCGGATCGTAGAAAGCGGGATCGGCCTGTTCGGCCAACGCCATGGCCGCCGCCGGATCGCCCTCCCGCGCCGCCTTGAAATAGAGCAGCCAAGCATCCGCCAACCGTCCGGCGCGCTGGAACTCCCGCGCCTTGGCGGTGATCTCCACAGCCGCCGGATCGCCCGCCTCGGCCAGCCACGCGCGGGCGGCGGCACCCTCCGGCGCTTTCTTCGTCTCCACCTCGGCCTCCGGTTGCGCCGGCGCCTCGGCGGGAGCCCCACCCTCTTCGGATGCCGGGTTTTCGGCAGGCTCCGACGGCGGAGAAGGCGGCGCCGGAATCTCCCGCGGCCGCCCAGGCTTGTCGTCGGGCACCATCCACACCGCCGCCAGCGTGGCCAGCACCACGGCGCCGATGGCCAACCAGAGGCGGCCTCTTCCCGGCTGTTGCGGCTGATCGTTCACGGCTGCTCCATCTCGAATGATCCCAGGCACCCCGCCCGCGGTCACAGCCCACTTGCATGTGGTGCCGGTCTTCCCAGCGGCGGCGCTATCGCCCGGAAGGAAAGAGCGATATTATCGCAAATTTCCCAACCCATGACTCCTCCGCCGCCATGATCCGCAAGCTTCTGTTGCTATTGCCCATTTTGCTGGCTTCCCTCTCCTGCACCGGCGACCAGGGGCGGCCCGGTTCTCGCAACTATCTCGACAGCCTGCGCTCTTTCTGGCAGACGCTCTATCCGAACGGCGGGGAGACGCTCTACTGCGGCTACCGTTTCCACCCCTTCGACCGCAAGGTGAACGCCGAGCACGTCTACCCCATGAGCTGGGTGACGCGCCAGCTCCGATGCGGCACCCGGGAACGGTGCCGCCACACCAGCACACGGTTCAACCTCATCGAATCGGACATGCACAACATCTACCCCGCTTTGGCGGAGGTGAACGAGGCGCGCGGCGCCATGGCCTACGGCGAAGTGCCCGGCGAACGCCATGCCTTCCCCGGCTGCGACATCGAGATCGACTACCGCAAACGCCGGGTGGAACCCCGTCCACAGGCGCGCGGCCGCATCGCCCGGGCACTTCTCTACATGGCCGACACCTACGGCCTCACCCTGTTCCAGCGCCAGCGGAAGCTGATGGAGCGCTGGAACCGGCGGTACCCGCCGGATGACGAGGAACGCCGCCACAACCGCCAAGTGGCCGCTTTGCAGGGGCAACCGAACCCCTGGATCCAATCGTTCTCCGGAACGGCGAAAAAAAGAGATTTGCAGTAGAATTTCCCTCTTTTGAGGGTGTTCGAGGCCGTTATGAGTGAACTGCGAAACGACCGGCTGCTGCGGGCTCTTTTACGCGAACCCGTGGACGCCACTCCGGTATGGATGATGCGCCAGGCCGGCCGCTATCTGCCGGAGTATCGCGCCACAAGGGAGAAGGCGGGCGACTTCATGACCCTCTGCAAGACGCCGGAGCTGGCCTGCGAAGTGACTCTGCAGCCGGTGGACCGGCTCGGCGTGGACGCCGCCATCCTCTTCTCCGACATCCTCACCGTGCCGGACGCCATGGGATTGGGGCTCTATTTCGAAGAGGGCGAAGGGCCGCGGTTCCGCCGCCCCGTGCGCAGCCGGCGGGAGGTGGAAACGCTGCCCCTCCCCGATCCCGAGCGGGAACTGGGCTACGTGATGGACGCGGTGCGCACCATCCGCCGGGAACTGGCCGGACGGGTGCCGCTCATCGGCTTCTCCGGCAGCCCCTGGACCCTGGCCACCTACATGGTGGAAGGCGGCAGCGCCAAGAACTTCGCCCTCGCCAAGGGGATGATGTTCGACCGCCCGGCGACCATGCACGCCCTGCTCGACAAGCTGGCGCGGGCGGTCACCGACTACCTCAACGCCCAGATCGCCGCTGGCGCCCAGGCGGTGATGATCTTCGACACCTGGGGCGGGGTGCTCGCGCCCGACGACTACCTCGAGTTCTCCCTGGCCTACATGCAGCGCATCGTCGAGGGCCTTGCTCGCGAGGCCGAAGGGCGGCGGGTGCCGGTGATCCTCTTCACCAAGGGGGGCGGCCAGTGGCTGGACGCCATGGCCGAAACCGGCTGCGATGCGCTGGGGCTGGACTGGACCACCGACATCGGCGAGGCGCGCCGCCGGGTGGGAGATCGCGTGGCCCTGCAGGGCAACCTCGATCCCTGCGTCCTCTACGCCTCGCCCGAGACCATCCGCAAAAAAGTGGCCAAGGTATTGGAAAGCTACGGCCCGGGAAGCGGCCACGTCTTCAACCTCGGCCACGGCATCCACCCCACCGTCGACCCCGACCACGCCGCCGCCATGATCGAAGCGGTGCACGAGCTGAGCCGGCCCTTCCATCAGTAAAAAGGGCGCCGCCGGCCGGCGGCCGCTTCACACTCTGTAGACGGTGGTGGTCATCACCTTCGACATGAACTTCATCGCCCATTTCACGGGCGTGGGCAGTTCGACGCCGCCATGGGCCTTGGCCTTGCGGCCATGCTCGATCTCGTCCTCTTTCATCTGCTCGAGGATGGCGCGGGTGCGGCAATCCGATTCGGGCACCTGGGAGAGGTGGTCGTCGAGATGGCCCTCCACCTGCCGTTCGGTCTCGGCCACGAAACCGAGGCTCCATTCGTCGCCCGCCAGCCCCGCCGCCGCGCCGAGGGCGAAAGAGCCGGCGTACCAGAAGGGGTTGAGCAGACTGAGACGGCCGCCGAGCTCTTCCACCCGCTCCTCGCACCAGGCGAGATGGTCGTTCTCCTCCCGGGCGGAGCGTTCCATGGCGTGGCGCACCTCCGGCCTGCGGGCGGTGAGCGCCTGTCCCTGGTAGAGCGCCTGGGCGCACACCTCGCCGGTGTGGTTGATGCGCATCAGGCGGGCCACGTGGTCGCGCTGCTCCGACGGCAGCTCGTCCTGCTCGCACGCCTCCGCCGGATTGGGCCGCTCGGTGACCAGGGGGCGGCCGAAAAGAGTGCGCAACGCCTGGTCGAAGTTGAGGATCAGGCGGTCGGCGGCGGTGAGTTGTCTGGCGCGCTCTTTCATGATCACGATTCTACCCCCGCGGCAATTGCCGGGCCAGCAGGCTCACCGGGTGGAGATATTCGGCGCCCGGCGCCCACCGCTCCAGATGCAGACCGCAAGCGGCGTTGGCGGTGGCCACGAAGCGCGGCGCCAGTCGCCGGATCTCCTCCGCCAGGGGCGCGGCGATGGAGCGGCTCTGGTCGCCGTCGGCGAGAAACGCCAGCCCGCCGGCGCCGCAGCAGCCACCACGCCGCCCGATCTCCACCGTTTCCAGCCCAGGGACCGCCGCCAGCAACCTTGCCACCGCATCGGAGCCATTCAGCACATTTTCCAGGGTGCAAGGATGGTGGAGCGCCACCCGCTCCTCCAGAGGCTCGAAGGAGAGCGCCTCCAGCGCCCCGCGCTCCACGAGGAAGGCGCCGATCTCCCAGTAGGGAAAATCCCCCCGCTCCGCGAGATGAGCGCCGCAGCCGCTGGAGACGCCCACCACGGCGTCCAGCCGCCTAGCGGCGAACACCTTGCGATTGGCCGCCTGCAGCCGTTCCGCCAGCTCCGGCATTCCCGCATGCAGCGCCAGCGCCCCGCAGCACTCCTGCCCCGGAGGCACCTCCACCTCGAAGCCCGCCCGGTTCAACAGCCGCACGGCGGCGTCGAGCGCTTCTCCATCGAGAAGCGCGGCGGTGCAGCCGAGAAACAGCCCCACCCGGCCCCGCTTCGCGGAACGGGCCGGGTGGACTCCGGGGGCGGGTGGCGGACACGCGCCGCGCCGCGCCAGGCGCGCCGCCAGGTTGGACGAGGGGAGCAGGGCGCCCCCGACACGCACCGGTCCGGCGAGCCGCTTCGCCACCGAGCGCCGGCTCAGGGCGGCCACCACCAGGCGCGCCGACAAGGGCAGGCGCGAACGGAGCCGCCGACGCCCTTCGTCCAGGATCCGTTCGAACGCCACCCCCGAAGGGCAGACCCGCTCGCACCGCCTGCACAACAGACAGCCGGCCAGCAGCTTGTGGGCCGTCGCCCCCGCCTCCACCCGGCCCGCGGTCAGCGCTTCCACCAAGGCGATCCGGCCGCGGGGCGAGACCGACTCGTCGCGATGGAGCAGGTAGGTGGGGCACTCCGCCAGACAAAGACCGCACTTGACGCAACGGCCGGCCTCCTCGGCGAGCGACCGGGATTCCTCTATAATGGCGTCGGATTCGCTCAAGATAAAGTCCGATGTCCTGGTTCAAATACCATCTGTTCGTCTGCACCAATCGGCGCGACAACGGGGAACCCTGCTGCGCCGACCACGGCGCTGAGAAAGCGCGCGCCTATCTCAAAAAGCGCTGTAAGGAGCTGGGCATCCACGGCAAAGGGAGCGTGCGGATCAACAGCGCGGGCTGCCTCGACCGGTGCGACCGCGGACCGGTCCTGGTGATTTATCCAGACGAGATCTGGTACACCTACGTGGACCAGGACGACCTCGAAGAGATCATAACACGCCACTTGCAGCGGGGAGAGGTGGTGGAACGGCTGCGCATCTGACCGCCTTTTTGCAAAAGGGCTGCGTCATCCCTCCCAGAACCAAGGAAACGTTTTTCCCGCAATACGCTTTCCATATCAATGACTTGCCCGTTTCAGCCTGAGATCCGCAAAAAAAAGCCTTGACAAGCATTCTCTAATATTAGAGAATGCGCACATACTGATTTTCCTCTCCTCCTCCCCCTACCTCAGGAAAATCAGTATGTACCATCCTCCTTTGGTGGTTATTGACTTGAGCGCGGCATCCCCTGCCGCGCTTTTTTTTGTCGGAGATTACAACGGCTCCTTCGTCGTCGCCTCGCGCTGGCCCTGCCCTGTCCCCTGCGACGATCCGTAAAGCCGCCGACGCGGGGAACGACGAAACCACTTGCCGCAAACGGAAAAGTTCGCTAACATTCGCGCCCTTTCGTGGAACATGGCTGAATCCTGCCATTCTTGGGAACGAAGAACATGACGACGGTAAGCGCAAAACCGGCTGAAGTGCGCCGGGACTGGTACCTCATCGACGCCGAAGGCAAGACACTGGGCCGCATGGCCAGCGAGATCGCCCGCCGCCTGCGTGGCAAGCACAAGCCCATCTACACTCCTCACGTGGATACCGGCGACTACATCGTGGTGATCAACGCCGAGAAACTTCGCGTAACCGGCAACAAGATGAAGGACAAGATGTACCACCATCACACCGGCTACGTGGGGAACCTCAAATCCATCAACCTGGAAAAGCTGCTGCAGAAGGCGCCGGAGCGGGTGTTGCAGCAGGCCGTGAAGGGGATGCTGCCGCGCAATCCGCTGGGGCGGGCCATGTTCAAGAAGCTCAAGGTCTATGCCGGCCCCGAACACCCGCATCAGGCGCAGCAACCCAAGCCGCTGGACATCTAACCTCTATCGAACCGGATCCGAGACGCACATGGCAACGCAATACAACTACGGCACTGGACGACGCAAGACCTCCACCGCGCGGGTGTTCCTCGCTCCCGGCGACGGCACCATCACCGTCAACGGCCGCCCGCTGGACCAGTTCTTCGGCCGTGAGACGGCGCGCATGATCGTGCGCCAGCCTCTCGAGGTGACCGAGATGCTGGACAAGGTGAGCGCCACCGTCACCGTGAAAGGGGGCGGCACCACGGGCCAGGCGGGCGCCATCCGCCACGGCATCGCCCGCGCGCTGCTCGATTACGACGAGTCCCTGCGGACCCCCCTGCGCAAAGCGGGCTTTCTGACCCGGGACGCCCGCATGGTGGAGCGCAAGAAGGTCGGCCTGCACAAGGCGCGCAAGCGGCCGCAATACTCCAAGCGCTGATTCGCCCTTTCTCGCCCCTCTCATCGAGCCCTCCGCAAGGAGGGCTTTTTGCTGGCCGACCTTTCGCGTCAGAGCCCGCAGGCTGTCAACCGCTCCTCCACCAGGCGGATCAACCGCTCCAGGGCGCCGCGGTTCTCCTCCGCCACCTTTCTGCCGCTTTCGCCGATGCGGGAGCGCTCGCTGGCGTCGCCGAGCCAGCGGCCCACCACGGCGGCCAGTTCCGCGGCGTTTTCCACCCGCTGCGCCGCTCCGCGCTCGAGCAGCAAGGCGGCAATGGCGGAGAAGTTGAACAGGTGCGGCCCGAACACCACCGGCACCCCCTGGGCCGAGGCCTCGAGCATGTTGTGGCCGCCCCGCTCCACCAGCGAGCCGCCGATGAAGGCGACATCGGCCGCCCCCAAAAAGAGCGGCAGCTCGCCCATGGTGTCGCCCAGGAACACCTGGGTCTCCGTTTCGCAAGGTCCTCCCGCCGACCGGCGCACCAACTCGAACCCCTTCCGCCGGACCAGGGCGGCCACCCGATCGAACCGCTCGGGATGGCGCGGCACCAGCACCAGCAGCGCCCGGGGATGGCGCTTCAGGATGGCGGCATGTGCCTTGAGCACCGGCTCTTCCTCCCCCTCGTGGGTGCTGGCCGCCACCCACACCGGCCGGTCGCTGCCCCAGAGCCGGCGCACCACCTGCGCTTGCTCCTGCACGCTGGCCGGCAGGCGCTGGTCGAACTTGATGCTGCCGGTCACCTCCACCCGCTCGGCCGGCACGCCCAGTTCGATGAACCGTTGCGCATCCGCGGGGGATTGAGCCGCCACCTGGTCGATCCGCGCGAAGGTCTCGCGGGCCAGGCGGCCAAGCCGCGCGTAACCCCGTGCCGAACGGGCCGACAAGCGCCCGTTGGCCAACAGCGCGGGAATGCCACGGCGCTCGCACGCCAGCAACAGGTTCGGCCAGATCTCGGTCTCCACCATTACCAGCAGGCGCGGAGCCACCCGATCCAGAAAGGCGCCCACGCATTCGCGCAGGTCGTAAGGGAAATAGACATGGAACAGCTCGTCGCCGAAGAGGTTGCGCACCCGCTCGGAGCCGGTGGGCGTGCTGGTGGTGAGAACGACGGGCAGGCCGGGATGGCGCTCGCGCAGATGGCGCACCAACGGCTCGACGGCCTGCACCTCCCCAACGGAAACGGCATGGATCCACACGCCTCCGGGCGCCGGGCGCTTCCGGAACAGCCCGAAGCGCTCCGCCATGCGGCGGCGGTAGGCGGGAGCCCGCAAGCTGCGCCAGTAGAGACGAAGCACCACGAACGGAAGCGCCAGATGGAGCAACAGATCGTAGAGCCTCATGAACGCCTCAGGCCGCCCGCCGCATCCAGCGATTCCACGATGGCCACGTTCTGCCGCAGATGCCCGGGATCGATGGTGCCCACGATCATGGCGCTCACCCCCGGCAAGGAGAAGACGTGGGCCATCGCCGCACGCACCCCTTCGGCGCCACCCACATGGCCGCTTTGCAGCCCTTTTTTGACCAGCACCCCCTTGCCGGCCGCGGCCGCCGCCTCGAACACCGGCCGCTCTTCGTCATAGGCCGGGTTGGCGGTGGCCATCACCAGATCGAGCCGCGCCAGCGCCTCCAACCCTCCCTCCACGGTTTTGGAGGAGATGCCGTGGCTGCGGATCTTGCCCTGCTCCTTGAGCCGTTCCAACGCCTCCACCACCCCCTCTTCGCGCAGAATGCGCAGATCGTCGCCGTTGGAGTGGATGAGGACGCAATCGATATAGTCGGTACGCAACTGCCTCAGGCTCGCCTCCACCTGGGCGATGGCGAAATCGCGGCTGAAATCGAAGCGCGAACGCCCTTTCTCGAAGATCTCCCCCACCTTGGAGACGATCACCCAGCGGTCGCGGGGGCCGGGCAACAGCCGCCCCAGCCGCTCCTGGCTGCTGCCGTAAGCCGGCGCCGTGTCGATCAGGTTGATTCCCAGATCGCGGGCCAGCGCCAACAGCCGGCTCACCTCCTCGTCGTCGGGCAGCTCGAATCCGCGAGGGTATTTCACCTGCTGGTTGCGGCCGATCTTCACCGTACCCAACCCCAGCGGACTCACCTCGATGCCCGTCTTCCCCAACGGCCTCAGCTCCATCGCGTCTCCTCCCAAGGTAGCCGCGCCCGCGGCGGAGGGGACGCCGAAACCGGGGCCTCCGCAGCCGTGGGCCGCACGCCGGCCAGCGCCTCCAGCACCTCGTCCGCCAACCGGGGCGCAAAAGCGAGCTTGGTGGGCCAGGCCACCAGCAGTCGGCCGTAGATTCCCAGAAAAGGGCGGTCGGGGCGGGAGCCGTTGGCCGTCGCCGCTTCCGCCCGATCGATCCGCAGGGTGGCCCAGCGCAAGCCGGAAAGGTCGAGCCAGGGCAGCAGCGCCCGCAACTCCTGCCGCGCCCGCCGAATCTGTTCCGCGGGGGAACGCTCCACCCCCTTTTCCGCCAGATCCCCCCCCAGATACCAGACCCGCTCCTCTCCCAGGGGGTGGCTGGTGACGGTGATCCGCGGACGACTGGAGGCGGCCAGGGCGTGGGCGTAGAGCGGCGGCAGCGCGCCTCGTGCCATCACCATGTGCAACGGCCGGCGCTGCATCGCCGGCGCGCTGCGCCCCCAGACCCGCAGCAGCGCCTCGTTGCCGGCGCCGGCGGCCAGCAGAATCCGCTCGGGCCGAAGCGTCTCCCCCTCCACCTCCACCGACTCCTCGCGCAAACGGAGCGTAGAGGGATCGTAGCGACGGCACCAGGCGGACGCCAGCCGGCCCAGCTCGCCCAGCAGCGAGGCGGTGTCCAGCACCGGCTCGTCGAGCCGGTAGAGGCGGCCGTGGAACTCCGCCACGTCGAACGGCGGCGGCCGCTCTCCCGCCGCCACCGGCTCCACCCGGCTGCGCATGGCGCGGCTGGCGAAGAAGCCGGCAAGAGCGGCGGTGACGCCGCCCGGGCTCCATAAATATTGATGGGAGGAGAGCTGACGCACGCGGGAAAGGTCCAGTTCCCCCTGCCCGGCGAGACAGGCGCGCCACCGTTCCGGCATGCCGGCGATGGCGCGCGCCGCTTCCGACAGCTGTCCACCGAGCGCGTACTTGGTCCCTCCGTGGATGATCCCTTGCGAGGCGATGGACTGGACGCCTCCCAGCGCCCGCGACTCCAACAGCAGCGCCGAGTAGCCCGCCGCCCGCGCCCGCAGCAGACTCCAGAGCCCGGCCACCCCGCCGCCGAAGATGAGCAGGTCGAGGCTCATTCTCCGCTGTCGTCTCCGGCGGCGATGCGGGTCACCAGCGCGGTGGTGGAGATGCCGTCGAGATAGCTCAGCACCTTCACCTCGCCTCCCGCCTCGCGCACGCAACGGGCGCCGGGGATGGCATCGGGATCATTGTCGCCCCCCTTCACCAGAAGATCGGGCTTGAGCCGGCAGATGAGCCGCTCGGGGGTCTCCTCCTCGAAGGGCACCACCCAGTCCACGAAGCCCAGGGCCGCCAGCACGTGCATGCGGTGAGCGAGGGTGTTCACCGGCCGCCCCGCGCCTTTGAGCCGGCGCACCGTGGCGTCGGCGTTCACCGCCACCACCAGCCGGTCTCCAAGGCGGCTCGCCTCTTCCAGATAGGTGACATGGCCGGCGTGCAGCAGATCGAAGCAACCGTTGGTGAAGACGATGCGCTCGCCGCGCGCCCGGGCGGCCTCCACCAGCGACAGAAGGCGCGCCTCGTCCACCACGCCGTGCTCGGCCAGGCGCTGCTCGGCCAGGCGCTGCTCCAGTTCCCGGGGGGTGACGCCGGCGGTGCCCAGCTTGCCCACCACGATCCCCGCCGCCAGGTTGGCCAGGGCCGTGGCCGCCTCCATGGACTCGCCCGCGGCCAGCGCCGCCGCCAAGGTGGCGATGACGGTGTCGCCGGCGCCGGTGACGTCGAACACCTCCCGCGCCCGAGTGGGCAGGTGGTGGCAGCCCCCTTCCCCCGCCAGGGTCATGCCCTGCTCCCCCCGGGTCACCAGCAGATGCTCGAGGCCGAGCCGTTTCCGCAGCTCCAGGGCGCGCGCCTCCAACTCCGCCTCGTCGGCGCAAGGACCCGCCACCGCCTCGAATTCGGCCAGATTGGGCGTGAGCAGGGTGGCGCCGGCATAGCGGTCGAAATCCCGACCCTTGGGATCCACCAGCACCGGCACGCCCGCCGCGCGCGCCGCCTCGATCCAAGCGCGGGGATCGGCCAGCGTCCCCTTGCCGTAGTCGGAAAGGACCACCGCTTGGTGGTTCGCCAGGCGCTCCCGGAAACGGGCCAGCAGACCGTCCGCCTCGTAGCCGGGAAAGCCATCCTCGAAATCGAGGCGGATGAGCTGCTGCTGGCGGCTCACCACGCGCAACTTGGTGATGGTGGGGAAACGGCCGTCGCGCTCGAAGGCGCACGCCACCCCCGCCTCGGTCAGCGCCCGCTCCAGCCGCCCGGCCGCCTCGTCCTCGCCGGTGACGCCGAGCAAGGTGACGCGGGCGCCGAGAACGGCCAGATTGAGGGCCACGTTGCCGGCGCCGCCGGGCCGGCCCTCCTCCTCCCGCACGTGCACCACCGGCACCGGCGCCTCGGGAGAGATGCGCTCGGTGGCGCCGTGCCAATAGCGGTCGAGCATGAGATCGCCGGCCACCAGCACCCGCGCCGCGGCGATCTTTTCGAAGGTCTCTTGCTTCATGGTCTCTTCACGCCAACGCCTGCCGCCGGTAGAGATTGGCATACTCGCCGTCCCGAGCCATCAGCCGCTCATGATCCCCCGACTCCACGATTTGGCCGTTGCGCAATACCAGGATGAGATCGGCGTGTTCGATCGTGGAGAAGCGGTGAGCGATCACCAGGGTGGTGCGGCCGGCGGCCAGGCGCCGCAATGCGGCCTGCACCCGTTGTTCGGAGACGGCGTCGAGCGCCGAAGTGGCTTCGTCCAGGATGAGCAGGGGGGCATCCTTGTAGAAGGCGCGCGCGATGGCGATGCGTTGCCGCTGTCCGCCGGAGAGACGCACCCCGTCTTCGCCGACCAGGGTGTCGAACCCATGCGGAAGCTGCTCGATGAACTCCAGCGCGTGGGCGGCTTCGGCCGCGCGCCGCAACCGGTCCGGATCGATGGATGCGGTTTCACCATAGGCGATGTTGGCGGCCACGGTGTCGTTGAACAGCAGCGACTCCTGGCCCACATAGGCGATGTGCCGGCGCAGGTCCGCCAGCTTCAATCGGCGCAGATCGACGCCGTCGAGCAGGATGCGCCCCTCGGTGGGGTCGTAGAAACGGGGCAGAAGGGCGGCGATGGTGGTCTTGCCGCTTCCCGATGCGCCCACCAGCGCCACCGTCCTGCCCGCCGGCAGTTGAAAGCTCACGCCCCGCAGCGCCTCGCGCGCCGATTGCGGATAGCGGAAACGCACCTCTTCGAAACGCACCTCGCCCGCCACCTTTTCCAGCTCCAGGTCGCCGCCATCCATTTCCGGCGTTTGGTCGATGAGTTCGAAAACGCTTTCGGCGCCCGCCAGGCCGCTCTGCAAGGGCTGGTTGATGGCGGTGAGCCGCTTGATGGGCGAGAAGAGCATTCCCATGGCGGCGAAGAAAGAGACGAAGGCCCCAACGCTCATGGGCTCCACCCCCGCCTGGCCGGTTCCCGCGTAGATGAGCACGGCGATCATCACCGCACCGATGAACTCCACCACCGGTACTCCCGTGGCGTCCGCCACGCGGCTCTTGAAGTAATACCGCCGCACCCAGTTGGCCAGCTTGTTGAAGCGCATTCGCTCCTGCTCCTGGGCGCCGTACACTTTGACGATGCGGTTGCCCCGCACCGTCTCTTCCAGCGCATGGGTCAACTCGCCCATGGTGCGTTGCAGATTCTGGCTCGCCCGCCGTATCCGCCTGGCGATGAAGCGGACGAACCCCAGCATCACCGGCAGCAGGATGGAGACGATGAGGGTGAACTCCCAATTGAGCCAGAGCATGTAGAGCAGCAGCCCCGCCACCGCGACGGAATCGCGCACCAGTACGGTGAGCACCTTGGTGGCCGCGTTGGTGACCTGGGTCACGTCGTAGGTCACCTTGGCGATCACGTTGCCGGTGGCATTGGCGTCGAAATAGGCGGCGGGCAGAACCAGCAGCCGCTCGAACATCTCCCGGCGCAGATCGAGAACCACCTTGCCCCCCACCCAGTTGAAGGCCACCCGACTGAGAAAATTGGAAGCGCCGCGCACCAGGAACAGCAGCATCAAGAGAATGGGAGACCAGAAGAGATAGTCCGGATCGCGCTCGACGAAAGTGCCGTCGAGCAAAGGCTTGAGCAGCGAAGGAATGGCCGGTTCGGTGAGCGCCAGCACCACCACGAAGAAGATGGCGGCGACGAATGCCTGCCAATAGGGCTTCACGTAACGCAGCAACCGCAAATAGAGCGCGGCGCTTTTACCCTGGGGCGGACTCATCATTTCCGGGAATAGAAAGGAGGATCCGAAGCTCGCGGACGGGTGCGAAAGCGACGATGGATCCAAAGATACTGTTCGGGCACGCGCCGCGCCCACCGTTCCACCAGTTGGTTGATCCTGCGGGTGTCCGCCTCCAGGTCGCCGCTCGGAAAACCCTCCCAGGCCGGCTCCAAATGGAGGTCGTAGCCTTTCCCGTCCCACCGCCGAACCGCATGAAAGGGAACCACCGCCGCTCCGGTGAGGCGCGCCAGCCGCGCGGCGGCCGGGTTGGTGGCGGCGGGGATACCAAAGAAGTCCACGAAGACGGCTTGACGGCGGGAACAGTTCTGGTCCACAGCATACCACACCACTTTGCCCGCTTTCAGGGCGCGAAGCAGGTTGCGCAGGTCCCGGCGCTCCACCTGCTCCAGCAGCTGCCCCCGCGCCCGGCGGATCACCCGTTCCATCACCGGGCTGTTGGCCCTGCGGTAGAGCGCGACGAAAGGAACCCGCCGCCCCAGCAGCCTCCCGCTCAGCTCCGGGCTGTTGAAATGGGCCGAGAGGAGCAGCACCCCCTTTCCCCGCGCGACGGCCGCCTGGAGATGTTCCAGGCCGTGGATCTCGCCGAACCCTCCCGGCCGACCCTCGCAACGCCTCCGTGGCGCCCACCAGGCGAAGGGCACTTCCAGCAAGGCGATGCCCAGATTCTCGAAATGGCTCTTCAGAAGCGCTTTGCGCCACGATTCGCTGCGTTCGGGAAAACAGCGGTCGATGTTGATTCGCGCGATCTCCCTTCGGCGCGGCGCGAGGAAGGCGTAGATCCTTCCCGCCCAGGGACCGAGGCGCAACACCCAGGAATAGGGCAGATGGCCGGCGACGCGCATCAACCCCACCCCCAGCCAGGCGGGCCAGTGGCGGGGGTGCCACAGGGGCGCCTGCTGCTTGCGCCGGCGTTTCAAGCGGCGCCGCCGGGCGTCTCCAGACACAGGTCCAACCCTTCCCGCCAATGAGGCAAGCGGATTCCAAAGGCCTTCTCCAGGCGGTCGTTGTCCAGCACCGAATAGGCGGGGCGGCGTGCCGGGGTGGGATAGTCCGCCGTGGAGACGGCTTCCACCCGGCAGGCGCTTCGCCACCGATCGGCAAGGAGGGAGGCGAATTGGTGCCAGCTCGTTTCGCCCCCGGCGGTGAGATGGTAGAGCCCCCGCCGGTCGCCGAAAGCGAAACCACCGCCGGCGCGGCACTGCGCCAAAATCTGCGCGGTCGCTTCGGCGATGAAGCGGCTCCAGGTGGGGGCGCCCCGCTGGTCCGACACCACCCTCACCGCTTCCCGCTCCCGCAGCAGCTTGCCCATGGTGAGCAGAAAATTGCTTCCCCGCATGCCATAGACCCATGCCAGGCGCAGAACGAGATGGTCGGCGCCGGACGCCGCCAGCGCCTTTTCGCCCTCCAGTTTGGTGCGGCCGTAGACGTTGAGCGGCTCCGTTGGATCCTCCTCCCGCCACGGGCGATCTCCTTTGCCGGAAAAGACGTAATCGGTGGAGTAGTGCACCACCGGACAATCCAATTTCCTGGCCGCCTCCCCCAGCTCCGCCACCGCCTCCGCATTGACCCGCCGGGCCGCGCCCTCCTCCGATTCGGCCGCATCCACCGCCGTGTAGGCGGCGGCGTTGACCACCAGGTCGGGACGCAGCCGCTCCAGCAGCGCCCGCGCCTCGCCGGGTCGAAGGAGGTCCAGGGTCTCGTCGGCCCCGGCCCGCGCGGCCGTGACCAGGCGCCCCAGCGGCGCCAGAGTACGGCGCAGCTCCCATCCCACCTGTCCATTCGGCCCGAGCAACAGGATGGTGGGAAGCGTCCGTCTCACTCGCCGTACTCCGGCAGCCGCTCGGGGGGGATATCCCGCAGCCGGGGCGCCTCGCGGTCCTTGTCGGAGAGCTGGGGCGGACCCACCACCGGCCAGTCGATGCCGATGTCGGGATCGTCCCAACGCACGGCGAACTCGCACTCGGGATGGTAGAACCCGGTGCATTTGTAGGAAAAGAGAGCGCACTCGCCCGTGACCAGAAAACCGTGGGCCAGCCCCGGCGGCACCCAGAACTGGCGGCGATTCCCGGCCGAGAGGATGACGCCCGTCCAGCGGCCGAACGTGGGCGAGCCCCGGCGTACGTCCACCACCACGTCGAACACCTCCCCTTCGAGAACCTGAACCAGCTTGCCCTGACCATGGGGATGCTGCAAATGCATTCCCCGCAAGACGCCGTGACGGGAAAAGGAATAATTGTCTTGCACGAAAACGGCGTCGATGCCCGCTTCCGCGTAACGTCGCTGCTGCCAGCCCTCCAGAAACCAGCCCCGCTCGTCCCCGTGCACCACCGGCTCGACCACCAACACTCCCGGAATCTCGGTCTCCACCACTTTCACAGTATCTTCTCCTCCAGCAAGCCAAGCAGATAGCGGCCGTAACCGCTGTTGTCCAGGGAGGCGGCCAGCCGCCGAAGCTGTCCGTCATCGATCCAGCCCTGGCGCCAGGCCACCTCCTCGGGACAGCAGATCTTGAGCCCCTGGCGCGTCTCCAAAGTCTGGATGAATTGGGCGGCATCCAGCAGGGCGTCGTGGGTTCCGGTGTCGAGCCAGGCCATGCCCCTTCCCATCACCTCCACGGCGAGCCGCCCCTGTTCCAGATAGCGCCGGTTGAGATCGGTGATCTCCAGCTCGCCGCGCGCCGACGGCCGCAGGGAGCGGGCCAGCTCCACCACCTGCCGATCATAGAAATAGAGGCCGGTGACCGCGTAGCGGGAGGCGGGCCGGGCCGGCTTCTCCTCAATGTCCAGGGCGCGGAACGCCTCGTCGAAGAGCACCACGCCGTAACGTTCGGGATCCTGCACCGGATAGGCGAAAATGGTGGCGCCTTCACGGCGCGCCGCCGCCCGCTCGAGCAGTCCGGCCAGTTCGTGGCCGTAGAAGAGATTGTCCCCCAACACCAGGGCGCAGCGGTCGCCGTCGATGAAGGACTCGCCGATGAGAAAAGCCTGGGCCAGCCCTTCGGGCTGGGGTTGCACCGCGTATTGGAGCTGCAGGCCCCACTGCCCGCCGTCGCCCAGCAGCGCCTCGAACAAAGGAGTGTCGCGCGGCGTGGAGATCACCAGAATCTCGCGAATGCCCGCCAGCATCAGGGTGCTCAGCGGATAGTAGATCATGGGCTTGTCGTAGATCGGCAGCAGCTGCTTGGAGACGCCGAGAGTGGCGGGATAGAGACGGGTGCCGGAACCGCCCGCCAGCACGATGCCCTTCATCGTATCGCCCCCAGGCGCTCGCCGCGGTAGCTGCCGTCGAGCACCCGCCGGCACCACTCCTCGTTCTCCAGATACCACTCCACGGTCTTCGCCAGCCCCGACTCGAAGGTCTCCTTCGGTTTCCAGCCCAGCTCTCGCTGGATCTTGCCGGCGTCGATGGCGTAGCGACGGTCGTGGCCGGGACGGTCGGCGACATGACGGATGAGGCGGGCGTGGGGCGCTCCTTGGGGCAGCCGTTGATCGAGAATGGCGCAGATCCGTTCCACCACCTCCAGATTGGTCCGCTCGTTGTGGCCGCCGATGTTGTAGGTCTCCCCCACGCGCCCCGCCCGCAGCACCCGCAGCAGCGCGCGGACGTGGTCCTCCACATGGAGCCAGTCGCGCACCTGGTCGCCCTCGCCGTACACCGGCAGCGGTTTGCCGGCGCGGGCGTTGAGGATCATCAGCGGAATGAGTTTCTCGGGAAACTGATAGGGGCCATAGTTGTTGGAGCAGTTGCTGACCAGCACCGGCAGGCCATAGGTGCGGTGCCAGGCGCGCACCAGATGGTCCGAGGCCGCCTTGCTGGCGGAGTAGGGGGAGCTGGGCGCGTAGGGGGTCTCCTCGGTGAAGAACCCCTCCTCTCCCAAGTCTCCATAGACTTCGTCGGTGGAGACGTGGTGGAAGCGGAAATCCCGCCGGGCTTCGCCGTCCAGTTCGCTCCAGTATTCGCGCGCCGCTTCCAGCAGCACCTGGGTGCCCACCACGTTGGTGCGGACGAAAGCGGCCGGTCCGTCGATGGAACGGTCCACATGGGATTCCGCCGCCAGATGAAGGATGGCGCGAGGCCTGTGCTCGCGCAGCACCCGCCGTACTCCGACGGCGTCGCAGATGTCCACCCGCTCGAAGCGGTGGCGCGGATGTTCCAGGAGCCCCGGTAGCGAATCGAGGTTGCCGGCATAGGTGAGCTTGTCCAGGTTCACCACCGTCCAGTCCGTTTCGGCGACGAGATGGCGCACCAGCGCCGAGCCGATGAAGCCGGCGCCGCCGGTGACCAGCAACGTTTTCACGAGGCCTCCCCTTTGGTCACCAGAATATCCTCCATCACCAGATATTGCAGGTCCGATCCGAAGAACATGTTCAGGGCGTCCTCGGGCGAACAGACCATGGGTTCGCCGCGCCGGTTGAGCGAGGTGTTGAGCACCACGCCGTTGCCGGTGAGCCGCTCCAGCTCCTCGATGAGCGCATAGTATCGAGGGTTGGTGTCGCGGCTCACCACCTGGGCGCGGGCGGTGCCGTCTTCGTGCACCACTTCGGGCACCCGCCGTTTCCACTCCTCGGCCACGTCGAAGGTGATGGTCATGTAGGGGGCGGGATGGCGGCTCTGCAACATCTCGGGCGCCACCCGGTCGAGGAGGCTGGGACAGAAGGGGCGCCAGCGCTCGCGGTACTTGATCTGCTCGTTGATGCGGTCGGCGATGCCGGGGATGTGGGGAGCGCCGAGGATGGAGCGGTTGCCCAGCGCCCGGGGACCGAACTCCATGCGCCCCTGGAACCAGGCCACCGGATGGCCTTCGGCCAACAGCTCCGCCGCGAGCCTGGGCGCTTGGTCGACGCGCCGCCATGCGGGCCTTCGCGGATGCGCCTCGCAAGCGGCGATGCACTGCTCGGTGGTGTAACTCGGCCCCAGATAGGCGTGCCGCATGGGCTGGATCTTCTCGCCCAGGCGGCTCGCCACGTAACTGGCGGCGCCGATGGCGGTGCCGGCGTCGGAGGCCGCGGGCTGGATGAAGAGCTCCTCCACGTCGTCGCGGGCGAGGATGCGTTGGTTGAGCTTGACGTTGAGCGCCACGCCGCCGGCAAAGGCAAGCCTGCCGGTCTCCGCGAGGATGTCGCCCAGATAGTGGTCGATGAGCCCCAGCGCCACCTCTTCGAGCTGGGCCTGGACGGCGGCGGCGTAGTCCACATACGGGTCGTCGATCTCGTCCCCCTGCCGCGGCGGCCCCAGCCACTCCACCAGCTTGGGGCTGAAGTAGTAGCCCTTGCCGGCGGCGTCCTTCCAACGGCGCAGCCCCACCACGTTGACGTAGCGCGTGTTGACCCGGAAGCCGCGCCCGTCGAAGCGGAGGAGACGGCCGAGGTCGAACCGCTGCGGATCGCCGTAGGGCGCCATGCCCATCACCTTGAACTCACCGTCGAGCATCTCGAAGCCGAGATATTCGGTGATGGCGCCGTAAAGACCGCCGAGGGAGTCGGGATCGTAGAACTCCTTGATCTTGTGGATGCGGCCCTTCTCGCCCCAGCCGAAGAAGGTGGTGGCGTACTCCCCCTTGCCGTCGATGCCGAGAATGGCGGTCTTCTCCTCGAAGCCGCTGAGATGGTAGGCGCTGGAAGCGTGGGCCAGATGGTGTTCCACCATCTCCAGCCGGGCGTTGTTGATGCCCAGATCGGCCATCAGCTTGAGGGTGCGGCGGCGGTTGCGGCGATAACGCCGGTTGCCGTGCAACAGCGCGGTGAGCGCCCGGTCCGGCGCATACCAGTGACGCAGGGCGTAGTGCCAGCGGGCGGCGCTGCCGAGAAGGGGAATCCTGGCGTAGGGAAAGGCCACCACCTCCACCTGGTCGGGACGGATGCCGGCGTACTCCAGGCAGAAACGGGTGGCCTCGTAAGGGAAGCGCCCCTTGGCGTGCTTGTCGCGGACGAAGCGCTCCTCCTCCGCCGCCGCCACCAGCTCGCCGTCGATGAACAGGGCCGCGGACGGGTCGTGGCTCACCGCCCCGGCGACTCCCAGTACGATCATGGGGATATCGGGCCCGCGGCCCAGGTTGCGTGCATGGCGCGCATTTTAGCAGAGACCCATCCGCGCCTCGGCCTCGGCCAGCGCTTTCTCGAAAGCTTCGCGCAGCTCCGGATCCTTCCAGTTGCGCAGGAACCGCTCCCGGTCGGCGCGAACACCCCGCTCACGCAGCCAGCGCCAGCGTGGTCGGCGGAGGCTGTCGAGATCGATCACCTGAACGCCCTTTTCCGAGACGAGGAAGTTGGAGGCTTTCATGTCGCCGTGGACCAGGCCGTTGCGGGCGAAAGCGGCCACCACGGAAGCCACCTTGCGGATCGCTTCGTCGTCACCGCCGATTCGCTCGAAAAAGCGGTCGGCCCGCTCTCCAGCGGCCTTCTCCGCGACCAGCCAGGCCCGCCGACGAAAGCCGCGGCGCTCTTCGACGAAGAGCAGGGGTCGTGGCGTGGCGATCCCATAGGCACGGAGCCGGTGGGCGTTGCGCCACGACCGCCGCCCCCGGGAAGAAAACAAGAGGCGGCGCAGTCCGTGAAGCCAGGTCTTGACGTTGTAGCGCTTCACCACCACTTCCCGCCCGTCCATTGGCGCCACCCACAGGGTTTGGGAATTGCCCGCCTTGAGCAGATCGTCCTCCTGGCGGGGGCCGGAAAGCGCCTCGGAGATCCACGCGTCGATCCGCCGGGGATCGATCTCGCGCCGCTGGAAAAGACGGAGACCCTCTTTCTCGCGAACCCGGAACTCGGTGCAGTCGCGCAGACATTTCCGGCTCAATTTGCGCGCCCGGTAGTGGCGCCAGCGAGCGGCCTGGAGGCATACGCCCTCGACGAAGCCGACGGAGTCGGCGAAGCCGCGCCGACGGCGGTAAGCCTCCAGCGCCTCCACGATCGCCGGATGCGTACCATACGGAAACTGGGCGACGAGCAGGCCGAGGTTGCGCTGGGCAGGCCTCGAAGCCAAAGGAACGGAGTCGCGGCGATAGGCGCCACCGTCGATGGCCCGCACTCTGCCGCTTGCATCCACCAGAAAATTGTCCAGATGCGGATCTTCCTGAACGAAACCCGCTTCGTGCTGGGACGCCACGAGCGCGAACAGATCGGCCAGGAGCGCTCTTCTCCGAGGCCCTCCGGCGCCCCGCCACGCCTCTCCAAAGGAAAGCGCGCCGGAAAGATACTCGTAGAGCACCACCCGGGCCGGCCCGATCGCCACCGGCTCCTCCACCAGGGGATCGGCCACCGGCATGCCGAGACGGGACATGGCGCCGATGGCGCACAGGTCCCGCCGCGCTTCTCGATCGGCGGCCGCGCCAGTGAAGATCTTGGCCAACACGGGCTTGTCCTCCCACCGGACCCGGAACACCAGTCGCCGGCCGGGCAGCGACCGCAACAGCTCCTCGAAGCGAAAACGCCCCAACGACCCGATCTCCAGATCGACCGGCAGTCGGGAGGGATCTTCAGGAAACAGGGACATCGCCGCCATCGACGGATTTGCGGAAGATGGCGAAGATCTCGTCGCCGCGCCCCAGCAGCACCGAAGCCGCCACATAGGGCCGCGCCAAGAGCCGGCGCAGCCTCCGCTTCTTGGAGGGCCTTCCCCGGACGCCGAACTTATAGTCCCAGCTGTTGAGCAGAATCTTCGGGGTGGAGGAGGTGCGCAGCACCACCTGTTCGAACCCCGTCCGTTCGGCGAGACGGGCCAGGTTTTCCGGAGAGAAGAGCACCAGATGGCGGGGAATGTCGTTGGCGAACCAGTGAACGCCGAACCACCCCCGCCCGAGCGCCCGGCTGTTGGGCGTCATCAGCACCATGAGGCCGCCCGGTTTCAAGATCCTGTGGATCTCACCGATGAAGGCCGCGGGCGCGGGCAGGTGTTCGATGACGTGACGGGCGGTCACCACGTCGAAGCGAGCGTCGGGGAAACCGGCTTCCGCCAGCTCCCCCTGAAAGACCTTCAGGCCGGCGACCCGGCAGGTTTCCACCGCGCTCCGATTGAACTCCACCCCTTCCGGCTTCCAGCCGAGCGTCCGCATCGACCGCAGATATTTGCCTCCGCCGCAGCCGACATCGAGCAGACGCCCGCTTCCGGTGAA
>JALSRN010000096.1 GCA_026984735.1 Sedimenticola sp. | reverse complement strand
GCCAGGTGAGGCGGCGCTGCGGGGCGTCGCTGGCCATGCGGCGGGTGATGTGGCGCTCGATGTCGCCCGCCAGGCCGTTGATTCGGTTCTTGGCGTCCACCACCTGCTGCGCCGCTTGGCGGTCTTCGCGCGTCACTGCCCGCGTGGCGGCCTCCAGCAGGCCGATCAGCTCGTCCACCAGTTTGTCGAACAGCGCGGCGGTCTCTTCGCTGATGCGCACTTCGCTCTGGATCCGCTTCTCGCCAAGATGGCCCAGGTTGAGCTTGAGGGTGTCGCCGATGTTTTCGTAGTAGTTGGCGATGGCCAGATAGTGGTGGACCAGCTCGGCTTCCGCCGAGGTGAGGTCCCGCCGTGCCAGGCTGCGCAGGTACTCGACGATGGGGCCGTGGAGGGCGTCCACCCGGTTGTCCAGTCGGGCGAGTTCGGTGAGTTCCCGGGCGTCGCCGCGGATGGCGGCTTCGGTGCCCTTGCGCACCATGGGCAGCACCTGCTCGGCCATGCGGCCGATCTCCATGCGCACCCGGTCCAGCGCCAGGGCAGGGGTGTCCAGCAGGTTGGGGTCGAGATAGCGGGGCGCCACCTTGGCCGCCTTCTCCGCTTCGGTCACCGGCACCATCCAGGTGACCAGCCGGGCGAACTGCCGGGTGAAGCCGAGAAAGAGGAGGGTGTTGCCCACGTTGAAGAGAGTGTGGGCGTTGGCGATCTGCCGCGGGGCCTCGGCCGCCAGCCGCAGCGTGCCCCGCAGTTCCGGCGCCTGCGGCGAGATGTAGCGGACCAGCTCCGCGAACTGGTCGATGAAGGGGTACCAGAGCACCACGCCGATGGTGTTGAAGCTGATGTGGACCAGGGCGGTGCGCAGCGCGTCGCGGGAGTTGCCGATGGCCGCCAGCAGAGCGGTGACGCAGGTGCCGATGTTGGCGCCGAACACCAGGGCGATGCCCTGTTCCAGCGAGATGAGCCCCTCGCTGCCGAGCATGATGATGACGCCGGTGGTGGCCGAGGAGCTCTGGATCACCGCGGTGAAGAGGGCGCTGAGGAGGATGCCGTAGAGGGGGTGGTCCATCTCCCGCAGCAGCTCGATGAAGGGAGGGTAGTCGCGCAGGGGGGCGGTGGCGTCGCCCATCAGGCTCATGCCGAAGAAGATGAGGCCGAAACCGAACACCATGGTGCCGGTGCGCTGCAGCAGTTCGTTGCGGGCGAGAAAATGCACGGCGAAGCCGGTGGCGACGATGAGCAGGGCGTAGTGGGTGATGTCGAAGGCGATGATCTGGGCGGTGACCGTGGTGCCGATGGAGGCGCCCATGATGATGGGGATGGTCTGTTCCAGCTTCATCAGGCCCGCGGCGACGAAACCCACCACCAGCACGGTGGTCACCGAGGAGGACTGGATGATGGCGGTGATGATCGCGCCGGCCAGCACCCCTTTGACGTGGTTGGTGGTCATGCGCGTCAGCAGGCTTTTCAGGCGGCGGCCGCTGCTGGCCTTGAGCGCCCTGGTCATCAGCTCCATGCCGTAGAGAAAGATGGCCAGGCCACCGAACAGCCCCATGAGGATGGCGCCGGTCTGCAGAGAGTGCGTCATGGCATCGACTCTACTTTTTCGGATTCGCCTTGGAAAGGCCGGCGAAAACGGAGCGAGCGGTCCGCGCCGTGGCTCACTCCGCCGCCCAGCGCGACAGCGCCTCGATGATCTTGCGCGCCTGTTCCTTGCTGGAGATGTTGAATTTGGATTTCTGCTGGTACTGGCCGTTGCGTTTCTGGTAGCGACGGATGCTGTACTTTTCCGGCCCGTACTCCTGCTTGGCGTTGTTCCACTCCTGGTAGCGGTAGAGGATGGTGGTCCAGGCGCCTTTGCTGAGGATCTCCTTGTCCAGCTCTTTCACCAGTTCCAGCTCGCCTTCGCGGTAGCTGATGGTCAGTTCGTCGGGTGTGCTCGCCATGTCAGGTCGCTCCGTTGCGTTGGAGAAGCCGGGCAATATCGCCCAATCCCAGCGAATTTGCAATTTGCAGGGCGCTGCGCCCCTGGGCGTCGGTGACCCGCACGTCGGCGCCGGCGTTGACCAGGTGCTTGGCCAGCTTGTGGTTGCCCTGGCGGATGGCGATGAGCAGCGGCGTGTCGCCCTTTTCGTCCCTCGCTTCCAGGTCGGCGCCGTGGCGCACCAGGTAGTCCACCGTTTCGCGTTTGCGCACGCCCAGGTGGGCGGCGTCCAGCAGCCAGGCGGTGGCGTCCAGGCGGGCTCCGGCGCCGCGCAGCAGGTCGGCGATGAGGTTGCGACCCCTCATGACAGCGTGCCACAGGGCGGTGTGGCCGCTGCTGTCGGGCTTGTCCACTTCCACGCCGCTGCGCAGCAGCAGGCGGACGATGGCGGTGCGGCCGTCCCTCACCGCCACCTGCAGCGGCGTGAAGCCGTCGCGGTTGAGGCGGTTCATGTCGCTGCCCCAGCGGATGTGCCGCTCGATCTGCTCCACGTCGCCCCGCTGCATGGCCAGATAGAGGGTCACCGTCGGCTTTTCCGGCGCCGAACAGGCGGAGGCCAGGAGCGTCATCATCATGAGGAGCAGGGTTGTTTTCATGGAGGCCGTTTGATGTTACTTTGAATTCCATCATATTAACCTGCCGACGGCGGCTGGGCATGGCAACCAAAATTCTCTTCACCCTGGCGGTGGTCGCGGCGGTCTTCTGGGCGGTGCGTTTCCGGCAGCGCGCGCCGGCCGTTCCATCGCCGCCGAAAGGGGAGGGGCGGCGCCGGATGCGGGTGGCGGCGCTGGTGGTCGCCGCCGTGATGGGCGGCGGCGCGGCGGTGGCGGGCTGGCTGGGATGGCGCCATGCCCATGAGGTGATGGCGGTGACGGTGATCGAGGCCGGCAGCGGCCGGGTGAGCCACTACCGCGTCTATCGCAATCGCCTGAAGGGACGCAGCTTCGAGACGGTGGACGGCCGCCGGGTGCGCCTGGCCGAGACCGAGCGTCTGGAGGTGTCGGCCGCCCCATGAAGCCTGCCGACCTGGCCATCCGTTTCGCCTACTTTCTGGAGGAATCGCCGCGTTACCGGCGGATCAAGGGAGCGGCCTACGATCTGCTGGAGAATCCCCAGTCGCCCGTGCGCCCCTATTTCGACTTCTTCATGATGGCCCTGGTGCTCACCAGCGTCTTCATTCTGCTGTACGACGTGCGCCACCACCTGGGGCACTGGGCGGTGAAGTTCGAGGGGTTGGTGGTGGTGGTCTTCGTGCTGGAGTATCTGGCCCGGCTGTGGGTCTATGACGATGCGCACAAGCACATCATCGAGGTGTACGAAGAGAGCGAACTGATCGACGAGCCCTTCCGCCTCTCCAGAGCCCTGCGGGAGATTCTGCGCAGCAAGTGGGACTATGTGAGCAGCCCGCTGGCGGTGATCGATCTGCTGGCCATCTTTCCCAGCTACCGGCCGTTGCGGATCTTGCGGCTGTTTCTGCTGTTCCGGCTCTTCAAGCTGTTCCGTTACACGCAGAACATTCAGGAGTTCGGCGCCGTGCTGCGGGAAAAGAAGGCGGAGTTCCTCACCCTTTTCTCCTTTCTGCTCTTCATCCTGATCGTCGGCTCCTCGGCCATCTATCTCTTCGAGTCGGCCAACCACGGCGGACAGGTGCACGGCTTCTTCGAGGGGATCTACTGGGCGTTGGTGACCCTCTCCACCGTGGGTTACGGCGACATCACCCCGCACAGCTTCGAAGGGCGGCTGGTGACCATGGTGCTCATACTCAGCGGCATCGGCGTCATCTCCTTCTTCACCTCCATCGTGGTCTCCGCTTTCCAGGAGAAGCTGGGAGAGGTGCGCGAGCGCCAGGTGGCGGGCCGGCTCGCCAAGCTGAAGGACTACACGGTGATCTGCGGCTACGGCCGGGTGGGACAAGTGGTGGCGAAGCATCTGGCCCGCGATCACCAGCCGTTCGTGATCGTGGACGAGTCGCTGGAGGCGGTGCGGGAGGCCCGCCGCGCCGGCCATCTCGCGGTCCATGGGCGGGCGCAGCGGTTCGGAATGCTGCGCATGCTGGGAGTGGGCGGCAACGCCCGGCGTGTGCTCTGTCTCACCGGGGACGACGTGGTCAACGTCTACATCACCCTCACCGCCCGCCAGCTCGACGAGAAGATCGAGATCATCTCGCGCGCCAACCACCATCGCACTCTGAAAAAGCTGGAGCTGGCAGGCGCCAGCCGCGCCCTGGAACCGTACAAGATCGTGGGGCTCATCGCCGGCGAGTATATCGGCCAGCCGGTGGCCTTCGAGGCGATCCAGGGCATCCTCATGGGTCAGGAAGAGATCGCCCTGGAGGCGGTGCGGGTGCCGGAAGGGTCCTGGCTGGAGGGAAAGCGGGTGGGAGAGACGCCGCTGGAGGCGCTGCGGCTGATCCTCTTCGGCGTCATCACTCCGCTCGAGCGGGAGAGCGATCATGTGCGCCACTACTACGACCTGAGCGCGCACCGCTTCCAGTTCAACCCCGGAGACGACTTCATTCTGCTCGGCGGCGACATGTTGCTGGTCTTCGGCCACCGCTACAGCATTCTTCGCCTGCGTCACCGGCTCAAATCGTGATGGAAGAGAGAAAGCGCAACATCGTGGTGGCCGGCGCCGGGCCGGTGGCGCAAGAGGTGGCCCGCCAACTGTGCGAGCGGGGCGAGCGGGTGCGTCTGGTGGACTACGACGCCGAGCGGCTGAAGAAGGCGCGCCTCGCCGGCTTCAAGGCGGAGCAGGTCAATCTGGAGGACGACGAGGAGCTCCGCTCCCTGGGGTTGGGGAGCGAGGTGGACGTGCTCTTCGCGCTGCTGGAGGAGGACGCGGAAAACGTCTTCCTGGTGATCTCGGTGCGCGCTCTGGCGCCGAAGATGCCCATCGTCGCCATCAGCGAGACCGAGGAGACGGTCAAGCGGCTGCAGGCGGCGGGGGCCACCAAGGTGATCGATCCCTACCAGATCTCGGGTTACCGCATCTACGAGATGGTGCACCGCCCGGTGATTGCCGAGATCATGGACCGCACGGTGTTCGGCCGGGGAGTGGACCTGCAGATCTCGGAGATTCCGGTGCCGGCGGGCTGCTTTCTCGACGGCGAATACCTGGATCGCCTGGAGCTCGGCAGCCGCTACGACCTGGTGGTGCTCGGCGTGGTGGATCGCGACTACGGAGACCAGTTGATCTTCGCCACCCATCCCAAGAGGCACCGCATCGACGAAGGAGACATCATCGTGGTGATCGGCCGGCGCGACGAGCTGGATCGGTTGAAGAGGGACATGGAGAAGCCCGCCTGAGCGGGGAAGGGGGCGTCACTCCTCCAGCGAAAGGCCGCTGATGTCCGGAAGCGGCGCGGGGCGCTTCTGCTCGGCGCAATCCTCCAGGGAGCCCTTGTCGGGTGGCAGGACCTCCAGATGGCTGGTGTCGGGCAGGGGAGGGGGTTCGGGCTCGGGCCGGCCGCCCTCGTCCGTCTCTTCGAGAGGGGCCAGCGTCAGCCCGCTGATGTCGGGCAACGGCGCCGGCTTCGGCTCGCTTTTTTCCAGATCGCCTTCGCCGGCCGCGCTCAGGGAGAGGTGGGAAGTGTCGGTGGCCGGCGGCGCGTCCGCCTCCTCGGTTGCCAGGGGCGCCTGGGGCGCCAGCTCGAGCCCGCCGCTGTTCGCAACGGCCGGTTTCGGCGCCGGCTTCCTTTTCGGCTTGGGCGCGGGGGGCGCGGCGCCGGGTTCCTGGCCCGCCGGCACGACCTGCACCAGAGCGCCCAGCTCCAGGAAACGCTTGCGGTAACGCCCGGCCCGTTCCACGTCGAGGTTCTTCTTCACCCGCACGGGCACGCCGGAAAAGAGGGCCTCCAGTTTGGGGCCTGTCAGCCCGAACAGCTCGCCGATGGCCGCTTTGACCGCCTCGGGCTCATGACCTTCCACCAGTTCGCCCGAAAAATAGACGTCGAAACTCTTTTTCACTTCGCCGGAAAGGAGTGGTCGATGCGCCGATGCTAGCACAAGATCGCCGGCAAAAGATCCGTTGAGACGGCCAATGGCCGGATTTGTGAAACGATCGGCCCTTCCGGCCTCTATCCAGCGCCCCTCCCCTCATTCCCGCGCTCCTCCTGTCATTCCCGCGCTCCTCCCGTCATTCCCGCGTAGGCGGGAATCTTCCGATGATTGGCTATTTCTGGATCCCGGATCTCCGCTTCGTTCCGTCCGGGATGATGAGGGGGGGTCCGGCTAGATTGACGAGGAAGGGGGTTCCGGCCG
>JALSRN010000095.1 GCA_026984735.1 Sedimenticola sp. | reverse complement strand
GACCGGCCCGGCGCTGCACGAATTGATCGACAAGGCGAAAGAGAAGCTTTCGGAACTGGGCGAGTTCACCGAAGAGGAGCTGGAGAAGGTCGCCGAATATCTCAAGCGCGATCTGATCGACGCGGCGCAATACATCGCCGAGACGGGGGAGGAGTTCACCGACTGGCTGGGCTTCGAGAGCCGCCTCATCGGCGACCGCCTGGCCGAACTCTTCGCCCAGGCGGCGGATCAGACCACCGTGGAACTCAACCTGCTGCGGGAACAGGCGGAACTGGCGGGCTACCGTACGGGAGAGGTCACCGGCCCCGGAACCCTGGTGTGCGACCAGTGCGGCGAGGAGCTCCATTTCCACAAGCCGGCGCGCATTCCGCCCTGTCCCAAATGCGGCGGAACCTCCTTCCATCGCAAGCGGGAAAGGGAGTGAAGGAGCCCGCGGCCGTCGGCGCGGCTCAGCGCTCCTTCTCCACTTCGTCCAGCGCTCGCCGGATCGCCCGCAGGACCAGGCGAAAGGTTTCCGCTTCGTCGATGTCGGGCACGTCCCAGTCGGCGATGCGCAGATATTTGTCCACTAGCTCGCGCACGTCCTTCTTCAGTTGGCCGTAGTGGCGGCCCACTTCGAGTTCCTGGATGTCGCTCATCGCGGCTCTCCCTCAGGATGAAAAGCGTCGCGGTTCGGGCTCGAAAGCTCAGCCCCCCAGGGAGGACATGTGCCTCAGCGCAACCCGCCGCTCGTCGGTGTTGAAATCGTGGCTTCTGGGCTTGCGGGCGATGGCGTCCCGGATCAGTTGCTTCATCTCTTCGTCGTTCAACCCCCGGCGCAGGCCGTCCCGCAGAGAGACGCGGTCCTCCTGACCGAGACAGAGCACCAGCTCTCCCTTGGCGGTGAGGCGCACCCGGTTGCAGTCGTCGCAGAAATGGCGCGAAAGGGCGCTGATCACGCCCACCCGCACCGGCCCTTCGCCCACCTGGTAGTAGCGGGCCGGTCCGGCCCCCTTGCCGCCCTTGGCCGGCACCAGCTCCGCGCCGGCGTGGCGTTTGAGCCGTTCCAGGATCTCCACCGCGGGCATGAAGTGGCCGGTGCCGTCGATACCCGCTTCTCCCACCGGCATGGTTTCGATGTAGCGCAGGTCGGCGCCCTTGGCTACGGCGTAGTCGAACATCGCCTCGATTTCATCGTCGTTGAGACCCCGCATCACCACCATGTTGAGCTTCACCGGCGCCATTCCCGCCGCCAGCGCGGCGTCGATGCCCGCCAGCACCGGCTCCAGATCGCCGTTGCGGGTGATCCGGCGGAACACCTCGGGTTTGAGGGAATCGAGGGAGATGTTCACCCGCTGTACCCCCGCGGCGCGGAGCGCCTCGGCCTGACCGGCGAGGAGGTGGGCGTTGGTGGACATGGAGAGATCCCGCAGGCTGGGGAGGGCGGAGAGCTGCCTGACGAAGTCGAGAATGCCGCGGCGCACCAAGGGTTCCCCGCCGGTGAGACGCACCTTGTCCACCCCCAACTCGGCGAACAGCCGGATGATGCGCGTCAGTTCCTCGAAGGAGAGAAAATGGGAACGCTCCTCCCACACCATGCCCTGAGAGGGCATGCAGTAGAAACAGCGGTAGTTGCACCGGTCCGTGACCGAGACCCGCAGATAGCGGATGGTGCGCTGGAATGGGTCGATCAATCGGGACATGGCAATCTTCCGTAGCGGTTCCGGCCGCCCCAGCCTAAAGGAGAGGCGCGCCTTCACCCATGATCCTAGTCAAGAGCCCGCTTTTTTGCACCCCCTTTCCCTCCACGATTTTTCACGGGATTTTGCGTCCTCGCGCGATTTGGCCGATCATCCGCCTAATCTGAATCGATCCTGGTGATGGAGGGATGTCGATGGGGGAGGAAAACGGCAAGGAGCACATGGCGCCCTGGGAGCGGGCCTTCGACCGTCTGTTGACGCCGCTCGAAGAGTTCATCCACCGTCAGACCACCAGCGGGGTGCTGCTGATGGCCTGCGCTCTGTTGGCGCTGGCGATCGCCAACAGTCCGCTGGGGACGTCCTATTCGCATCTGCTGCATGCCGAAGTGGTGGTGGGTTCCGGCGCGTGGAGCCTGAAGATGAGCCTGCACCACTGGATCAACGACGGCCTCATGGCGCTCTTCTTTCTGGTGGTGGGATTGGAATTGAAGCGGGAACTGCTGGTGGGGGAGCTCTCCGATCCCCGCCAGGCGGCGCTGCCCATCGTCGCCGCGGTGGGGGGGATGCTGCTGCCGGCGCTCTTCTACGTGCTCGTCAACCACGGCGGCGCCCAGATCAACGGCTGGGGGGTGCCCATGGCCACCGACATCGCCTTTGCGCTGGGAATCCTGGCCCTGCTGGGCAAAAGGGTCCCGCCGGGGTTGCTCACGCTGCTGGTGGCGTTGGCCATCGTGGACGACCTGGGCGCGGTGGTGGTGATCGCCCTCTTCTACACGGCCAAGCTGAACCTGATGGCGCTGGGCGCGGCGGGCGGCATTCTCTTTCTGCTGGTGGCGCTCAATCGGGGCGGCATCCGTCGCCTGCTACCCTACATGCTGTTGGGCGTGCTGTTGTGGCTGGCCCTGCTCAAGAGCGGCATCCACGCCACGCTGGCGGGAGTGATCCTCGCCTTCACCATCCCCATGAAGCCCAAGTTCGATGCCGCCCATTTCCTGCAGCGGGCCCGTCGCCTGCTCGACGACATCGCCGAGGCGGGCACCGAGGGGTCCTGCATCGTGCTCAACGACCGGATGCGCAGCCGGGTCACCGCGTTGGCCGACGGGGCCAGACTGGCCCAGGCGCCGGCTCAGACGCTGGAGCGCGCGCTCCATCTGCCTTCTTCCTATCTGGTGATTCCCGTCTTCGCCCTGGCCAACGCGGGCATTCCGCTGCAGCTCTCCGGCGGGGGCTCGCTGTTCACCCATCCGGTGGCCCTGGGGGTGGTGGCGGGGCTGGTGCTCGGCAAGCTCCTGGGCATCGCCGGCTTCACCTGGTTCATGGTGAAACTGGGCTGGAGCCGGCTGCCGCAGGGGGTGGGGTTCAGCCACGTGGTGGGAATGGCACTTCTGGGGGGAATCGGCTTCACCATGTCCATCTTCATCGCCGAACTGGCTTTCGCCGCCGATCCCACGGATCTGCTCATGGCCAAGACGGGAATCCTGCTCGCTTCCCTGTTGGCCGGAGGGGGCGGTTATCTATGGCTCCGCTTCATCGCGCCCCCTCACGGCGAATCCGTTGCGGATTCCAGTTGAGAGCGGCCCAGGCCCAGAAGGTCTTCACGTCTTTCATCGGCTCTTCGGGCGGAGGCTGGCCAAGAAAGCGCCAGGCGGCCAGCAGCGCTTCCAGCGGACGGCCGGGATCCAGCGGATGGGCGAGGTCGCGCTTGCTGAGCTTGCGGCCGTTTTCGTCCAGCACCAGAGGCAGGTGCAGGTAGCGGGGCGTGGGCGCGCCGAGCAAGCGTTGCAGATGGATCTGCCGCGGGGTCGAGTGCAGCAGGTCGGCGCCCCGCACCACGTCGGTGACGCCCTGGTCGAGATCGTCCACCACCACCGCCAATTGATAGGCGAAAAAGCCGTCGGCGCGGCGGATGACGAAATCCCCCACCTCTCGTTCCAGCTCTTGGCACTGCGCCCCGAAGAGGCGGTCCACGAAGCGCACGGTGGCGGCGGGCACCCGCAGGCGCACGGCGCGCTCCCGCCGGCCGGGGGGCATGCCCTGGCGGCAGGTGCCCGGATAGATCCAGCCCTCGGCGCCGCGCCGGCCGACGGCCTCCACTTCCCGCCGGGTGCAGCCGCAAGGGTAGGCCAGTCCCCGCGCCAGGAGTCGGTCGAGAATCTCCTGGTAGCGCGCCTTGCGGCGGCTCTGGTGGAGCACCTCCCCCTGCCACTGGAAACCGAGGGTTTCGAGGGTACGCAGAATGGAGTCGGCGGCGCCTTTCACCCGCCGTCCCTCGTCCACGTCCTCGATGCGCAGCAGCCAGCTTCCCTGGTGGGCCAGAGCGTCGGCGTAGCTCCCCACGGCGGCCACCAGGGAGCCGAAGTGGAGCGGGCCGGTGGGAGAGGGGGCGAAGCGGCCGCGGTAGGCCGGCTGGACGCTCATCCAGCAAAAAGCCGGCGCGAGGCCGGCTTCGAAGGCGGTGGAGGTGACGGGAGCATGGCGTCAGCCGTAGGTCTTCTCCCGGATCTCTTCAAGAGTCTTGCACTCGATGCAGAGGGTGGCGGTGGGACGCGCCTCCAGCCGACGGATGCCGATTTCGGCGCCGCAGGACTCGCAATAGCCGTACTCATGGGCGTCCAGCTTGTCCAGCGCCTCGTTGATCTTCTTCAACAGCTTGCGCTCCCGGTCGCGGGTGCGCAACTCGATGCTGAACTCGGTCTCCTGGCTGGCGCGGTCGTTGGGGTCGGGAAAGTTGGCCGCGTCGTCCTTCATGTGGTGGACGGTGCGGTCCACCTCCTCCATGAGCGTCTGGCGCCACTTTTCCAGGATCGAGCGAAAGTGGGCCTCCTGCTTCTCGTTCATGTACTCCTCTCCCTTCTTCTCCTTGTAGGGCGTGAAGGAGAGGGGGTCTACGTCGAATTTCTTGCTTGCCTTTGCTTTCTTCGCCTTTGCCATCTGCCTCGTTTCCCCTGCGGGAACCATTCTCGGGGTAGGGGAAAGTAGCAGACCCGGACGCGTGGGGCAATGCCTTTGTTTCCGGTTGTTGAACGAATGCTCGCTTCGCCGGCGAAAGGGCTCAAGGAATCGTCGAAGGGGCCGATGTGGGCGAATAGGCCTCGGGGTACCGGCGAGCGAATCTGCTCGTCGGAAGCGCTTCGGTGAAGTGGTTCCAGACTGCAGCGAGGGGGGATGGCCGTGGAGGAACGACTGCTGGTGGGCCGTCAGGCCATTTTCGACCGGAAATCGAGGGTTTTCGGTTACGAACTGCTCTATCGTGAAGCCGGCGGCGCCGCCGGCCCACTGGACGGAAACAGCGCTTCGGCCCGGGTGATCCTCAACGCTTTCATCGAGATGGGGATCGCCCGGATCACCGGCGATCGTCCCGCCTTCATCAATCTCACACGCGATTTCTTCGTGGAGATGCCGCCCCTCCCTTTCGACAAGGGCCGGATGGTGCTGGAGATTCTGGAGGAGATCGAGGTGGACGCCGAAATGGAGCGGGCGGTGGCTGCTCTCTCTCGCCAGGGTTACCGGCTGGCGGTGGACGACTACCGCTTCGAAGAGAAATGGGAGCCGCTGTTGCCCCATGTGGAGATCGTCAAGGTGGATGTGCCGGCGGTGGATTTGGAAAAGCACCGCTCCGCTATTGCAACACTGAGGGATCGTGGCGTTCGCCTACTGGGAGAGAAGGTAGAGAGGGCTGAGGAGCATGAGCGGCTGCTCGAACTGGGATTCGATCTCTTTCAAGGCTTCCATTTTTCCCGTCCTCAGTTGGTGAAGGAGCGCAAGCTGAATGAAAATCGATCCGTCACCCTGCGTCTGCTCAGCCGCCTCAGTGACGAAAAGGTCGCCATGGACGAGCTGGTGGAGATCATCATCCTCGATGCGGGCCTGAGCTTCAAAGTGCTCCGTTACATCAATTCCGCGGCGGTGGCGCTGAATGGTCGAATCCAGTCGATTTCCGAGGCGGTGATCTATCTGGGGCTCAACCGGCTGCGATCCTGGGCGCTGCTCATCGTCCTTTCCGGGATCGAGCACCAGCCGAGGGAACTTCTGAACGATGCGCTGGTACGGGCGCACATGTGCCGCGTACTGGTGAGTACCGCCGACGTGGGACTTGCCGAGACCGCATTTTCGACCGGCCTGCTGTCGGCGCTCGATCGTCTTCTGGAGGTTCCCATGGCGCAACTGCTGGCTGAGATGCCGCTTTCGCCGGAGTTGGAACAAGCGATCCTACATCATCAGGGGCTCTGCGGGGAGGCCCTAGCCTGCGCCCTCGCTTGCGAGAGCTGCCGATGGGGGGAGATCACCTTCCAGGGGTTGGAGCCAGGGCAGATCCGGGAGTTCTATCTGCAGAGCACCGACAGAGCTTTCCTGGACCAGTCCCTGTTGATGGCGCCCTAGGCAGCACACCTTATGCGCCGTGCATGCTCTCCTTTGCCGGTCGTCTCCCCTGTCAGCGCCTTTTCCGTCTTTCACAAAGGGTTGGCCTGTTTGGTAGGGCAGGGAAAATGGTCTATCCTGAACCTTTTCTCCGAATGTCGTCACCATGGCACAACTGGAAGCACTGCTCTTCGACGTGGACGGCACCCTCGCCGACACCGAGCGCGACGGCCACCGCGTGGCGTTCAACCGCGCTTTCGCCGACGCGGGGCTGGACTGGGAATGGACGCCCGAACTCTATGGCGAGCTGTTGGAGGTGACCGGCGGCAAGGAGCGCATCCGCCA
>JALSRN010000094.1 GCA_026984735.1 Sedimenticola sp. | reverse complement strand
CCGAGCGCGACGGCCACCGCGTGGCGTTCAACCGCGCTTTCGCCGACGCGGGGCTGGACTGGGAATGGACGCCCGAACTCTATGGCGAGCTGTTGGAGGTGACCGGCGGCAAGGAGCGCATCCGCCACTTCCTCGACCAGCACCGCCCGGAGTTCGAGGCTCCCGCCGATCTGGATGGCTTCATCGCCGCTCTGCACGCGGCAAAGACGGAGCACTACAAACGGCTGATGGAAGACCCCGGCCTGCCGCTGCGTTCCGGGGTGGAGCGGCTCCTCCGCGAGGCGCGCGATGCGGGCCTGCGGCTGGCCATCGCCACCACCACCACCCCGGACAACGTCACGGCGCTGCTGCGCAACAGCCTGGATCCCGAAGCCGAAGGCTGGTTCGAAGTGATCGCCGCCGGCGACATCGTGCCGGCCAAGAAACCGGCGCCCGACATCTACCTCTGGGCCATGGAGCAGATGGGCCTGTCACCGGAACGGTGCCTGGCCTTCGAGGACTCGGGGAACGGACTGATCTCCGCCCGGGAGGCGGGACTCAAGAGCGTGCTGGTGACCGTCAACGACTACACCAGGGACCACGACTTCTCCGGTGCCGCCCTCGTGCTGGATCACCTGGGCGCCCCGGAGCGGCCGGCCCGGGTGCTCGCCGGTCCGGAGCTGGTGAAAGGGCAGGTGGACGTTCCCAGCCTGCGCGCCATCCATGAACACGCCTGGCGATAACAACCCGCCTCGCCTGGCCCGCCGCATGGCGGGCATCGAACCCTTCCACGTCATGGCCATCCTCGCCCGCGCCCGCGAGCTGGAGGCGCAGGGGCGCGATGTGGTGCACATGGAGGTGGGCGAGCCCGACTTTCCCACGCCGGAGCCCATCGTCGCCGCGGGCGAGCGGGCGCTGCGGGAGGGCCGGACGCACTATACGCCGGCGCTGGGGCTGCCGGCGCTGCGCGAGGCCATCGCCCACTGGTACCGGCAGCGCTTTTCGGTGGAGGTGGCGCCGGAACGAGTGGTGGTCACCCCCGGGGCTTCCGGCGCGTTGCAACTGGTGCTGGCGGCCATGGTGGATCCCGGCGACAAGGTGCTGATGCCCGATCCAGGCTACCCCTGCAACCGCCACATGGTGCGGCTCTTCGAGGGGAAGGCGGTGTCGCTGGGGGTGAAGGCTTCGCAGGATTTCGCCCTGGCCAACGATCAGGTGATCCGCCACTGGGACGCTCGGACCCGCGCGCTGATGGTGGCCACTCCCTCCAACCCCACCGGGCGGGTGTTGAGCTTGGAGCAGCTGCGGTTTCTCCACGAAGCGGTGCGCGCGCCCGGTGGCGCCCTCATCGTGGACGAGATCTACCAGGGGCTGGTGTACGATCTTCCCGAGGTCACCGCGTTGGCCCTGGGCGGAGAGGAGCTGTTCGTCATCAACAGCTTCTCCAAGTTCTTCGGCATGACCGGCTGGCGCCTGGGGTGGCTGGTGGCTCCCGAAGCCTGGGTGCCGGCGCTCGACCGGCTTTCCCAGAACCTCTTTCTGGCGGCGCCCACCCTCTCTCAGCATGCTGCCCTGGCCGCTTTTCTGCCGGAAACGCTGGAGATCCTGGAACAGCGGCGCCAGCGCTTCCACCGCCGGCGCGACTTTCTCCATCAGGCGCTCGACGAGCTGGGCTTCAGGCTTCACGGCCGGCCCGAAGGGGCCTTCTATCTCTACGCCGACGTGAGCGCTTTCACCGACGACAGTTTCGACTTCTGCCGGCGCTTGCTGGAAGAGGCGGGGGTGGCGGTGACGCCCGGCCGGGACTTCGGCAGCTACCGGGCCGAGCGCTTCGTCCGCTTCGCCTACACCACCTCCATGGAGCGGCTGCAGCAGGGGGTGGAACGGCTGGAGGCCTTCCTGGCGCGCCGTTGAGGCGGCTGCCAGGAGAAAGCAAAGTCGAGCGGTCTCAGTCGGAATCCGGTTTTCCGCCGCTCTTTTTCAGCTCCCGAGCCAGAGCGTCCAGCGGCACCACCTTGGTTCCGTCGCTTTCGCCGCCGAGGTCGAGCGGAGCCAGGGTGACGCAGCGGTAGCCGTTGACCATGCCCGAGATCTCCGCCGTGGAACTTTGAGCGTCGTGGAAGAAGACCGCCGCGATGTGGAGGGTGGAGAAGAGCAGCAGGAACTCCCAACCCCAGTGGTGCAGCGAGCGCAGGCTCAGAGCGCCTAGCAGGGTGATGTCGTTGAGCAGCAAGAGCCCGGTGGCCACCTGGAGAAGGAGCGCCAGGAAAAGGAGAGGATAGAGCAGCGCCCACAAAGGATTGTGCGCATGCCAGCGGGGCAGGGGAAGCTTGCCCAGAGTGACGTAGCTGCGCAGCACCTGCAGACCTTGACTCAGCAAGTGGCGGGTGGGTTTGAGCACCCGCCACGAAGCGACGCCTTTTCCCGCCGTCAGCAGTCCGATCCGCACCGCCAGCGCCGCCAGCAACACGGCCGCCGCGACGAAATGGATCTCGTCCACCGACTCCGCCCGTTCCGGCGCCCAGGTCGCCAGCCAGCCGGTGAGCAGCAACACCAGCGTGGCCGACGCCAGGCTCCAATGGCAGATTCTCAAAACTTTAGGCCAGACGGCGATGTGGCGGATGGGTTCACCGGCCATGGAACTTTCACTCTTATTCTGAAAAGGATTCCGTAGTGTACCGGGAAACCCGAATGCCCTCCGACCAGTAGTCGGGCGGCAACCCCGCCTTCAACTTCAGTTCCGCCAGGAACCGGCGCGGATCGGGTAGCTGCTCCCACACCGACGGAAGGAAAGTGCCTTTGTAGGGGCCCTCTTCCAGGATGAGGCCGTCCACTCCAGGGCGGATCTGGCGCAACAGCTCCTCCTCGGAGTCGAAGGTCATGGGTTCGGGAGGGCTGAGGATAGAGATGTGGATCTCCAGCGCGTCGAATTCGGCGGCGTTCACCGGGGGAAAGCGAGGATCGCGGAAGGCGGCGTTGAAGGCGTTTTCCGCCACGTCGGCCACCAGCGGCTGGATCGCTTGCAGATGGCCGATGCAGCCGCGCAGCCGGCCTCTTTCGTTCAGCGTGACGAAACTCGCGCGCTCTTCGCGAAGCTCGGCATCGTACTCCAAGGGGTCCACCGGCAGGGGACGCCCCTGCTCCAGGCCATGGGCGATGGAGGTCCGGGCCACCCGCAGAAGGGTGCGGCGTTGTTCAGGCGAATACATAGGCGCCATACCCCACCACCCGGCTCTTGTCGCCGGCGGTGTCCCCCGAGTTGCGCAGATCCACCGTCTGCGGCCGCAGCCCGTGCTCCCGCGCCGCCAGCAGCAGGCCGTTCACCGGAATGCGCCCGCAGGCGTCGTGGAAGCCGATCCGTTCCGGTTCCAGGGCCTCGATGGCTTCGGTGGTGCGGGCGTCCCGCTGGCGGGCGCTGGCGTAGTCCAGATAGTGGCTGAGGTCGGAGCTGACCACGATGAGAGTCTCGTCGCCGTCCCACAGCCGGTCGAGCAGCGCCCGCACCGTTTCGGGCTCGGCGTCGCCCACGACGAAGGGGACGATGGAAAACCGGTTCAGCACCCGCTGCAGGAAGGGTAGATGCACTTCCAGGGCGTGCTCTTCGGCGAAGGCGGCGTCGAACAACGCCACCCCCGGCAGTTCCAGGACGGCCTCCACCGCGGCACGGTCCACCGGCACGTCGCCCAGGGGGGTGCGAAACCAGTCGGCGGAGGAGGCGGCGATGCCGCGGAAAGGCACCCGGTGGGAGGGGGCCAGGATCACCACCCGGCGAATCCGGTCGGCGGCCGGCAGCAGCCGGGCATAGGCGCTGGCCGCTACCGGGCCGGAATAGACATAGCCGGCGTGGGGTGCGATGAGCGCCTTGGGCGGCGGCCCCGGCGGCGGCTCAGCCTGGGCCAGGAAGGCGTCGATCTCGGCGGCCAGGGTGGCTGCGTCCGCTGGGTAGAACATGCCCGCCACGGCGGGCGGCTTGACTGTGGCCATCACTTGAAATCCCGTTTTTCAGCCTGATCTATGGGGTATCAAATGGGTACACCCGGAGAAAATGCAAGATGAACGCCCCCCAAGCCTTTCCCGGCCGTTACTGGCACAAGCTGGAAGATGGCCGGATCCAGTGCGACCTCTGTCCCCGTCACTGCAAGTTGAAGGAGGGACAGCAGGCGCTCTGTTTCGTGCGCGCGCGCCAGAACGATCAGATCGTGCTCACCACCTACGGCCGTTCCAGCGGCTTTTGCGTGGATCCCATCGAGAAGAAGCCGCTCAACCACTTCCTCCCCGGCACCCCGGTGCTCTCTTTCGGCACCGCCGGCTGCAATCTGGCCTGCAAGTATTGCCAGAACTGGGACATGAGCAAGTCCCGGGAGATGGACAAACTGGCCGCCGAGGCCGGCCCCGAGAAGATCGCCCGCGTGGCCGAGGAGCTGGGTTGCCGCAGCGTGGCCTACACCTACAACGATCCGGTGATCTTTCTCGAGTACGCGGTGGATACCGCCAAGGCGTGTCACGAACGGGGCATCCGCAGCGTGGCGGTGACCGCAGGCTACATCTCGCCCGAGGCGCGCAAGGAGTTCTTCTCCCACATGGACGCGGCCAACATTGATCTCAAAGGGTTCACCGAGGAGTTCTACCACAAGCTCACCGGCGGGCACCTGCAGCCGGTGTTGGACACGCTGGAATATGTGAAGAAGGAGACCGACGTCTGGCTGGAGATCACCACGCTTTTGATTCCCGGCCACAACGACTCCGACGACGAGATCAAGCGAATGACCGAATGGATCGCCGAGACGCTGGGACCGGAGGTGCCGCTCCATTTCACCGCCTTCCACCCCGACTACAAAATGCTCGACGTTCCGCCGACGCCCCCCGCCACCCTCGACCGCGCCCGCGCGCTGGCCAGGAAGCAGGGGCTGCACTATGTCTACACCGGCAACGTCCACGACCGCGAAGGGGGCAGCACCTGGTGTCCCCGCTGCGGCAAGCTGCTCATCGAACGCGACTGGTACGTGCTGGGCAAATGGGGGTTGGACGAGCAGGGCTGCTGCGCCAACTGCGGGGAGAAGATTCCAGGCGTCTTCGAAGCCCGGCCCGGCAACTGGGGGGCGCGGCGTTTGCCGATAGCCATGTAGGAATCGTCCTACAGACAGAGGCCGGGATCCTTCCTATAGTTTTTTTGCCGGGCCGGATCGCCCGGCCGAAGAAAACGGAAACAGACAAAGGAGTGTTCAACCATGAAGGAACGCATCATGGCCATTTCGTTCGTATCCGCCCTCTCTATGATCCTGGCGCTCACCTCGGGCAGCGCAATCGCGGGGGAGGGGTGCCGCGGCCTGGATCGACAGGCCTGCGCGGCATCCACTGCCTGCCGCTGGATCAAGGGCTACCAGCGCTCCGACGGGCGCAAAGTGGCGCCCTATTGCCGGAAGGTGCCCGCCAAGCGGGTGGTGAAAGAGTCCCGGGCGGACAAGTCGGAGCGGGGGTGAGTCTCCTCCGTTGAACTCCGGGCTCCTGCCGGGGGCGGCGGGGCCGACGACGGCGGCATGGTGGCGCTGCTACAATGCCGCCGTCGTCCTTTTTCTGAAACGAGAGCATGCGGGACCTTTTTCGGCTCGAGGCCATCGGCCGCCTGCGCACCCCATTCCCCGACAAGTTCGGCATTCCGCGCCAGGCGGGGTTGGTGGATCTTCCCGGCGTCATCGAGATGGCACCTCCCTACGACGAGCTGGACTTCTTCGAAGGGCTCGAAGAGGTTTCCCACCTGTGGGTCACCTTTCTCTTTCACCGCAACCTGGAGCAAAGGTGGAAAGGGCGGGTGCGTCCGCCCCGCCTGGGGGGCAACCGCAGGCTGGGCGTCTTCGCCACCCGCTCGCCCTACCGCCCCAACCACCTGGGTCTGTCGGCGGTGCGCCTTCGCGCCATCGAAAGCCGGAAAGGACGGAGCGTGAAGTTGCGGATCTCGGGAGTGGACATGCTCGACGGCAGCCCCGTGGTGGACATCAAGCCCTACCTTCCCTACGCCGACGCCGTGGCCGGCGCGCGGGGCGGTTTCGCCGACTCGGCGCCGGAACCTCGGCTGCAGGTGGGTTTCACCGCCGAATTGGAGAGCCGTTTGCGCGCCCTGCCCGAGGGAGAGGAGCTGGCCGGCGCCGTCCGTGCGCTGATCGGCCTCGATCCGAGGCCCGCCTATGCGGCGGGGTCGGGCCAGGGAAGGATCCACGGCATGGCGCTCTACCGCTGGGACTTCCGCTGGCGGGTGGAGGATGGCGGCAAAAGAGCGGTGGTGTTCGGGATGGAGTCCCGGGATGCAGCCGTCCCCCGGTCGCGCGGTGTGGCGAAGAGGCCTCAGTAGAGCAGGTTCATCATGCGGCTGCGGTAGCGGCTCACCAGCGGATCCTCGCCGAGCAGGTCGAAGATGGCCACCATGTCCCTACGGGCGGCGTCGTCGCCGAATTTCCGGTCGCGCCGCATGAGCTCCAACAGCAGTTCCAGCGCCGCTTCGTAGTCCTCTTCCAGCACCTTTCGTGCCGCCAGCCGGCGGCGCGCCTCGTGGTCGTCCGAATTTTTCTCCAGACGGGCGGCCAGTTCGGCGGGATCGGCGTTCCCGGAAGCGATCGCCTCGAAATGGAGCAGCCCTTTCAGGCGCTGTACTTCAGGCTTCTGTTGCGCCTCCAGCGGCAGCTTCTCGATGATCCCCAGCGCTGCGGAGGCGTCGCCGACAGCCGCTTTGGCCTGGGCCGTCGCGATGTCGATGTTGACGTTGGTGGGGTCCGCGGCCTTGGCGGCTTCCAGGATCTTCAACGCGCCCTCGGCGTCGCCCTGCAACAGCAGCGAGCGCGCCCGCTCCACCTGGGCATCCGATTCGCGTGGAATGTGGCGGTCGAGAAAGCGCCGGATCTCGGATTCGGGCAGGGCGCCTGCGAACTCGTCCACCGGCCGGCCCTCCTTGAACAGCTTCACCGTGGGGATGGAGCGGATGCCGAACTGCGCCGCCAGGTTCTGCTGCTCCTCGGTGTTCACTTTCGCCAGCACGAATTTGCCCTGGTACTCCTCGGCCAGTTTCGCCAGGATGGGCATGAGCATCTGACAGGGCTGGCACCAGCTGGCCCAGAAGTCCACCAGCACCGGCACCCGGCGGGATTGTTCCAGTACGGCGCTTTGCCAGTTTTCTTCATTGATTTCGATGATGTAGGGTGAGTTGCTCACGGTTCTTCTCACGAATATTGTCCGGCTGAGGGTGGCCGATATTTTGGGGCGCCGCGACGGAATTACAAGCGGTGCTTGAAAGCGGCGCAAAAGGCCCCACCTGCGTTCGAAACGGTTTTTGGAGGACTCTTCGCATGAGCGACAACCTGCATGTGGTCTGCACCCATTGCGGCGGCGTGAACCGGATTCCCCGCGCCCGCCTCGGCCAGCACCCCAAATGCGGCAAGTGCAAACAGCCCCTCTTCCAGGGCAAGCCGGCGGAGGTGGACGACGCCATGTTGCAGAAACAGATCCAGCGCAGCGACATTCCCGTGCTGGTCGATTTCTGGGCGCCCTGGTGCGGCCCCTGTCGCATGATGGCGCCGGCTTTCGAGCAGGCGGCGCAGCGGCTCGAGCCCAATGTCCGGCTGCTCAAGCTCAACACCGAGCAGCACCAGCTGCTCGCGGGTCAGCTCGGCATCCGCAGCATTCCCACCATGATCCTGTTTCGAGGCGGTCGGGAGGTGGACCGCATGTCGGGGGCGCTGGACGCCGGGGGCATCGTTTCCTGGGCGCAACGGCATCTATGAAGGTTCCGGAAAGCGAGAAGCGCATGCAACGGATAGGAGCCTTTCCAAAAGGGAAAAAAAGGAGGAACAAATGGCCAAGAAAATCTTATTGATACTGTTGTGGCTGATGCTCCCGGCTACCCTTTATGCCGGTGGATTGGTGACGGGCAAGTCCAGGATGAGGTTCGAGCCTGGCGACAAGGTGCTTTTTTCCACCGATTTTAGGGATTGTCCAGTGGGAGAGTTTCCCGAAGGCTTCGACAAATTCGAAAAGGCGATGGAGTGCGTCAAGTACGATGAGCATATCTGGATAGCACCCAGCACAGACAACGGCATGCGCCTTTGGAAGAAGATGGAGTTGGGTGACGACGATTTTTCAATTAGTTACGACCTGCTCATCAATCCAGAGAAGAAAAAAGGTACGTGGCCGAAAATGAAGCTGCGTGTACTCACGGAGGGTAAGAGCGAAAAGGAGTGGGACAAAGAGGCCCATCCGGCGGTCGGCATGCCTTACGATGTGACTTTTTATGGGGACAGGGTCGAAGTCGGTCAAATCGGCCGGGTCAAAAACACGGGGCATCTTGCAGCCAAGAAACTTCATTTCGACCTAGAAGTCAGGCGTCATCAGTTCCGGGTATTCATGGAAGGGAAACGGCTTGTCTCCATTCCTTTCAAGGGCAAGGCCCATGGCTTTGAATTCGCGGTCTGGGAGAGTCCTGCCTACGGCGTGCTGATATCCGACATCCTGGTGACCCGGTACACGAAAAAAGAGGCCAAGCCCACCCCCGAAAAGCTGGGTATCGGTATCACGAAAACCAAAGAAGGGATGAAGCTCACGGTGCCCGAAAAGGTGCTGTTCGATTTCAACAAATTTGTCCTCAAGTCGGAAGCGAAAGAAGCGTTGAGCGTGGTGGCTGACATCATCCGCGCACACCCGGCCCGACAGATCGTCGTCACCGGCTACACCGACAACATTGGGTCGGACGAATATAATCTCAAACTCTCGCTGCAACGGGCCCAGTCGGTGGCCGACTATCTCATCTACTGTGGAAAGGTCGAGTCCGAAATCTTCAGAATCGAGGGAAAAGGGAAGGCTGAGCCCGTTGCTTCCAACGCCACCGAAGAAGGCAGGGCGAAAAACCGCCGGGTTGAGATCCGGTTGATCAGCAGATGAGTGGAGAGTGAAAAGGCTTGTCATCCTCTTGTTGCTAGTGCTGGGCACGAGCGGCTCATGGGCGATGGTCGCGCTGACCGACAGAGTGACGGTGATCGTCGACAAACCGGGAATCGGCTTCAAGGTCGTTCCTTTTTCATGGCAGGAACGATGGCGAAAAGCCCTTGGAGCTCGGGAAATCCGCATTGATACAGGCTCTTTTGACATTCCTCTTCTGACCATCGTTGCAAGTTCGATCGAGAAAGTTTCCCGCCTCACCACTAGCGTCGATCTTGGGCCCTGGTTCTCCGAAAAATCGTGCCTTGTGAACTGGGATGTATTTCATCGCTGCCTGAACGAAAAACGCAGCGCAGCGGATGAAGAACTCTATCGGACAATAGAGAGGAAATTCGTCTCCAGGATAGCCTGCGGAACAGGCCAGAAGTGTCCTGATGCAACCTTTCGGCTCTGGCGGTTGCAGTGGCCCACGCCCGCGAGTATTCGGCTTGAAGCCGATGTCGGCAAAGGAGGATTTCGTTCTTTGCGGGCGGCAAGAAAGAGCTTGCACGTCATCAATTCATTGCTCAAGAAAACGCTCTACGGCGCCCGCTTTCCCGAGAATTTCGGGGAGGGAAGAAGTGAGCACGAAGTTTTTTCCCTCCACAGGGTACGGCTTCAGAGCGATTTCGGAAAAGCAGTGAGGCGGATCCTCCTTGACCTCGTAGAGTCCGGGTTTCTGAAAGGACTGAGCAAACGCGACATCGCTGCCATCGCCCAAAACGCCAAAGGGGGCAAGATCGTCTATTATCGATCCTTGCGCTGCTTTGATGGCCAGCAGGAGGGATGGTTTGCCATCTCCAACGCTGCAAGGGTCCGTTTCGACCCGCAGAAATGCCCTCGTTTCGAGATTCTGCGATAAGAGCGGCGCTAACCTGATAAAACTTTGGGCTGGTGGCGGGTTTCCATCGACCCCAAGGGTTCCTGAGGACTGGGCTGGGCGGTGCGGGCCGTTCGCGGTAACGGAGGGACTCCGCTGGAATTTCATGGACACCCAGCGGAGCCTGCCGTAAAATCCTCCTCCCGACGGGTTCAGTCCCCAACGCCCCGATCATTCTGTCTTTTCACGGATGGCCCGATGCCGGGTCAGCCTCTTTCGTGTGCGCGCAGATGACGAAAAAAGCGATTCTGGTTCTCGAGGACGGCACGGTGTTCCGCGGCCGCTCCATTGGCGCCGAAGGGCAGACGGTGGGGGAGGTGGTGTTCAACACCGCCATGACCGGGTATCAGGAGATTCTCACCGATCCCTCCTACCGCCGCCAGATCGTCACCCTCACCTATCCTCACATCGGCAATACCGGTACCAACGACGAGGACGTGGAGTCGGGGAGGGAACACCGGGTGCATGCCGCCGGCCTGGTGATTCGCGATCTGCCGCTGCTGGCGAGCAGCTGGCGCAGCCGGCAACCGCTGGACGAGTACCTCGAGGCGCACGGCCTGGTGGCCATCGCCGGCATCGACACACGCAAGCTCACCCGCATCCTGCGCGAGAAGGGGGCCCAGGCCGGCTGCATCCAGGCGGGTTCCCACCTGGACGTCCAGGTGGCGCAGGCGGCGGCCGAGACCTTTCCGGGGTTGAAAGGGCTGGATCTGGCCAGGGAGGTGACCACCGCCGAGCGCTACCGCTGGGAGGAGGGAACCTGGGAGCGGGCCGAGGGCCATCGAAAGCGCGCCGACGCCGAGGACGATTTCCACGTGGTGGCCTACGACTACGGCATCAAGACCAACATTCTGCGCATGCTGCGCGACCGCGGGTGCCGGATCACCGTGGTGCCGGCGCAGACGCCGGCCGCGGAGGTGCTGGCGATGGAACCGGACGGCGTCTTTCTCTCCAACGGCCCCGGGGACCCCGAACCCTGCGACTATGCCATCGAGGCGATCCGCCAGGTGGTGGAGGCGGGCGTGCCCACCTTCGGCATCTGCCTGGGACACCAGTTGTTGGGGTTGGCCAGCGGGGCGCGCACCGTCAAGATGAAGTTCGGCCACCACGGCGCCAACCATCCGGTGCAGGATCTGCGGACCGGTCGGGTGATGATCTCCAGCCAGAACCACGGTTTCGCGGTGGACGAGGAGAGTCTGCCGCAGAACCTGAAGGCCACCCACAAATCGCTCTTCGACGGCTCCCTTCAGGGGATACATCGCACCGACCGGCCCGCTTTCGGCTTTCAGGGACATCCGGAAGCGAGCCCCGGCCCCCATGACGTGGCGCCGGTCTTCGACCATTTCATCGAACTGATGCAGCGGCACCGCGAAGCCTGAACGCCGCCGGCCCCCAACGCGAAACCACAGATGCCCAAGCGAACCGACATCCAATCCATCCTCATCATCGGCGCCGGCCCCATCGTCATCGGCCAGGCGTGCGAGTTCGACTACTCCGGCGCCCAGGCCTGCAAAGCGCTGCGTGAAGAGGGTTACAAGGTCATTCTGGTCAACTCCAACCCCGCCACCATCATGACCGATCCCGACACGGCGGACGTGGTCTACATCGAGCCGATCAACTGGCAGACGGTGGCGCGCATCATCGACAAGGAACGGCCCGACGCCCTGCTGCCCACCATGGGCGGGCAGACGGCGCTCAACTGCGCCCTCGATCTGGCTCGCGAAGGGGTGCTGGAGCAGTACGGGGTGGAGATGATCGGCGCCAGCCGGGAGGCCATCGACAAGGCCGAGGATCGCGATCTCTTCCGCCAGGCGATGAAGAAGATCGGCTTGGAGATGCCGCGTTCCGCCATCGCCCACAGCCTGGAAGAGGCGCTCCAGGTGCAGGCGCAGATCGGCTTTCCGGCCATCATCCGTCCCTCCTTCACCCTGGGCGGTTCCGGTGGGGGGGTCGCGTACAACCGCGAGGAGTTCGAGCAGATCTGCCAGCGGGGGCTGGACCTGTCGCCCACCAACGAGCTGCTCATCGAGGAGTCGATCCTCGGTTGGAAGGAGTATGAGATGGAGGTGGTGCGTGACCGCAAGGACAACTGCATCATCGTCTGTTCCATCGAGAACCTGGATCCCATGGGCGTGCACACCGGCGACTCCATCACCGTGGCGCCCGCCCAGACGCTCACCGACAAGGAGTATCAGATCATGCGCGACGCCTCGCTGGCGGTGCTGCGCGAGATCGGGGTGGACACCGGCGGCTCCAACGTGCAGTTCGCCATCGACCCCGAGAGCGGCCGCATGATCATCATCGAGATGAATCCCCGGGTGTCGCGCTCCTCGGCCCTGGCCTCCAAGGCCACCGGCTTTCCCATCGCCAAGGTGGCGGCCAAGCTGGCGGTGGGCTACACCCTCGACGAGCTGCGCAACGAGATCACCGGCGGCGTCACCCCCGCCTCCTTCGAACCCACCATCGACTACGTGGTCACCAAGGTGCCGCGCTTCGCCTTCGAGAAGTTTCCCGAGGCGGACGACCGGCTCACCACGCAGATGAAGTCGGTGGGGGAGGTGATGGCCATGGGCCGCACCTTCCAGGAGTCGCTGCAGAAGGCGCTGCGGGGGCTGGAGACGGGCAAATACGGGCTCGACCCCATGGTGGATCCGAAGGATCCCGAAGCGCGGGAGCGGGTGCGCTCCGAAATCCGCCAGCCGCGCGCCGAGCGGCTCTGGTACCTGGCCGACGCCTTCCGGCTGGGAATGGGCCTGGAGGAAGTACGCGAGGCCACCGGCATCGATCCCTGGTTCCTGGCGCAGATCGAGGATCTGGTGCGGGAAGAGGCGCGTATCGCCGCCGAAGGGTTCGACGCTCTCGACGCCGCCCGCCTGCGCGCCCTCAAGCGCAAGGGTTTCTCCGACCGGCGCATCGCCGCCCTCGTGGGCAAGAAAGAGAAGAAGATCCGCAAGCGGCGCTGGGCGCACAAGATCCATCCGGTCTACAAGCGGGTGGACAGCTGCGCCGCCGAGTTCGCCGCCGCCACCGCCTACATGTACTCCACCTACGAAGAGGAGTGCGAGTCCGAGCCGACGCAGCGGAAGAAAATCATGATCCTGGGAGGCGGCCCCAACCGCATCGGTCAGGGCATCGAGTTCGACTACTGCTGCGTCCACGCCGCCTTCGCCTTGCGCGACGACGGCTACGAGACCATCATGGTCAACTGCAACCCCGAGACCGTCTCCACCGACTACGACACCTCCGACCGGCTCTATTTCGAGCCCCTCACCCTGGAGGACGTGCTGGAGATCATTCGGGTGGAAAAACCCGACGGGGTGATCGTCCAGTACGGTGGGCAGACGCCGCTCAAGCTGGCGAGGGCGCTGGAGAAGGCCGGCGCGCCCATCATCGGCACTTCGCCCGACTCCATCGACGCCGCCGAGGACCGTGAGCGTTTCCAGCAGATGATCCGGAAGCTCGGCATCCTGCAGCCGCCGAACCGGACCGCCACCGACGCCGAAGAGGCGGTGCGGCTGGCTGGAGAGATCGGGTATCCGCTGGTGGTGCGGCCCAGCTATGTGCTCGGCGGACGAGCCATGGAGATCGTCTACAACGAAGACGACCTGCGCCGCTACATGCGCGAGGCGGTGAGCGTCTCCAACGACTCTCCGGTGCTTCTCGACCGCTTCCTGAACGACGCCATCGAGGTGGACGTGGACGCGGTGAGCGACGGCCGCGAGGTGGTCATCGGCGGCATCATGGAGCACATCGAGGAGGCGGGGGTCCACTCCGGCGATTCGGCCTGCTCCCTGCCGCCCTACACGCTCAGCCGCGAGATCCAGGACCGCATGCGCCGCCACATCGAAGACATGGCTCTGGAACTGGGAGTGGTGGGGCTGATGAACACCCAGTTCGCCGTCAAGGGCGAGGAGATCTACATTCTCGAAGTGAATCCCCGCGCCTCGCGCACCGTGCCTTTCGTCTCCAAGGCCACCGGACGCCCCCTGGCCAAGATCGCCGCGCTCTGCATGGTGGGGCGCAGCCTGGAAGAGCAGGGGGTGGTGGGCGAGATCGTCCCCGACCACTATTTCGTCAAGGAGGCGGTCTTCCCCTTCGTCAAATTCCCCGGGGTGGACACCGTCCTGGGGCCGGAGATGAAGTCCACCGGCGAAGTGATGGGGGTGGGGGAGAGCTTCGGCGAGGCGTATGGCAAAGCCATCGAGGGCGGCAGCGCCGAACCCCTGCCCACCGGCGGCAAGGCGTTTCTTTCGGTGCGCGATGCCGACAAACAGCGCATCAAGCTGGTGGCGCGGGATCTGGTGGCGCTCGGTTTCGAGCTCTACGCCACCGGAGGTACCTGCCAGGCCATCCTGGAGGCGGGCGTGCCCTGCACCCGCGTCAACAAGGTGATGGAGGGGCGCCCCCATGTCGTGGACATGATCAAGAACGACGAATTTTCACTCATCATCAACACCACCGAAGGCAAGCAGGCGATCATCGACTCGGCCTCCATCCGGCGCTCGGCACTGCAACACAAAGTGGCCTACACCACCACCATGTCGGGCGGCGAGGCCATCGTCATGGCCTTGCAACACCAGGGGGAGCCGCGGGTCTTCAGCCTGCAGGAGTTGCACGGCAGATGAACAAGACACCCATGACCGTGGAGGGCGCGGAAGCGTTGCGCCGGGAGTTGAACGAACTGAAGACGGTGGCGCGACCCAAGGTGATCGCCGCCATCGCCGAGGCGCGGGCCCACGGCGATCTGAAAGAGAACGCCGAGTATCACGCGGCGCGCGAACAGCAGAGCTTCATCGAAGGGCGCATCAAGGAGATCGAAGCCAAGCTCTCCAACGCCCAGATCATCGACGTCACCACCCTCAACGCCGGCGGCAAGGTGGTCTTCGGCGCCACCGTGGACGTCCTCGACCTGGAGACCGACGAAGAGCACAGCTACAAGATCGTCGGCGAGGACGAGGCGGACATTCGCCACGGCAAGATCTCCATCACCTCTCCCATCGCCCGCGCCCTCATCGGCAAGCGCGAGGGGGACGAGGTGGAGATCGAGGTGCCCGGCGGTAAACGGGAGTTCGAGATCCTGGAGGTGAGGTACGTCTGAGCGGGGGTCGAAGAAACGCTCTTTTCCGAAAGGCCGGGGTAAACGGTTTTCGGCCAGGTGGCGGCGCGAAAGGGAGTCAGCGCGGCAGCTCGATTCCCGGCTTTTCGGGGTTGCGTCGGAACAGCACCGCCATGTTGCCGATGCGCTGCACCAGATCGGCCCCGGTGCGGGCCAGGAGCGTTTCGATCACCGCGTCCCGTTCGCCGCGGTCGCCCACGCTCACCTTCACCTTGACCAGCTCGTGATGGTCCAGGGCGATGCCGAGCTCCTCCAGCACCGATTCGCGCAGGCCGTGCTGGCCGATCATCACCACGGGTTTCAGGCCATGGGCCAGGCCACGCAGGTGGCGGATCTGGGATTTGTTCAGTTTCAACGGCGTTTCCGATCGTTTCGGGGAGGCCGCGCATTCTAGCAGAGGCGGGCGGGATTCATGGCACGACGTTCCAAGAGCAGCCACCGCTGGATGCAGCGGCATCTCCACGACGAATACGTCCAGCGCGCCCAGCGCGAGGGTTATCGCTCCCGCGCCGCCTACAAGTTGCTGGAGATTCAAGAGAAAGACCGCATCCTCCGGTCCGGCCAGGTGGTGGTGGACCTCGGCGCCGCACCCGGGGGCTGGAGCCAGGTGGCCGCGCAGCTCGTCGGCAAGCGCGGCGAGGTGTTCGCCCTCGACATCCTGGAGATGGCCCCCCTTGCCGGCGTCACTTTTCTCCAGGGAGATTTCCGCGAGGAGGCGGTGCTCGGCCGATTGATGGATCTTCTGGCGGGGCGGGCGGTGGACCTTGTAATTTCCGACATGGCCCCCAACATCAGCGGGGTGGCGGCGGTGGACCAGCCGAGAGCCATGTATCTGTGTGAACTGGCCCTGGATTTCGCCGCAGAGGTGTTGCGTCCCGGCGGCATTTTGGTTACCAAGGTATTCCAAGGTGAGGGATTCGACGACTATCTGCGCGCCGTGCGCGCCGCCTTCGACCGCGTGGCGGCGCGCAAGCCCAGGGCCTCCCGCCCCCGCAGCCGGGAGCTCTATCTGGTGGCGAGCGGCTTTAAATCCGGATAGTTTCCAGGGAATCCGAGGAGAAGTCCCTCGATGGAGAATTTCCTGGCGAAAAGGGACGGTTGGGTTTTATTTTTCCGTATTTTCAACAAGTTGAACTTACGAAGCAGGCGGGAAGCCGCCGTTCCCCGCGAACGCTCGTGCTTTTCGGGGAGCCTGCAAATGATTCGATCTTCCGCGGGTCTGATATAGTCAAAGAGAGAGCGATTTCGAGAGGTATCCTGTTTTGAACGACATGGCAAAGAACATCGTCTTGTGGGTGGTGATCGCCATCGTGCTGATGACGGTGTTCAACAGCTTCAACGGCCAGCGCAACCGCGCGCCGGCCATCTCCTACACCCAGTTTCTCGACCAGGTGAAGGAGGGCAACGTGGCGAGCGTGGTGATCCACCAGGACGGCCGCGTGGAGGGCATCACCACATCGGGAAGCTCCTTCGTCACCGAGAGCCCCAACGATCCCGGTCTCATCGGCGACCTGATCAACGCCGGCGTGGACATTCGCGCCAAGCCGCCGGAGCAGCCTTCGCTGCTCAAGTTGATCCTCATCAACTGGTTCCCGCTCATCATCCTGATCGCTCTGTGGATCTTCTTCATGCGACAGATGCAGGGGGGCGGCGCCGGCCGGGGAGCCATGTCCTTCGGCAAGAGCAAGGCGCGCATGCTCAGCGAGGATCAGGTGAAGGTCACCTTCGCCGACGTGGCGGGGGTGGAAGAGGCCAAGGAAGAGGTGAAGGAGGTGGTGGAGTTTCTCAAGGATCCCGCCAAGTTCCAGCGCCTGGGCGGCAAGATTCCCAAGGGCATCCTCATGGTGGGTTCGCCGGGCACCGGCAAGACCCTGCTGGCCAAGGCCATCGCCGGCGAGGCCAAGGTGCCTTTCTTCACCATCTCCGGCTCCGACTTCGTGGAGATGTTCGTGGGGGTGGGTGCCTCCCGCGTGCGCGACATGTTCGACACCGCCAAGAAGCACGCCCCCTGCATCATCTTCATCGACGAGATCGACGCCGTGGGCCGTCACCGCGGCGCCGGCCTGGGCGGAGGCCACGACGAGCGCGAGCAGACCCTCAACCAGCTGCTGGTGGAGATGGACGGCTTCGAGGGCAACGAGGGGGTGATCGTCATCGCCGCCACCAACCGTCCCGACGTTCTCGATCCGGCGCTGATGCGGCCGGGCCGGTTCGACCGCCAGGTGGTGGTGCCTCTGCCCGACGTGCGCGGCCGGGAGCAGATCCTGAAGGTGCACATGCGCAAGGTACCGCTGGCCGACGACGTGAAGCCGGCGGTCATCGCCCGCGGAACCCCCGGCTTCTCGGGCGCGGATCTGGCCAACTTGGTGAACGAGGCGGCGCTGATGGCGGCGCGCAAGAACGCCAAGCAGGTGACCATGGCCGACTTCGAGGCGGCCAAGGACAAGATCATGATGGGCGCGGAGCGGCGCTCCATGGTGATGAGCGACGAGGAGAAGAAGCAGACCGCCTATCACGAGGCGGGTCATGCCATCGTCGGTCTCATGGTGCCTTCCCACGATCCCGTCTACAAGGTGAGCATCATCCCGCGGGGGCGGGCGCTGGGCGTCACCATGTTCCTTCCCGAAGAGGATCGCTACAGCCAGAGCCGCGAGCTGCTGGAGAGCCAGATCTCCAGCCTCTATGGAGGGCGCATCGCCGAAGAGATGATCTTCGGCCCCGAGCACGTCACCACAGGCGCCTCCAACGACATCAAGCGGGCCACCGAGATCGCCCGCAACATGGTGACCCGTTGGGGACTCTCCGAGCGGCTCGGGCCGCTCGCCTACGGCGAGGAGGAAGAGGAGGTGTTTCTGGGGCGGTCGGTGACCCAGCACAAGAACGTCTCCGACGAGACCGCGCACATCATCGACGAGGAGATCCGCAACGTCATCGAGCGCAACTACGAGCGCGCCGAGCGCATCCTCAAGGAGAACATCGACAAGCTGCACACCATGGCCGAGGCGCTCATCAAGTATGAGACCATCGACCAGGAGCAGATCGAGGACATCATGGCCGGCCGCACCCCGCGTCCGCCCAGTGACTGGGAGGACGACTCTTCCACCCCCGGAGGCGGCAATCAGGCCGCTGGAGAGAAGAGGCCGGAAGAAAAGGACAAAGGGCGGGAGGGCCCTTTGGGCAGTCCCGATCCGGCGGGCCAGCATTGAGCGATGAATCGGCGGGCCGGAATCACCGGCCCGCTCTCTTTGCATGAGAATCGACTGCAACGGACGCCTTCTCGATCTCCATCGGCCCCGCGTGATGGGGATTCTCAACGTGACGCCCGACTCCTTCTCGGACGGCGGGCGTTTTTTGCGTCTGGAAGATGCCGTCCGCCGGGCGTTGGCCATGGAGGCGCAGGGCGCCGCCGTCATCGACGTGGGGGGCGAATCCACCCGGCCGGGCGCGCCCGAGGTGGGATTGGAGGAGGAGCTCGAGCGGGTGATTCCCGTGATCGAGGCCCTTCAGAAAGTGCTGAAGGTGCCGATCTCGGTGGACACCTCCAAGCCGGAAGTGATGCGCGAGGCGGTGGCGGCGGGAGCCGGCCTCATCAACGACGTCAATGCCCTGCGCGCCGAAGGGGCCGTGGAAACGGCCGCCGAGCTGGGCGTGCCGGTCTGTCTGATGCACATGCAGGGTACGCCACGCACCATGCAGCAGGCGCCCGCCTACGAGGACGTGGTGGCCGAGGTGAAGTCCTTTTTCGAAGAGCGGATGAGGGCGTGCGCGGAGGCCGGCATTCCCAGGGAACGGCTGTTGCTCGATCCGGGCTTCGGCTTCGGCAAGACGTTGGAGCACAATCTGGCTTTGCTGCGGAACCTGGGCGCTTTTACGCTATTGGGCCGTCCTTTGCTGGTGGGCCTGTCGCGCAAATCGATGCTGGGAGCGATCACCGGCCGGGAGACGGGCGGGCGGCTCGCGGCAAGCCTCGCCGCCGCGGTTCTGGCGGTGGAGCGGGGGGCGCTTCTGGTGCGGGTGCACGACGTGGCCGAGACGGTGGACGCCTTGAGGGTGGCCATGGCTGTGACGAAAGGGGAGGAAAGATGACGGAACGGAGATTTTTCGGCACCGACGGCGTGCGCGGCAGGGTGGGCGACGCCAAGATCAACCCGGAGGTGGTGCTCAAACTCGGCTGGGCCGCCGGCCGCGTTCTGGGCAACGGCCATGGCGGCAAGGTGCTCATCGGCAAGGACACGCGCATCTCCGGCTATCTGTTCGAGTCGGCCCTGGAGGCGGGGCTGGTGGCGGCGGGCATGGACATCCGCTTGTTGGGCCCCATGCCCACCCCGGGCATCGCCTATCTCACCCGCACGCTGCGCGCCGCCGCGGGCATCGTCATCAGCGCCTCGCACAACCCCTATTTCGACAACGGCATCAAGTTCTTCTCCGCCGACGGCTGCAAGCTGCCCGATTCGCTGGAGGAGGCCATTGAGGCGGAGATGGAGAAGCCGCTGGCCACCGTCCCCTCCGACCGGCTCGGCAAGGCCGAGCGGGTGGACGACGCCGCCGGCCGCTACATCGAATTCTGCAAGAGCACCGTGCCTTCCACCATGCGCCTGAGAGGGCTGAGGATGGTGGTGGACTGCGCCAACGGCGCCACCTATCACATCGCTCCCCACGTCTTCGAAGAGCTAGGCGCGGAGGTGGAGGTGATCGGCGCCGAGCCCGACGGATTCAACATCAACCGGGAGATCGGTTCCACTCATCCCAGGACCCTGCAGAAGGCGGTGCTGGAGAGCGGAGCCGATCTCGGCGTCGCCTTCGACGGCGACGGCGACCGGCTCATCATGGTGGATCATGAAGGCACCATCGTGGATGGCGACGGCATTCTCTATGTCATCGCCCGTTCCCGTCTCGAATCCTCCGAAGGATTGCGCGGCAAGGTGGTGGGCACGCTCATGACCAACCTGGGGCTCGAAATGGCGCTGCGCGAGCTGGGCGTGGAGCTCGAGCGCACGCAGGTGGGGGACCGCTACATTCTGGAAAAGCTCAAGCGCAACGATTGGGTGCTCGGTGGCGAGCCTTCGGGACACGTCATCTGCCTGGATCGCACTACCACGGGGGACGGCATCGTGGCCGCGCTCCAGGTGCTTGCTGCCATGGTGTTCGGCGACGCCACCCTTCGCGATCTGAGCAGCGGCATGCCCAGGCTTCCGCAGTCCCTGGTCAACGTCGAACTGAACGGGGTGGCTCCAGCCGTGGTGATGGAGGATGACCGCGTGCGCGAGGCGCTCGCCGAGGCGGAATCCCTGCTGGGAGAGAGCGGCCGGGTGCTGCTGCGTCCCTCGGGCACCGAACCGCTGATCCGGGTGATGGTGGAGGGCACCGAGGCTTCGCGCATTGGCGAAATCGCCGCGGCCATCGCCGAGGCGGTGGGCCGGGCGGTCTCCGGCTGAGAGGATTAAGAGCCGCCGATCCCGGCGAAAGCGACTCCGGCCAGCTCCGCCATCTCTCTCTTCCAACTGGTGAGCAACTCCGGTTTCAGGCCGCCGAGATCGTCGTGGCCGCAGGCGCGCGCCAACAGTTTCATCAGCTCCACCGACGCGCGCAGAAAGCGGGCCAGCCGCTCGGCGGCCTGATCCACTTCGAGCCGCGCCCGCAACCGCGGGTCCTGGGTGGCGATGCCGGCCGGACAACGGTTGGTGTGGCAGATGCGCGCCGCCACGCAGCCGATGGCCTGGAGGGCGGCGCTGCCCAGCGCCACGCCGTCGGCGCCCAGCGCCAGTGCCTTGAAGAAGTCTTCGGGCAGGCGCAGCCCTCCGGTGACGATGAGGGTCACTTCCTCCGCCCGCCGGCGCTGCAGATGCCGCCGGGCGCGCGCCAGCGCCGGTATGGTGGGCACCCCGATGTGGTCTCGCAGAATGCGCGGCGAGGCGCCCGTGCCGCCGCCCCGGCCGTCGAGGATGAGATAGTCCACCCCCGCCTCCAGGGCGAAATCGAGATCCGCCTCGATGCGCTGGGCCGACAGTTTCATGCCCACCGGTATGCCGCCGCTTCTCTCCCGAACCCGGTCGGCGAAGCGGCGGAAGTCGGCGGGCGTGCGCAGTTCCGGGAAGGCCGCGGGGGAGACCGCGGGCTTGCCCGCCTCGATGCCGCGCAGCCGGGCGATCTCCTCGGTCACCTTGCCGCCCGGCAGGCGGCCGCCCAGGCCGGTCTTGGCGGCCTGGCCCAGCTTGAAATGGAAAGCGCCCACCCGTTCCAGCAACGCTTCGTCATAGCCGTACCCGGCCGGTCCCAGCTCGAAGAGGCAGCGGCGGTTGGCCTCCAGCTCTTCGGGCAACAGCCCCCCTTCCCCCGAGCCGATGCCGGTGCCCGCCCACTCGGCGCCGCGCGCCAAGGCGATCTTCGCCTCCCTCGATAGGGCCCCGAAGCTCATGTCGGAGACCAGCAGAGGAATCTCCAGCTCCAGCGGTTTTTCGGCGCCGGGGCCGATGACCAGCCGGGTGGTCACGGGGGCGTTCTCTTCCAAGGGACGGCGCGCGAGCTGAGCGGCGAGGATCTGCAGATCGTCCCAAGCGGGAAGCCGCGTGCGGGGCACGCCCATGGCGGCCGGCTCTCCCTGGCCGCCCCCATCCAATCCATGGAGGGCCAACCGGTGGATGCGTGGCAGCGTGGGTTCCTCCGCGGTGGCCACGGCGTGGGGGGTCTCGGGGAAGGTCTTCTCCACGGTTTCGGAAAAGAGCCGTTCGTGGCTGCCGTCGCAATCGGGCGGAGTGCCCGTTCGTTTGCACTGGCAGAGCCAACGTCGTTCGCTCTTCTCCGCCGTGAAGGCGAGAGGGATGAAGCCGGTGCCGGCGTGCGAGCCGTCGCAAAAGGGCTGGGTGGCCGAGCGGCCGCAGGTGCACCAGTAGTAGGTCTGTCCAGCCTTCAGTTCGACCTCGATGGGGTGAACGGCTGCGGCGATCGGCTTGCTCATGTTTTTCTTTGTACACCATTCCCAACCACTTGGAAATGGCCGAGGAGGGCGACTCTCCAGGGAGATCCGGCGGGAAAGAGGCGTCGGCAGAGCCTTCAAGAACCGCGTTAAGAAAACCGGCGGATTGCCGAAAGCAGTGGCAGAACAGAGCAAAGGTCTGAAACCAACATCCACGGGACATTCAGATGTCGATGGATCTTTCCGAATTTTTGGACGTTTTCCTCGAAGAGTGTTTCGAGGGCTTGGAGGTCATGGAGTCGGGTCTGCTCCATCTCGACGAGGGCACCGACCTCGAGGAGATCAACACCATCTTCCGCGCCGCCCACTCCATCAAGGGCGGCAGCGCCGCGTTCGGCTTCAACCACATCTCCGAGTTCACCCACGTGATGGAGACGCTGCTCGATCAGCTGCGCAGCGGCAAGCGGCAGGTGGACCAGGCCACGGTGGACCTGCTGCTCGCTTCGGTGGACGTGCTGCGGGAGATGGTGGAAGGGCTCAAGACCGACGAAGCGCCGGACGAGAGCCGGGTGGCCGAGCTCAAGCAGCAGCTGGAAGCGGCGGTGAACGGAGACGGCGGGAAGAGCGACCAGGGTTTGGAAGAGCACGCGCCGGACGAAAAGCCGGAAGCCGCCGGAGAACCGCGGAGCTTGCGGATAGAGATTCGTCCAGGGCAGGCGATGTTTCAGCAGGGCAACGATCCCCTGCGAATCTTCGCCGAGCTGGCGAAACTGGGCGAGCTCGAAGTGGAGACCCGAGCGTCGAATCTGCCCGTTCTGGACGACCTCGATCCCACCCGGTGCTATCTGGAATGGAGCGCCCGTCTGACCACCTCGGCCACGGACGACGAGCTCAACGAGATCTTCAGCTGGCTGGGCGACGAGTGCAGGGTGGAGATCGCCCCCGCGGAGAAGAGCGAGCCCACCGGTTCCAAAGAGGCGGATCGCAAGCCGGAGGCCGCTCACGCCGGCGAGGAAAAGGCCGCCTCCGGAAAGTCGGCGCCCAAGGCCGAGGAAAAGAAATCGCCTTCCAAAGGCCCCACCCTCGTGAAGAGTTCCGCCGGTCGCGAGTCGAGCTCCATCCGCGTCTCCATCGAAAAGGTGGACCTGCTGATCAATCTGGTCGGCGAACTGGTGATCACCCAGTCCATGCTCAACCAGGTGGGAACGGCCCTCATGCATCAGGGCGGTCCCGAGGCGGAGGCGCTGCTCAACGGACTGGCGCAATTGGAGCGCAACACCCGCGAACTGCAGGAAAACGTTTTGCAGATTCGCATGCTTCCCATCAGCTTCGCGTTCAACCGCTTTCCGCGCCTGGTGCGCGATCTGAGCCACAAGATGGGCAAGCAGGTGGAGCTGGTGCTCACCGGCGAGCAGACCGAAGTGGACAAGACGGTGTTGGAGAAGATCGGCGATCCGCTGGTGCATCTGGTGCGGAATTCACTGGACCACGGGTTGGAGATGCCCGAGGTGCGCAAGGCCGCCGGCAAGCCCGAGCAGGGACGGCTGGAGCTGAGCGCCCAACACGAGAGCGGCAACATCGTCATCCGCATCAGCGACGACGGCGCCGGCCTGAATCGGGAGAAGATCCTGCGCAAGGCCATCGAAAAGGGGTTGGTGGACGAGAAGGAGGAGCTCTCCGACGAACGGATCGACAACCTCATCTTTCAGCCTGGTTTCTCCACCGCCGACAAGGTGAGCGACCTCTCCGGCCGGGGCGTGGGGATGGACGTGGTGAAGCGCAACATCAACGATCTTGGCGGAACCGTGAGCATCCATTCGGAACCGGGAAAAGGGAGCACCGTGGTGATCCGTCTGCCGCTCACCCTGGCCATTCTCGACGGGCAATTGGCCAGCGTGGGGCAAGAGACCTACATCCTGCCGCTCATCTCCATCGTGGAGTCGCTGCAGGTCCAGGCCGAACACCTCAAGAGCGTGGCCGGCTCCACGGAACTCTATCGCTTTCGGGACGAATACATTCCCATCGTGCGCCTCAACCGCCTCTTCGGCGTGGCCGACGGCACCGACGACCTGCTCCAAGGACTGCTGGTGGTGGTGGAGGCCGAAGGGCGCCACGTGGGGCTCTTCGTGGATCGTCTGCTGGGTCAGCAGCAGGTGGTGATCAAGAGCCTGGAAACCAACTTCCACCAGTTGGACGGAATCTCGGGGGCCACCATCCTCGGCGACGGCCAGGTGGCGCTGATCCTCGACATACCAGGGTTGGTGGACCTCTACTATCGAACCTTGAATTCCCCGGCGGCTCTGGCCGCCAACTCCTGAGAGGAGCTTGTAACGACCATGAACAGCAGCAGCGCACAGAAGATCGACAACGACCTTCAGCCGGAACATGGAGTGGACCAGTATCTCACCTTTTGCCTGGCGGGAGAGGAATACGGCGTCAACATCCTCAAGGTGCAGGAGATCAAGGGATGGAGCGAAGTGACGCCCATGCCCAACACGCCCGAAGCCGTTCTCGGCGTCATCAATCTGCGCGGCACCGTGGTGCCCATCGTGGAGTTGCGCCGCCATTTCGGCCTGCCTTCCGCCGAGCCGGGACCCACCACGGTCATCATCGTGGTGAAGGCCAGCGACGGCAAGGGCAATGTGCGCACCATGGGCATGGTGGTGGACGCCGTTTCCGAGGTGCACAACATCGCCGCCAGCGAGATTCAGCCGCCCCCTCCCATCGGCGAAGGGAGCGAAAAACGTTCCGTGGCCGGCCTGGCGACGATGGAAGAACGCATGATCATTCTGCTCGACATCGACGACCTGATGAACAACGGCGTCCTCGGCCTGCTGAAAGAAGAAGACACGGACGTGTGATTCATCCAAATAAAACGTTTTATTCGTCTGGAGAAAAATCATGAAGATCAACGAACCCGTGACCAACAACGAAGTGGTGATGAAGAAGGATCAGTTCCTCGTTTCCACGACCGATCTGAAAGGCAGGATCACTTCGGTGAACCGCGCTTTCGTGGAGATCAGTGGCTTCACCGAGGCGGAGCTCATCGGCCAGAGTCACAACATCGTGCGTCATCCCGACATGCCGCCGGAAGCGTTTCAGGACTTGTGGGAGACGATCAAGGCCGATCGCCCCTGGAGCGGCTTGGTGAAGAACCGCTGCAAGAACGGCGATTTCTACTGGGTGAAAGCCAACGTCACGCCGGTGCGCGAGCAAGGACAAACCGTCGGTTACATGTCGGTGCGCACCAAGCCCACGCGCCAGGAGATCGAGCAGGCCGAATCTTTCTATCGGGACATCCGGGCGGGCAAGGCCTCTTTCAAGCCGGGATTGGTGGGGCGTTGGAAGCAGGCGCTCGCCGACCAGGGATTGGGCCGCTATTTGGCAGCGCTCACTGTGGGATCGCTGCCCGTCACCGGTGGCGTCGCCTGGCTGGCGGCCTCCGGGGCTTCTTTGCCGGCGGTCGGCTCGGCGGTCGGCGTCGCCACCCTGCTTTTCGGAGCGGCGTCGTGGGGGCTCGCGCGTTACGTCAATCGACCGGTGGAGACCGCCATCGGAGCATTGCAGCGCATCGCACAAGGGGATTACCTGCATTGGGTGGAATGTCGTCGCAGCGACGGGCTCGGCCGGCTGCTGCAGAACCTGCAGTCGGCACAGATCCGTCTTGGTTACGAAGTGAACGAGATCCAGGTGCAGGCCAACGAGTTGAACCGCGTCAAAGATGCTCTGGACAGCGTCAGCGCCAATGTGATGATCGCGGATCAGGATCTCAACATCATCTATCTGAACAAGGCCGTGCAAAAGATGATGAAAGCGGCGGAGGCCGATATCCGTTCCGAGCTGCCCGATTTCGAGGCCGATGCGCTTCTGGGACAGAACATCGACCGCTTCCACAAGAATCCAGGCCATCAGCGTGAGCTGCTCGCCCGTTTGGAAACGACCCACGTCGGCAAATTCGAGATCGGAGGGCGCTCCTTGCAGGTGACGGCCAACCCCATCATCGACGAAGAGGGCAATCGTTTGGGCACCGTGGTGGAGTGGCTGGACCGCACCAACGAAGTGGCGGTGGAGCGCGAGATCCAGTCCATCGTGGATTCTGCCCTCATGGGCAATCTCAGCGAACGGCTGGAGCTGGCCGGAAAAGAGGGCTTCTTCGCCACCCTCAGCCGCAGCGTGAACGAGCTCATGGCGGTGCTCGAAAGGGTGGTCGACGACACGTCCGCCGTCATCGGGGCGTTGGCAAGGGGAGACCTCAGCCGCACCATCGAAGCCGAATATGAAGGCTCCTTCGCCCGTCTGAAAGAGGACGTGAACGCCACGGTGGCGAACCTCCAACGGGTCATCGGTAGCATTCGCACCACCGCCGACGCGGTGGGAGAGGCTTCGCGGGAGATCGCCGAGGGCAACATGGATCTTGCGCGGCGCACCGAGATGCAGGCCTCCAACCTCGAAGAGACCGCGTCCAGCATGGAGGAGATCACCTCCACCGTGCGCCAGAACGCCGACAATTCGCGCAAGGCCAGCGAGTTGTCTCAGGAGACGTTGGAGCGCGCGCAAGATGGCGGAACCGTCATCACCGAAACCATCGAGGCGATGGAGAAGATCACCGATTCCAGCAAGAAGATCGCGGCCATCATCGGCGTCATCGACGACATCGCCTTCCAGACCAACCTCCTGGCGCTCAACGCGGCGGTGGAAGCGGCCCGTGCCGGCGAGCAGGGACGTGGCTTCGCCGTGGTGGCCACCGAGGTGCGCAATCTTGCCCAACGCAGCGCAACCGCCGCCAAGGAGATCAAGGAGCTCATCGAAGACAGCGTCAACAAGGTGGAACAGGGTTCCGACCTGGTGGACCAGTCCGGAAAGACGCTGCGCGAGATCGTCGATTCGGTGAAGAAGGTGAACGATTTCATCGCCGAGATCGCCGCAGCCAGCTCCGAACAGTATGCCGGCATCGATCAGGTGAACCAGGCCGTCTCCCAGATGGACGAGGTGACCCAGCAGAACGCCGCCCTGGTGGAAGAGGCCGCGCAGACCAGCCAGATGATGGACGAACAGGCCAAGGAGCTGGGCGAGCTGATGGCTTTCTTCAAAACCGGACAGGAGAGCGGAGAATGGGACGGCACGGAGCGACGCTCCGCCGACCGTCCCTGGGCCGGGCGCCAGTCGCATGGCGCCTCGGAGCTGGACTTCGCCACCGCCCGCACCAAGCACAAGTTGTGGAAGACGCGCCTGCGCGCCTTTCTCGACGGCGAGCAGAGCATGAAAGAGGAAGAGGTCGTATCTCATCACGACTGCGACCTCGGCAAGTGGCTCTACAGTACCGGCCTCTCGCGCTATGGCGACCTTCCCGAGATGAAACAGCTGGAGAAGGTTCATGCCGAGATGCACACGCTCATCAAGCAGGTGGTTCGCGCCTCGCAGGCGGGAGACAAGCGCAAGGCGGAAAATGCTTTCACCCGGGTGGAGCGCTTCTCGGATGAGATCGTGGGCCTGCTCGATCGACTGGAAAGAAAGATGAACGGTGGTGGAGACGCCGGTTCCGGTGCTTCCGCCGGGCACTCTTCCGCGCCTCGCCTGCAGGCTGTCGGCGCCGAGGAGATGTGGGAGGAGTTCTAATGTCCATGGCAGCAGACTCTAACCCCTTCGTGCTCGAAAAGCGCCTCGAGCTCGGAACCGTCCAGGAGGAGGCGCGACGGATCTCCCAGGCGTTGGCGGAAGTCCCCGCCCTTCTTCTGGACGGAGGAGAGGTCGCCCGCATCGACGGTTCCGGTCTGCAACTGCTGTTGGCTATGGCGAAGACGGCCCGCGATCAAGGTAAGGAGGTGACCTGGAAGCAGGCATCCGACGTTCTGAAAGAGGCGGTTTCCCTGTTCGGATTGGAGTCTAAACTCAATTTCAAGGAGGAGAAGTGATGGCGACGGCCACCGCGAGAAAAGCGAGAGAGTTCAACTTCAGCGAGAAGGATTTCGAGCAGCTCAGGGAGCTGGTCTACCGGCATACGGGCATCCGCATGGCCGACAACCGGCGCGACCTGATTTACGGTCGTTTGTCCCGACGGCTGCGGGCGCTGGGCCTGACCAGTTTCAGCGACTATTGCCGCTACATCGAAGAGGGCGACGATCCAGAGGAGCTGGAGGCGTTCCGTAACGCCGTCACCACCAATCTCACCGCCTTCTTTCGCGAGAGCCACCATTTCGACTATCTGGCGAACGAGCTGCTTCCGCAGTTGAGCAGGCAGAAAAGGGTGGAACGCAGACTGCGCATCTGGTCGGCCGGCTGCTCCAGCGGCGAAGAGCCCTACACCATTGCCATGGTACTGCACGAGGCCCTTCCGGACGTCCATGGATGGGACGCGCGCATTCTCGCCACGGATCTCGATTCGGCCATTTTGCAAAAGGCGCGGGAGGGGGTCTACGACATTCAGGCCATTCAGCGGGCGCTCGGTCCGCGCCTCAAGCGCTGGTTTTTGCGGGGTACCGGCCCTTTCAAGGGAAAAGCGCGCGTCAAAAAGGAACTTCGGGAGCTAATCGATTTTCAGAAGATGAATCTAATGGAACCTTGGCCCTGGAAAGAACCTTTCGATGCGATCTTTTGCCGAAACGTGCTCATCTATTTCGACAAGCCCACTCAACAAAAGCTGTTCGACCGCTTCGCTTCCTTTTTGCCGTTGCAGGGCCATCTTTTCATCGGCCATTCCGAGAGTCCCATGGATCTCACCGACCGCTTCGAGCTCATCGGTCAGTCGATCTACCGCCGGGTGAAGTAGAAAAGAGAAAAGAAAAGAGGTGTTCGCATGGAGATCAAGGTACTGGTCATCGACGATTCCGCGCTGGTTCGCAATCTGCTCACCCGAATCCTGGAGAAGGAGCCGGACATCCGCGTGGTGGGCAGCGCCTCCGACCCCTACGACGCTCGGGAAAAGATCAAAAAACTGAATCCGGACGTGCTCACCCTGGACGTGGAGATGCCCCGAATGGACGGCATCACTTTTCTGAAAAACCTGATGCGGCTCCGCCCCATGCCGGTGGTCATGGTCTCGTCCCTCACCGAAGAGGGCGCCGAGGCCACGCTCAAGGCGCTGGAGCTGGGCGCAGTGGATTACGTGAGCAAGCCCAAAGGCGAACCGACCGTCGCGTTGGAACGGCTCGCCGAAGAGATCGTCGCCAAGGTGAAAGTGGCCGCCGGCGCCAACATTCCCGGCTCCAGACGCCGTTTTCCCCAGGCAGAAATGAAAGTGGAAGAGCGGCAGAGTGCCGACGTGGTGATTCCCCGGCGGTCGCCGCCCCGTGGCAGGCGGGCTCCGCTCATTGCCGTGGGCGCTTCCACCGGCGGGACGGAAGCGATCAAGGAGCTGTTGCGGCCGCTGCCGCCGAACCTCCCCGGCATGGTCATCACCCAGCACATTCCCGCCGCTTTCAGCGCGCCCTTCGCCAAACGCATGAACCGGCTCTCTGCGCTGGAAGTGTGCGAGGCCGAGGATGGGCAACCGATCCTTCCGGGCCATGTCTACATCGCCCCGGGGAGCCATCACCTGCTGGTGAGTTGCAACAGCGACGGCTATGTCTGCCGCTTGCACGACGGGCCGCGGGTGAACCGGCACAAGCCTTCGGTGGACGTTCTTTTCCGTTCCGTGGCCCAGTGCGTCGGCGCCGGTGCCGTCGGCGTTCTGCTCACCGGCATGGGCGACGATGGAGCCCGCTGTCTGCAAGAGATGCGCGACGCCGGCGCCTTCACCCTTTGTCAGGATGAGGAGAGCAGCGTCGTCTGGGGCATGCCGGGAGCGGCGGTAAAAAGGGGCGCCGCGGAAAAGGTGCTGCCGTTGCAAGAGATCCCGGAAGCGCTCGTGCAACATTTCAGGAAAACGAGCGGACGCGTCGCTGCAAGCGGCGGTCGCAGTTTTCGTTCCATGGCTGGAAAACTTTGATTCCCAGCAACCATTCGTCAATCAATGAAAAGAGGAGAAGTGACATGAACATCATGGTGGTGGACGACAGCCTGGCGATGCGCCTGATCGTCATGAAAACCCTGCGGGAAGCCGGCTTCGATGGACACGACATCGTTCAGGCGGAAGACGGCGCCAAGGCGCTGGAGGCGATCAAGAGCGACGAGCCCGATCTGGTGCTGTGCGACTGGAACATGCCCAACATGACGGGCCCAGAGCTTTTGCAAGCGCTCAATGAAGAGGGCATCAACGTGAAATTCGGCTTCGTGACCACGGAAGCCTCGGAAGAGATGCGCGCGAAAGCGTCGGAGCTGGGCGCCCGTTTTCTCATCGCGAAGCCGTTCACGCCGGAGACCTTCCAGGAGAAGCTGGGTCCTTACCTCAACTAGGAGGCTGTAGCCATGTCGAAGATTCCATTGCCCAAGTCCATCGAACTGCAACAGATCCTTTCCATGATGTACGGCAACGGCCTGAAAGCGCAGGAAGGAGATCCCGTTCCGGCGCAGCCCGGCTCCAAGTCCCTGGTCGCTCTCTATGTGGACGACGAGGATCAACCGATTGCCGCGTGCGCCGTGGACTATCCGTTCACCGCCTACGCCGGCGCGTCCCTCACCCGCATTCCTTTGGGAACCGCGAAAGAGTGCGCCGACACGGGCGAGTTCTCGGAGATCATGCTGGGCAATGTCCATGAGATCATGAACATCTGTTCGCGCCTGTTGATGAACTCCGAAAGTCCTCACCTGCGCCTGCAGACGCTGTACAAGGCGCCGGAAGAGCTTCCCGAAGAGGTTCAGACGCTCATCGACAAAGCTCCGCAGGGCGCCGATTTCAACGTCAGCTTTCCCGATTATGGGGAGGGAGGGATTTCGTTCCTGGCGTTGGCCGCTTAAATAAAGAAGAGGAAATGAAAAAAGCGGGGCCGGCTTCACCGGCCCCGCTTTTTTTCGAAGCCCGGCCGAACCGGCAGTCCGCCCGGGCTCGATGCTCCGAGTTTACAGAGGGGTTACATTCTCCGCCTGCGGCCCCTTCTGACCCATGGTTACGTCCATGGTCACCTTCTGACCCTCGTAGAGGGTGCGGCGACCGCTGCCGTTGATGGCACTGAAGTGGACGAAGACGTCTTTGCCGCCTTCCTGTTCGATGAAGCCGAAGCCTTTCTCATCGTTGAACCATTTTACAGTGCCTTCTACTTGATTTGACATATCGCTAACTCTTTCAAAACAATCCGGAAACGTCCGGACGAAACAAAAAAACCAGCCGGCAGGCTGGTACCGTGCGCGTCGTTTTCTGGAAACGACGACTCCATTATAGGCTTTCTGCGGTTTTTTGCCCGGCTATTTTCAGCCGGCGTGCGGGAGGGCGTCATCGCTCCCACCGCCCAAGTCTCTTACCGGCAAAACAGCGGGGCTCCGCCGTCCGCGTTTCCCAGAGCGGCAGCGCGTTGGAACCAAATCTTGGAATCAGGCTCTAAGATCCGGAATTGCAAAGGAGAATCAAGACATGACGGAAACCTCCGCCGGTGTGCGTCAGGCCATTTCGCGCCTGCAGGAGCAGATGCAGAAACAGATCCTGGGCCAGGAGAAGCTGGTGGACCGCCTGTTGGTGGCGTTGCTGGCGGATGGCCACCTGCTGGTGGAGGGAGCGCCGGGGCTGGCCAAGACGCGCGCCGTGAAGTGCCTCAGCGAAGGGATCGAGGGCAGCTTCCACCGCATCCAGTTCACTCCCGATCTGCTGCCCGCCGATCTCACCGGTACCGACATCTACCGCCCCCAGGAGGGGAACTTCGTCTTCCAGCAGGGGCCGCTGTTCAACAACCTGGTGCTGGCGGACGAGATCAACCGCGCGCCGGCCAAGGTGCAGTCGGCGCTGCTCGAAGCCATGGCCGAGCGTCAGATCACCGTGGGCAACCGTTCGTGGCCGTTGCCGCGGCTCTTTCTGGTGATGGCCACCCAGAATCCCATTGAGCAGGAAGGGACTTATCCCTTGCCGGAAGCCCAGCTCGACCGCTTTCTTCTCCATGTGGTGATCGACTATCCCGATTTCGAGTACGAGCGCCGCATCCTCGGCCTGGCCCGGCAGGAGGCGCTGGAGGCCCTCGGCGAAGAGCCGGCCGCCCAGTCGCCGCCGTTGAGTCAGGAGTTGCTGTTCCAGGCGCGGCGCGAAGTGCTGGAAGTGCATCTGTCGGAAGCGGTGGAGGAGTATCTGCTGCAGCTGGTGCTGGCCACCCGCAGACCGGAACCGTACAGCCCGCAATTGGCGGAGTGGATCGAGTACGGCGCCAGTCCCCGGGCGTCCATCGGGTTGGACCGCACCGCGCGCGCTCACGCGTGGCTGGCCGGCCGCGACTATGTGGCGCCGGAAGACGTGCAGGAGATGGCGTTCGACATCCTGCGGCACCGCATCATTCTCAACTACGAGGCGGAAGCGGAGGGGATCACCCCGGATCGTTTCATCGAGGAGCTGTTGGCGCTGGTGCCCGTGCCTTGAAGATGCCCTCCCTTTCCGTCACCGCCGCTTCGCTGGAAGAGCTGGTGCGGCTGGCCGATCCGGCCCGTCGCCTGGATCTGGCGCCCCAGGTGGCCCGCGCGCGTCAGGCGGGACAATATCTGTCGCGCCTGCGGGGGCGGGGGATGGAGTTCGAAGAGGCGCGCCCCTACCAACCGGGCGACGATCCGCGCAACATGGATTGGCGGGTGACGGCGCGTATCGGCAAGCCCTACAGCAAGCTCTTCCGAGAAGAGCGGGAGCGTCCCGTGCTCATCGGGCTGGATGCCCGGGCACCGATGTTCTTCGCTACCCGGGGCCGTTTCAAGTGGGCGCGGGCGCAGGTGGCCGCCGCGTTGCTGGCCTGGGCCGCTTTCCAAAGCGGCGATCGGGTGGGAGGCGAGATCTTCGCCAGGCGGGATCATCTGGAACTGCGCCCCCGACGCGGCCGGGCGTCGCTGTTGCGCTTCTTGAAGGCGATGGCGGATCGTGGGCCGGAAGCGCCGGGGGAAACCGCCTCTCTGGCCGACCCCCTGCGTCGCCTGCGACGCACCGCCCATCCCGGCAGCCTAGTGGTGCTGGCGAGCGACTTCCGGGGGCTCGACGAGGCGGCCCGCCAGCAACTGGCGCGGCTGGGGCGGCACAACGACGTGCTGCTGCTGCAGTTCTACGACCGCCTGGAGAGGGAGGCTCCCGAGGCGGGAATCTACGCCATGAGCGACGGGCGGCGCCAACTGGTGCTGGAGACGACCGCCTCCCGCGTCCGCGAACGCTACGGCGCCGCCTGGCAACGGCGCTCTTCCGAGCTGGAACATTTCGTTCGACGCCACGGCATGACCTGGCTTCAGTGCGCCACCGACGAGGAGCCGGTGGAGCGGATCACCCGGGCGTTCGGCAGGGGGCGGCGGTGAATCCGCAAGCGCTTGCTTCGCTCAGGGACATCCATCTGCCGCCGGCCGCCGGTTGGTGGCCGCCGGCGCCCGGTTGGTGGTTGCTGGCGGGGCTGGCGCTGCTTCTGTCGGCGCTGTCGGTGCGCGGCTGGATGCGTCGCCGCCGGCGGGGGCGGCTGGCGCGCGAAGCCTTGGCCCGGCTGATGGAGATCGAACGGGAGTTCCAGGGCGATCAGGATGCGCCGGCGCTGGCGGCGAAGATCTCCCGTCTGTTGCGGCAGGTGGCGCTCCGCTGCTTTCCCCGGGCCGAGGTGGCTGGCCTCACCGGCGAGCGGTGGCTGGCCTTTCTCGACCGGGCGCTGCAAGAGGAGGCCCGTCCGTTTCAACAGGGCGCCGGACGCGCCTTGATCGAGGCGCCCTACCGGCGCAAGGCCGCGGTGGAGGCCGGGGAGCTGTTGTCCCTTGCGCGGCGCTGGGTCGAGGCGGTTGCGGGGGATGGCTGCGATGTTTGAGTTCGCCTGGCCGTGGGTCTTTCTGGCATTGCCCCTGCCGTGGCTGGTGCGCCGCCTGCTGCCGCCGGTGCGGCGCCGAAGCGCCCTCCTCAAGGTCCCCTTTCTGGGCGATTTCGAAGACCTGGCCAATGGGAGCGGCGCCGCCGCCGGCGGAAAGGGTCGCGCCCTCTGGGCGGCCTGGCTCGCCTGGCTGCTGCTGGTGGCGGCCGCGGCCCGCCCCCAATGGCAGGGTGAGCCTGTGCCCCTTCCCCAGGAGGGGCGGGATCTGCTGTTGGCGGTGGATCTCTCCGGCTCCATGGGCGAGCGCGACTTCACCTTGGGCAACCGCTGGGTGGACCGGCTCACCGCCACCAAGGTGGTGGTGGGCGACTTCATCGAACGGCGCAAGGGGGACCGCGTGGGACTGATCCTCTTCGGCACCCGCGCCTATCTGCAGGCGCCCCTCACCCATGACCGCAAGACGGTGAAGCAGCTTCTCGACGAGGCGGTCATCAAGATGGCCGGTGAGAAGACCGCCATCGGTGACGCCATCGGCCTGGCCATCAAGAGACTCCGAGGCAAGCGCGGCGAGAAGGTGCTCATCCTCGTGAGCGACGGAGAGAACACGGCGGGCGAGATGGAGCCGCTGAAGGCCGCGGAACTGGCCGGGGAGGAGGGGCTGCGGATCTACACCGTGGGCATCGGCTCCGAGGAGTCGCTGGACCCCTTCGGTTTCGGCGGCAACGCGTTGGACGAGCGCACCCTCAAGGCGATCGCCCGGATCACGGGAGGCCGCTATTTCCGCGCCCGCGACACCGCTTCTCTGGTGGAGATCTACGACACCATCGACCGGCTGGAACCGGTGGCGGGCGAGAAGCGCCTCTTTCGGCCGGTGAAGGAGTGGTTCCCATGGCCGCTGGCGGCCGCCCTGCTGTTGGCGCTCGGCTTGTTGTGGAGGAGGGAAGGCGTTTGAGCTGGGAGAGCTTCCATTTTCTTCGGCCAGGTTGGCTGATCCTCTTTCTGCCTCTGGCTTGGAGCCTCTGGCGGGGCCGGCGCGGCGGGCGGGCAGGGGGCGGCGCCTGGAGCAAGGTGGTGGATCCCGAGCTGCTCCCCCATCTGTTGGTTCCGCGGCAGGGACGTCGTGGCCCCTTTCCGCTGCTGGTGACGGCGCTGGCCTTCGCGGCGGCCATCCTGGCGCTGGCGGGCCCGGCGTGGGAGAAGCTGCCCCAGCCGCTCTTGCGCAGCGGCTCGGCGCTGGTGATCCTGTTCGATCTGTCGCGCTCCATGGACGCCCGCGACCTCAAGCCGTCGCGCCTGGAGCGGGCGCGCTACAAGGTGGAGGATCTGCTCTCCCGGCGCCAGGAGGGGGAGACGGCGCTGGTGGTCTTCGCCGGCGCCGCCTTCACCGTGGTGCCCCTCACCGACGACGTCAAGACCGTCCGCGCCCAGCTTCCCGCGTTGAGCACCGACCTGCCGCCGGCGCAGGGCAGCAATCTCGCCGCGGCCATTCGCAAGGGGATGGCGCTGCTGCGCCAGGCGGGCCATCCGCGCGGCCGCATGCTGGCGCTGACCGACGGCGTCAATGGGGATGGCGCGCGCGCCCTGCGGGCCGCCGAGGAGGCCCGGCGGGCCGGCTACCGGCTTTCGGTGATCGGCGTGGGGACCCCGGAAGGGGCTCCCATTCCCACCGGCAAGGGGGTGCTCGAAGACGCCTCCGGCAACATCGTGGTGGCGCGTCTGGACGAGCGGCGATTGCGGGCGGTGGCCCGGGCTGGGGGAGGCGGCTACGCCCGCATCGCCCTGGACGACGCCGACCTGCGCCGCCTGGACGTGCTTCGACCGGAGAGCGCCGATCTCGCCACGACGAAAGAAGAGCGCGTGGTTCGCTGGCGCGACCGCGGACCCTGGCTGCTGTTGGGAGTGCTTCCGCTGGCGGCTCTCGCCTTTCGGCGCGGCCTGCTGTCCCTGTTGCTGGCGGCCCTGCTTCTGCCGGCGGCGCCCCGCGCGCAGGCGGGTTGGTGGCAGGATCTGTGGCAACGGCCCGACCAACAGGGCCGGGCGCTGCTCGAGCAGCACCAGCCCGAGCAGGCCGCCGCCCGTTTCCGGGATTTCCGCTGGCGGGCCGCCGCCCTCTATCGCGCCGGAAAGTACCGGGAAGCGGCCGAATTGTGGCGGCGCGGAGGGAGCGCGGAAGACCGCTACAACCTGGGAAACGCGCTGGCGCGGCAGGGGCGGCTGCATGAGGCCGTCGCCGCCTACGATCAGGCGTTGGCGTTGGATCCCGGGCACCGCGACGCGCGGGCCAACAAAGCGTTGCTGGAGAAGCTGCTGCGGCATCAGCGGAAGCAGAACCGAAACCGAAATCAAAAGCAACACCAGAACCGGAATGAGCGGTCGCAGACGTCGGCCGGCAGAGCGGGAAAGAAGAACCCTTCCAGCGGGGGCGCGCAACAGCAGGCGAAGAAAGGCCGCAACGGCAAGGGAGGCAATGAGCGGCGGCGGAAGAGAAAGGGCGACCGGCGGTCGAGCAAGAACGCCGGCGGCCCCGGATCTTCCCGGCGGGAACAGGGCCGGGAACCCCGAAAGAGCGGCGCGGACCGACCGCTTTCGCCCCGGCGGAAAGAGGCGCTGCAACGGCGCTTCGCCCGCGAGATGGACAAGGCCCGCAAGGAGACGAGAGCCTCTACCCGCAAGCCGCGAAAAGAGGGGCGGCGACCTCCGGCAAAAGCGGGGGGAGGGGAACGCCACGCCTTCGACGAGCGCGCCTTGGCGCGGGATCAGTGGCTGCGGCGGATTCCCGACGATCCCGGCGGCCTGCTGCGGCGCAAGTTTCGTTACTACTATCAGAGAGAGAGTCATGACGCCTCCGAACAGAATCCCTGGTGAACGTGTCCTGCGGATGGCGGCCCTTCTGTTCCTCCTGCTGGCGACGGCGGGCGCGGCGGCGGCCGCCTCGGTCGAGGTGGCGGTGGAACCCAATCCGGTGCATCTGAACGAGAGCTTCCAGATCACCTTCACGGTTCACGGAGAGGTGCAGGGGGCGCCCGATTTTTCGGTGCTGGAGAAGGAGTTCCAGGTGCTCGGCACCAGTCGTTCGCTGCGCACCACCTTCGTCAACGGCAAGATGGAGCGAACCGACCAGTATTTGGTGAGCGCCCTGGCCAAGCGGGCGGGAAAGCTGACCGTTCCCCCGGTTTCCTTCGGCAAGGAGAAGAGTCCTCCGGTCACCGTCGAAGTGATCCGGGCGCCGGCGGCGGCCAAGGGGAAGGGCGATCTCTTCATCGAGGTCGCCGTCGACGAAAAGCGCCCCTACGTGCAGCAGCAGGTGATTCTGACGGTGCGCATCTTCCACCGCATCCAGTGGCGCCAGGCGTCGCTTTCGGAGCCCCATTTTCAGGGGGGCGGGGTGCTGGCGGAGCAGCTGGGAAAAGACCGCAACTACCAGGCGCTTCGAGACGGCCTCCAGTGGCAGGTGATCGAGCGCCGCTACGCGCTCTTTCCCCAGGCCAGCGGCAAGCTGGAGATGGACCCTCTGGTGCTGGATCTGCGGGTGCCTTCGGGCAGGCGGGCGGCGCTGCGCCGCCCGCCGTTCGGCGATCCCTTCTTCGACGACTTTTTCTCGCGTCAGAACACCGTGCGCCGGGTGGTGCGCAGCCGGCCTTTGGCGCTGGAGGTGAAGCCGGTTCCGCCCGCCTACCAGGGCAAACACTGGCTTCCGGCCCGCCATCTGCGGTTGCAAGAGCAGTGGTCCAAGTCCCCCGACCGGCTCGAGGCCGGCGAGCCGGTCACCCGCACCCTCACGCTCACGGCGGACGGGGTCAGCCGCGGCGAACTGCCCGACCTGGAGCTGCCGCCGGTGGCGGGCGTGCGCATCTATCCCGACGATCCGAAGATCGAGGAACGGGCGGTGGCGGGGGGCGTGCGCGCCTCGCAGACGCGCAAGTTCGCCCTCATCCCCGTCAAGCAGGGCGAGTACGAGCTGCCGGCGGTGGAGCTCCACTGGTGGAACCTGGATACCGATTCGGAGGCGGTGGCCCGGCTGCCGGCGCGCCGGTTGCGGGTGGCCCCCGGCGCGGCGGGAGGGGGCGTGGACTCCTCCGCCCCGCCGGCGCCGGCCACCGCGCCGGCACCGGCGTCCTCCGCTCCGGCGGCCATCGCATCGACGGCCCCTCCCGCGGCGGGGAACTGGGTGCCTTGGTTGGCGGCGAGCAACCTGGCGCTGCTGGCGCTCTGGCTCGTCACTCTGGTCGCCTGGCTGCGGGCGCGCGGAAAGGGCGGTGACAGTCCCTCCTCCAAAAGGGAAGAGACGGAGCGGAGGACGGATGCGCCGCGCCGGGCGTGGAAACGGCTGCGCCAGGCCGCCGCCGGAGAGGACGCCAAGGCGATGCGCCAGGCGCTGCTGGAGCTGGCGCCCCTGTTGTGGCGCGAGTCGCCGCCCCGTTCTCTGGAGGCGATGGCGCGCCGTCTCGATCCTCCGCTGGCGGCGATGCTTCTGGGGCTGAGCCGTCAGCTTTACGGAGAGGGGAGCGGCACCTGGGACGGCAAAGCGATCGAGGCCGGCTTGAAGCGGCTGGCCGCCCGCCGGAAAGAGGACGAAGCCCGGCCGGCGGCTGGAGCGCTCAAGCCTCTCTATCCGGGCTGAGCCTGTCCAGTTCCCGCCCGGCCGCCGCCACCTGCTCGAGAAAGCGGTCCACCGCCGTCTCGTCGAAATCAGGATGGGTGATGAGCAGGCGCAAGGCCAGCTTCTCGCCGATCCAGCCCACCCCCACCAGCGCCGCGCCTTGCCGGAGGAGACGATGGCGCAGGCGGAGGTTGAGGTCGTTGCAGTCGTTCTTTCGGGCCGCGCGGTAACGGAAGCAGACGTTGAAGGATTCGCGCGGCGCCACCATCTCCAGCTCCGCCATCTCGCCGACGCGGCGCTCGGCGTATTCCGCCAGCTCCAGGTAGCGCCGCACCCGTCGGGCCAGCCCTTTTTTGCCGAAATACTTCCAGTCGAGGAACCATTTGAGGCTGTCCACCCGCCGGGCGCACTGGAGCGAGCCCACGCCCAGGTCGAGGGGGTGGGTGTCGCTCTCTTCGCGGAACAGGTAGCTGTGTTCCCCGGCGCTGCACGCGCAGCGGAATCCGTCCCGACGACCGTTGAAGAGCAGCATGTTGCAGGTGAGGTTGGTGCCCGGCATCTTGTGGAAGTCCCAGGTGAAGGAGTCGAGCCGCTCCACCCCCGTGAGAAAGCGTCGCCGCAGTCGATCGTCGAGCAGCGCCGCGCCGCCCCAGGCGCCGTCTCCGTGCAGCCAGAAACCGTACTCTTCGCGCAAGGCCGCCAGGGGTTCGAGCGGGTCGTAGGCGCCCCGCACCGTGGTGCCCAAAGTGGCGCAGACGAAGAAGGGGCGGCCGCCGTCCCTGCGGCACCGCTCCAGTTCGTCCGCCAGGGCGTCGGGATCCATGCGGCCCCGCCGGTCCACGGCCACCTTTCTCAGGTGGTCGGTGCCGATCCCCAACACGTTGGCCGCCTTGTCCAGCGAATAGTGGGCCTCGGCGGAGACGAAGGCATAGAGAGGAGGTTGCCGCCACAGCCCCTCTTCCTTGGCGGTCTGGAGCCGTTCGTTGCGCGCCGCCAGCATGGCCACCAGGTTGCCCTGGCTGGAGCCGCTGGTCATCTGCCCCTCGCCCTCGTCGAAACCCACCAGCTCCAGCATGGTCTCGAGCATGTAGCGCTCCATGAGGGTGGAGACCGGCGCGGCTTCGTAGGTGCAGGCCGAGGTGTTGCTGACCGCCACCACCATTTCGGCGAGGATGGAGGGGAGGTTGGCGCCCGACCACATGCGGTTGAGAAAGCCCGGGTGTCCGGTCTTCACCGAGTGCTCCAGGTAGGCTTCGAGCCAGGCCAGGATCTGCCGCCAGTCGCCCTTGGCGGGGCGCTCCAGCTCGAGAAGGCGCGCCAGCGCATCCGGTTCGTGCGGACGCAAAAGCGGGTCCGCCTTTTCGCGGGCACGGTGGCGCACGAGCAGGTCGGCCAGCTGCCGGAAGAGGGTGGCTTCGTTCATGGCGTGCCGCGCAATGTGGGCGGGGAGGGAAAATGGCGCAAATGATACACCAGTTTGGTGGGATTTCCGCCGATGAAAGCCTTTTTCAGGCTTCACTTTCCCAGCAAAAAGGGTAGAATACGCTGTTTTCCCGGACCGGCCCATTCCGGTTCGCCCAGATTGGAAACAACAGGACTTCGACAACAGTATGGTTACGATTCGTCTCGCCAGGACCGGCGCCAAGAAGCGCCCCTTCTACCACATCGTGGCGGCTGACTCCCGCAGCCCCCGTGACGGCCGCTACATCGAGCGCCTCGGTTTCTTCAACCCCGTGGCCAGGGGGCAGGAGGTGCCGCTGCGCATCGATCTGGAGCGGGTGGAGCACTGGCTGGGCCAGGGCGCCAAGATGACCGAGCGGGTCGAGGCGCTGGTGAAGCAGTACCGCAGGCAGGCGCAGAGCGAAGCCGCCTGAGGCCGTCGGTGGCGCCGGACCTGGGCGGTCGCCAGTTGAGCGGAATGCGCGAGGGCGACGGGCCGGATCGGCTGGTCGCCCTCGGCCGCGTTTCGGGATTGCACGGGGTGCAGGGGTGGGTGAAGGTCCACTCCGACACCCGGCCCCGCGAGAACATACTGGACTACTCGCCCTGGTACCTGTTGCGCCATGGGGTGTGGGAGCCGTGGGAGGTGGTCCGTGGCCGCCCGCAGGGAAAGACCCTGGTGGCGCAGCTGCGCGGCTGCACCGATCGTGAACAGGCGAGGCGGCTCATGGGGGCCACCATCGCCGTGCGGCGGTGGCAACTGGGCGAGAGCGAAGAAGGTTACTACTGGACCGACCTCGAGGGACTGGAGGTGGTCGATCTGCAGGGGGTGGCGCTGGGCCGCGTGGACCACCTGATGGAGACCGGCGCCAACGACGTGTTGGTGGTGAAGGGCGAAAGGGAGCGCTTGATTCCCTGGCTCCCCGGCGAAGTGGTTCACGACGTCGATCTGGTCGGGGGCAGGATCCGGGTGGACTGGGACCCGGACTTCTGATGCGCTTCGATGTCGTCACCCTCTTTCCGGAGATGTTCCGGGCCATGGAATCGGGCGTCACCGGTCGGGCGTTGCGTAAGGGAGTGGCGGAGCTCCATCTGTGGAATCCGCGGGACTATACCGAGGATCTCCACCGCACCGTGGACGATCGGCCCTACGGCGGCGGTCCCGGCATGGTGATGAAGGTGGAGCCGCTCAAGCGCGCCCTCGAGCGGGCCCGCGCCGCGGCTCCCGCCAGCCGGGTGGTCCATCTCACCCCGCAGGGGCGGCGCTTCCACCAGGGTGTCGCGCGTGAAATGGCGCAGCGGGAAGGGGTGATCCTTCTCGCCGGTCGCTACGAAGGGATCGACGAGCGGCTGGTGGAGTGTTGCGTGGACGAGGAGTGGTCCATCGGGGACTACGTCCTCTCCGGCGGCGAGCTGGCGGCCATGGTGATCCTGGACGCGGTGATCCGGTTGTTGCCGGGAGCGCTGGGGCACGAGGAGTCGGCGGCGCAGGACTCCTACATGAACGGCCTGCTGGACTTTCCCCAGTACACCAGGCCGGAGGAGCTGGAAGGACGGCGGGTGCCGGAGGTGCTGCGTTCCGGCGACCATGAGGCGATCCGCCGCTGGCGGCTGCAACAGGCGTTGGGACGCACCTGGCTGAGGCGGCCGGAACTGCTGGCCCGGAGGCGGCTCTCCGAAGAGGAGCGCGAGCTGCTGGAAGAGTACATACAGACCCATCAGGGCGTGGCGGGCTCCACGCCCCGGGAAGAGTAGAATCGATTTACGAAACCGACGCGCCGTGAGGCGCCACGAACAGAGGAGCGGCAACGATGAGCGACATCATCCAGGAACTCGAAGCGGAACAGATGAACAAGGAGATCCCGGACTTCGGGCCCGGCGACACCGTCGTTGTGAAGGTGAAGGTGAAAGAGGGCAACCGCGAGCGCCTGCAGGCCTTCGAAGGGGTGGTCATCGCCAAGCGCAACCGGGGCCTCAACTCCGCCTTCACCGTGCGCAAGATCTCCCACGGCGAAGGGGTCGAGCGGACTTTCCAGACACACAGCCCGCTCATCGACAGCATCGAAGTGAAGCGCCGGGGCGACGTGCGTCGCGCCAAGCTCTACTACCTGCGTGGACGCACCGGCAAGGCGGCCCGCATCAAGGAGAAGATCTGAGCCCGTCTCCCACCCGGCGGAACGCTGATCGGGCTATCGGGGAACTCCGCCCCGGTGGCTTTTTCGCATGAACCGGCCCACCAGCTTCTACTGGCACGACTACGAGACCTGGGGCACCGATCCCCGCCGCGACCGCGCCGCCCAGTTCGCCGGTCTGCGCACCGACCTGGAATTCAACCCCGTGGGCCGTCCGCTGGTGGCCTATTGCGCGCCGGCGGACGATCTGCTGCCCCAGCCGGACGCCTGTCTGGTCACCGGCATCACGCCCCAGCAGGCGCGGGCGGAAGGGGTGTGCGAAGCCGACTTCTTCGCCGCCATCCATGACGAGCTCTCCCGCCCCGGCACCTGCGCCCTGGGCTACAACAGCATCCGCTTCGACGACGAATTCACCCGCTTCGGTCTCTACCGCAACTTCTTCGACCCCTACGCCCGCGAGTGGCGCAACGGCAATTCCCGCTGGGATCTCATCGACGTGGTTCGCCTGGCCCACGCTCTGCGTCCCCAAGGCATCCAGTGGCCGCAAAACGAGAAGGGAGTGACCAGTTTCCGGCTGGAGAAGCTCACCGAGGCCAACGGCATCGAACACCAGGGGGCGCACGATGCGCTGGTGGACGTGAAAGCCACCATCGCGCTGGCGAAGCTGGTGCGGGAGAAGCAGCCGCGCCTGTTCGACTTCGTCTTTCGGCACCGGGACAAGGAGTGGCTGGCGCGGCAGTTTCCGGTGCCGGTACGGCAGCCGGTGGTGCATGTTTCGGACAAGTATCCGGCCCGGCTGGGCTGCATCGCGGTGGTGGCGCCCCTGGCCTGGCACCCGCTCAACCGCAACGGCGTCATCGTCCACGACCTGCGGATGGATCCGCAGCCGTTGCTGGATCTTTCGGTGGAGGAGATCCGGCGGCGCCTCTATACGCCGACGGCCCGCCTGGAGAGCGGCGAAGAGCGCGTTCCGTTGAAGATGGTGAGCGTCAACCACGCGCCGGTGGTGGTGCCGCTGAACACCCTCACCGGCGAGGCACGGGAGAAGTGGGACCTGGACGAGCGGCGCGAGCTGCGCCATCTGCAGCTCATTCGCGAAAATGCGGCGCTGCTGGAGCGGAAGGTGGCCGAGGTGTTCCACGAATCGGCGTTCGAGTCCTCTTCCGATCCGGACCAGAACCTTTACGACGGCTTCCTCTCCGATCATGACCGTCGGCTCTGCGAGAAAGTGCGCGCCACGCCGCCGGCCGAGCTGGGGACCCGGCGCTTCGATTTCGAAGCGGCCAAGCTGCAGGAGCTGTTGTTCCGCTATCGCGCCCGCAACTGGCCCCGCACGCTGAGCCGGGAGGAGCGGCTTCGCTGGGAGGAGTACCGCCGCCACCGCCTGACCCATCCCGAAGGCGGCTCCAGCATCACGCTGGAGGCGTATCGCAAGCGGCTGGCGCAGCTGAGCGTGGACCCGGCTCTGGACGAAGAGCAGCGGGCGGTGGTGGACCGCCTCATCGAATGGCCGCGGGAGATCGGTTTCTGACCGGGGCCGCCGTTCTCAGAGAGAACCCCAGGAGTCCTTGCGGCGCCGCACCCGAAGGTGGGGCAGGATCAACCCCAGCAGGATGCCGCCGAAGAGAACGCCGCCGCCGATCAGGAACCAGCGCTGGGCGGCGCTGTTCTTGAGTTCGCGGATCTCCTGCTCCTGGTCGGCCAGATCGCGACTCATGGTGACCACCTGTTTGCGCAGCTTCCGGCGTTCCTGGTCGATCTGCACGGCGTTGGCGGCGGTGCGCTTCAGGGTATCGAGCTCTTTCTGGATGCGCGCCTTCTCCGCCTGGAGGCGATCATGCTCCTGTTGCAGCGCTTGGTGCGCCTTGCTCAGCTCCGCCAGCCGCTTGCGCAGCTCGTTGGGCGAGGCCTCCAGCTCGCGGATGCGTTTCTCCATGGCGGCCAGGCGGTCGCGCGCCACCGGTTGCCGGAGGAGCTGCCGGGTGAGCACATAGCCGGTCTTGCCATTGGCGAGTTGAATCTTCGAGTAGCCGGTGGCCTTGTTGTCGTTGAGCACCGTGACCGGCGTGCCGGAAGGGAGCATCTTGACGATGCGGTGGCGGTTGCTCTCGCCGCTGCGCATGGTGATCTTGAGCTGGTCGGTGACGTAGCGGGTTTCGGCGCCCGCGACGCCGGCGAGGAGCAACAGCAGCAGGAAAGAGGCTCTTTTCACGGTCGGGCTTCCCTTCGGAGGAGGAGAAATTCTTTCAGATCGGTCTGCAAAAGTCCAAAAGCTCATGCGAGGAGAAACTCAAGGAGCGCCTTCTGGGCGTGCAACCGGTTTTCGGCTTCGTCCCACACCACCGAATCGGGGCCGTCGAGCAGTTCGGCCTCCACCTCCATGCCGCGGTAGGCCGGCAGGCAGTGCATGAAGAGGGCGTCGGGCTCGGCCCGGCCCATGAGCTCCCGGGTCACCTTGTACGGAGCGAAGGCGACTTGCCGACGCTGTTTCTCCTCTTCCTGGCCCATGCTCACCCAGGTGTCGGTCACCACCAGGGCGGCCCCCTCTACGGCCGCCCGGGGATCCCGCACCAGTTCGCACCGCTCTCCGGCTTCCGCGAGGATCTCGGCGTCCGGCTCGAAACCTTGGGGGCAGGCGATGCGCAGATGGAAATCGAACTGACGCGCGGCGTTGATGTAGGAGTGGCACATGTTGTTGCCGTCGCCCACCCAGGCCACGGTGCGGCCGGCGATGTCGCCCCGATGCTCGAAGAAGGTCTGCATGTCGGCCAGCAATTGGCAGGGGTGAAAGCGATCAGTGAGACCGTTGATCACGGGAACGTCGGAGTGGGCGGCGAAGGTCTCCACCTTTTCATGTTCGAAGGTGCGGATCATCACGGCGTCCGCCATGCGCGAGAGCACCCGAGCAGTGTCTTCGATGGGCTCTCCCCGCCCGAGCTGGGTGTCGCGCGGGGAGAGAAACATGGCGCTGCCCCCCAGCTGGGTCATGCCCGCTTCGAAGGAGACCCGCGTGCGGGTGGAGGATTTTTCGAAGATCATGGCCAGAACCTTGTGGCGCAGCGCCTCGCTGATCTCGCCGCGGCGGTGGGCGCGCTTGAGTTCGTGGGCGCGCCGGATCAGGCCGCGCAGCTCTTCGGGAGTCAAGTCCAGGAGGGTGAGGAAATGGCGGGTCACGGCTTCACTCCTCGTTCAAGAAGGTTTCCACCAGTTCGCAGACGCCCTCCAGCAGTTGTCGGGCCTCCTCGTCGCTCAACACCAGTGGCGGCAGCAGGCGCACCACGGTCTCGGCGGTGACGTTGATCAGCAATCCCGCCTCCAGGGCGCGCTCCACCAGGACGCCGCAGGGGCGGTCCAGCTCGATGCCGATCATCAGGCCGCGGCCGCGGATGTCGTTGACCCCTTCCAGGGAACCCAGGCGCTCGCGGAAACCCGTCAGCAGCCGCTCGCCGAGAGTGGCGGCGCGTTCCCACAGCCGTCCCTTTTCCATCTCGTCGAGAACCGCCAGGGCGGCGGCGCAAGCGAGGGGATTGCCTCCGAAGGTGGAGCCGTGGCTGCCGGGGCCGAACAGCTCCGCCGCCTCGCCCCGCGCCAGGCAGGCGCCGATGGGAACGCCGTTGCCCAGCGCCTTGGCCAGGGTGAGCACGTCGGGGGTCGCCTCGAAATGTTGAAAAGCGAACGGCTTGCCGGTGCGGCCGAGGCCGGTCTGGATTTCGTCCAGCATCAGCAGCCATCCCTGTTCGTCGCACAGGGCCCGCACTCCCGGCAGGTAGTCGTCGGGTGGAACCTGGACGCCCCCCTCGCCCTGGACGGGCTCCACCAGCACCGCCACGATCTCCTTGAGGTTGCGGGCGGCGGTTCGCAAGGCGGCCAGATCCCCGAAAGGCACGCGGGCGAAGCCCTGGACCAGGGGCTCGAAGCCGGCCTGTACCTTGCGGTTGCCGGTGGCCGTGAGAGTGGCCATGGTGCGGCCGTGAAAACTGTTCTCCATCACCACGATGGTGGGGTTGTCGACGCCTTTTCGGTGCCCCCACAAGCGGGCCAGCTTGATGGCGGCCTCGTTGGCCTCGGCGCCCGAGTTGGCGAAGAAGGCCCGCTCCATGCCGGCCAGGGCGGTGAGCCGCTCTCCCAGCCGCCGCTGCTGCTCGATTCCGTAGAGGTTGGAGGTGTGTACCAGCCGCCCGGCCTGTTCGCAGACCGCTCGAGCCACCGCCGGATGGGCGTGGCCCAGAGCGCAGACGGCGATGCCGGAAAGGCCGTCCAGGTACCTGCGGCCTTCGGCGTCGAAGAGCCAGCTTCCTTCGCCGTGGCTGAAAGTGACCGGAAGCCGGCGGTAGGTGTTCATCAGAACGTCTTTCATGGTCCCTTGTGGAGAGGCGGAAAACAAAAAAGGCAGCCCCGTCGTCCGGTGGCCACCTGCGCTTTCCGCCTCGTGGCTGTGCGAAAAGAAGAAACCCTACCCAAACCGGGGTCCGATTTCAAGTGGTCCGGAGAGGGGCGGGCCGTGGATCTCGCTCCGGCGCCCCTTCCTCGGGTCAGGCGACTTCGTGGGTCTGCAGCGGATAGCCCCGCTCGCGGTAGAAGCGGTAGTGCTCGCGCCCCCGCTTCAGGGTTTCGGGCTCTAGGTCGATGCACTCGGCCATGCGCTCGAAGCGGCTGAAGTAGGGGGGAATGTCGCGGCGCAGATTGATCAGCACCTCGTGTTCGCCGTCGGCGTCGTCCAGCGTGATGAGAACCGGATGGAGGGCCGGGTCCGCCTGCCCCACCAGGCCGTGGGGGACGAAGCTGATGTCGCGAAAGGTCCAGAGCAACCGGTCCATGTGGCGCTGCTCTTCCGCTCCGTCCACGCTGAGCAGCACCCGGTGGCCGCTGCGCCACGCCTTTTCCGCCAGCCGCGCGGCCAGAGTGTAGCGGTTGCCGCGGCTGCCCGCTTTGAGCACATAGAAGTCCACCCGCGTCATGGCGCCAGTTTGCACCTGCGGATGAGAAACTCGGTGAGCAGGGGAACCGGCCGTCCGGTGGCGCCTTTCTCCTTGCCGCCGCTCTTCCAGGCGGTGCCGGCGATATCGAGGTGGGCCCATTGATACTTCTCGGTGAAGCGCGACAGGAAACAGGCGGCGGTGATGGTGCCGGCCCATTTGCCGCCGATGTTGGCCAGGTCGGCGAAAGGGCTCTCCAGCTGTTTCTGGTACTCCTTGCCCATGGGCAGATGCCAGGCGCGGTCGCCGGCGGCTTCGCCGGCGGCGAGGATCTCGTCGATGAGGTCGTCGTCGTTGCCCAGCAATCCGCTGAGGTGATGGCCGAGCGCGACGACGCAGGCGCCGGTGAGGGTGGCGATGTCGATCACGGCGGCGGGCTTGTAGCGGCCGGCGTAGGTGAGGGCGTCGCATAGGATGAGACGCCCCTCCGCATCGGTGTTGAGGATTTCGATGGTGAGGCCGGCCATGCTGGTGACGATGTCGCCCGGTTTGTTGGCGTCGCCGTCGGGGAGGTTTTCGGAAGCGGGCACGATCCCGACCAGATTGATGGGTAGCTCCAGCTCGGCGCAGGCGAGGAGGGTACCCAGCACGCTGGCTCCGCCGCACATGTCGTACTTCATCTCGTCCATGTTGGCGGAGGGCTTGAGCGAGATGCCGCCGGCGTCGAAGGTGAGCCCCTTGCCCACCAGCACCACGGGCCGGGCGTTGGCGCGCCCCCCGCGGTATTCGGCGACGATGAGACGCGCGGGTTGGCGGCTGCCGCGCGAGACCGAGAGCAGGGCGCCCATGCCGAGGCGTTCCATCTGCTTTTCCGTGAGCGCGCTCACCTTGAGCTTGTCGAAGCGGCGCCCCAGCTTTTTCGCCTCTTCGGCCAGGTAGGTGGGGGTGCAGACGTTGCCGGGAAGGTTGGCCAGGTCGCGCGCCAGGGACATGCCGTCGGCGACGGCCTTGCCGTGAGCGATGCCGCGTTCCAGCGGTGGGGTGGCCTTGCGTTCGGCGGCGACGAAAGTGAGCCGCCGAAGCGGCCGGCTCGGGCGCTGTTTCTCGCTCTTGCACCGATCGAACCGGTAGAGCGCTTCCTCGGCGCGTATCACGCAGGCTTTGGCGGCCTCGTAGAGTTGGCGCTCCTCTTCCAGCGCCGCGGGCAGCAGCAGCGCCGCCTCCCGGCTGCCGCTCTCGTCGAGCCTTTTCACCGCCTTGGCCAGCGCCCCGCCCAGCGCCCCTGGAGCGAACTCCTTGCGCGGTCCCAGGCCGAGCAGCAGCAGGCGTTTCGCCTTGACGCCGGCCGTTTCGTAGAGCATCAGCATCTCTTCCGATTCGCCGCTGAAGTCGCCGCTGCGCAGCGCGGCGGCGACGGCGCCCCCCGCGACTCCATCGAGGGCGGCGGTGGTGTCGTCCAGTTTCTTCTTCGCGAAGACGGTGACGATGAGGCAGTCGGTGGCGAGACGTTCGGCGGCGGTGGCGCGGCTGCGGTATTCCATGGGTCTCCTCGACGTGATGGCTGATTTTCCGGTGCCGGAAGTGTACCTTCATTCCGGTTTCCCGGGGAACCGCGGGTGGGTAGAATCCCTTTTCGGTTCTCCACTCCTGATTCCATGGGCAGACCCCTCTTTTCCATCCTCGACCGCCTGCTGATCCGCGAGGTGCTCAAGACCTTGCTGGTGATCCTGGTGGTGCTGCTCGCCTTGATTCTGGCCAACGCGCTGGTGAAGTTGCTGGGGCAGGTGGCGATCGGCGACATCAGCCTGCCGTTGATGGGGGTCTATTTCGCCAGCCAGGCGATCCGTCTGGTGGGATTCATCACGCCGCCGGCGCTCTTCTTCTCCATTCTGTGGGTGCTGGGCCAGATGTACCGAAACAGCGAAATGGCCGCGCTCAGCGCGGCGGGCGTCAGCCCTTTTCGGCTCTACCGCCCCTTTCTGACGGTGGCGGCGATGGTGGCGCTGGTGGCGGGCGCTGTCTCTCTTCATTTCTATCCTCTGGCCAACGCCCAGGCCCATCGCATGGCGCAACGGGAGCAGTCGAAGCTGAGCATCGGCGGGCTCAAGCCGGGAGGATTCAACGAGTTCGACAACGGCCGTTTCCTGGTCTACGCGGGCAGATTGGAAGGAAACGAACGGCTCGCCGATCTGTTCGTCCGCTACGAACGGGGCGGGCGCAGCGGCGTGGTTCTGGCCGCCTCCTCGCACGTCGAAGAGAGGGAGGGAGGGCGTTTCCTGGTGCTGGAGAAGGGGCGGCGCTACGACGGCGAGCCGGGGACCGCGGGATTTTCCCAGGGGAGTTTCGAGCGCTACGGGATCCGCCTGCCCGAGAGCCGGGTTTCATGGCAGACCGCCGACGTGGAGTTGATGCCCTTGCCGCTGCTGCTGGCGGGGGACTCCTTGGAGATGAAAACTGAGTTGCAGTGGCGGCTGGCGACGCCGCTGTCGGCGTTCGCCCTGGTGTTGATCGCGGTGCCTCTGGCCCGCTCCCTGCCGAGACAGGGGGTGTATGGCCGCCTCGTCGTCGCCGTGGTCTTCTATGCGCTCTATGTGAATCTGCTGCGTCTGGCGGAGGATTGGATGGGCACGGGCACCCTGCCCCGGTGGCTGGGAATCTGGTGGGTGCCGGCGGCCACCGCCGCCGCCGGGTTGCTGCTCCTCTACCTTGACGACCATCGGTTCGGGAGCTGGCGCAGAAGGGGGACGAGGCGGCCGTGAAGCGCATCGACCGCTACATCGTGGTCAGTGTGGCCAAGGCGACGCTGCTCACCCTCTTGGCCATTTCGGTGTTGAGCTATGTGCTCACCCTGGTGGACGAGTCCGGCGAAATCGGCCGGGGCGACTACCGGCTGGGGGACGTGTTGCTGGTGGTGGCGACCATGCTGCCCCGCTTCTTCTATGAATCCTTTCCGGTCGCCGCCCTGGTGGGCACGCTGCTGGTGCTCGGCTCCATGGACAAGAACCGGGAGCTGGTGGCGCTGCAGGCGGCGGGCATGTCGCCCCTCCAATTGATGGGGTCGGTGTTCAAGGCGGCTTTGGCGCTGTTTCTGCTGCTGGTGCTGGTGGGCGAGGTGGTGGGGCCTCCCCTGGAACTGTGGGGGCAGGAGTATCGGCTGCAGAAGCTGAACCGGCAGGTCGCCTTCCACTCCCGCTACGGCTTCTGGATCAAAGATCGCAACGCCATCGTCAATATCCGGCGCGCCACTCCCGAGGGTCGTCTTCAGGAGGTGCGCATCTATCGGCTCGACGGCTTCCGGCGGGTGACGGCGATGACCTACGCCGCGAGCGGCGCTTTCGAGGAAGGGCGGTGGAAGCTGCATCGGGTCCGGCAGAGCACGCTGGGCCGGCGCGTCGCCACGCGCCGCTTCGACACTCTGGAGTGGCGTTCGGTGGTGGATCCGGAGATGCTCAGCGTGGCGCTCATCCAGCCACGGTTGCAGTCCGCCTGGCAGCTCTACGGACGCTTGCGGGCGCTGCGCGCGGCCGGTCAGCGAGCGCTGGAGGTGGCGCTGGCGTTCTGGAACAAACTGGCCACGCCGCTCACCATGCTGGCGATGATGCTGCTGGCCGTGCCCTTGGTGACCGGCCGTCACCGGCGGGCCAACGTGGGGGAGCACGTCTTCTTGGGCGCGGTGCTGGGCGCCGTCTTCTATCTGGCGAGCAAGGGGTTCTACTACGCGGTGATCGTCTTCGATCTGCCGCCGGCCGGCATCGTGTTCTTCCCCCCCGTGGCCTTCCTTCTCGCCATGGCCGTGCTTTCGCGAGCGCGGCGATTGTGACGGCGGTGGCGGGTGGTCCACGATCACCCGTTTTGTGGGATAATGCGCGGCCACGTTCTCGGCTGTCCATCGGAGTTCAAGGCACTGCCACATGATTATCGGGATTCCCAAAGAGACTTTCCCGGGAGAGGCGAGGGTGGCCATGTCGCCGGACGTGGCCAGGAGGCTCCGCGGCAAGGGGTTCGAGTTGCGCCTGCAGCAGGGGGCCGGGCTGGAGGCGGGCTACCACGACGACGACTATCTGGCCGCCGGGGTGGAGATCGTCGATGGGGAGGCCGCCTTCGCCGCCGACCTGGTCGTCAAGGTGCGCAAGCCTTCGCTGGAGGAGGTGGCGCGCATGAAGGAGGGCGCGCTCCACATCGGTTTCCTGGAGACCTGCGACGAGAAGGACGAGGTGCTCCTGGCGATGTTCGAACGGGGCATCCGTCCGCTGGCCATGGAGCGCATTCCGCGCATCTCGCGGGCGCAATCCATGGATGCGCTCTCCTCGCAGAGCAACATCGCCGGCTACCGGGCGGTCATCGAAGCAGCGGCGCGGTACGGCCGCTTCTTTCCCTTGATGATGACCTCCGCGGGGTCGGTCAAGCCCGCCCGGGTGGTGGTGCTGGGCGTTGGGGTGGCCGGCCTCCAGGCCATCGCCACGGCCCGGCGCCTCGGCGCCGAGGTGTACGCCTACGACATCCGTCCGGAGACCCGCGAACAGATCGAATCGCTGGGAGCCAAGCCCATCGATCTCGACCTCGGCGAAGAGGGGAGCGGCGCGGGCGGCTATGCGCGCGAGCTGTCCGAAGAGGCCAGGGCCCGGCAGCAGGAGATGCTGGCGGACGAGTTGGCCAGAGCCCACGTCATCATCACCACGGCGCTCATTCCCTGCAGACCGGCTCCGATTCTGGTGACCGAGTCGGTGGTCAAACGCATGCGCGAGGGATCGGTGATCGTCGATCTGGCGGCGGCCAACGGCGGCAACTGCCCACTCACGGAGGCGGACAAGGTGGTGCGCAAGCACGGCGTGGTCCTGGTGGGTCACACCAACTACCCCTCCATGATGGCCGGCGATGCCAGCACTTTCTACGCCAACAACGTCGCCAATCTGCTGGGCATCATGTTCGAAGAGAGCGACGATGGCCCGCATTTGAAGGATCTGGCCGAAGACGAGATCACCGCCGCCGCGCTGGTGGCGCCCCCCGAGTGAATCGACGCCGGAGGAAGAGTCATGCCCGACACACTGGTTGCGCTTTATGTTTTCGTACTGGCCTGCTTCGTGGGCTATTTCGTGGTCTGGGGCGTCACGCCGGCCCTCCACACCCCCCTGGTCGCGCTCACCAACGCCATCTCGGGCATCGTCATCGTCGGCGCCCTGCTGGTGACCGGAGCCGGTTCGGCCGGCGCCACCGCCAAGGCGTTGGGTTTCATCGCCGTGCTGCTCGCTTCCATCAACGTCTTCGGCGGCTTTCTGGTCACCAACCGGATGCTCGCCATGTTCAAGAAAAAAGAGAAGAAGTAAGGGCGCGACATGGAAATCACCGCAAACACCCAGGCGCTGGCCTATCTGCTCGCCGCGGTTCTATTCATTCTCGGCCTCAAGGGGCTGACCCACCCGGCCAGCGCCCGGCGGGGAAACCTCTTTGGCATGCTCGGCATGCTCATCGCCATCGGCGCCACCCTGGCGGGCAAGGAGGTGGACTCCTACGGCTTCATCGTCGCCGGCGTGGCCATCGGCGGCGTCATCGGCGCGGTGCTGGCGGCGCGCGTGCAGATGACCGCCATGCCCCAACTGGTGGCAGCGTTGCACAGTTTCGTCGGTCTGGCCGCCGTGCTGGTGGCGCTCGGCACCTACCTCAACAGGGTGGAGAGCGGAGGGCTGACGCCGGTGCTCATGGGCGAGCTCTCCGCCGGCATCGTCATCGGCGCCATCACCTTCTCGGGGTCGGTGATCGCGTTCGGCAAGCTGCAGGGGATCCTCTCCGGCGCGCCGGTGGTCTTCTCGGGGCAGCATCTTCTCAACGCGCTGCTGGGGCTGGTGACGGTGGGCCTGGCGGTGTGGTTCGGCGTGAACCAGAGCCTTTGGGCACTGGTGGTGATGACGGCGCTGGCCTTCGTGCTCGGCTTCACCCTCATCATTCCCATCGGCGGCGCCGACATGCCGGTGATCATCTCTATGCTCAACAGCTACTCGGGTTGGGCGGCGGCGGCCACCGGCTTCACCTTGGGCAACAATCTGCTCATCATCGTCGGCGCCCTGGTGGGTTTTTCCGGCGCCATCCTCTCTTACATCATGTGCCGCGCCATGAACCGCTCCATCCTCCACGTGGTCTTCGGGGGCTTTGGCGGCGAGGAGGGCGAAGCCCCCAGCGCCATGGCCGCCGCGGCTCAGAAGGGGGTGAAGGCCGCTTCGGTGGAAGATGCCATCTATTGGATGGAGGACGCCGACAAGGTGATCATCGTTCCCGGTTACGGCATGGCGGTGGCGCAAGCGCAGCATGCGCTGAAAGAGCTGATGGAACTGCTCGAGGAGAAGGGGGTGGAGGTGAAATTCGCCATCCATCCGGTGGCGGGGCGCATGCCCGGCCACATGAACGTGCTGCTTGCCGAGGCGGACATCCCCTACGATCACGTCTTCGAGATGGACGAGATCAATCCGGAGTTCGCCACCGCGGATGTGGCCCTGGTGGTGGGCGCCAACGACGTCACCAACCCCGCGGCCAAGAGCGATCCTTCCAGTCCCATCTACGGCATGCCCATTCTGGAAGTGGGCAAGGCGCGTCACGTCTATGTGATCAAACGTTCCATGCGACCCGGCTATTCGGGCGTGGAGAACCTCCTCTATTACCAGGACAACTGTTCCCTTATCTTCGGCGACGCCAAAGAGGTGTGCGAAGGACTGGTGACCGCTCTCAAGGGCGGCGGACACTGAGCCGCCTTTTCTTCGTCGTTTCCTCTGCCTTCGCGCCGATCGTGGGTCGGCTGCGGTAGAGGTGTCAATGACTATTCTCAATGAATGGGCTGAACAATGTTGATCTGGATCAAGTAAATTTCGGGATCGCCCACTAGAATCGAAATCGACCTCACAAAAAGTCGTTCCTACCCGATTTCACGGAGGTTTTTCGGGGCGGCGTGACCATTTAGCGAGAGGAGGAGGAGTGATGACCGCATTCGTTGCGTGTCTCGAGAATCACAGAAGAGGCCGGTCAGGCTTCCGCAAGAAAAAAAGTTTGTACCAAGGGATGGAAATGGAGGAGATTACGGTCATGTCCGGAGGCGGCGCGGGGGGAGGTGGTTCCCCCGGCTGAGTTCCGGTAGAACCGTACCGTCATTGCCGGCTGGAAGCCGGCTTTTTTGTGCGCGCCCCCAGGATCAGGGAATCAACGCCGCCACCAGCGGGCGCTCCTCTCCCAGCAGGATGTTGAAGGTGCGGCAGGCGGCGGCGGTGTCCATCACTTCGTGACCGATTCCCGCTTCGACGAGGGGCGCCAGGCGCGCGGGTCGGGGAAAGCGCTGCCGCTCGCCGGTGCCGAAGAGCACCAGGTCGGGGCGGTGGTCGAGGATGCCTTGGAGAAGGCCGGGCTCCATCGCGTCGAGATCGGTGACCGGCCAGGGCTGCACCGGATGGCCGGGGATCAGCAGAATGCTCTGTCGCCATTCGGTCTCCCCCACGCGGATGCAGCCGGGCTCGTAGGCCCGGACGAGCCAGGGGCTGTCGATGAGATCGGCGGTGAATTTCATGGCGGATTGAATTTTACAGAGGGCTCCTGTACTTTACCCGTTTTGCCCGATTCGCGCTCTATCCGAGGTTCGTCCGTGCCCGCCACAGAGATGGAAGAGTTTCGCCGCATCAAGCGGCTGCCGCCCTATGTCTTCGCCATCGTCAACGAACTGAAAGCCAAGGCGCGGGCGCGCGGTGAGGACATCATCGATTTCGGCATGGGCAATCCCGACCAGCCCACGCCCCGGCACATCGTGGAGAAGCTTTGCGAAGCGGCCCAGCGCAAGGATACCCACCGCTATTCCCTCTCCAAGGGAATTCCCCGCCTGCGCCGGGCCATGTGCAACTGGTACGAGGAACGCTACGGCGTGGAGCTGGATCCGGAGACCCAGTCCATCGTCACCATCGGTTCCAAGGAGGGGCTGGCCCATCTCGCGCTCGCCTGCCTGGGGCCGGGCGATTCGGTGCTGGTGCCCAACCCCGCCTATCCCATCCATCCATGGGGATTCGTGATCGCCGGCGCCGACGTGCGCCATGTGCCGCTGGTGGAGGGGGTGGATTTCTTCGGCAAGCTGGAGGAGGCGATCAAGGACTCCTGGCCCCGTCCCAAGATGCTGGTGCTCAACTTTCCCGGCAATCCCACCACCCAGTGCGTGAATCTCGATTTCTTCGAGAAGGTGGTGGAGATCGCCAAGGAGCACAACATCTGGGTGATTCACGATCTGGCCTACGCCGACATCGTCTTCGACGGCTACGAAGCGCCCTCCATCCTGCAGGTGCCGGGGGCGCTGGACATCGCCGTGGAGTTCTTCTCCCTCTCCAAGAGTTACAACATGCCGGGTTGGCGGGTCGGTTTCATGAGCGGCAACGAAACGCTGGTGGCGGCGTTGGCGAGAATCAAGTCCTATCTCGACTACGGCATGTTCACCCCCATCCAGGTGGCGGCCATCACCGCGCTGGAGGGGCCGCAGGAGTGCGTGGCCCGGATCCGCGACATGTACCAGTCGCGCCGCAACACTTTGTGCGACGGCCTCAACAACGTGGGCTGGAAGGTGGGGCGCCCCAAGGCCACCATGTTCGTCTGGGCGCCCATTCCAGAGCCTTACCGGGGCATGGGGTCGCTGGAGTTTTCCAAGAAGCTGCTGAAGGAGGCCAAGGTGGCGGTCTCTCCCGGCATCGGCTTCGGAGAATATGGCGACACCCATGTGCGCTTCGCGCTCATCGAAAACGAGCACCGCACCCGCCAGGCGATCCGCGGCATCCGCGAAATGTTCCGGCGGGACGGACTGCTCTGAGTTCGGCTTCGGCTTTGGGGCATTCAACGGCAACACAGGAGAAAAAGAATTGGAACCGGTGAAAGTAGGATTGCTGGGCCTGGGAACCGTGGGAGGCGGCACGCTCAACGTGTTGCACCGCAACGCCGCCGAGATCAGCCGTCGCGCCGGGCGCGACATCCGCGTGGTGCACGCCGCGGCGCGCCATTACGACCCCGAGGCCCTGGATGGATTGGAAGAGGTCCGACTCACCGACGACGCCTTCGAGGTGGTGAACGACCCCGAAGTGGAGATCGTGGTGGAGCTGATCGGCGGCTACTCGCCGGCCCGCGAGCTGGTGCTGCAGGCCATCGACAATGGCAAACAGGTGGTCACCGCCAACAAGGCGCTCATCGCATTGCACGGCAACGAGATCTTTTCCGCCGCGCAGCGGCAAGGAGTCACCGTGGCCTTCGAGGCGGCGGTGGCCGGTGGCATTCCCATCATCAAGGCGCTGCGCGAAGGGCTGGCGGCCAACCACATCCAGTGGATCGCCGGCATCATCAACGGCACCGGCAATTTCATCCTCACCGAGATGCGCGACAAGGGGCGTCAGTTCGAGGAGGTGCTCAAGGAGGCGCAGGCGCTGGGCTATGCCGAGGCGGATCCCACCTTCGACGTGGAGGGGATCGACGCCGCGCACAAGCTCACCATTCTCGCCTCTCTGGCCTTCGGCATCCCCCTGCAGTTCGACAAGTGCTACACCGAAGGAATCTCCCGCATCGAGCCGCAGGACGTGGCCTACGCCGAGGAGTTCGGCTACCGCATCAAGCACCTGGGGGTGACGCGCAAGACCGACCGGGGCATCGAGCTGCGGGTGCATCCCACCCTGATTCCCGAGCGGCGGCTCATCGCCAATGTGGACGGCGTGATGAACGCCGTGCTGGTGCAGGGGGACGCCGTGGGGCCCACCCTCTATTATGGCGCGGGGGCCGGCTCCCTGCCCACGGCGTCGGCGGTGGTGGCGGACATCATCGACGTCGCCCGCACGCTCACCACCGACCCCGGAAACCGGGTGCCGCACCTCGCCTTCCAGCCCGACGAGCTTTCCGACCTGCCGGTGTTGGAGATGGAGCAGGTGGTCACCGCCTACTATCTGCGCCTCACCGTGAAAGACAAGCCGGGAGTGTTGGCGCGGCTCACCGGCATCCTTGGAGACGCGGGCATCAGCATCGAGGCGATCAAACAGCAGGAACCCGCCGAGGGCGAGGCCCAGGTGCCTTTGGTGATGCTCACCCATGCGGTGGAGGAGGGGCGCATGAACCGGGCCATCGAGGCGATGGAGGCGCTGGAGGTGGTCACCGGGCCGGTGGCGCGCATCCGGGTGGAGCAGCTCGGTTGAACCATTGGCGTTGACGGTGGCTCGCGCCTTGCCCATCGTGGCGAAGTAGAATCGGGGCGTCGGGAAAAGCGCGGTCCTCCTTAGGGAGGAGGCGCGGCGTCCCGCCCCATTTCATCGGAAGCAACACAGAGACGATCATCATGCCATTCCGTCCCCGTTACACCGGACTCATCAACAAATACCGCGACCGCCTGCCGGTCTCCGACGACACCCGCATCATCAGCCTGGGCGAGGGCAACACGCCCCTGATCCGCCTCAACAACATCCCCCGCGAGCTGGGTCGCGAGGTGGACATCTACGTGAAATACGAGGGGCTCAACCCCACCGGCTCCTTCAAGGATCGCGGCATGACCATGGCGGTGACCAAGGCGGTGGAGGAGGGCAGCCAGGCGGTGATCTGCGCCTCCACGGGAAACACCTCCGCCTCGGCGGCGGCCTACGCCGCGCGTGCCGGCATCGCCGCCTTCGTGCTCATTCCTGAGGGCAAGATCGCCATGGGCAAACTGGCCCAGACCATGATGTACGGCGCGGTCACCATTCAGCTCAAGGGCAACTTCGACGACGGCATGCGCCTGGTGAAAGAGGTGGCCAAAGAGGCGCCGGTGACCATCGTCAACTCCATCAACCCCTTCCGTATCGAAGGGCAGAAGACCGCCGCCTTCGAGATCGTCGAGGAGCTGGAATCGGCCCCCGACTACCACTGCCTGCCGGTGGGCAACGCGGGCAACATCACCGCTTACTGGAAGGGCTACAGCGAATACCGTGACCACGGCATCGTCAACTCGGCGCCGGTGATGGTGGGGTACCAGGCGGCGGGCTCCGCTCCCTTCCTGCGCGGCGGGCCGGTGGACAACCCCGAGACTGTGGCCACCGCCATCCGCATCGGCCATCCGCAGTCGTGGGACAAGGCCTGGAACGCCCAAAAGGAGTCCGGTGGCTGGTTCGACGAGTGCACCGACGAAGAGATTCTCGCCGCCCAGAAGCTGTTGGCGGAACGGGAGGGGATCTTCTGCGAGCCCGCCTCGGCCACCTCGCTGGCGGGCGCCATGCGCGACATCCGCTCCGGGAAGATCCCCGAAGGGAGCAAGGTGGTCTGCACGCTCACCGGCAACGGGCTCAAGGATCCCGACACCGCCATCCGGCAGTGCAGCGGCGAACCCATCGTCATCGAGGCGGAGCTGGCGGCGGTGAAGGAGGCGATCCTGGGGAATCTCTGAGCCGGCGTCCACCGGATCGGCCGCCGGGGCGGGCCATGCAGCATTTCATCGTTCCCGCGCTCTTCGACCCCTGGCCCGACGCTTCGCCGTCGCTTTCCCTGCCGGCGCTGGAACGGCTCGTGGCGCGGGGGGACCAAACGGAGGGGCCGGCCGACAGGGAAGCAGCCCTTTTCGACCTCTTTGGAATCCCCGCCGACCAACGGGCCGCGGCGCCCATCTGCTGGTTGGGCCTCACCGGCGAGGCCCCGCCAGGGTGGGTGCTTCGGGTCCACCCCGTCCACTACCGCGCCGATCGCGACCGGCTGCTGCTCTTCCCCCTGGAGGAAGGCGACATCACCGCCGCGCTGGCGGAGTCCTGTCGGCAGCGGTTCAACGAACACTTCGCTGGCGAAGGCCTGGAGCTGAAGATACCGGCGCCGGGCCACTGGTTTCTTTTCACCCCACGGCCGGTGGAGGCGGTTTTCGTCCCGCTGCGCGAAGCTCGGGGAAAGAACCTCTACGACTCCATGCCCAGCGGGGAGCAGGCCCGATTCTGGCGCGGCCTGCTCAACGAGACCCAGATGCTGTTCCACTCCCTGGAAGCACCGGTGAACGGCCTCTGGTTCGAGGGAGGCGGCCGCTTGCCGGAACCGCGGGGCCACAGGCCCGCCGATCTGGAGGCCGATGGCGACTGCCTGGCCCGTGGCTTGGAACGGCTGGCCACGACCCGGACGCAGGGAGTGCGGCTCGCTCTTTTCCGCCAGCTGGAACGGGCGCGCGACCGGGGCGACGACGACGCCCGGCTGCGGGCTCTGGCGCGGCTCGAGAAGCGGATCGCGGCGGCCATGGAGGCGGGCGAAGAGCTGGTGTTGGAGCCGTGCGACGGCCGGCGCTGGCGATGGAGGCCGGCCATGCGCCGGCGGTTCTGGCGCCGCCGCCGACCGCTCTTCTCCAAGGTTTGAGCCCTTCGCCCTCCCGAGGGCCGTTTCTCCCGCCCCCGTGAAGGCGGCCGATTGGCCATCGCTTTCTCTTGGTATAATCCTCTGCCAATCCGTTCCCCCGCCGGCCGCCTCCATGGAGATCCCCGTCAGCGAGTTTGTCGTCCGTTTCATGGAGCGGCTGGGAATCCGGCACATCTTCGGCATGCCCGGCGCACACATCCTGCCGGTGTACGACGCGCTGCACCACGCTTCCATCCATACGGTGCTGGCCAAGCACGAGCAGGGGGCCGCCTTCATGGCCGGCGGCTACGCTCGCGCCTCGGAGCGTATCGGTGCCTGCATCGCCACCGCGGGACCGGGCGCCACCAATCTGGTCACCGGCATCGCCAACGCCTACGCCGACCGGCTGCCGGTGCTCGCCGTCACCGGCGAGACCTCCACCCACATCTTCGGAAAGGGAGGGTTGCAGGAGAGTTCCGGCGAAGGCGGGGCCATCGACCAAGTGGCGCTCTTCCAAGGGATCACCCGCTATGCCCGGCTGGTGGAACGCACCGACTACCTGCCCAACGTGCTGGGGCAGGCGGCGCGCATCCTGCGTTCCCGCGATCCCGGACCGGTGCTGCTCAGCTTTCCCTTCAACGTGCAGAGGGAGCGGATCGAAGAGCAGCGGCTCGAAGAGATCGCCGTCCCCTCCCTCCAATCGAAAGGGGCCCTGGACGGCGATCGGCTGGAAAGGTTGTGCGAGCATCTGCTGGCGGCGCGCCACCCGGTGATCGTGGCCGGCTACGGCTGCATCCGCGCCGGCGCTCAGGAGCTGGTGGAGCGGCTCAGCCGCCGCTTGAACGCCCCCGTGGCCAGCAGCCTCAAGGCCAAGGGGGTGATCGACGAGGAGTCGCCGCTGGCGCTGGGCAGCCTCGGGGTCACCTCGGGTGGGCACGCGCGGCGCCACATTCTGGAGCGGGCGGACCTGCTGCTCTTTCTCGGCGCCGGCTTCAACGAGCGGACCAGCTACACCTGGGATCAGGCGCTGCTGAACGGCCGCATCCTGTTGCAGGTGGACCGCGACCCCGGCCAGCTCGAAAAGGCGTTCCACGCCGATGTGGCGCTGGCCGGCGACGTCGCCGAGGTGCTGGAGGGCGTGCTGCGGCGGTTGGGCGACCGGCCGGAGCCCGAGGCCGCGCCGAGCCCGGCGGGCGAGGGCAAACGGCAGGCGGGACGCGATTTCCTCTCCGGCTTCGGCCTGGTGGCCCGCTTCTTCGAACGGCTGGAAGAGCGCTTCCCCGGGCCGCTGATGGTGTTCGACGACAACATCATCTTCGCCCAGAATCTCTTTCAGGTCTCCTCCCGCAACCGCTACTTTCCCAACTCGGGGATCTCTTCCCTCGGCCACGCCATTCCAGCCGCCATCGGCGCCCGCTTCGTCCAAGAGGCGCCCGCTTTCGCCATCGTCGGCGACGGCGGTTTTCAGATGTGCGCCATGGAGCTGATGACGGCGCGCAACTATCGCATTCCCCTCAACGTGGTGCTGTTCAACAACGGCACCATGGGATTGATCCGCAAGAACCAGTACCAGCAATATGGCGGGCGGTACATCGACTGCGACTTCGTCAACCCCGATTTCCGGCTGCTGGCCGAAGCCTTTGGCATGGAACACCGCCGGGTGGAACGCGAGGAGGAGGTGGACGCGCTCTTCGAGGAGCTCGATCTGGAAGAGGGCCTCAACCTCATCGAGATCGTCATCGACAAGGACGCTTTTCCCGACTACCGTACCCGGCGCTGATGGGCTTCAGCTTTTTCGCGCAGGCCAGGGCTTTCTTCGATCGTCGCGGCGATGACCCGCGGGTGGCCGACCTGCGCCGGCGGCTGGCGGCCAGCCTTTCTCAGTGCCGGCTCGCCGGCACCCTGGAACTCTATGGAGAGCTTCTCGATCTGGCCGAGGCGCTCTTCTGGGAAGAGGGCGCCACGGAGGAGGAACTGGAGCGGCTGCAAGCGCTCCACCGCGAGCATGAGCATCTGATCGTCCTGGCCGGCGAGGAGCGGCGCCACCGTTTCGTGGTGGTGATTCCGGTGGCCGACCGGCCGCGCCAGTTGGAAGCCTGCCTACAAAGTCTGCTGGCCTTGTGTCGCGCTTTCGAATACGGGGGCGTCCGGCAGGGTCGCTATCCGGCGGTGAGGGTGGTGGTGGCGGACGACAGCGGGGATTCCGCGTCCATCCGGCGCCACGCCGATCTGGCCGCGCGGTTCGGCCAACAAGGGCTGGAAGTGATCCATTTCCATCCCCACGCCCAGCGCCGGCTGCTCGACGAGCTTCCGGAGGACCCCCGGCTGGAGCCGGCCCTCGGCGCGCTCCCTCTCGCCGATCTGGGGCGCAAGGGCGCCTCGCGCATGCGCAATCTGGTCTATCTCCATCTGGCCCGGATGGCGGTGGCGGAGCCGCGGTCGCTGTTTCTTTTCGTGGACAGCGACGAGAGTTTCGAAGTGCTCCATTGCGACGCGTCGGGGGCGCGGCGGTGGATGGCGGTGAACTATTTCCACCATCTGGACCGCATCTTTTCCCTCCACCGGCCGGTGGTGGTCACCGGCAAGGTGGTGGGCGATCCGCCGGTGGCGCCTGCGGTCATGGCCGGCAATCTGCTCGAAGATCTTCTCGCCTTTCTGCAACGGGTGGGCGAGGGGGCGGCCGACGATCCTTGCGGCTTTCACGACGTCTCCCCGGGCGCGGAGGGCGCCGCCTACCACGACATGGCCGATCTTTTCGGTTTTCGCCAGGCGTCGCGCCCCCACTCCTTTCCCTGTCCTCTGCGGGGGGCGCACGATCAGCTCGAGGTGCTGCGGGAGTTCGCCAGGCGCCTGGACCGTTTCTTCGATGGGGAGCATCCGACGCGTCTCACCTGTTATCGCCACCGGCCGGTGATGGAGAGCCTGCAGCCGGCCCGTACCGTCTACACCGGCAACTATGCGGTCTCCGCCGAAGGGTTGCTCCATTTCATCCCTTTCGCGGATCTGGGCTTGCGCATGGCGGGACCGGTATTGGGAAGACTGCTGCGCACCCAGGAGGGAGATGGTTTCCTGTCGGCCAATCTGCCCTTGATGCACAAGCGCACGCTGGAGGAGAGGGGCGCTTCCGAGTTCCGGCCGGGAGTGGAACGGCGCCGCGGAAAGGTGGACCTCGCCGGAGAGATCGAGCGCCAGTTTCACGGCGATCTCATGTTGTTCAGCGTGGAGCGGCTCACCGACCTGGGGTATCCCGAGAAGGTGCCCGGCGAGCCGCGGGTGCGGGAGGTGGTGGAGGCGGTGTTCGAAGAGCTGGCGCGACGCTACGGCGAGCGGCGGCGGGAGGTGGTGGGCCGGCTGGCCGCCATCCGGCGGTGTCTGGAGGATCCGGATCGGTGGTGGCACGGCCACGCCGGCGCCGGCGTGGCGGTGGAGGAGATCCGCCGCTTTCTCGACAACATGGACGACAATTTCGGCCGCGGCGCCTCTCCGCCGGTTCCGTGTGCGGAGTCGCCCTGGGTGGAGCGCATCGTCGCCGCCATCCGCCGTCACCCCGAGGCCTGCGCCGGATGGCGGACGGCGCTCCATCGCCTCGGCCGTTCCGCAGGAGAGGGTCGAGCGGGAGCCGGCCGATAAGGGGCCGGGTGCGCTCCCGCTCTCCCGGTCCGCCCGCCCCTCGGATTTTTTTTCACGGTTTTCGCGGCGGCACCATGGGGAAGATCCCCAGGTATTCCCGGTGCCACCAGCGGCCCGTTTTCCGGCGCTCCTCCGGCGTGGTGAAGCGATAGCGCCAGGCGGTCACCCGCAGATATCTGGGCGGACCATCCGGGAAGGGGTTGTGGGCGAGCAGCTTCAACACCGGCTTGGACCCCCGTTCCAAGGAATACATGAACTCCCCGAACCAGTAGAGCTGCAGCGGATGCTGAGTGGGAACAAACCACATCAGCCAATCGAGCCGCGGCTGGTGGGGCACGATGAACGGGGGGCGTTCGTCCAGCGCCTGCGGCTTGTAGCGGAAACGGTAGGGCTTCCAGCTCTTGCCATCGTTCGACCCTTCGACGATGAGCTCCTGGCGTTCGGTCTGCATGTTCGGAAAGACGTGATAGACCACGCCCACGCCGAAATTCTGGGCGCCCTTGCGCAGCGCCTCCAGCGGCGCCGGCGGGTGGCGGCCGGTGGCGAAGGCGTAGAACCCCGAGAGGCTGGAGAGCACCAGCACCACGGCCACCCCCAGCAGCGCCGCCCGATGGCCGAAAAGGGGCGTCTGCGGCGACTTGCGATGGAGGCGCCGGCGCAAGCCTTTCGGGAGCAACCGCGCCAGCACCTTGTCGTCGAGCAAGAGAAGGCAGAGCGCGATGGTGAGCAGGTTGAAGAAATTGTGATTCGAAGTGGCCAGGATCATCGCCTGCATCGCCAGAGTGACAGCCACCGCGGCGAGGCGGAAGGGGCGGGGCAGAAAGATGAAGAAGGGAACCACCAGCTCGGAGAAGAAGGTGAAGCCCACGCCCGCGCGGTGCAGCCATTCGGGCAGCCAATGGGCGAACCAGGCGCCGGCGTGGGGCAGGGGCTGGGTCTCGAAATAGTGGTCCAGGGCGGTGAAATGGCGCCACGACGGGTCGCCCGTGGCCAGCTTGAAGAAGCCCGACATGAAGCGCAGCCGGAACAGCAGCCAGTGGTAGAGAAGAAGCGCCAGTCGGGTGGGAGCCCGCTGGAGGAAGACCGCCAGCAGCCCCGCTTCCAGCAGCAGGGTGTCCCACTGGAAGTTCATGAAGACCTGCCCCGCCCGATAGAGGGAGAGATAGAGAAGAAAGAGCAGGATCAGATTTCCTCGTTCCCAGCGGCCGAAAAAGAGCAGGATGGAGAGCGCGGCACCGCTCCAGGCCGCCCCTTCCAGCGCCGCGTCGGAAGCGTTCAACCAGAAGAGCACCGGGATCTGGAGCAGCGCCAGAAGCCCGTGATCGCGCAGCGCCTGGTCGAGATAGAGATGGAAGGGGAGAATGCCTTCCCGGCCCGCGAGGCCGCTGATCTGCGGAGCGAGGGAGACGAAGGCGGCCAGATAGATCAACGCCAACGCCTTGAGAAAGAGGCGGCTGGCGAGCCGATACTCCTCGTCCACCCGGAACAGGGATTGCAAGCGCTCTTTCATGGTCATGATTCGATGCAGTATAGCCGCCACGGCGGCCGTGGTGGCATTCGCCGACGAGCCTCGAATCAGCCTCGGGTTCCGATTTGCGGAGCGTCCTGGCGCCGTCTCCGAATCTGTTACGATCCGCTTTTCCTTTGCCTGGACGTTTTTCGCGATGCTTTCGAAGAACCGGTTGCTGAACGCTTTCCTGCCCGACCCCGACACCGTGCCTCTCGGCGAGAAGCTGGTCTCCGGGCTGGCGGGTTTGGTGGGCATCGGCCTCATCATGGCGGTGAGCGCCTGGTTTCTGGCGCCGCGCGACCTTCCCTGGGTGGTGGCTTCCATGGGGGCTTCGGCGGTGCTGCTTTTCGCCGTGCCCCACGGCCCCCTTTCCCAGCCCTGGAACTTCGTCGGAGGGCATCTCATCTCCGCCTTTCTGGGAATCACCGTGGCCAAACTGGTGCCGGAGACCGTCATCGCGGCGGCGCTCGCGGTGGGCATCGCCATCTCGGCGATGTATATCGCCCGCTGCCTCCATCCGCCCGGCGGCGCCACCGCCTTGAGCGCCGTGGTGGGCAGTTCCACGGTCCACGCGCTGGGCTACCAGTACATGGTGACGCCGGTATTGATCAACGTGGTGGTGATGGGCAGTTGGGCGCTCTTCATCAACAACTGGCTGCCCAACCGGCGTTATCCGGAAAAGCTGCGCAAGCCCGCCGTCTCTTCCGGACCCGATGTCGGCAAGGTGGTGGCGGGACTGGGGGTGGCGCCCGAGGATCTCGATTACGCCATGCGCGAGCTGGGCGAGTACATCGACTTGTCGGTGTCGGATCTGCGCGCCATCATCGAGCTCACCGCCGCCCATGCGGCGCGGCGTGAACTGGGCACCCTCTCGTGCCGGGACATCATGACCGGGAACCCCGCCGCCGTGGAGTACGACACCCCCGTGGAGGCGGCTTGGCGCAAGATGGCCGCGTTGAAGGTGCGCGCGCTGCCGGTGGTGGACCAGCGCCGCCATGTGATCGGCATTCTCACCATCGCCGATTTTCTCGAGCAGGTGAAAGCTCCCGGCGAAGCGCCGCTGGCCGAGCGGTTACGCCGGTTTCTCAAACCTTCGCCCGGACTGCACACCGACAAGCCCGAATACTCCGGCCACCTGATGACGCGCAAGGTGGTGACGGTGCGCGAGGATCAGCATGTGATGGATCTCTTTCCCATCTATCTCTCCGCAGGCGTCCACCATCTGCCGGTGGTGGATGAAGAAGGGCGCTTGACGGGCATGGTGACGCCCAGGGACTTGTTGAACGCGCTCTACGGCGAGTTGCTGCGCTGCGGCGCCCGTTGATCCGGGGGAACGGGCAGCGTTTCTCCCGGATCTTTGCGCGCGGCCGTCCGATCCCATCCCACCCTGTATAATCGTTTTCCATCGCCTGAACGGGGATTTGACCGTCATGTTCGAGAATCTTTCCGACCGCCTGGGCCGCGTGGTGCAGAACCTGCGTGGCCGGGGCCGCATCACCGAAGAGAATGTCAAGGAGACGCTGCGCGAAGTGCGCATGGCGCTGCTGGAGGCCGACGTGGCCCTGCCGGTGGTCAAGGAGTTCGTCGAGGAGGTGAAACAGAAAGCCCTCGGCGAAGAAGTGATGAAGAGCCTCACGCCCGGCCAGGCGCTGGTCAAGATCGTCAACGACGAGCTGATCAAAGTGATGGGCGAGGCCGGCGAAGGGCTCAATCTGCGCGCCCAGCCGCCGGCGGTGATTCTCATGGCGGGGCTCCAGGGCTCGGGCAAGACCACCAGCGTGGGCAAGCTGGCGCGGCTGCTCAAGGAGCAGCAGAAGAAGAAGGTGATGGTGGTGAGCGCCGACGTCTACCGCCCCGCCGCCATCGACCAGCTCCGGACCCTGGCAGCCGAGGTGGGGGTGGAGTTCTTCCCCAGCGATCCAGGGCAGAAACCGGAGAAGATCGCCAAGGCGGCGCTGGACGCCGCGCGCAAAGGCCATTTCGACGTGCTCATCGTGGACACCGCCGGCCGCCTGCACATCGACCAGGAGATGATGGCCGAGATTCAGGCGCTGGAAAAGGCCCTAAACCCGGTGGAGACCCTCTTCGTGGTGGACGCCATGACCGGCCAGGATGCCGCCAACACCGCCCGCGCCTTCCACGAGGCGCTGCCCCTCACGGGCGTGGTGCTCACCAAGGTGGACGGCGACGCCCGCGGAGGGGCGGCGCTCTCCATTCGCAAGATCACCGGCAAGCCGATCAAATTTCTGGGCACCGGTGAAAAGAGCACCGCGCTGGAACCCTTCCATCCCGACCGCATCGCCTCGCGCATCCTCGGCATGGGCGACGTGGTCTCGCTGGTGGAGGAGATCAGCCAGAAGGTGGACCAGGAGAAGGCCGCCAAACTGGCCAAGAAGATCCACAAGGGCAAGGGCTTCACCCTGGCCGATTTCAAGGAGCAGATGGAGCAGATGGCCAAGATGGGCGGCGTGGCCAGCTTGATGGACAAGCTGCCGGGCATGAACCAAGTGCCCGATGCGGTGAAGGCCCAGGCCGGCGACAAGGAGATCCGCAAGATGATCGCCATCATCGACTCCATGACCCCCCAGGAGCGGACCTTTCCGCAGATCATCAAGGGCTCGCGCAAGCGCCGCATCGCCAAGGGTTCCGGCACCCAGGTTCAGGACATCAACCGCCTGCTCAAGCAGTTCGCCCAGATGCAGAAGATGATGAAGAAGATGAAGGGCGGCGGCCTGGCGAAGATGATGCGGGGCATGAAAGGGCGTTTCCCCGGCGGCGGCATGCCGCCGGGTGGATTGCCGTTTTGAATGCATGGTGGAGGCTAGCTTCGGGCTGGCTTTTGTCTGACGTTCCGATCGTTTTGAAATTCGATTGGTTCGGCACCCTCGCGGGCATGAACACGAACAAGAGATATTCCCCGGAGACCTTGTGCAGCGCCGGTTCCGGACGGAGCGACCGAATCAGTTGTGGGAGGTGGACTTTACCTCTGTCGCCATCTGGGTGGGTATGGTCTTCGTGGTCTTTGTCATCGATGTCTTCGCCCGGCGGATCGGTGGCTGCGTCGAGTCATCCGTTGGCAGCGTAGGAGATTCGTACGACAACGCCCTGGCGGGAACGATCATCAAGACCCAGATCATTCGCCGATGCGGGTCATAGCGGACACTCGATGCCGTCGAGCATGCCGCGCTGGAATGGATCGACTGGTTCATTCGCCGCTGGCTGCTGGAGCCGATCGGCAGGGTTGGAGGCGATGTATTATCGCCATCAGAAAGAGTCAGCCAAGGCGGCCTGACTCAAGGAAAACGATTTCCGGAATGCCCCGGGGTGGTTCATGCGGATGTCGGTGTTGAGGACGGTGAGTGCTTGGGTCATGTCGGTTCTCCAGTGCTGAGGTTCGAGAACCGCCACGCTTTCGACGCCAAACGAAAGGGTGGCGGGATGCGCGGGTTGGCGTGCCGGGCACTGGGACCGGCGGGCCTTGCGGCCCCCCACGCACTCCGCCATTGAGCGGGCACAAAAAACGCACTCGGATGGCGCGTGGTGCGCCAGTGCTTCGGAACGCCAATCCCGGCCACCGATTTTGCGGTGACGGGGTAAGCGTGGTCCCGGTGGACATGGGTGTCAAACGTTATTGTGTAAAAGTTATATTTTGTTATAATAAAATTGTGGACGTGATCTGAACCCCCAAGGCGCTGAAGCAGCTGACCAAACTGTAGGACCCGCAGGCCCGCCAGCGCATCGTTCAAGCGGCCCGCACCTTGTCCGAATTCCCGAAGGTGACCGGCATCAAGGCGCTGAGGAACCACCACTACGGCTACCGCCTGCGGGTGGGAAATTACCGGGTGTTGTTCGATGTGCTGGATCACGCCCGCATCGTCAGCATCGAGGAGGTGAAAAAACGCGATGAACGCACGTACTGATTTCCAAGTGATCGAGCAGGACGGCAAGCCGGTCTTTGCGGTGGTGCCGTGGGATCGCTTCCAGGAGATGGTCGAGGCCTGGCGGGCGGCGCAGGTCCGCGAGCAGGGCATTCCGCAGGAGGTGGTGGAGCGGCATGTGCTGGACGGCGTCTCGCTGGTAGCCGCCTGGCGCGAGCATTTGGGCCTGACCCAAGCGGAGGTGGCCCGGCTGGCAGGCATGAAGCAGTCGTCGGTGGCGCGCATCGAGCGTGGCGGCTCCAGGCCGCGACGCGCCACGCTGCACCGGCTGGCCGCAGCGATGGGGTTGCATCCTGGGCAGTTGCTGTTGGATGACACGCCGGTCAAGCCTCCCGCTGATCGGCCTTGACGTAGCCGAGTACATCCGCGGCGAACAGGGCGCGTTCGAGGAGTTGCCGGTAGGCGGCTGGGTCGGCGCCGGCGGCCTCCTGGGCCAGCAGTTCATCCAGATGTTCGGGGCTTTTCGCCTTGGCGATGATCGCTTTGAGTCGGTCTTCGCCGATCGGCGACGGCGCGCCATTGACGCTGGCATCGACGAGATTCTCCACTTGCTGCTGTGCCGGGGTGAATGCGCCGCCCTGCCCGGCCGCCAGCGCCAACGGCGATTGACCGGCGTGCAATGCCGATGGCTGTGGCTGCGGGCCTTGTTCGAGTGTTCCCCACGCCCGTGGGGATGAACCTGAAAACACCGTAAGGCTCATGGCCTTGCAAGTTGACCTGGCGCAGCTTGTCCGACCAGTGATGGGTATAAACCTCTGGATCGGTGCCTGCCTCAGGATACAAACACGATGACCCCAGTCGCCCCACCGGGTTTCAGGCGCCACACCCAGGCCGGATAGCCGGGCACGAAGGCTTCGGGGAGGCGGCAGCGCCTCCCTGCGGCGGAAGATGGAGATTGGCCCCGAAAAGAAGCCATTGCACTCGGCGGTGGGTTAGACCATGGTGCCCGCTCGGGGGCTGATCTGAAGCTTTCCGGTCCTCTGCGGGTTACGGCAGTGGACAATATGGCCACTGCCGTTTTCATGCCGATGTTCGCTCGGTTCAGTCGGGCCTATCCGGATGTCACCCTACGCTTGCTGGCCTCCCACAGTAATCTGAGCTTGGCGCGGGAAGCGAGACATGCTTGCGGACAATTCACGACTCGCGCGCGGGGGCTGCCGGGAAAAATCGGCCAAATGGTCTATTCTTGGAGCAAGTCGGGTCGAAATCCGCCCCGGGTGGCGGGTCGCGGCCATGGGAAGCAGCCGGGGAGGCGAGTATGAAGACCGTCCGTGACATTCTCAGACAGAAAGGGGGAGAGGTGTACACCGTTTCTCCGGGAGAGACGGTGTTCGAGGCGATTCGGCGGCTGGCCGATCTCGGGGTCGGGTCGCTGGTGGTGGTGGAGCAGGGAAGGCCGGTGGGGCTCTTTTCCGAGCGGGACTACACTTGCAAGGTGGCGCTGGAGGGCAAGAGCTCCCGACAGACGCCCGTGGGCGAGGTGATGAGCGGAAGTCTGCTGGTGGTCCACCCCGACACCACCACGACGGAATGCATGGCGTTGATGACGGAACGGCGGGTGCGGCACCTCCCCGTGGTGGAAGAGGGGCGTCTGGTGGGGTTGGTCTCCATCGGCGACATCGTCAAGGACATCATCGACGAGCAGCAGTTCGTCATCGAACAGCTGGAGAAATATATCTACTACTCCTGACGGCGTTCAGCGGTAACGCCGCATCTGGCCCACCAGCACGCCCTGGATCCGCACCTGGTCGGGGCGAAAGCGCATGGGCTCCATCTCGCTGTTGGCGGGGTGGAGGATCACTTCGCCGGGGCGCTGCTCGATGCGTTTGAGCGTGGCCTCCTCGCCATCCACCAGGGCCACCACGATTTCGCCGTTGCGGGCGTGGTCGCGCTGCTCGATGATCACCCAGTCTCCGTCGAGGATGCCGGCGTCGATCATGGAGTCGCCTTTCACCTCGAGGACGTAGCAGGGGTTGGCGGTGCGCAGAGCGGGGGGCACGGCGATGGTCTCCGCGCCGGCGATGGCCTCTATGGGACGGCCGGCGGCGATGCGCCCGTAGAGGGGCAGCTCGTTTTCGTCGGCCGTGCCCGCGCTCTCGGCGCCCTTGGCGAGCCGTACCCCCCGCCTCTTGTTGTTCATCGGTTCGATGAGCCCTGCCTGGATCAACGCCTGCAGCTGTTTGTGCAGCGATCCCCGGGAACTGAGCCCCAGCGCCGCGCACAGCTCATCCAGGGTGGGGGGGTGGGGGAATTTGTGCAGGTTTTTCACGAGGTACTCGTAGATCTCCTGCTGGCGGCGGGTGAGATCGGGCGGGTTTTCGCGCTTCATGAGAGGGGTTCCGTGCTATTTTCGTTCTATTATAGAACATGAAAAGAACATTGGAAGCGGAAAAGGAGCGGCTTTCGGCGGGCGGCGTTGCGGTTGTCGAGGGAAAGGGGGTCGACCGCTTGGCGAAAATGGTGAAAATGGGGAGCTGCAACCCTGATAGAATGCCCCTTTTTTCGTCAGCAACCCCAAAATGACCATAAGAACCCGCTTCGCGCCCAGCCCCACCGGCTATCTGCACGTGGGGGGCGCCCGCACGGCGCTCTATTCGTGGCTCTACGCCCGCAAGCACGGGGGCAAGTTCATCCTGCGCATCGAAGACACCGACCTGGAGCGTTCCACCCCCGAGTCGGTGAACGCCATTCTCGAGGGGATGGCCTGGCTGGGGCTGGAGTACGACGAAGGGCCCTTCTACCAGACCCATCGTTTCGACCGTTACAACGAGGCGATCGAGCGGCTGCTGGAGAAGGGGCTGGCGTATCGCTGCGACTGCTCCAAGGAACGGCTGGAGAAGTTGCGCGAGGAGCAGATGGCGAAGAAGCTCAAGCCGCGCTACGACGGCCGTTGCCGCTGCCGGGAGGTGGATCCGGGCAAGCCCCACGTGGTGCGCTTCCGCAACCCCGACGAGGGCACGGTGGTGTTTCAGGATCTGGTGCGCGGCACCATCCGCGTGCGCAACGCCGAGCTGGACGACCTCATCATCCGCCGCAGCGACGGGTCGCCCACCTACAACCTCACCGTGGTGGTGGACGACGCCGACATGGGCATCACCCACGTGATCCGCGGAGACGACCACATCAACAACACGCCGCGCCAGATCAACCTGCTGCGGGCCCTGGATCTGCCGGTTCCCCAGTATGCCCATCTGCCCATGATCCTGGGCGACGACGGCAGCCGACTCTCCAAGCGCCACGGCGCGGTGAGCGTGATGCAGTACATGCACGACGGCTTTCTTCCCGAAGCGCTGCTCAACTATCTGGTGCGACTGGGCTGGTCCCACGGCGACCAGGAGATCTTCTCGCTGGACGAGATGGTGGAGCTGTTCGACCTCTCCGAAGTGAACCGCTCGCCTTCCACCTTCAACCGGGAGAAACTGCTCTGGCTCAACCAGCACTATATGAAAGAGAGCGATCCGGCCCACGTCGCCCGGCTGCTCTCTCCCCACATGGGAGAGCTGGGCATCGATCCCGCCCAGGGGCCGGATCTGGTGAGGGTCGTGGAGGCGCAGCGCGAGCGGGCGCAGACCCTGGTGGAGCTGGCGCGGATCAGCGCGTTCTACTATCGGGACTTTGAGCGCTACGAGGAAAAGGCGGCGAAGAGGGCGCTCAAGCCCGCCGCCGTGGAGCCGCTGCGCGCCGTGCGCGACCGCCTGAGCGCCCTGGAGAGCTGGCGGCGGGAGGAGATCCATGCCGCCATCGAAGCCACGGTGAAGGAGCTGGACGTGGGGTTCGGCAAGGTGGGCATGCCCTTGCGGGTGGCGGTCACCGGCGGCGCCCCTTCGCCCGACCTCGACCTCACCCTCGAGCTGGTGGGCCGTGAGGCGACCTTGCGGCGCATCGACCGGGCCATCGAACAGATTGGACAGCAGGCATGAGCGAATCGAAAAAGCCCACCAACTTCATCCGCCAGATCATCGAGGCCGACCTGGCCAGCGGCAAGCACCGGAAGATCCACACCCGCTTCCCGCCCGAGCCCAACGGCTATCTGCACATCGGCCATGCCAAGTCCATCGTCCTCAACTTCGGCATCGCCGAGGACTACGGCGGCGAGTGCAACCTGCGTTTCGACGACACCAACCCCCACAAGGAGGACGTGGAGTACGTGGAGGCCATCAAGGAGGACGTACGCTGGCTGGGCTACGAGTGGGCGGGCCTCTACTACGCCTCCGACTACTTCGAACAGCTCTACGAATTTGCCGTGGAGCTGATCGAGAAGGGGCTGGCCTATGTCTGCGATCTGACGCCCGAGCAAGTGCGCGAATACCGCGGCACCCTCACCGAGCCGGGGCGCGAGAGCCCCTACCGGAACCGTTCGGTGGAGGAGAACCTGGATCTGTTTCGGCGCATGCGGGCCGGCGAGTTCGAGGACGGCGCGCGCACGCTGCGGGCCAAGATCGACATGGCCTCGCCCAACATGAACATGCGCGACCCCACGCTCTACCGCATCCGCCGTGGCGCCATCCACCATCAGACCGGCGACGAGTGGTGCATCTACCCGATGTACGACTTCACCCATCCCCTCTCCGATGCGCTGGAGGGGATCACCCATTCCCTTTGCACTCTGGAGTTCGAGGACCACCGGCCGCTCTACGACTGGGTGCTGGATCACGTCAGCGCGCCCTGCCATCCGCGCCAGATCGAGTTCGCCCGCCTCAACTTGGAGTACACGGTGATGAGCAAGCGCAAGCTCACCCAGCTGGTGGAGGAGGGCCATGTCGAAGGGTGGGACGATCCGCGCATGCCCACCATCGCCGGCTTGCGGCGGCGCGGCTATACGCCGGCGGCCATCCGCGATTTCTGCAACCGCATCGGCGTAACCAAGGTGGACGGCACTGTGGAGATGGGGGTGCTGGAGGCGAGCATCCGAGAGGACCTGGACCGCACCGCGCCGCGCCGCATGGCGGTGCTCGACCCGCTGAAAGTGGTCATCACCAACTATCCCGAAGGCAAGGTGGAGACGCTCAGCGCCCCCAACCATCCCAAGGACGACTCCATGGGCACTCGGGAGCTGAAACTCACCCGCGAGATCTACATCGACCGCGCCGACTTCCGCGAAAGCGCCAACAAGAAGTACAAGCGGCTGGTGTTGGGCGGCGAGGTGCGCCTGCGTAACGCCTACACCATCGTCTGCGACGAGGTGGTGAAGGACGACGAGGGGAGAATCCTGGAGCTGCGCTGTCGCTACGATCCCCACACTCTGGGCCGCAATCCCGAAGGGCGCAAGGTGCGGGGAGTGATCCATTGGGTCTCCGCCAGCGAGGGGGTCGAGGCGGAGGTGCGGCTCTACGACCGTCTCTTCACCCGCCCCGATCCCGACGGCGTGAAAGGCGCCTCTTTCCTCGACTTCATCAACCCCGACTCTCTGAAGGTGGTGACGGCGATGCTCGAACCCGCGCTGGCCGGCGCCGAGGCCGGAGCGCGTTTCCAGTTCGAGCGGGAGGGGTATTTCTGCCGCGACGCCAAGGAGGCGGAAAAGGGGCGCCTGGTTTTCAACCGGGTGGTGACCCTGCGCGACTCCTGGGCCAAGGTGGAGGGGAAGAAAGCGTAGGGCGAAGCGCCATTCTCAATGGGTGAAAAATTGGGGATAAAGGTATGGACACTCCCCCCGGCCTGGATTATCATACGCGCCTCTTGCGGGGCACCGGATTTCGTGCCGGCGCTTCCAGCAGGAAAACGGGGCCATAGCTCAGCTGGGAGAGCGCAACACTGGCAGTGTTGAGGTCGGCGGTTCGATCCCGCCTGGCTCCACCAGACGGCTGGACAAAAGCCCATCGAAGGCTATAATCCGCGACGATTTTTCGTCCCCTTCGTCTAGAGGCCTAGGACACCGCCCTTTCACGGCGGTAACAGGGGTTCGACTCCCCTAGGGGACGCCATCCGAAGCCGCGCCTCGGCGCGGCTTTTTCTTTGCCCGAATCTTGCGCCGGCGTTCGGGAAAACGGGCTGCCGGCTCGCGCTCGGGGCGATCGCGGAACGGCGAAACATTCGGGTCGGCCGGGCCTTTTCGTCCATGGGTGATGGCGGTTTTCCGCAGGTGTTAGAATTTCAACGATCACGCTGCCGTTTTCGCAGGGAGAAGCCATGGACAAGATCACCTGTTTCAAAGCCTACGACGTGCGTGGGCGCATCCCCGACCAGCTCAACGAAGAGGTGGTCTACCGCATCGGCCGCGCCTATGCCGCCTTTTTGAATCCGAAGACGGTGGTGGTGGGCGAGGACGTCCGTCTCTCCAGTCCCGAGCTGCGCGCGGCGCTGGTGGAGGGGCTCACCGACAGCGGAGTGGATGTGAGGCTGTTGGGGCTGTGCGGCACCGAATGCGTCTATTTCGCCACCGACCATTACGACTGCGACGGCGGCATCATGGTCACCGCAAGCCACAATCCCATGGATTACAACGGCCTCAAGTTCGTGCGCGAGGGCTCCCGCCCCATCAGCGGCGACACCGGCCTCGAGGAGATTCGCGCGCTGGCGGAGAAGAACGAGTTTCCCACCGCCGAAAAGGGTCGGGTGGAGCGCCTCGACTGGAAGGGGGATTACATCGATGCGCTGCTCGGTTATGTGGATCGGGAGAAGCTCAAGCCGCTCAAGATCGTGGTGAACGCCGGCAACGGCGGCGCCGGCGAGATCGTGGATCTGCTGGAGCCCCATCTGCCGTTCGAGTTCATCAAGATCAACCATCAACCCGATGGCACTTTTCCCAACGGCATTCCCAATCCGCTGCTGCCGGAGAACCGCGGCGCCACCATCGACGCCGTGCTGGCGCACCAGGCCGACTTGGGGGTGGCGTGGGACGGCGACTACGACCGCTGTTTCCTCTTCGACGAGACCGGCCGCTTCATCGAAGGCTACTACATCGTGGGGCTGCTGGCCGAGGTCTTCCTGCGCAAATATCCCGGCGCCAAGATCATCCACGATCCGCGCCTGGTGTGGAACACCATCGACATCGTCGAGTCGCTGGGCGGAATCCCGGTGCAGAGCAAGTCGGGCCACGCCTTCATCAAGGAGCGCATGCGCGAGGAGGACGCCATCTATGGCGGCGAGATGAGCGCCCACCACTACTTCCGGGACTTCGCCTACTGCGACTCCGGCCAGATTCCCTGGCTGTTGGTGGCCGAGCTGATGAGCGTGAAAGAGCGCACCCTCAGCTCCATGCTGGACGAACGCATCGAGAAGTTTCCCGCCAGTGGGGAAATCAACTTCCGGGTGCAGGATCCGGCGGCGGCGATGAAGGCGGTGGAGGAGAAGTACCTGCCCTCGGCGAAGGGGGTGGACCGCACCGACGGCATCTCCATCGAGTTCGAGAATTGGCGCTTCAACCTGCGCGCCTCCAACACCGAGCCGGTGATCCGCCTCAACCTGGAGAGCCGCGGCGACCGTGCGTTGATGGAGGAGAAGACGCGGGAGATTTCGGAGATGCTGCAACGCTTCTCCGAGTGATCCGGCCACCGGAGCCGCTGTCGCCCGCCGTTCGGGAAGGCGAAGAACCGCGCCCCGTTTCCGCGTGGGGAAAAGTCGCTTTCCGCCCCTTCAGACGAGCTTCTCCACCACCTTCCTCACCTTCTCGACGCGGGTGCCAGGGTCGGAGAGATCGGCGAAGAAGCGCAGCCGTTCGCCGCCGTCGAGGCGGTACTCGTCCGGTTTCGACTGGATGAGCCCGATCAGCCGGGCCGGGTCGATGGCCGGTCTCTCCTCGAAATGGATACGCCCGCCTTCGGGGCCCGCCTCGATCTTGCGGATGCCCAGAGGCGTCACCTCCAGTTTCAGCCCGGTGATGTCGAACAGATGCTTCGCCGGCTCGGGCAGCAGGCCGAAACGGTCGATCATCTCCACCTTCAGCTCGCGCAGCGCCTCTTTCGATTCGGCCGAGGCGATGCGCTTGTATTGGATCAGGCGCAGGTGGACGTCGGGGATGTACGCCTCGGGAAGCAGCGCCGGCAGGTGCAGGTCGATCTCGGTGCCGTGGTCCAGGGGGCGGTCCAGTTCCGGCTGTTTCCCCTCTTTGATGGCGCGGACGGCGCGCTCCAGCATCTGGGTGTAGAGCGTGAAGCCCACCTCGTGGATCTGCCCCGACTGCTCTTCGCCCAACAGCTCGCCCGCGCCGCGGATCTCCAGATCGTGGGTGGCCAGGGTGAAGCCGGCGCCGAGGTCTTCCAGAGCCTCCAGGGCTTCCAGGCGTTTGAGCGCGTCCTTGGTCATGGCTCTGGGCGGCGGTGTGATGAGATAGGCGTAGGCGCGGTGGTGGCTGCGTCCCACGCGGCCGCGCAGCTGATGGAGCTGCGCCAGTCCCAGCTTGTCCGCGCGGTTGATGACGATGGTGTTGGCGCTGGGCACGTCGATGCCGCTCTCGATGATGGTGGTGGCCACCAGGATGTTGAAACGCTGGTGGTAGAAGTCGCGCATGATGCGCTCCAGCTCGCGCTCGCGCATCTGGCCGTGAGCGAACTCCACCCGCGCGCCGGGCACCAGGGCGCGGATGGTGGCGGCCATCTTTTCGATGGTGGTCACCTCGTTGTGCAGCACGTACACCTGCCCCCCGCGGGCCAATTCCCGCTGGATCGCTTCCCGCACCAGGGTGTCGCTCCACTGGTGGACGAAGGTCTTGATGGGGTGGCGCCGCGCCGGCGGGGTGGCGATGATGGAGAGGTCGCGCATGCCCGACATGGCCATGTTGAGCGTGCGCGGGATGGGAGTGGCGGTGAGGGTGAGGATGTCCACCTCGGCCCGCAGCGCCTTGAGCCGCTCTTTGTGGCGCACTCCGAAACGGTGCTCCTCGTCCACGATCACCAGCCCCAGGTCCTTGAATTTCACTTGGTCGCCCAATAGCTTGTGGGTGCCCACCACGATGTCCACCGTGCCTTCCGCCAGGCCTCGGAGCGTCGCGGAGGTCTCCTTCGCGTTGCCGAAGCGCGACAAAGAGGCCACCTTCACCGGCCAGTCGGCGAAACGGTCGGCGAAGTTGTCGTAGTGCTGCTGGGCCAGCAGGGTGGTGGGCACCAGCACCGCCACCTGCTTGCCGCCGGCGGTGGCGAGAAAAGCGGCGCGCATGGCCACTTCGGTCTTGCCGAAGCCGACGTCGCCGCACACCACCCGGTCCATGGGGCGGGGAGAGGTCATGTCGCCGATCACCGCTTCGATGGCGGCCTGCTGGTCGGCGGTCTCCTCGAACTCGAATTGAGCGGCGAACTGGCGGTAGTCGTCGCCCGGTTCGGGAAAGGCGAAACCCTGGCGCGCGGCGCGGCGGGCGTGGATTTCCAGCAGCTCGGCGGCGGCGTCGCGCACCTTTTGCGCCGCTTTGCGTTTCGCCTTTTCCCACTGGTCGCTGCCGAGCCGGTGGAGAGGCGCGGTCTCCTCGGCGCCGCCGGTGTAGCGGCTGATCCGGTGCAACGAGGCCACCGGCACGTAGAGCTTGTCGCCGCCGGCGTATTCGATGGCGAGAAACTCTTGCGGCATGCCGCCCACCTCGAGGTGCCGCAGTCCCAGGTAGCGGCCGATGCCGTGTTCCTCGTGCACCACCGGCGCGCCTTCCTGGAGTTCCGCCAGATTGCGCACCACCAGATCGGCATCGCCGCTCTTGCGCCTCTTGCGTTCCTGACGCACCCGCTCGCCCAGCAGCAGGGTTTCGGGAACCAGAGCGACGAGGGGCGACTCCAGCCGCAAGCCCTGTTCCACGGGCGCGGCGGTGATGGCCAGCGGCATCCCCTCCTTCAGGAATTCCCGCCAGCCGGACACCGGCCGGGGGCGGATGCCGAAGCCCGCCAGCGTCTCCAGAAGGTGCTCGCGTCTTCCCGCGCTCTCCGCCAGAAAGAGCACCTGGCCGTCGAACCGCTCCAGAAACTGCTGCAGCCGGTGGGCGGGGCGGGCGGCGCGGGCCTGGATGGTGAGGGGAGGGAGGATGGAAGTGCCCATCTCCACGGCTTCACGGTATCCCTTGGGGCGCTCCTCCACGGATCCGGCCCGCCAAGTGACGCCGGCGAAGGCGTTGACGAGGCCGGCCAGCTCGTCGGGCCGCAGATAGAGCGCCTCCGGCGGGAGCAGGGGGCGTTCGATGTCGTGGCGCCGCTCCTCGTAGCGGCTCTTCACCTCCTCGAAGAACTCTTCCGCCGCCTGCCGCACCCCTTCGGATTGCACCACCAGGCTCTCTTGGGGAAGGTAGTCGAAGAGGGTGGCGGTGGCGTCGAAGAAGAGCGGCAGGTAGAACTCGATCCCGCCGGGCAAGCGCCCTTCGCTCACCTCCCGGTAGACGAGACTGCGTTGCGGATCCCCTTCGAAGCGGTTGCGCCAGTTGCGCCGGAAACGGGCGATGGCCGCCTCGTCCACGGGAAACTCGCGCGCCGGCAGCAGGCGCACCCGCTCCACTTTTCCGGTGGTGCGCTGGGTCTCCACGTCGAAGGTGCGGATGCTGTCGATCTCGTCGTCGAACAGGTCGATGCGGTAGGGCGTGCCGCTGCCCATGGGGAAGAGATCGAGGAGGGAGCCGCGCACCGCGAACTCGCCGTGGTCCATCACCTGGGAGACGGAGCGGTATCCGGCCTCTTCCAGCCGGCGTCGGAACTGGGGAAGACGAAGCTTTTCCCCCTTCTCCAACAGCAGTGCGTGAGCGGCGAGAAAGGCCGGCGGCACGATTCGCTGCTGCAGGGTGGAGACGGGAAGCACCAGCACGCCACGGCGGCGACGCTGCAGCCGCTGGAGGGTGAGGAGCCGCTCGGAGACCAGCTCCGGGAGGGGCGAGAAGACGTCGTAGGGGAGGGTCTCCCAGTCGGGGAAGCGCAGAATGGGCAGCTCCTCCCCGGCCAGGAAGAAGGCCAGCTCCTGCTCGATCTGCCGCGCCTGCTGCAGATCGGGGGTCACCACCACCACCAGCCCCTTTCGGCGCGCCGCCGCGGAGGCGATGGCGAGACCGCGGGCCGCGCCCCGCAGTCCGCCCCACAGCAGACGTTCGCCCTCCTTCCCCGGCAACGGCGGGGCGAGCGGGGCGAGCGGGTTTTCCGGGCCGGACGTCATGTTGTTTCGGTCGCGCCGCCGCTCCCTTTCAGCGCCGATGCGGCGGAGTCGAGAGCGGCGAAGGGCGGGTATTGTGCCACAGGCGGAAAGGCTGCCGCATGTGGTAAAGTGTCCGACTTTCGCGGACGGCCCGCGGCGCAGGGAGGCGTTGCCGTTTTCCACGTTCGACGAAGATGAGCCGTCGACAGGGAAGCCGCCGGAAAAACCGCATTTTTGCGGTTTCTCGATCGATCGGAGGCCAGGGACGGTCTTCGCCAGCATCTTACAGATTAGGGACGGGCGCGGCTCGAATGGACAACAACCGCTTCTTTCGGTTCATTCTCGACCATCCGTGGTGGGTGGTGGTTCTGAGCTTGACGTTGGTCGTGCTGGCGGCCTCGGGGGGGCGCTTTCTCCGGTTCAAGAACGACTACCGCATGTTCTTCAGCGAGGAGAACCCCCAGCTGCGGGCCTTCGAGGCGATGCAGAACACCTACACCAAGGTGGACAACATCCTCTTCGCCATCTCTCCCAAGGACGGCGACGTCTTCACCCGCCACACGCTGGCCACCATCGAATGGCTGACCAAGCAGGCGTGGCAGATTCCCTACTCCATTCGCGTGGATTCGCTCACCAACTTTCAGTACACCGAAGCGGAAGGCGACGATCTGCGGGTGGCCGATCTGGTGGAGGACGCCGAGCATCTCACCGACGCCCAGATCGAAAAGATCCGCCAGGCGGCGTTGCACGAGCCGCTGCTGGTGGGGCGGCTGGTGTCGCCGGATGGCGCGCACGCCGGCGTGAACGTCACCATCCAGCTTCCGGGCAAGAAGCTGGGAGAGGTGCCCGAGGCGGCCCGTTTCGCCCGCGAGCTGGCCCGCCGCGCCATGGAGCGGGATCCCAACGTCAAGGTGCGGCTCACCGGCATGGTGATCATGAACGCCGAGTTTCCGCGCATCTCGCAGCGGGACATGAAGACGCTCTATCCATTGATGGTGGGAGTGATCCTGGTGGCCATGGCCTTCATGCTGCGCTCGTTCTCCGGCGTGATCGCCTCCATGAGCGTGTTGCTGCTCACCGTGGTGGCCACCATGGGGCTCACCGGCTGGTTGGGCATCTACTTGAGCCCCCCTACCGGCATCACGCCGGTGGTGGTGATGACCCTCTCCGTGGCGGACTGCATCCATCTGGTGGTCATCTTCCTCCAGGGGCTGCGCAAAGGGATGGAGCGGCGCGCGGCCATGCTGGAGAGCCTGCGGCTCAACCTCGGGCCGGTGTTTCTCACCTCGCTGACCACCGTCATCGGTTTTCTCAGCCTCAACTTCAGCGACGCGCCGCCCTTTCGGGATCTGGGCAACATGGCGGCCATCGGCGTCACCCTGGCTTTCTTTCTCTCCATCACCCTGCTGCCGGCCATGATGATGTTGCTGCCGGTGAAGCCGGGGCAGGCCCACACCCGCGGGCAGGGCAGCATGGACCGGATCGCCGACTTCGTCATCCGCCACCGGCGCGGCCTGTTGGTGGGGATGGGGCTGCTCATCCTGTTTCTGGTGGCCCAGGTGCCGCGCAACGTCCTCAATGACGAGTTCGTCAAATATTTCAGCCCCGAGGTCCCCTTCCGCCAGGATACGGAGTATGTGGAACGCCACCTCACCGGCATCTACCTGATGGAGTTCTCTTTGCATGCCAAGGGGGAGGGGGGCATCACCGATCCGGGTTACCTCCGCACCCTGGAGCGCTTCGCCGGCTGGCTGCGCAAGCAGCCCGAGGTGCTGCATGTGGACGTCTTCACCGACATCATGAAGCGGCTCAACAAGAATCTCCATGGCGACGACCCCGCCTGGTACCGTCTGCCCGACAACCGGGAACTGGCGGCGCAGTATCTGTTGCTGTACGAGTTTTCCCTGCCTTTCGGGTTGGATCTGAACAACCAGATCAACGTGAAGAAGTCGGCCACGCGGCTGTCGGCGGTACTCAAATCCATCTCTTCGGAAGAGCTGTTGGCCTTGCAGAAGCGCGCCGAGGCGTGGCTGAAAAAGAACGCCCCCGGCATGCGTTTCGAGGTGGCCAGCCCCACCCTGATGTTCGCCCATATCGGCCATCGCAACATCCGCGCCATGCTCGAGGGCACCTTCGTGGCCCTGGTGCTGATCTCGCTGGTGCTCACCCTCTTTCTGCGTTCCCTTCGAGTCGGTTTGTTGAGCCTGATTCCCAACCTGGCTCCCATCGGCATGGGTTTCGGGCTGTGGGCGCTGGCGGTGGGAGAGGTGGGCCTGGCGTTGTCGGTGGTGGGCAGCATGACCCTGGGGATCGTGGTGGACGACACGGTGCATTTTCTGGCCAAATATCTGCGCGCCCGCCGTGAGCAGGGGGCCACGCCCGAAGAGGCGGTGCGGTACGCCTTCCACACGGTGGGCACGGCGTTGTGGGTGACCACCCTGGTGCTGATGCTCGGCTTTGGTATCCTGGCGCTTTCCGATTTCAAGTTGAATTCCGCCATGGGGCTGCTCACCGCGCTCACCATCGGCCTGGCGTTGCTGGCCGACTTCTTCTTTCTGCCGCCCCTGCTGATGCAATTTGGAGACAAGAGACGATGAAGAGGCTGCTGTTGCTGTTCCTTGTCCTGGCCACGGCCGTCGCCTGGGCCCAGACGCCCGAGGAGAAGGGGCTGGCCATCGCCAAGGAGGTGGACGCCCGGGACACCGGCTGGGGCGACTTCCAGGCGAAGATGAGCATGCTGCTGCGCAACCGCCAGGGGGAGGAGAGCCTCAGGCAGATGCGCGTCAAGTCGATGGAAGTGCAGGGGGATGGAGACAAGACCCTGATCGTCTTCGACGAGCCGCGGGACGTGAAGGGAACGGCGCTCCTCACCTTCTCGCACAAGACCCGGGACGACGACCAGTGGCTCTACCTGCCGGCGCTGAAGCGGGTCAAGCGCATCGCCTCGCGCAACAAGTCGGGGCCCTTCATGGGGAGCGAGTTCGCCTACGAGGATCTCGCTTCCCAGGAGATCGAGAAATACACCTACAAATATCTGCGCGACGACCAGCTCGAGGGGGCTCCGGTGTTCGTCATCGAGCGCTATCCGGTGAGCCACTACTCCGGCTACACCCGCCAGGTGGTCTGGATCGACAAGGCGCGTTACATCCCGCTCAAGATCGAGTACTACGACCGCAAGAACAGCCTCCTCAAGACCCTCGTTTTCGAGGATTACCACCAGTACCTGGACCGCTACTGGCGGGCGCACCGGATGTTCATGCGGAACCACCAGACCGGCAAGAGCACGCTGCTCACCTGGAAGGAGTACCGTTTCCGCACCGGGCTGAAAGATTCCGATTTCACCCGCAACAGCCTCAAGCGGGCGCGGTGAGCCGATGGCGGCGCCGGGTGGCGCTCTTGCAACGAAGGGGCGGGTGGTCGTGAGGCGGCTCTCGCTCCTTGCATTCCTGTCGCTCTGGGCGCTGCCCGCCGCCGCCTGGGAGTGGTCGGGCAACGCGGCGGTGGAGGGGCGCCTCTTTTTCCAGTCGCCGCTCGATCCGCGCCAGTACGACCAGGACGGCTCGGTCAGCTTCGATCCCGAGCTGGCCCACGAGTGGAACCAGGGGCGGGACCTCTTCGTCTTTCACCCCTTTCTGCGCATCGACGCCCGCGACGACGAGCGCAGCCACTGGGACATCCGCGAGCTGCAGTGGACCCATGCCGGCGATGGTTGGGAGGTCCTGGCGGGCGTGAACAAGGTCTTCTGGGGCGTCACCGAGGCGTGGCATCTGGTGGACATCGTCAACCAAACCGACCTGGTGGAGAATCCCGACGGCGAACAGAAGCTGGGGCAGCCCATGGTGAAGCTCTCCCTGGAGCGGGAGTGGGGCATCCTCGACCTCTACGCCCTGCTGGGTTTTCGTGAGCGCACCTTTCCGGGGCTGCACGGGCGGATCCGCTCGCATCCGCGCGTGGATGGCGACCTTGCGGCCTTCCAGTCGGGCGCGGGCCGCAAACGGGTGGATTTCGCGGTGCGCTGGTCGCAATCCATCGGCGACTGGGATCTGGGGATCGCCCATTTTCACGGCACCGCGCGCGATCCGCTGCTGCTTCCCGCGGTGAACCGCAAAGGGGAGCGGGTGCTGGCTCCCTTCTACGATCTCATCGACCAGACCAGCCTGGACCTGCAGGCGACCTTGGGCCAGTGGCTTTGGAAGCTCGAAGCCATCTACCACCACAGCGACTACGGCAGCTTCTACGCCTGGACCGGCGGGTTCGAGTACACCCTGGTGGGAGTGGCCGACAGCGCCGCCGATCTGGGACTGCTGGGGGAACTGCTCTACGACCAGCGCGGCGACCGCTCTTCCACCCCTTTCAACCACGACGCCTTCGTGGCGCTGCGCTGGACGCTCAACGACGAGCAGAGCAGCGAACTGCTCGGCGGCTTCATCGTGGACTGGCGGAACCGCTCCACTCTGATCGACGTGGAGGGCAGCCGGCGGCTGGGGAACGACTGGAAGCTCTCCCTGCAACTGCGCGCCTGGCTCGACGTGGACGCCGACGACCTCCAGTATCCTTTTCGGCGGGACGACTACCTGCAGCTGGAGCTGGCGCGCTATTTCTGAAAGGGATGAGCGTCGGGCCGATGGAAAGGGGCCTGAACCCGCTGCCGGAAACGTGCCGCTTCCACGGCGTTCTCCAGGCGTGCCCACTGCTCCTCTCCGATCTTCCGTTCGGCGCGTCGGGCCTCCAGGGGGAGGAAACCGGCCTTGTAGCTCATCTTCCGGCAGTCGGGGATCCAGTAGCCCAGATAGAGCCAGGGGCGCCCCTCCCGGCGCGCCGCCTCCACCTGCAGCAGAATGGCCAGGGTCCCCAGGGAGCGGCGGGCGTGGGCGGGGTGGAAGAAGGTGTAGAGGGCCGAGAGGCTGCGAGGCTGTTGGTCGGTGACCGCCACCGCCACCAGCTCCGCGCCGAGGCGCAGCTCCAGCAGCCGGGTGCGGGGCCAGGAGCCGAAAAGGAAGTCGTCGCTGGCGGCACGGCTGGCGTGGACCATCTCTCCGTCGGCATGGCGGGCCTGAAGATAGCTTCGATAGAGACGCCACTGCTCGTCGTCGAGGCGGTCGGTGACCACCCATTCCGCTTCCAAGTCTCCGTTGCGCCGCAGCACCCGGCGCTGGCCGCGGTCGGGACGGAACGCCTCCACCGGGATGCGCACCGCCACGCACTGGCGGCACCGATCGCACCAGGGGCGGTAGACGTGGCTGCCGCTGCGGCGAAAGCCCTGCGCCAGGAAGAAGTCGTAGGCGGAGGGAGAGAGGCTGGCTTCGTCCACCACCACCAACGAGCGGGCCTCCCGCCCCGGCAGGTAGTCGCACGGATGGGGGGGCGTCAGGCCGAGACGGAACATGGCTCCCGGGGAAAGGCGAGGGACGGCTCCAGCTCCGCTTCCAGAATCCGCAGGAAACGGCGGCGCGGGATGCGCTCGGCGCCCAGGGATTCCAGGTGGCGGGAATGGACCTGGCAGTCGATCAGGGGGCATCCCAGCTCCTTCAGGGTGCGCACCAGGTGGACGAAGGCCACCTTGGAGGCGTCGCTCTGGCGGCTGAACATGGACTCGCCGAAGAAAATCCGCCCCAGGAAGAGGCCGTAGAGGCCGCCGGCCAGCTCTTCACCGCGCCACGCCTCCACCGAGTGGGCCACGCCCTGGCGATGAAGTTCTTCGTAGGCCGCCACCATCTCGGGGGTGATCCAGGTGCCTCCTTCCGGCTCCCGGGGGGCCGCGCAGGCGCGGATCACGGCTCCGAAGTCGCGGTCGAAGGTGACACGGTAGCGGTCGCGCCGCAGGCTCTTGCGCAGGCTGCGGCTCACATGGAGCCGCTCCGGAAAGAGCACCATGCGCGGGTCGGGGCTCCACCAGAGGAGAGGCTGGCCGGCGCTGTACCAGGGAAAGATTCCCCGACGGTAGGCGTTGAGCAGCCGGACGGGAGAGAGGTCGCCGCCCACGGCCAGCAGGCCGTCGGGTTCGGTTTCCGCGGTTGCTGGATCGGGAAAGGGGCGATGGGGCGGCGTGCCGTCCAGCAGGTGGATCAACTATTTCTCCAGGGCCAGTGCGTCGAGGTACTTCTCCGCGTCCAGCGCCGCCATGCAGCCGGCCGCCGCCGAGGTGACCGCCTGTTGATAGACGTGGTCGGCCACGTCGCCGGCGGCGAAGACCCCCTCCACCGAGGTGGCGGTGGCGTTTCCTTCGCTGCCGCTCTTCACCTTGATGTAGCCGTTTTCCATCTCCAGCTGGCCGGCGAAGAGGTCGGTGTTGGGCTTGTGGCCGATGGCGATGAAGACCCCTTGCAGCCCGATCTCCTGGGTGGAGCCGTCCTTGACGTTCTTCACCCGCATCCCGGTGACGCCCGAATCGTCGCCCAGCACCTCGTCCAGCACATGGTCCCAGAGAATGGTGACGTTGCCGTTCTCGGCCTTTTCCAGCAGCTGCTTCTGCAGGATCTTCTCCGCCCGCAGCGCGTCGCGGCGGTGCACCAGGATCACCTCGGAGGCGATGTTGGAGAGATAGAGCGCCTCCTCCACGGCGGTGTTGCCGCCGCCGATCACCGCCACCTTCTGGCCACGATAGAAGAAGCCGTCGCAGGTGGCGCAGGCGGAGACCCCCTTGCCCTTGAACTTCTCTTCGGAGGGGATTCCCAGCCAGCGGGCCGAGGCGCCGGTGCAGATGATCAGCGCGTCGCAACTGTAGGCGCCGGCGTCGCCTTTCAGAACGAAAGGGCGGCTGCCCAGGTCGGCGGCGTGAATGTGATCGAAAATTATTTCTGTATCAAATCGTTCCGCATGTTTTTTCATGCGTTCCATGAGATCAGGTCCTTGGACGCCTTCCCAGTCGCCGGGCCAGTTGTCCACGTCGGTGGTGGTCATCAGTTGGCCACCCTGCTCCATGCCGGTGATGAGCACGGGCTCCAGGTTGGCCCGGGCCGCGTAGACCGCGGCGGTGTAGCCGGCGGGGCCGGAACCGAGGATCAGCAGCTTGCAGTGCTTGGTGTCGCTCATGGAGGGAACTCCTTTTATACTTAGCGCTTTGGAACCCGCGCATGCTACCACATGCGCATCGTTCGAGAGGAGGATCAGGTCCGCCGCATGAACGGATGTCGCCCGTTTCGAAGGGCCGGTAGGGGATGGCGGTGCGTCCGGGCACAGAGGACCGGCTCGCGCCCGCAGGAGCGGCTTCACGGCGTCCCCGACGCTTTCCGCCGGCCCCCTGTAAAGGAGCGGGCCCTCTTCATGTGACGTTCCCGGGAGGCGAACCGTGCACGCAACCTTGAGCAAGAGACTTCGAGAGGGCGCATTTCTTCTGCTGCTGGCTGTGAGCGGCTATTTCGTCCTTTCGCTGGTCACCTTTTCCCCCGAGGATCCGGGCTGGTCGTTCGTGGGGGAACGGCAGCGGGCACTCAACGGAGGCGGGCCGGCGGGCGCCTGGTTCTCCAGCGTGCTCTATTCGCTCTTCGGCTGGCTGGCCTATCTCTTCCCGGTGGTGATCCTGTGGAGCGGCTGGCTGCTGTTTCGCGACCGCGGCGACGAAAAGGAGAAGGACTACCGCCTGCTGGTGGTGCGCTGGATCGGTTTCTTCGTCACTCTGGTGGCCGGCAGCGGGCTGGCGGCCATGCACCTGCCGCCGGACACCACCCTTCCCGCGGGCCCCGGAGGCATCCTGGGGCAGGCGGTGGAGGAGTCGCTGGTGGGGGTGGTGAGCTTCGCCGGCGGCAGCCTCTTTCTGTTGGCGCTCTTCCTGGTGGGCTTCACCCTCTTCAGCGGCCTCTCGTGGGTGGCGCTCATGGAGGGCATCGGCGGGCTGGTGCTGGGCGGCTTCGGTCAGGTCCGGCGTTTTCTCAAAGGAAGGGGCGAAGCGGCCCAGGCGCGCCGCCTCAAGCAGGAGCGCAGCGAAGCGCTGAAGAAGGAGAAGCGAAGGATCGAGAAGCGCGAACCGCCGCGCATCGAGACGGAGGCGGAGCCCATCCGGCCCAGCGTCCGCGTGGAGAAAGAGAAGCAGATGACGCTGATCGAGCCGGAGCCCAACTCCGAGCTGCCGCCCCTGGCCCTGCTGGACGAACCCCGCTCCAGCGGCCACGCCTATTCGGAAGAGGCGCTGGAAGCGCTCTCCCGCCTGGTGGAGCGCAAGCTGGAGGACTTCCGCATCCAGGTGCGGGTGGTGGCGGTCCACCCCGGGCCGGTGGTGACCCTCTTCGAACTGCAGTTGGCGCCCGGGACCAAGGCGAGCAAGATCACCAACCTTTCCAAGGATCTGGCCCGCTCCCTCTCGGTGATCTCGGTGCGGGTGGTGGAGGTGATCCCCGGCAAATCCACCATCGGCCTGGAGATCCCCAACGAACACCGCGAGATGGTCTATCTGAGCGAGGTGCTCTGTTCCGAGGTCTATGACCGCTCGAAGTCGCCCCTCACCCTGGTGCTGGGGAAAGACATCTCCGGCCAGCCGGTGGTGGCGGATCTGGCCAAGATGCCCCACGCCCTCATCGCCGGCACCACCGGTTCGGGCAAGTCGGTGGCGATCAATGCCATGATCCTGAGCCTGCTCTACAAGGCGAAGGCGGACGAAGTGCGGCTGATCATGGTGGATCCCAAGATGCTGGAGCTGTCGGTCTACGAGGGCATTCCCCACCTGCTGACGCCGGTGGTCACCGACATGAAGGAGGCGGCCAACGCCCTCCGCTGGTGCGTGGGGGAGATGGAGCGCCGTTACCGCCTGATGGCGGCGCTGGGAGTGCGCAACATCGCCGGCTTCAACAAGAAGGTGCGCGAGGCGGAGAAGGGGGGCGAGCCCCTGCGCGATCCCCTGTGGCAGCCCGATCCCACCGGCCTCGCCGAGGACGAGCCGGCGGAACCGCCTCTCCTGACTCCCATGCCCTACATTGTGGTGGTGATCGATGAGCTGGCCGACATGATGATGGTGGTGGGCAAGAAGGTGGAGGAGCTCATCGCCCGCCTGGCGCAGAAGGCGCGCGCCGCCGGCATCCATCTGCTGCTGGCCACCCAGCGCCCCTCGGTGGACGTGATCACCGGCCTCATCAAGGCCAACATCCCCACCCGCATCGCCTTCCAGGTCTCCTCGCGGGTCGATTCGCGCACCATTCTCGACCAGATGGGCGCCGAGCACCTGCTGGGCCACGGCGACATGCTCTATCTGCCGCCGGGCAGCTCCATTCCCCAGCGCACCCACGGCGCCTTCGTCTCCGACGAAGAGGTGCACCGGGTGGTCGATTTCCTCAAGAAGGCGGGCCGGCCCGACTACATCGAGGAGATCCTCCAGGAACCCACGGAGGCGATTCCGGGTCTATCCCCTGAAGCCTCGGGCGTGGAGACGGAGGACGCCGACCCTCTCTTCGACGAGGCGGTGCGCATCGTCACCGAGACGCGGCGCGCCTCCATCTCCGGCGTGCAGCGGCGGTTGAAGGTGGGCTACAACCGCGCCGCCCGCCTGGTGGAGGAGATGGAGCGCATCGGCATCGTCAGCGCGCCCGACGGCAAGGGCAACCGCGAGGTGCTGGCGCCGCCGCCACCGGAAGAGTGACCGAGGCGTAGGGAAGGGCCGGCCGGGCTCTTCCGCGGGCCGCGACATCGCGGTGAACTTTCCTGAATCCTGGATATCTTCATGTTCCTTTCGAGACCGATCCTTCTCTTTCTGCTCTTGCTGCCCGCCGCCGGCGCCGCCGAGTCTCCCCGTCAGCGGCTGGAGTCCTTTCTCTCCAATCTGCACACGCTCAAGGCCCGTTTCCAGCAACAGGTGATCGACACCGAGACCAACGAGGTGCGCCTGGCTCACGGCACCCTCTATGTATCGCGTCCCGACCGCTTTCGCTGGGAGTACGAGGGGGACGAAGGGCGTTACATCGTCGCCGACGGGCGCACCGTCTGGCTGGTGGAACCGGATCTCTCCCAGGTGAGCCAGCGCTCCCAGAAGGCGGCGCTGGCGGGGACGCCCGCCGGGCTGCTCGCGGGGAAGCTGGACCTCGATCACGATTTCCGGGTGGAGGAGCTGGGCGCGCGCGAGGGCACGGCCTGGCTCAAGCTCACGCCGCGCGACGAGCGGAGCCCCTTCGAGCAGATCCTCATCGGGCTCGACGGCGAGGGGGTGAAGCGGATGGAGATGGCCGACCGGTTCGGCCAGGTGAGCAACCTGCGCTTCAGCCATCTGCAGAGGAACCTCCCCCTGCCCGACAAGCTCTTCCGCTTCGAACCGCCGCCCTTCTATGACATTCTCCAACAGTGATCTCTTCGCTCCGGAAGAGGCGGCGGGCCGCCCCTTGGCGGATCGCATGCGTCCGCGCCGCCTGGAGGAGTACCAGGGGCAGTCCCACATCCTGGGAGAGGGCAAACCGTTGCGCCGCGCCATCGAGGAGGGACGGCTCCACTCCATGATCTTCTGGGGGCCGCCCGGCACCGGCAAGACCACTCTCGCGCGCATGCTCGCCAACCAGTCGGGCCACGAGTTTCTCTCCATCTCGGCGGTGCTCTCCGGGGTGAAGGAGATCCGCGCCGCGGTGGAACAGGCGCGCCGCAACCGCGCCGCGGGGCGGGGCACGCTGCTCTTCATCGACGAGGTGCACCGCTTCAACAAGAGTCAGCAGGACGCCTTTCTCCCCCACGTGGAGGACGGCACCCTGCTGTTCGTGGGGGCCACCACCGAGAATCCTTCGTTCGAGCTCAACAACGCGCTGTTGTCTCGAGCGCGGGTCTATGTGCTCAAGGCTCTCACCCGGAAGGAGCTACTGGCGGTGTTGCGGCGCGCCCTGGAGGATGGCGAACGCGGCCTGGGCGCCGAGCGGCTCCGAATCGACGAGGCCGACCTGGAGCTCATAGCGGGTGCCGCGGACGGCGACGCCCGGCGCGCCCTCAATCTGCTGGAGAACGCCGCGGCGCTCGCCGAGGAGGGACGGATCTCCCACCAGGTGGTGGCGGAGGTGTGCAGCGGGCAGCTACGCCGTTTCGACAAGGGGGGCGAATATTTCTACGACCAGATCTCGGCGCTGCACAAGGCGGTTCGGGGCTCTTCTCCCGACGCCGCGCTCTACTGGCTCTGCCGCATGCTCGACGGTGGATGCGATCCTCTCTACATCGCCCGGCGGGTGGTGCGCATGGCCTCCGAGGACATCGGCAACGCCGATCCCCGCGCGTTGCAGGTGGCGCTCGACGCCTGGGAGGCGCAGGAGCGGCTCGGCCGCCCCGAGGGGGAGCTGGCCCTCGCCCAGGCGGTGGTCTACATGGCCTGCGCCGCCAAGAGCAACGCCGTCTACGCCGCCTTCAAGGCGGCCATGAAGGAGGCGCGAGAGACCGGCTCTCTGGAGGTTCCTCTGCACCTGCGCAACGCGCCCACGCGGCTGATGAAAGAGTTGGGCTACGGGAAGGCGTACCGCTACGCCCACGACGAGCCCGATGGATACGCCGCGGGCGAGAACTACTTCCCCGAGGAGTTGAAGGGACGCCGTTACTACCATCCGGTGAATCGTGGGTTGGAGATCCGCATCCGCGAGAAACTCGAGCGCCTGCGCCAACTGGACGAGCAGGCCGCGGGGGATTCGAGGTAGAATTCCATTTTCTACCTGACTTCTGGACCGATGCAGACGCTGGCCATCGCTTTGGGAGGCGCCGCCGGGGCCTTGATGCGCTACTGGGTCTCCACCGCCGTCTATGGGTGGTTGGGGAAGGGCTTTCCCTGGGGGACGCTGGCGGTGAATTTCGGCGGATCCCTGTTCATGGGCCTGCTCTACATTCTGTTGCTGGAGCGCCTCACCACGGGGCCGGAGATCCGCGCCTTTCTGCTCATCGGTTTTCTGGGCGCTTTCACCACCTTTTCCACCTTCTCCATCGAGACCTTCAACCTCATCGAGCAGGCCGAGATCGGCAAGGCGTTGCTCAACATGGGGGCGAGTGTCGCCCTCTGCCTGCTGGCCGCCTGGGCCGGCGTCATCCTGGGGAGGCAGCTATGACCGACGAAGTGACCATGGTGCGCATCTACTGCACCGAGGGCGAGCACAAGATGAAGGAAACGTTGAGCTATCTTCACGACGTGGAGAAGGTGGCCGGCGTCACCGCCTTCCGCGGCGTCGCCGGCTTCGGGCGTTCGGGTAGGATGCACACCGCCTCGCTGCTCGACCTGTCGCTCGACATGCCGGTGGTGATCGAGTTCTTCGACCGGCCCGACAAGGTGGCGGCGGTGGTGGAGCATCTACGCAACAAGATCGACCCCGGCCATCTGGTCTACTGGCCGGCGCGCACCAATCTGGACGACTGATCCCAACCTGGAGACTCTTCATGCTGGATCCCAAGCTGCTGCGCAGCGATCCCGACAAGGTGGCGGCCGCGCTGGCCCGCCGTGGTTTCCGACTGGACCTGGAGGCTTTCCGCGCCCTGGAGGAGAAGCGCAAATCGATTCAGGTGCGAACCCAGGAACTGCAGCACGAGCGTAACGTCAAGTCGAAGGCCATCGGCAAGGCCAAGGCGGCGGGCGAGGAGATCCAGCCGCTTCTCGACGAGGTGGCGGGCATCGGAGAGGCGCTGAAGGCGGAAGAGGAGGCGCTGCGCGTCGTTCAGGAGGAGCTGCGCCAATTTCTATTGCATCTTCCCAATCTGCCCCACGAGACCGTTCCCGAAGGCGCCGACGAAGCGGACAACCGGGAGGAGCGGCGCTGGGGGAAGATCCCCGAGTTCGCCTTCGAGCCGAAAGACCATGTGGATCTCGGCGAAGCGCTCGGCGGGCTCGATTTCGAGGCGGCGGCCCGGCTCACCGGGTCGCGCTTCACCGTGATGCACGGCGACATCGCCCGGCTGCATCGTGCCCTCTCCCAGTTCATGCTCGACTTGCACACCCGCGAGCACGGCTATGGGGAGACCTATGTTCCCTACATCGTCAACGACGCCTCGCTCTACGGCACCGGTCAGCTGCCCAAGTTCGCCGAAGACCTCTTTCGCCTGGAAGAGGAGCGCCCCTGGTATCTGATTCCCACCGCCGAGGTGCCGCTCACCAACCTGTTGCGCGATCGCATCCTGCCGGCGGAGGCTTTGCCGTTCAAGGTGGTGGCCCACACTCCCTGCTTCCGCTCCGAAGCGGGCGCCTACGGAAAGGACACCCGCGGCATGATCCGCCAGCACCAGTTCGACAAGGTGGAGCTGGTGCAGGCGGTGCGGCCGGGCGACTCCTTCGACGCGCTGGAGGAGCTCACCGCCCATGCGGAAAGGGTGCTCCAGCTTCTGGAGCTGCCCTATCGGGTGGTGACCCTCTGCACCGGCGATCTCGGCTTCTCCGCCACCAAGACCTACGATCTCGAAGTGTGGCTTCCGGGCCAGGGGAGGTACCGCGAGATCTCCTCCTGCTCCAACTTCGTCGATTTCCAGGCGCGCCGCATGCAGGCGCGCTGGCGCAATCCGGAAACCGGCAAGCCGGAGCTGTTGCATACGCTCAACGGCTCCGGGCTGGCGGTGGGGCGGACGCTGGTGGCGGTGATGGAGAATTATCAGGAGCCCGACGGCTCCATCCGCATTCCCGCGGTTCTGCGCCCCTACATGGGCGGGCAGGAGAGGATCGCGGCGCAGGATTGAGAAGCGGCCGTCGCATCCTCATTCGCCCCGGTAGGGGGCCGCTCTTTTTTCGGAGTTTTCGTGCGCGTGCTCCGAACAAATTCTTTCCGGGGAAGTTGCGGATTCGGGCGCAATCTCCGGCCTAGTGCAACGTTCGCAACCGGATCAGGAGCAGCACGAACCCCGCCACCAGAAGCAGGGGAATGATCGCGGCCCGCCAGTCGCCCGGGCCGGCCTTGGGGCTGTTCTGCATCCAGTGCTTGGCGGCGGGCCAGAGGTAGGCCAGCATGATCACCACCAGCACCGCGCTGGCGATCTGCAAGGCGAGTTGCATGGAGATTTCTCCTCGAAATGGAAAAACGAAAACCCCGGCCGCGGGGCCGGGGTCCTCAAGAGGGAGCGCGGCTTCGTCACTCGTCGCTGAAACCTCCCAGGATCTGCAGCAGACTCAGGAAGAGGTTGAAGATCGACAGATAGAGGCCGTAGGTGGCGCTGATGTAGTTGGTCTCGCCGCCGTGGACCATCTGGCTGGTCTGGAAGAGGATGAAACCGCTCATCAGCAGGATGAAGCCCGCGGCGATGGCCAGCTGCAGTGCCGGAAGCTGCAAAAAGATGTTGGCCAGTACTGCCACCAGCATCACCATCATGCCGGCGAAGATGAAGCCGCCCATGAAGCTGAAGTCGCGCCGACTGGCCAGGGCGTAGCCGGAGAGGCCCAGGAAGATGACTCCCGTACCCCCGAGCGCGAGCGCCACGGTCTGTGGGCCGTGGGGCAGTTTCAAATAGAGGCTGAGGACCGCCCCCAGCCCGAAGCCCATGAGGCCGGTGATGGCGAAGACGACGCCGATGCCGGCCGCCGAGTCCTGAGTGCGCGGCAGCACGAACATGCCCAGCAGCATGGCCGCGATCACCGAGACGGTGTAGGTCCACAGGGGTACGGCCAGAAAGAGAGAGACCAGCGCCATTACGCCGCTGAACAAGAGGGTGGCCGACAGCAGCAGGTAGGTGTTCTTGATGACCTTGTTGGTGGCGAAGAGGCCGGCGCCGCCCCGCGCCAGGGTCCGTTCCGGGTACTGGTTCATGTGAAGTTCAGACTCCTCGATCGTGGTTGTTCGATGGTTGGGATTCTACGATGAGACCCGTGGAGCCGCCAGAGGTTCCTTTCAGCCGATGGCCTCCCGCCCTGTCGTCCCCTCTCCGTGCGAAAGTGGCGGGGAAACCGTGATGTTCGCTTTTCGCCAGCCCCAGCGGGTTTTTGCGGTGGGGAAGGCGGAGTAGAATGATCTTGGAAATCGAACGGGGCGTCCCCATCTGGATGGCCCGGAAACCAGAATCAGAGTTTAGGAGTGAGATCATGGATCCGCTGGAAAGAATCAAGGAGCAGGTGGAGAACAACCCCATCCTCATCTATATGAAGGGAACGCCGCAGTTTCCGCAGTGCGGCTTCTCTTCGCGCGCGGCGGCGGCGCTGCAGCAGTGCGGAGAGAAGTTCGCTTACGTGAACGTGTTGGCCGATCCGGAGATCTTCGAGAACCTGCCCAAGTTCGCCGATTGGCCCACTTTCCCGCAGATCTACATCGATGGCGAGCTCATCGGCGGTTGCGACATCACCCTGGAGCTCTTGGAGAGCGGCGAACTCCAAAAGATGGTGAAAGAGGCGGCCAAGAAGTGGCCCAAAGAGGAGGAGAGCAGCGCAGGCTGATCCTTTTCCACGACTCTCGGAGCCGGTTTCGAGCCGGCTCCGCTTTTGCATGGCAGGGCATCTCGGCCGTTTCCGGGATGCCCTTTTTCATGAGTCGCCGCTGCGCGTCCGTTTCTCCAGCTCCACCAGCTCCTGCCAGCGGTTGACCACGGCGCAGAACAGTTCCGCCGTTTTGGCGGCGTCGTAGAGCGCGCTGTGCGCCTCTTTCCCGTTCCACTTGATGCCCGCTTCGGCCGCGGCGCGGGCCAGCACCGTCTGGCCGTAGGCCAATCCCGCCAGGGTGACCGTGTCGAAGGTGCTGAAGGGGTGGAAAGGGTTGCGCTTGAGGCCGGTACGCGCCACCGCGGCGTTGATGAATCCCAGGTCGAAAAAGGCGTTGTGTCCCACCAGGATGGCGCGCCGGCACCGGTTCGCCTTCACCGCTTTGCGCACGGGGGCGAAGATGGTCTGCAGCGCCTCTCTTTCCGGGAGGGCCTGGCGGAAGGGGTGCCAGGGATCGATGCCGTTGAATTCCAACGCCTTGGGATCCAGGTTGGCGCCCTCGAAAGGCTGGACGTGACAGCTCACCGGCTCGGTGGGGTGGAGCCGTCCTCTCTCGTCCATCTCAAGGATCACGGCGGCGATCTCGAGAAGGGCGTCGCGCCCCGCGTCGAAGCCCGCCGTCTCCACGTCCACCACCACGGGGAGGTATCCCCGGAAGCGCTGGTCGATGGTAGGATGGGACGCTTTTTCGTTCACGGCACAAGGATAAATCATGCGCAGGCGCTTGGCGAAAGGTTTCCTCTGGGCGGCGGCGTTGGCCTGGTTGGTGGGGGGCGGCGTGGCGCCGGCCGCCGCGGGCATCTTCTACAGTTTCAGCAAGCCGGGCGGCCCCACGCACTATCTGCTGGGCACCATGCACAGCGACGACGAGCGGGTGGCTGCCATCGTCGACCGCCTCGACCCCTCCCTGGCGCAGGTGGATCAGGTGGTGCTGGAGGTGGTGCCCGACATCGCCACCCTCATGGAGGCCAGCCTGGCCATGTTGTTGCCGCCGGATCGAAAACTGTCGCAACTGGTGGATGAGTCGCTCTATCGCCGCCTTCTCGCCTCCATGAAGAAGCGGGGGATTCCCCCGGCGATGGTGGAGCGGATGAAGCCCTGGGCGGTGGCGGTTACGCTGGGCACGCCTCCGCTCCGTGCCGAGCCGCTCGATCAGCGGATCTACGAAAAGGCGCTGGCGCTGGGCAAAAAAGTGGTGGGTCTGGAGAGAGCTGACGAACAGATGGCGCTGTTCGAAGAGCTGCCCCCACGGCTTCAGCAGCGCATGCTCGAGGACGCCCTGGAGCAGCAGGCGGCCTTGCCGCGTCAGCTCGAGCGACTCACCCGAGCCTATCTGGCGGGGGATCTCCAGCGGCTGCAATCGTTGAGTCTGGAGTACGAGGCCGCCGGCGACGAGGAGCTGGCCGACTGGTTTCGCCGCCGTCTTCTCCGGCAGCGGAACCGGCGCATGTTGCAGCGGCTGCTTCCGCTGCTGGAGAAGGGGCGCGCGCTGGTGGCGGTGGGGGCGCTGCATCTGCCCGGAAATGCGGGCTTGATCAAACTTTTGGAGGATGCGGGATTCAGCGTGACCCCGCTCCACTGGTAGGATTGGAGTCAGGAGGACAGATGCAGATGAACGGGTCATTGATGAAGAAGACGGCGGGCGTTCTGCTGCTGGCGTCGGTTCTGGGCACCGGGGGGTGCGCCAGCTGGGTGGGCATGGAAGCGGACCCTTCGGATCCCTTGGAGCCGTTCAACCGCTCCATGTTCGCCTTGAACCAGCACATCGACACCTACATCGCCAAGCCGGTGGCCGAGGAGTACCAGAAGATCGTTCCCGAGCCCATCGACCGGGGGGTGACCAACTTCTTCAACAACCTCGACGAGATTCCCCACGCCACCAACAACCTGCTCCAGCTCAAGGGCAGAGCGGCCCTCTCGGACCTGGGGCGCTTCCTGGTCAACTCCACCCTTGGTTTCCTCGGTTTCATGGACGTCGCCAGCAGTTGGGGAATGGAGAAGCACGACGAGGACTTCGGCCAGACCTTCGGCTACTGGGGCGCGCCGAGCGGTCCTTTCCTGGTGTTGCCCATCATCGGCCCCAGCAGCCTGCGCGACGGGGCCGGATTCATGGTGGACTGGTACACCCATCCCATCTGGCGCTGGGTCGGCGACAACCAAGTGGGTTGGAGCCTCAGAATCGTGGAGTACGTGGACGAACGTTCGGACCGGCTTCGGGCCGAAAAGGCCCTGCGATCGGCGGCCGGTCTGGATCCTTACCTCTTTTTCCGCGACTCCTATCTCCAACATCGGCGTTACCAAGTGTATGATGGAAATCCGCCGCCCGTTTCAGACGATGCGGACGACGATTTAGAATGATCAATTGATTGCTTTGTGGTCATTGTCAATACCAATTGACTATATTAGTAAAAGGTTAAATACTAACTAACCAGAAAGCCGCAGTACGATGCTTTCTGAAGAAGGCCTGTCGGTCGGTGTACGGTTCGGCTGAACAGGCGTGACGCTTGGTTCGTTTCATCCAAAAGGAGAGATGACATGAAAAAGACGCTGAAGGTCGCTGCATTCGCAGCGCTGATCGCTGCAGCAGGTTCCGCTTCCGCTTGGTGGGGCCCCTGGGGTGACGATGGTTGGGGCCGCCACGGCTGGGACGACTGGAACGACTGGTGGGGTGATGGTACCGGTGATTTCGACTTCGGCATGCACGCTTCCGGTCATGGTCGCGGCTGGGGTCGTAACTACTGGCGTGACCGCTACTACGACTACTATGGTCCCTGGTGGGCTTATCCTCCCTATGGCTATGGTGCTCCTTACGCGCCTTACGCTCCGCCGGTCGCTCCGGCCGCTCCTCAGGCTCCGAAGGCACCTGCTCAACCCGCCAAGTAAAGGCGATACGGCAGTCGAAAAAGGCGCGCGGGTCGCTCGCGCGCCTTTTTTATTTTTATGGAAAGACCGCCGAAAAGCCGCTACCTGGAGACCGGTTGGTCTTCGCGCCAAGGGTTCGCTTCCAAAATCGGTAAAGTGCGCCATACTTGATTGCGCTCAAGTTTTTTAAAAAGGCTGTTGCGAATTGTCAATGTAATGAGAAGCGGATCGAACTCAAAATGAATCAAACCAAAAAAGACCTCGCTGTAGAGAGGACCCTGGCGACGGGTTGAAACCTCCCCGTTCGATCCAAATGTTGAGTCAAGGGTTCTCGAGTTCCCCGGATATGCAGCATCTTCCAGGTGGGACGTGGGTCGGAAAAACCCGTGTTTACCTGTACTCGAGGATGGAGCGATGGATGCATACGCCATATCAGGTGCGCTGGCCGGGATGTCTCTGTTCGCCGGTGTGGACGGCGATGCGCTCTATCTGATCTCCAAGCGGGCGAGGGAAATCAACGTTTGCAAGAACGAGCAGCTGTTCGCCAAGGGCGAGGCGGTTGCGGGCTTCTATTTTCTTCTTGAAGGGAAGGTCAAACTGGCCTTTCTCTCTTCGCGGGGCACGGAGAAGATCGTGGAGATCGTCGGGCCGGGAGGGAGCTTCGGCGAGTCCATGGTGCTGGCGGACCAGCCTTGGCCTTTCTACGGCCAGGCCATCCGCGATTCGAAGCTGCTTCTCATCGACCGGCACGCCTTTCTGGAGCTGCTCGACGGCCAAGGCGAACTCAAGCAGCATCTGCTCGACCGCATGAGCCGTCGTATCTGCGAGCTTTTCGCGCATATGGAGGCGCTCTGTCTTCAGAGTTCCAAAGAGCGGGTGGTGGGTTACCTGCTGCGGGAGATCGAACAGTCACGCAGCCGGGGCAACGAGGACCATGTGGTGGAACTTCCCGACACCAAGGCCAACACCGCTTCTCTGCTCAACCTGACGCCCGAGACCTTCTCCCGCATCATCCACACATTGGAGAGAGAACAGGTGATCGAGGTCTCCTGCCGTTCGGTGAAGATTCTCGACCTTTCCAAGCTGCAGCAGGGGTGCGGCTGTTGAGGCGCTACCGGCTCGGCGGCGGGTCCCCCGATCGATTGGCCGCCTCGAATTTTTGAGGAAGCCCTGGTATTTTTGTCGCCATCGGCGTTTTTCCTCTCCATCCCCGTGTCATCATGAGCAAAAAACTGATCCTGTTCCGCCACGGCAAGTCCGACTGGGACGCTCCCGTTGCCGATGATCACGAGCGACCCTTGTCCCTGCGGGGGGAGCGGGACGCGCAGAACATGGGCATGTTGCTGGCGGCCTCGGGCCGGCCGTTGCCCCAGCTGGTGGTCTGTTCCACGGCGGTGCGCGCCCGCGCCACCTTGGACCTGGCCATGCGCGCCGGCGACTGGTCGCCCGAGGTGATCTACAGCGACGATCTCTACCGGGCCGACGCGGCGGGCGTGTTGGAGTTGATCCACGGGCTGCCCGCCAAGGCGACCAAGGTGATGCTGGTCGGTCACGAACCCACTTGGTCGGAGCTGGTCCGCGGCTTCTGCGGCGGCCGGGTGCGGATGCCCACCGCCGGCATGGCCCGCCTCGATTTCCCGGTTTCGCGCTGGGAGTCGATCGATTTCGGCCTGGGCGAACTGGTGTGGCTTCACCAGCCCAAGTTCTTCCGCAAGTTCCGCTACGCCGAGCGTCGTCACTGAGTGTCCGCGGTGAAGGTTCCCGAGCTTCTCTCGCCCGCCGGCACCCTCCGCAACATGCGCTACGCTCTGGCTTACGGCGCGGACGCCGTCTATGCCGGACTGCCCCGCTACAGCCTGCGGGTGAGAAACAACGATTTTCTCGAGGAGAATCTGCGCACCGGCATCCGCGAAGCCCATGAATTGGGGCGCAAATTCTATGTGGCGGTCAACGTTCTGCCGCATGATGCCAAGGTGGCCACCTTTCTCGACGACATCCGTCCCGTGGTGGAGATGGGACCCGACGCTTTCATCATGGCCGATCCGGGGCTCATTCTGCTGGTGCGTGAGCAGTGGCCGGAGTTGCCGGTGCATCTTTCCGTCCAGGCCAACACCATGAATTCGGCCAGCGTCCGCTTTTGGCAGCGCCAGGGAATCCGCCGGGTGATCCTCTCACGCGAGCTTTCGCTGGAGGAGATCGAGACCATCCGCCAGGCGGTTCCCGAGATGGAGTTGGAAGTGTTCGTCCACGGGGCGCTCTGCATCGCCTATTCGGGCCGCTGCCTGCTCTCGGGCTATTTCAACCATCGTGACGCCAATCAGGGCACTTGCACCAACGCCTGCCGCTGGGAGTACCGGGTGAGCGGCCCTGGTGGAGAGAAAGAGACGCGCCATCCGCAGGCGGAGCAGGTCCACTATCTGGAAGAGCCCACCCGGCCGGGCGAGTTCATGCCCATCGAAGAGGACGAGCAGGGGACCTACATCCTCAACTCCCGCGACCTGCGCGCGGTGGAGCACGTCCACCGGTTGGTGAAGATGGGCGTGGACTGTCTCAAGATCGAAGGGCGCACCAAGTCGCACTACTACACGGCGCAGGCCACCCGCGTCTACCGCAAGGCCATCGACGACGCCGTCGCCGGTCGGCCTTTCGATCCCGCCCTGTTGTCCGAGCTGGAGGGGCTGGCCAATCGCGGCTACACCGACGGCTTCTTTCAGCGTCATGAGACCGCCGAGCTCCAGAACTACCGCCAGGGCGCCTCCCGTTCGAGCCGTGCGCGGCTGGTGGCGGAACCCCTGTGGGAGGAGCCCGGGCTGGTGGAGGTGAAGAACCGCTTCGAAGTGGGCGACGAGCTGGCGTTGATCACTCCCCAGGGCGTCCACGGCTTCCGTCTCGAGTCGATGGAGGATGAGGAGGGGCGACCTCTTCGCGTGGCTCCTGGCAGCGGCTGGCGGGTGCGGATTCCCCTCCCGGTGCGGCCGCCCCCGTTTTCTCTCGTCACCCGCAACCTGTGAGCCTGGAACGGACGCCCTTCGCCGAAGAGAATCCCTGGCGTGCCCTCCAGGCGCTGCTCCGCTCCCTGGCGCGGCGGGAGATTCTTCCCCGTTTCCACCACGTGAAGGCGCGGCTGAAGGGGGACGGCAGTTTGGTGACCGAAGCGGACGGCGCCATGCAGAGAGCGGTGGAGGAGGCGCTGCGCGAGCGCTGGCCGCAATATGCCCTGCTGGGAGAAGAGTCCAGTTGCCAGCTCCAGGATCGGGCGTTGGCCCAGGCGGGCGGTTGCTGGATCCTCGATCCGCTGGACGGCACCACCAACTTCGCCCACGGTTTCGAAATCTTCTGCACTTCGCTGGCGCTGGCCGTCGGCGGCGAGGTGGTGCTGGGCCTGGTCTACGATCCTTTGCACGACGAACTCTTCGCCGCCCGCCGGGGCCGGGGCGCCGAGCTCGGCGGTCTGTCCCTGCGCCTCGAGTCCGCGCCGGCCGCCTTGGATCGGGCCCTGGCCCTGATCGATTTCAAGCGGCTTCCCGCGGACGTGGCCGCCGCCCTGGCGGTGAATCCTCCCTACGCCTCCCAGCGCAATCTCGGCAGCGTGGCGTTGGAGTGGTGCTGGCTGGCGGCGGCGCGCGCGGATCTCTATCTTCACGGCGGGCAGAAATTGTGGGACTACGCCGCCGGCCAGCTCATCTTCAGCGAAGCGGGGGGCGCCAGCTGCACCTTGGAGGGCGAGGCCGTTCCCCGTCTCGTCATGACTCCCCGTTCCGCCGTGGCCGCCGCCGACTCCTCCTTGCTGGAGCCGTGGTTTCAGTGGCTTCGAGGTCGCCTCGGCGAGCCGACATGAGGACCGGTGGAAAAGCTTCCCGAAAAAACCCTGGATTTCCGGGTTAATGGAAATCAAGGACAGTCCGCCAATTTTTACGCATCCTTTCCTTCGATTTTCGTTTGCGGGATTGCGTCATGGCTGGAATCAGGAAAGGGACCCGGCGCGGGCGTTCGTGGTTGGCGCTTCTCTTGATCATGGTGGCTTTCCCCTGCGGCGCCGAAACCCAGGCGGTTGCGGAGCGGGAAGGCGGGCGGGTGAAACTCGGCATCAGCGAATACACCGACATCGGCGTGAAGGGCCCGGTGGACAATCCGGTGACCGCCCTGGACAAGGACAAGAGCCGCAAGAGCACCGCCGACCACTCCAAGTTCAAGGAGCTGCAAGGGCCGTTCAACAGTGGTCCCGAGGTGACCCGCGCCTGCCTCAAATGCCACAACAAGGCGGGAGACCAGTTCATCCACAACAAGCACTGGACATGGAGCTACAGGAACCCGGTGACCGGGCAGCAGTTGGGCAAGGACTATCTCATCAACAACTTCTGCACCAACGCCCGGGGCAACGAAGGGATGTGCGCCCAGTGCCATGCCGGCTTCAACCGCACCAGCCCCGATTACGACTTGAGCCGCCAGGAGAACATCGACTGCCTGGTCTGCCACGAATCCACGGGCACCTACTACAAATTGCCGCCCACGCGGGGGAACAAGGCCTGCGCCATCCTCTTCGAGGGCAAGCCCCCCATTGACTGGGTGAAGGTGGCGCAGAGCGTTCGGCTTCCGGCACGCGCCAATTGCGGCAGTTGCCACTTTTTCGGCGGGGGCGGAGACAACGTCAAGCACGGCGATCTCTCCTCGGTGCTGTTCCATCCACCGCGTGAGGTGGACGTGCACATGTCGGAACAAGGGGGGAACTTCGCCTGCATCATCTGTCACGTGGGCGAGGGTCACCAGTGGGCCGGCAGCCGCTACAACATGATCGCCCGCGACGAGAAGGAGCATGCGTTGCCGGAGCCGGGCATGGAGCGTCAGACCGCCACGTGCGAGAGTTGTCATGGCGACAAGCCCCATCCCCGCACCAGCATCCGCGGATTCAAACTCAACGACCATGTGGATCGGGTGGCGTGCGAGAGCTGCCACGTGCCCTACACGGCCCGCGGGGGCGTGGCCACCAAAGTGTTCTGGGACTGGCGCACCGCGGGGCGGTTGAAGAACGGCGTGGGCTACCAGGAAGAGGGGTACATCCAGGGCAACGGCGAGGCGCGCGACACCTACAAGTCGATCAAGGGCTCCTTCAAGTACGACGAGAATTTTCCGCCCGTCTACCGCTGGTTCAACGGCGTGGTGACCTACACCACCATCGACACCGTTTTCGATCCCACCAAGCCGGTGGAGATCAACCACATCGAGGGCTCGCCGTCGGATCCCGACTCCCGCATCTGGCCTTTCAAGAAGATGCGCACCATGCAGCCCTACGACAGGGGACGCAACACTCTGGTCTACATGCATCTGTGGGGGGACGACAAGGACGCCTTCTGGGGGAACTTCAATTTTTCCCGCGCCATCGCCCACGGCATGAAGGAGAACGGCATCCCCTACAGCGGGGAGTACGGCTTCGTGGAGACCTGGTCCTGGTGGCCGCAGAACCACATGGTGGCGCCCAAGGAGAAGGCACTCGATTGCGACCAGTGCCACTCCAAGAAAGGGCGGCTGGCTTCGCTTACCGGTTTCTATCTGCCGGGACGGGACTCCGCCCCCTGGCTCGACTGGTTCGGGCTGTTCCTGGTGGGAGGCACTCTGGCGGGGGTGGGGGGGCACGGCGCCCTGCGGCTTCTGTTACGTCGGAGAAAGAGCTGATGCCCATTCGAAAAGTACGCATCTTCAACGGATTCGAGCGTTTCTGGCACTGGACCCAGGCGCTGCTGATCTTCATTCTGCTGTTCACGGGCTTCCGGGTGCACGGCTTCTACCGGCTCATCAGTTTCGATCAGGCCGTCTATTTCCACGTGGTGGCGGCGCTTTCGCTCATCGTTCTGTGGATCTTCGCCATCTTCTGGCATCTCACCACCGGTACCTGGCGCCACTATCTGCCCACCACCCAGGGGTTGTGGCCGGTGGTGCGGTTCTACGCCTGGGGCATCTTCAAGGGGGAGCAGCACCCCTATCGCAAACATTTCTGGCGCAAGCACAATCCTTTGCAGGCGGCCTCCTATCTGGGCTTGAAGCTCTTCCTCTTTCCCGTCATCTGGTTTTCGGGGCTGGCCTATCTGAGCTACAACCTCTGGCAGAACGGCGTCTCCCATCCGGCGCTCGGTTGGATCGCCACCATCCATGTGGCCGCGGCCTTCGCCATCCTCGCCTTCGTCATCATCCATCTCTATCTGCTCACCACCGGCGGCTCCTTCGTCCACCACCTGGCGCCCATGATCACCGGTTACGACGACGTGGAGCTCACCGAAGCCGAACTGGCCTATCTGGAGCAGGACGAGCCCCAGCGGCTGAAGCGGCGGTAATCCCGGCCTTTCTCATCGGGAGCGGCCCGGCGGGGGCTCTTCCGCTTCGGACACCTGCGAAGAGCCGTTGTATAATCTGCCCTTCCAATTTTTCGGAGAGTCCGCATGAGCCGCAGCGCCCGGGTGGAGCGCGACACCCTCGAGACCCAGATCCGCGTGCGCCTCGACCTCGATGGCACGGGGCGGGGCGTCTTCGACACCGGCGTGCCTTTTCTGGAGCACATGCTCGACCAGGTGGCCCGGCACGGGCTCATCGATCTGGAGATCGAGGCCAAAGGCGATCTGCATATCGACGCCCACCACCTGGTGGAGGATCTGGGCATCACCTTGGGCCAGGCCTTCGCCCGGGCGGTGGGGGAGAAGAAGGGCATCCGCCGCTACGGCCACGCCTACGTGCCGCTGGACGAGGCCCTCTCGCGGGCGGTGATCGACCTTTCCGGCCGCCCCGGTCTGGAAATGCAGGTGGACTTCCGCCGCGCCGCCGTCGGCGGGTTCGACGTGGACCTCTTTCACGAGTTCTTCCAGGGGTTCGTCAACCACGCGCTGGTGACTTTGCATCTGGACTGCATTCGCGGCCGCAACGCCCACCACATCGCCGAGACTCTCTTCAAGGCCTTCGGCCGGGCGCTGCGCATGGCCGTCGAGGCCGATCCGCGTCTGCAGGGAGCGGTGCCCTCCACCAAGGGAACCCTGTGATGAGCCAGAAGATCGCGGTGCTCGACTACGGCCTGGGCAATCTGCGCTCGGTCTCCAAGGCCGTCGAGCGGGTGGCGCCCAACGCCGAGGTGCGGGTCACCGACGACCACGACTGGATCCGGGCCGCCGACCGGGTGGTCTTTCCCGGCCAGGGAGCGGCGCGCGACTGCATGGCCGCCATCGGCGAGCACCACCTCAACCAAGCGGTGCGCGAGGCGGTGCAAAGCAAGCCCTTCCTCGGCATCTGCATGGGGTTGCAGGTGCTTCTCGACTTCAGCGAGGAGAACGGCGGAACCGAGCTGCTGGGGGTCTTGCCGGGCCGGGTGGTGCGTTTCGCCGACGACATGCCGGGAGACAACGGCCTCAATCTGAAGATTCCCCACATGGGCTGGAGTCGGGTGGAACAGGTTCGCCCCCATCCTTTGTGGGAGGGCATCGAGAACGGCAGCCGTTTCTATTTCGTTCACAGTTATCACGTGGTTCCGGAGCAGGAAGAGGTGGTGGCCGGAATCACCGAGTACG
>JALSRN010000093.1 GCA_026984735.1 Sedimenticola sp. | reverse complement strand
ACGGGCTCTTGGCCCAGGCAACTGTTCGGGTTGTGGTCAGATGAGGGGGAGGCGATCCGTGCTGCTAACGGTGTGGTCACCAAGGCTGTGTCGATCTACCTCCCCCGAGCCTCAACATACTGCTTTTAGGACATACAAGGCTGTTGAAAAACAGCGTTTTTCGGCAGCCTGTGTGCGGTACATGGATGTGCCGCCATTTTCGATGGCCTGCAAGTCATTGAAAATGAAGGAACCGGGAAATCGCATTTTCCGGTTCCGTGGTTGAAAAAGTCCAGGGAAGGACTTTTTCAACATCCCGCTAGGGGTGTGAGGCATTGCCGGTCGGCGCGATACCGGTAACCGGATTGATCGCTGGGAACACGATTCTGAAATCGCCGATGCGCTCGACAAGCTGGGCGGATCGCCGCCCGGCGCGCATGCCAAACCGGTGGTGGAAAACTCTGCTTTCGAAATGTCCGTTTGAGGGGGAAGCTTACGAAGGCTCCAGCCCGGGTTCTTTCATCTCGGAACCGGTCAACCAGAGGCAGTTGCCGCCACTCGCCCGGTGGATGGTCTCCAGACTCTTGCGATGGAGCTCGAGCTCCGCCTCGGTGGGGCGGATCACCGGCAGCGGCGTGCGCTCGGAGGACAAGGGGCGTACCGCCGTCTCGCTCCAGCTCGCGCCCTCCTCGGTCCCGCTCTCCAGCAGCAGCGCCGACTGACCGCCGGTCATGGCCAGATAGACCTCGGCCAGGATCTCCGCATCGAGCAAGGCGCCGTGTTTCTGACGCTGGGAGTTGTCGATGTCGTAACGGCTGCACAGAGCGTCCAGGCTGTTGCGCTGGCCGGGATGCTTCTTGCGCGCAAGCGCCAGGGTGTCGGTGATGGTGCAGTAGTGTTCCAGCGGCTGCCACCCTTCGAGACGCGCCAGCTCGGCGTTGAGGAAACCCACATCGAAAGGCGCGTTGTGGATCAGCAGTTCGGCGCCCCGCACATATTCGATGAAGTCCTCGACGATATCCTCGAAGCGGGGTTTGTCGGCGAGGAACTCATTGGTGATGCCGTGCACCTCCACCGCGCCGGCGTCGATGCGGCGGTCGGGCTGCAGGTATTGATGAAAGTTGTTGCCGGTGGGGCGGCGCTCCACCAGCTCCACGCAGCCGATCTCGATGATGCGGTGCCCCTGCTCCGGCTCCAGGCCGGTGGTTTCGGTGTCCAGTACGATCTGCCTCATCCGCTCGTCTCCTCGATCGCCCGATTGGCCAGGGCGTCCGCCCGTTCGTTCTCGGGATGGCCGCTGTGTCCGCGCACCCACTCCCACTCCACCTGGTGAAGGTTCACCAGACGGTCGAGCTCGCGCCACAAATCGGCGTTCTTCACCGGCTTTTTCGACGCCGTTCGCCAACCGTTGCGTTTCCAGTTGTGGATCCACTGCTGCATGCCGTTCTTCACATATTGGGAATCGGTGATGATGCGCACCCGGCTGGGACGCTTGAGCGCCTTGAGCCCCTCGATCACCGCGGTCAGCTCCATGCGGTTGTTGGTGGTCTGCGGCTCGCCCCCCCAAAGCTCCTTCTCCACCCCTTTGTAGCGGAGCAGCGCGCCCCAGCCGCCGGGCCCCGGGTTGCCCTTGCAGGCGCCGTCGGTGTAGAGCATGACCGGTTCATCCGCCATCGGGGTCCTCTCCGATACGGGCCACCGGCTCCACCGATGCGCGCCCCAGCTTCCGCTGCAACCTCCAGCGGGGGCGCACCGGCGTGAGCGTGGAAACCCGCTTGGTGGCCACGACGACATAGACGCCGGCGAGCCAGGGCCAAAAACGCCGGCCCAGCCGCTCCATCACCTGCGCGCGGCGGAGCAGGAAAGCGCGCTTCCAGGGCGGGCGGAACAGCAGGGTGTGCACCCGCTCCACGTCGAAGCCGAGCAACGAGAGCCAGTCTTCCACCTGGGAATAGGAGAGAAAATGCCCCTTCCAGGGCAGTTTCCGGCCGGCGCCCGGCATGGCCCGCCACAATCCCCAGAGACTCCAAGGATTGAAACCAGTGATCACCACCCTGCCCTCCGGAATCAACACCCGCTCCACTTCACGCAGCACCTGGCGCGGATCGCCGGCGAAATCGAGGGCATGCAGCAACACCACGGCGTCGATGTGGTCGCCGGCCACCGGCAAGCGCTCGGGCTGCGCCAGCAGGTGATTCCCCGGCGCCGGACAGGGGCTGACCCGGAAACGGTGGCGGATGGGACACTCCTGCCAGTAATCGGGCCGGTCGCACAACTGGCTCACCTCCACCAGATAGTAGCCGAACAGCCGGCTCGTCACTTCCGTCAGCTCTCGCCGCTCCTCGTCCAGCACGAGGCGACCCAGATCGGTCCGGAACCATCCGTCGAGGGCGGCCACCAGTCCCGGCTCATGAACGTTCTTCTCCATCGGCGCCATTGTATCGGGAAATGGGAGAGCGGTCGGCTTTCGAGCGCCCTCTTCTGGAAGGAGGTCGTCGAATCCCGTATAGTTCGCGGGGTGTGGTGCGAAGGCGGATCCATTTCATGATCCATTCCAGGTCGCTGACGGTTGCGGTTCTTTTGCTGGTGGTCGGTTGCCAGACCAACCCCACCCGCAAAGCGCCGGCCCTGGCCATCCATCCGCCGCCGGCGGGCTCTGCCGCTCTTGCGGCGGCGCCGCCGGAGCCGGAGCGCCCCCCGGTGGAAGAGGCCAAGGAAGCGGACGACCTGTGGCGCGCGCTGGTCTCGGGATACCGCCTCGGCAGAGTGGAGAACTCCGCCGTCGAAAGGGAGGTCGAGCGCCTCAGCGCCCATCCCGACGCTCTCTCCCGGCAGCTGGGCCGGGGCGAGCCCTACCTCTATTACATTCTTCAGGAAGTGCGGAAAAGGCGGATGCCCACCGAAATCGCGCTTCTGCCCTGTATCGAGAGCGGCTTTCGGCCGGTGGCCTATTCCCGTCACGGCGCCGCCGGCCTCTGGCAGTTCATGCCCTCCACTGGACGTTACCTCGGCCTCAAGCAGGATTGGTGGTACGACGGGAGACGCGATCCAATCGCCTCGACCGAGGCGGCGCTCGACTATCTGGTGCAGCTCAACCGGCGCTTCGACGGCGATTGGCTCCTCGCCCTCGCGGCCTACAACGCCGGAGGCGGCGCCGTGGCCCGGGCGGTGCGCATCAACCGCGAGAAGGGCGAATCCACCGACTTCTGGTCCCTGGATCTGCCGCGAGAGACCCGCCGCTACGTGCCGCGGCTGCTGGCGCTGGCCCGCCTCATCGCGGAGCCGGCCGCCCATGGCGTCCACCTGCCCCAGATCCGCAACGACCCCCGTTTCGCCAAGGTGGAGGTGGGCGGTCAGCTCGATCTGAAGGTCGCCGCCCGCCTGGCCGAGATGAAACCCGAGGCGCTCATCGCCCTCAATCCGGGATTCAACCGCTGGGCCACCCACCCCGAAGGACCCCACTATCTGCTGCTGCCGGTGGAGAAAACGGAAATCTTCCGCCGGCGCCTGGAAAAGCTGCCGCCTGAACAACGGATGCGGTGGACTCGCCACCGCATCCGACGGGGCGAAACCCTCTCCGGCATCGCCCGCCGTTACGGCGTCACCGTGGCCGCCCTCATGAAGGCCAACCATCTGCGCAGCCACCGCATACGGGCGGGACGCAACATGCTCATTCCCCTGTCGGTGTCGGCTCCCATCGAAGCGGCCACCCCCGTGGCCCGACAGCGGCTCGAATACCGCGTCCGCAAGGGGGATTCCCTCTATCGCATCGCCCGCCAGTTCGGGGTGCGGGTGCGAGATCTGATGCGCTGGAACCGGCTGGCGAGCAACCGGCTGCGACCGGGGCAACGGCTCACCGTCATCCGTGCTTTGTGACGCCGCGCGATGTCCCGCCCGCTCCCTCTGATTCTTCTGTTGCTTTATCTCTTCCCGGCCGGCGCCGCCGTCGCGGAAGAGGCGTTGCATCGCGGTAACGGCGCCGAGGTCCAGACCCTCGATCCCCACCGCGCCGAAGGAGTGCCCGCCTCCAACATTCTTCGCGATCTCTACGAGGGGTTGGTGATCGAGGCGCCCAACGGCCGGCTGATTCCGGGAACCGCCGACCGCTGGAAGATCGACGAGAGCGGCACCCGCTACCGCTTCCACATCCGGGAGTCGGCCCGCTGGTCGAACGGCGACGCCGTGACCGCCGACGATTTCGTCTACAGCCTGCGCCGCTCGGTGGACCCGGCCACCGGCTCCCAGTACGCCCAGATTCTGGCACCCATCCTCAACGCCGAAGCGATCATCGCCGGCAGGCTTCCTCCACGCGAACTGGGGGTGAAAGCGCTGGACGACCGCACCCTGGAGATCGACCTGAAAGCGCCCACTCCCTATTTCCTCGGCCTGCTCACCCACTCCACCACCTATCCGGTGTATCGGCCCAACGTGGAAAGATACGGCGAGCGCTTCTCCCGCCCCGGCAAGCTGGTCTCCAACGGCGCCTACCGCCTGGCCGAATGGGTGGTCCAGTCCCACGTCAAGCTGGTGCGCAACGAGCACTACTGGAACGACGCCGCCACCCGCATCGACACGGTCTACTATCACCCCATCGAGGACAGCTCCACGGAATTGAAGCGCTACCGCGCCGGCGAAATCGACATCACCGAAGCCATTCCCCTGCAGCAGTTTCGCTGGATCCGGCACCATCTGGGCGATCAACTGAGGGTGGCGCCCTATCTGGGCACCTACTATTACGGCTTCAACCTCACCCGGCCGCCGTTCAAGGACAATCTCAAGCTGCGGCGGGCCTTGTCCCTGGCGGTGAACCGCGACATCCTGGTGGAGAAGATCACCGCCATGGGCGAGAAGCCGCTCTACTCCTGGGTGCCCGACGGCATCCCCGGCTACCGCCCGGCCGAACCGGACTACGCCCACTGGCCTCAGTCGAAACGGCTTCAGGAAGCCCGGCGGCTCTATGCGGAAGCGGGCTACTCGCGCAGCCGCCCCCTTACCGTGGAACTGCGCTACAACACTTCCGAGAACCACAAAAAAGTGGCCATCGCCATCGCCGCCATGTGGAAGCAGGCGCTGGGGGTGAAGGTGCGGCTCGTCAACGAGGAGTGGAAGGTGTTCTTGCAGAACCGCAAACAGAAGCGGCTCACCCAGCTCTTCCGCGCCGGCTGGATCGGCGACTACAACGACCCCTATACTTTCCTGGAGATCCTGCACAGCCGCCACGGCCTCAACGACGAAGGCTACCGCAACCCCAGGTACGACGCCCTCCTCGATCGGGCCGCGCGGGAAGCCGACGCCGACAAGCGGTTCGCCCTGCTGCGCGAGGCGGAGGCGCTGGCGCTCGCCGACCAGCCGGTGATCCCGCTGTTCGGCTACGTCTCCAAACACCTGGTGAACCCCCGCGTGGGCGGTTGGGTGGACAACGTTCTCGATCACCACTACAGCAAGGATCTCTACTTCCGAAAACAGGGACGGCCATGAAATCCACGCTTCTATTGATTGTCTCTTTGCTCTACGCAGCGGACGCTCTCGCCGTCACCGCCGCCTTGACCCTGGACGATCTGCGAAAAAGCGCCCAACGCGCCGAAGAGGTGCTGACGCTTCCCCGGTGGGAGACGCGGCCGGAGCAGATCAAGGCGGACGCCGAGGCCGCCATGGCCGAAGGCGATCGGCGTCTCGACGCCATCGCTTCCCGGACGCCGGCCGAGGCCACTTTTCAGAACACCCTGGCCGCGCTGGACGACGCCTGGCTTCCGGTGACCGACGCCCTGGGGCGCATGGATCTGATCGACGCCACCAGCCCCGACGCCAAGCTGCGCGACGCGGCCCATCGGGCCAGCGGCAGGCTGCAAGCCTGGCTCACCGATGCCTCTTTCCGCGAAGACGTCTACCGGGTGATCAAATCGTTCGCCGCGACCCGGCCGCAACTGCAAGGCGAGGACGCGCGGCTGCTGGAGCGTGTGATGCGCGACTACCGCCGCAACGGCATGGATCTGCCCAAGGCGAAGCGGGACGAGCTGCAGAAGCTGAAGAACCGGCTCAACGAACTGGAGCTGGCCTTCCAGAAGGCGGTGAAGGAGGCGGACGTGGAGGTGGTCTTCGACCGCCAGGAGCTGGAGGGGCTCTCGGAAGACTTTCTGAACAACCCCGCCATCCGCGGCAAGGATGGACGCTACCACCTCAACGCCAACGTCACCTGGCAGGTGGTGGAGGTGCTGCGCAACGCCCGGCGGGAAGCGACCCGCCATCGTCTGGTGGTGGCGCGCATGAACCGGGCCCGCAAGGAGAACGTGCCCCGCTTCACCGAAATCCTCCGCGTTCGCGCCCGCATCGCCGGGCTGCTCGGCTACGACGATTGGGCCGACTACCGCATCGAACCCAAGATGGCCCACGACGGCAAGACGGCCCACCGTTTTCTCATCGACCTGAAGAACGGCTTGGAGCCCAAGTTCCGCTCCGAGCTGGAGACGCTGCGGCTGCTCAAGGTCACCGAGACCGGCAAGAGCGACGCCAAGCTGCGCTACTGGGACGTGGCTTATTACAAGAACCTTCTGAAAAAGCAGCGCTACCGGATCGACACCGAGCAGCTGAAGGTCTATTTCGAGATGGAACGCACCCTTCGCGGCATGTTCGACATCTTCGAGAAGCTCTTCGGCCTGCGCATCCGGCCGGTCTCGGGAAAATGGTACCGCTGGGTGGACGATCTGCGCCTCTACGCTGTGAGCGACGCGGCCAGCGACGCGCCTTTGGGGCTGATCTACATGGATCTCTTTCCCCGGAAGGGCAAGTACAACCATTTCGCCCAGTTCGGCATCCTGCCGGGCAAGCGGCTGGCGGACGGTCGCTACCGGCGCCCGGTGGTGGCACTAGTGTGCAATTTCCCCCCGCCGGCCAACGGCAAGCCCTCCCTCCTCAGCTACGAGGACGTGCAGACCCTTTTCCACGAGTTCGGCCACGCTTTGCACTCGGTGCTCACCCAGGCCAAATATCTGGAGTTCTCCGGCACCTCGGTGCCCAGCGATTTCGTCGAAGCCCCCTCCCAGATGCTGGAAAACTGGGTGCGGAACAAAACGGTGCTGGACCGCTTCGCGGTGGACTACCGCGACGGCAAGAGCCACATCCCCGCTTCCGTCCTCGACCAGCTCGAGGCGGCCCGGCTGGCCACCATCGCCACCTACTACCGTGGCCAGATCGGCTACGGGCTCGCCGATTTGGCCCTGCACATGACCACCGACGACGAGGTGTTCCGCCACTTCGTGGCGGTGAGCAACCGTGTCCTCAGCGAAACCTACCTGCCGGTGCCGGAGAACACCGCCTTCGTCGCCTCCTTCGGCCACCTTGCCGGCGGATACGACGCCGGCTACTACGGCTACGCCTGGGCGGACGCCATCGCCGCCGACATGGCCTCGGTGTTCCGCAAGGCGCCCGGCGGCTTCCTGGACCGCGAAGCGGGCATGCGGCTGCGCCGGGAGATCTACGCCATGGGCGGCTCCCGCAAGATCGAGGAGTCGATCCGGGCCTTCCTGAGACGGCCCCGCTCGCTGCGCCCCTTCTTCGAAGAACTCGGCCTGCAGTCCGCCAAGGGGCTGGGCACGCGCGCGGCGCTCGGCGAGGAGGGGACGACCCGGCCTGCCGCTCCATGACGCCATGCTGCGCTACTCGCTGAAACGTCTCCTCGGCGCCATACCCACCCTGCTGGTTCTGCTCACCCTGGCCTTCTTCATGATGCGCCTGGCGCCCGGCGGACCTTTCGACGGCGAGAAATCGCTGCCACCCGAGATCCAGGCCAATCTCGACCGCAAATACCACCTGGACGAACCCCTGTGGCGGCAGTACGGCCGCTATCTTTGGGATCTGCTGCACGGCGACTTCGGACCCTCCTTCCAGTACCGCGACTACAGCGTGAACGAGCTGATCGCCAGCGGCTTCCCCGTCTCTTTGCGGCTGGGTTCGATCTCCATTCTCCTCGCCCTGCTGGTGGGCCTGGCGCTCGGCACCCTGGCCGCGCTGCGCCAGAATCGGCCCGCCGACCACAGGATCATGGCCTTGGCGATGACGGGCATCTCCATCCCCAATTTCGTCCTCGCTCCCCTGCTCATCCTGCTGTTCGCAGTGCATCTGGGCTGGCTGCCGGCGGGCGGCTGGGAGGGCGGCCGGGGGCGCAACCTGGTGTTGCCGGTCGTCACCCTGGCCCTGCCTCAGATCGCCTACATCGCCCGCCTGATGCGGGGCAGCATGATCGAAGTGCTGCGCGGCGACGCCATCCGCACGGCGCGCGCCAAGGGGCTTCCGGAACGCACGGTGATTCTGCGCCACGCGCTCAAGCCGGCGCTGCTGCCGGTGGTCTCTTTCCTGGGGCCGGCCACCGCCGCGGTGATCACCGGCTCGGTGGTGGTGGAGCAGATCTTCGGCATTCCCGGATTGGGGCGCCATTTCGTGCAGGGAGCGCTCAACCGTGACTACACCCTGGTGATGGGCGTGGTGCTCTTCTACGGCGCGCTGGTGGTGCTGCTCAACTTCATCGTCGATCTGCTCTACGCCGCGCTGGATCCGCGGGTGCGCTACCGGTGACCACGCCGACGGAGGGACGCAGCCTCTGGCGGGACGCGCTGGAACGCCTGCGGCGCAACCGGGCGGCGGTGGCCGCGGCTCTGCTGCTCCTTCTCATCGGCCTGCTGGTGGCCTTCGGTCCCTCCCTGAGCCCCTGGGAGTTCGACCAGATCGACTGGGACCACATCTCCGCTCCACCGAGCCTGGCCACGGGCCACTGGTTCGGCACCGACGGCGTGGGGCGCGATCTATTCGTCCGCACTCTCCAGGGGGGGCGCATCTCTCTCCTGGTGGGCCTGGCGGCCACTCTGGTGAGTCTGATCATCGGCATCGCCTGGGGCGCCACCGCCGGCTATCTGGGCGGCAGGATCGACGGACTGATGATGCGCATCGTCGACATCCTCTACGCCATGCCCTTCATGTTCTTCGTGATCCTCTTGATGGTCTTCTTCGGGCGCAACATTCTGCTCATCTTCGTCGCCATCGGCGCCATCAACTGGCTCGACATGGCGCGCATCGTGCGCGGCCAGACCCTGGTCCTCAAGCAGAAACCCTTCATCGAGGCCGCGGTGGCGAGCGGATCGACCACGCCGCGCATCGTCGCCCGCCATGTGGTGCCCAATCTGCTGGGAGTGGTGGCGGTCTATGTGACCCTCACCATTCCGCAAGTGATCCTGGTGGAATCCTTTCTGAGTTTTCTCGGCCTGGGTGTGCAGGAACCGGCCACGAGCTGGGGAGCGCTGGTCAACGAAGGCGCCCAGGAGATGGAGAGCGCGCCCTGGAGCCTTCTCTTTCCGGCCGCTTTTCTGGCCGCCACGCTCTTCTGTTTCAACTTCATCGGCGACGGCCTGCGCGACGCCCTCGACCCCAGGGACCGTCGATGAAGCTGCTCGAAGTGGAAAAACTGCGGGTGCGGTTCGAAACCGCCGACGGCCCGGTCCACGCGGTGAACGGCCTCTCTTTCTCGCTGGAGAAGGGCGAGACCCTGGGAATCGTGGGAGAGTCGGGCTCGGGCAAGAGCCAGACGGCCCTCGCCATCATGGGGCTGCTGGCCGACAACGCCCGGCTCCGGGGAAGCATCCGCTTTCGCGGCCAGGAACTCACGCGGTTGAAACGAAACGCCATGAACCGCATCCGGGGCGATCGCATCGCCATGATCTTCCAGGATCCCCAATCGAGCCTCAACGCCCATCTGACCATCGAACGGCAGATGACCGAAGTGCTGGAGCACCACCGGGGAATGCCGCGAAGGGCCGCGCGCAAACGGGCGGTGGAGATGCTGGAGGCGGTGCAGATTCCCGACGCGGCGCGCCGCATCCGCCGCTATCCCCACGAATTCTCGGGCGGCATGCGCCAGCGGGTGATGATCGCCATGGCGCTGTTGTGCCGCCCGGACCTGCTCATCGCCGACGAACCCACCACCGCTCTGGATGTCACCGTGCAGGCGCAGATTCTGCGTCTGCTGCGCGACCTGCAGCGCGAATTCGGCATGGCCATCCTGCTCATCACCCACGACCTGGGCGTGGTGGCCGCCTTGAGCGACCGGGTGCAGGTGATGTATGCCGGGCGCCTCTGCGAGTCGGCGCCGGCCGACGTCCTCTTTCAGCGTCCCCTCCACCCCTACAGCCGGGGGCTGCTGGCCTCGATGCCAAGGCTGGACGGGCCGCCCGGCGAGCCGCTGCGGACCATCCCCGGCACGCCTCCCACGCTCTTCGGTCAGCCGTCGGGGTGTCCCTTCGCGCCCCGTTGCCCCGAACGGCTGCCCCGCTGCGAGGAAACGCCGCCGGCGCCGCTGGAAAAGGACGAAGGCCACCGAGTGGCCTGCCACCTCCTGGAGGAGGAGCAGTGAGCCCTTTACTGGAAGTGCGGGATCTCCAAGTCCATTTTCGCCTTCCCGGCGACGGCTGGCCGGCCCGGCCGCGGACGTTGCGGGCGGTGGATGGAATCGGCTTCGCGCTGGAAGCGGGACGCACCCTGGGCGTGGTGGGAGAATCGGGTTGCGGCAAATCCACCCTCGCCCGGGCCATTCTGGGGCTGATCCCGGCCACCGCCGGCACCGTCCATTTGCGGGGAGAACCGGTCACCGGAATGGAGCGGAAACGGCTGCGTCCCTTGCGGCGCAGGATGCAGATCGTCTTCCAGGATCCCCTCGCCTCCCTCGACCCGCGCATGACCCTGGGCGAAATCATCGCCGAACCGCTCCTGGCGCTGCGACCGGAACTGAACCGAAAGGAACGCGGCCGGCGAGTTCGGCGCATCATGGATCGGGTGGGGCTGGCCAGCGGCTGGATCAACCGTTATCCCCACGAATTCTCCGGCGGCCAGTGCCAGCGCATCGGCATCGCCCGCGCTCTGGTGGTGGAGCCGGATCTTCTGGTCTGCGACGAACCGGTGAGCGCCCTGGACGTCTCCATCCAGGCGCAGATCGTCAACCTGCTCATGGAGCTGCAGCGGGAGATGGATCTGGCCATGCTCTTCATCGCCCACGACCTCGCGGTGGTGCGCCAGATCAGCCACGAAGTGATGGTGGTCTATCTGGGCCGGATGGCGGAGCTGGGGCCTCGCGACGCGCTTTACCGAGCGCCCCGGCATCCTTACAGCCGGGCGCTTCTCGACTCGGTGCCTTTCCCCGACCCCCGCATCGAACGGGCGCGGCGGGCCACACCCCTCCAGGGCGAGCCCCCCTCCCCTCTCGATCCGCCGTCGGGCTGCGCCTTCCACCCGCGCTGTCCCCTGGCGCGCCCCATCTGTCGCGCCCAACGCCCCCCGCCGGCCCGCCTCGGCGAGGGCCGGGTGGCCTGCCATTTTCCGCTGGGGGAGACCTCCTGACGCCATCCCGCCGCCATGCGCGAAGGGCGGCGTTCGGCTCACAGAAAGCGATCGATCCGCCGCGCCCGCAAACCCCATCCGATGAGCCCCTCCAGCTGCCGGTCGGCGCGGCGCAGCCTGCGGGCCAGCACCCCGTACAAGGATCGAAGCAGACGGTAGCCGAGTTGCGGGTGCCGCTCCAGAAAACGGTCGAGGGCGGGCCCGTCGATCTCCACCACCGTCGCTTCGCAGAGAGCGGTCACCGTCGCGGTACGGGGCGCGCTGTCGAAAAGAGTCAGCTCACCGAACACCTCGCCTGGGGCGAGATCGCAGAGGCCGGGACACACCCGACGGCTGTCCTCCAACTGCACCCGCCCGCTGACCCGCAGTTCTCCCGTCTCCAGGAGGAACAGGGATCGCCCCGCCTCGCCTTCCCGCACCACCACCTCGTTCGGGTGGAAAAGGCGGCGGCGCCACTCCTTCCCCTCCCGAAAATCGGGATGGGCCAGAATCTCCTTCAGAATGCTCTGCATCGTCTCCATTGGCCGCAGCGAGAAATGCGCGCTGGAAAGGCGCTCTTCCCCCACCCCTCTCCTGCCCCTTCTTCTTATACAATAGCGGCTTTCCGAGCGACGACTGAAGGATTCCACATGGGTTTTCTCCAAGACAAAAAGATTCTCATCACCGGCATCGCCAGCAACCGATCCATCGCCTACGGCGTGGCCCGGGCCATGCACCGGGAAGGGGCGCAGCTCGCCTTCACCCATCAGGGAGAAAAACTCAAAGGGAGGGTGGAAAAGTTCGCCGAAGAGTTCGGATCCGACATCGTCCTGCCGCTGGACGTGACCCGTGACGAAGAGATCGACGCCGTGTTCGCGGCGCTGAAAGAGCGCTGGGGCGCTCTGGATGGTCTGGTCCACTCCATCGGCTTCGCTCCGCGCGACCAGCTGGAGGGAAGTTTCGTGGACGCCATCACCCGGGAGGGCTTTCGAACCGCCCTGGACATCAGCACCTACAGCTTCGCGGCGCTGGCCAAGGCGGGACGGGATCTCATGAAAGGGCGTAACGCCGCTCTGGTGACCATGACCTATCTGGGGGCGGTGCGGACCATCCCCAACTACAACGTCATGGGCGTGGCCAAGGCGGCTCTGGAGGCCACCACCCGCTATCTGGCCGACTCCCTCGGCCCCGACGGCATTCGCGTCAACGCCGTCTCCGCCGGCCCCATCCGCACCCTGGCCGCTTCCGGCATCAACAACTTCCGCAGCATGTTGGCCGAGGGAGAGAAGAAAAATCCGTTGCGCCGCAACATCACCATCGACGAAGTGGGCAACGCCACCGCCTTCCTCTGCTCGGACCTCGCTTCGGGGATCACCGGGGACGTGCTCTACGTGGACGCCGGTTACCACGTGGTGGGCATGGCCTGAAGCGATTCGACAAGAAAGAAAAAGGGCGCTCAGGCGCCCTTCTTCACAGGGTTCGCCGACCGAAACTACGGCTCCTCGCTCGTCTCCACTTTGGCGCGGTCCCGCAGGAAGCGCACCAAAAGCTTGTACTGGGCCAATCCCTTGCGCCGTGCCAGCGCCGCCGCCTCCTGTTTGCGGGCCTGATCGTCGAGCCGGGAAGGATCGCCGTCCTTCACTTCGGAGACGGCGAGCACGGCATAGTCGCCTCCCTCCAGCGGCGCGCCGCCCGCCGAGACCTTGCCCTTTTCCGGACGGGGAAGGGTGAAGGCGGTCTTCACCACCGCCGTGGGCGCGCGGCTGTCGTCCCGCGCCAGAAATGCGGCCGGTTTCAGCGTCCAGCCGTCGCGCTCGGCCACGGCTGCAAGCGTCGCTCCCTGGCGAACCTCTTGCACCAGCTTCTCGCCCCGCTGCCGCGCCAGCTCGGCCGCCTTGTTCTCCAGCAGCGCCTGGCGCACCCGCTCCTTCACTTTGTCGAACGGCAACACCTGCTCGGCTTCGTGTTCGACCACGCGCAGCACCAGGACCCGGTCTTCGTCCAGCTCGATGAGCTCGCTGTTGTGTCCTTCGTCGAGCACATCCTCGCTGAAGGCGGCGGCCACCACCTTGGGCGAGGCCAGCGGTCCCTTGCCGCCCCGACGATCGAACCAGTCCGACTCCTGGATCTTCAGTCCCAACGCCTCGGCGGCGGTGTTGAGGTCGTCCGGATTCTCATAGGTGAGGTCGGCCAGCTTCTCGGCCTTGTCGTAGATGAGGCGCTCGGCCTCCTGACGCCGGTAGGCCGCCTCGATCCGGTCGCGCAGCTTTTCGAATGTGGCCTTGCCGCCCGCCTTGATATCGGTGACCTGGAGGATGTGAAAGCCGAAGGAGGTTCGCACCGGCTTGCTGACGACTCCTTTCTTCAGCGAGTACGCCACTTCCTCGAACTTCTTGGGCATGAGGCCGGGACTGATCCAGCCCAGATCGCCACCCTGCTCTTTGGATCCGGGATCGTCCGATGCCTCCCTGGCCACCTTGGCGAACTCCTCGCCCTGCTGCAGCCGCCGATAGACCGCCTCGGCCCGCGCCTTCGCCTTGGCCACCGTCTCCGGGTCGGCGTTCTCGGGCACGGCGATGAGAATGTGCCGGACGCGGCGCTCCTCGGGAGCCATGAACTCGCTCTGGTGTTGGCGCCAATAATCCCGCAACGCCTCGTCGGTCACCTTGATGCCAGCCCCCACCGTTTCCGGATCGAGCAACAGATACTCCACCTTCACCCTTTCGGGCACCTTCCAACGCGCCTTGTGCTCCTGGTAATAGTTCCGCAGCTCTTCCTGGGAAGGCGTGTAGTGCTGCAGAAGGCGCTGGCCCCGCACGCGCAGCCAGGAAACTTTGCGCTGCTGATCGCGCAGTCGGATGAATTCGTTCACTTCCCGATCGGTGGCCAGGGCCGAGGCGACGATTCCGCGCTGAAGCTGGTCGAGCACCAGGTCCGCGCGGACGCTCTCCTCGAAGCCACGCTGACTCAATCCCTGGTTCCGCACGGCGATGTCATACGCCTGCACGTCGAAATGGCCGTTGCGCTGAAAAGCGGGAATGGAACGGATGAACTGACGAACCAGCTCATCGCCGGCGCGCAGATGCCAATCGTCCGCCGCCTGACGCAGCACGGCCTGATCGATCAGTTGCTCGATCACCTGCTTGCGCAGCGCCTTGTCGGTGAACATCTCCGGGCGGTAGGCGGTCCCAAGCTGGGCGCGCAGGCGCTCCCGCAGGCGCCGCGTCTCCTGGTCCACCTGTCGCTGAGTGATCTCTTCCCCGTTCACCGACGCCATCACCGGCTCCTTTCCCACCCCCAGGTAGCTCTGGATGCCCCAGAGAGCGAAGGGAATGGTGATGAAGGCGACGATGATCCAGGCGAACCAGCCCTGGGCCTTTTCTCTGATGTCGAGCAGCATGATGTACTGTTGTCTTTCTCTGGTGCCGGAAACGAAAACGGGGTACCGCTAGGATACCCCGTTCGACTGATGCAGATGGCGGAGTGGACGGGACTTGAACCCGCGACCCCCGGCGTGACAGGCCGGTATTCTAACCAACTGAACTACCACTCCGTGTTTTTCCTGGTGGGTGCTGCAGGGATCGAACCTGCGACCCTCGCCTTGTAAGGGCGATGCTCTCCCAGCTGAGCTAAGCACCCGCTGGAGGCGCGCTAGTTTACTGCATCCTTCAGGGCTTTTCCAGCCTTGAATGCGGGAGATTTGGAAGCCGCGATCTGGATGGTTTCCCCCGTCTTGGGATTGCGTCCGGTGCGCGCGGCACGGTCACGCACCAGGAAGGTTCCGAAACCGACGATGGAGACCGATTCGCCGTCGCGCAGCGACTGAGTGATGGCGGAAATCATACCGTCAAGCGCGCGCGCCGCGGCAGCCTGGGAGATGTCCGCCGCTTCGGCCATGGCCGCGGCAAGCTCTTTCTTGTTCATGCAAGCCCCCTGGGAATGCTGAAATATGGTGGTTATCGGATGGTGCCTGAACACCCTACGGCGAGAGTCGCGACGGGATGGATTCGGGCGGAATTCGAAGCGTGCGGATTTATACCAAGCGCCCTCGAAAACTGTCAAGGGAAAACCGGTAGAGAGGCAAGCAGACTCCAAGATCGTCGATCCCGCCCCTTGCCCGCCGCATGACGAAAAAACCCCGGCTCTGGAGAAGCCGGGGTCGAAGGGTCAGTGGGTGATCGGCCGCTTGCGCCGCGTTTTCTTGCCCGCGGCCCCCTTGGCCGCCTCCACCGGAGCTTCCGCCTTCTCTTCCCGCACCGGCGCCGGCTGTTTGGTGAGCGCGATCTGCAACACTTCGTCGATCCATTTCACCGGTCGGATGTCGAGCGACTGGGTGACGTTCTTCGGAATCTCTTTGAGGTCCCGCTCGTTCTCTTCCGGAATGATCACCGTCTTGATGCCGCCGCGCGCCGCCGCCAGCAGTTTCTCTTTCAGGCCTCCGATGGGAAGCACCTCGCCACGCAAGGTGATCTCGCCGGTCATGGCCACATCGGCCCGGACCGGAATATTGGTGAGGGCGGAGACCAACGCGGTGCACATGCCGATCCCGGCGCTGGGGCCGTCCTTGGGCGTGGCCCCCTCGGGCACGTGGATGTGGACGTCCACCTTTTCGTGGAACTCCTTCTCCAGGCCGAGCACCTCGGCACGGGAGCGCACCACGGTCATGGCCGCCTGGATCGACTCTTTCATCACGTCTCCCAGCTGGCCGGTATGGGTCAGCCTTCCCTTGCCAGGCATGAGGGCCGCCTCGATGGTGAGCAGTTCGCCCCCCACCTCGGTCCAGGCGAGGCCGGTGACCTGGCCCACCTGATCCCGCTCTTCGGCCTTGCCGTAACGGAAGCGTTGCACCCCCAGGTACCTCTCCAGCCGCTTGGGCGTGACCACCACCTTCCTGCCCTTGTTCTTGCCGAGCAGAATATCCTTGACCACCTTGCGGCAGATCTTGGCGATCTCGCGCTCCAGGCCGCGAACGCCCGCTTCCCGGGTGTAGTAGCGCACGATGTCGCGCACCGCCGATTCGCGGATCTCCAGCTCTTCCGGCTTGAGGCCGTTGTTCTTCATCTGCTTGGGGATGAGATAACGTTCGGCGATGTTCACCTTCTCGTCCTCGGTGTAGCCCGACAGACGGATCACCTCCATCCGGTCCAGCAGCGGAGCCGGGATGTTCATGCTGTTGGCGGTGGCGACGAACATCACCTCGGAGAGGTCGAAATCCACCTCCAGATAGTGGTCCTGGAAGGTGTGGTTCTGCTCGGGATCGAGCACCTCCAGCAGCGCCGAGGCGGGATCGCCGCGGAAATCCATGGCCATCTTGTCGATCTCGTCCAGCAGGAAAAGCGGATTCTTCACCCCCACCTTGCTCAGGTTCTGGACGATCTTGCCGGGCATGGCGCCGATGTAGGTGCGCCGGTGACCGCGGATCTCCGCCTCGTCCCGCACCCCGCCCAGCGCCATGCGCACGAACTTGCGGTTGGTGGCGCGGGCGATGGACTGTCCCAGCGAGGTCTTGCCCACACCGGGCGGACCCACCAGACAGAGGATGGGGCCTTTGAGCTTGCGCACGCGCTGCTGCACGGCGAGATACTCGAGGATGCGCTCCTTCACCTTCTCCAGACCGTAGTGGTCGGCCTCGAGCACCTCCTCGGCCTTGGCGATGTCGTTGCGGATGCGGGTGCGCTTCTTCCAGGGCACGCTGAGCAGGGCGTCGATGTAGTTGCGCACCACGGTGGCCTCGGCCGACATGGGCGACATCAGCTTGAGTTTGTTGAGCTCCGCTTCGGCCTTCTCGCGCGCCTCCTTGCTCATGCCCGCCTTGGCGATCTTCTCGGCCAGCTCCTCGAACTCGTTGGGCACCTCTTCCAGCTCGCCGAGTTCCTTCTGAATGGCCTTCATCTGCTCGTTCAGATAGTACTCGCGCTGGTTCTTCTCCATCTGTTTCTTGACCCGGCCGCGGATGCGCTTCTCCATCTGCAGGATGTCGCTCTCCGCTTCCATGAGGCCCATGATGTGCTCCAGCCGCTCGCGCACGTTGGCCATCTCCAACACCTGCTGTTTCTCGTCCAGCTTGAGCGACATGTGCGCCGCCATGGTGTCGGCCAGGCGCGCCGGCTCGTCGATGCTGGCCAGCGAGGTGAGCACCTCGGGCGGCACCTTCTTGTTGAGCTTCACATACTGGTCGAAGAGACCGATGGAAGTGCGCATGAGCACCTCCATTTCGCGCTCGGGCACATCGACCTCGTCCTCGATGGTCTCGATCTCGGCCACGTAGTAGCCATCCTTCTCGCTCATGGCCTGGATGCGACAGCGGCGATTCCCCTCCACCAACACTTTCACCGTGCCGTCCGGCAGCTTGAGCAGCTGCAGGATGCTGGCCATGGTGCCGACCTGATAGACGTCCTCGGGGGTGGGATCGTCCACCTCCGGGCTCTTTTGCGCCACCAGCAGGATCTGTTTGTTGTCCTGCATGGTGGCTTCCAGGGCCTTGATCGATTTTTCCCGGCCCACGAACAGCGGAATCACCATGTGGGGATAGACCACCACGTCGCGCAATGGAAGCACCGGAGCCAGGCTGCTGACCCGCGGCACCAAATTGGATCCTTCTTCTCGACCCATGAATGTTCACCTCTCGAAAACCGGCGTCCCTCTTTCATGAGACCGCCGAAAAAGGGGGTTGGTTTGCAGGAATCCGCTCCCCTGAGGGGACGGCTCCCGATCCGTTCATCTCCTTATTCGGAAGATGCTGTTGATCCCAACATGGTGGCGGACGGCTATAATTCAACAATCCCCTTGATCATCGTGGGATTCCCTTTCCCGCAGGGGCAAAAAAGCCGGTCGGAAGACCGGCTTGCAAAGAGGCTATTCCTCCGCCGCCGCCCGCGTTCGACTCTCCGAGCCTTCGCTGGCATAGATGATGTAGGGCTCGTTCTCCCCCTTGATCACCGATTCGTCGATCACCACCTTGCTCACGTTCTCCATGGAGGGAAGGTCGTACATGATGTCCAGCAGAACATGCTCCAGGATGGTGCGCAGGCCGCGCGCCCCGGTCTTGCGGGCCATGGCCTTCCGGGCGATGGCGCGCAGCGCATCCTCGCGGATCTCCAGTTCCGCGCCCTCCATCTCGAACAGCTTCTGATACTGCTTGACCAGGGCGTTCTTGGGTTGAGTGAGGATCTCCACCAACGCCTCCTCGTCCAGCTCCTCCAGGGTGGCCACCACCGGCAGCCGCCCGACGAACTCCGGAATGAGGCCGTAGGCCACCAGATCCTCCGGCTCCACCTCGCGCAGCAGCTCGCCCACGCTGCGGCTCTCGTCCTTGGTGCGGATCTCGGCGGAGAAACCGATGCCTCCCTTTTCGGAGCGGCGCTGGATCACCTTGTCCAGACCGGCAAAGGCGCCGCCCACGATGAAGAGAATCTTGCTGGTGTCCACCTGCAGGAACTCCTGCTGGGGATGCTTGCGCCCCCCTTGGGGCGGAATGGAGGCGACGGTCCCTTCGATGAGCTTGAGCAGCGCCTGCTGCACCCCCTCGCCCGACACGTCGCGGGTGATGGAGGGGTTGTCCGACTTGCGCGAGATCTTGTCGATCTCGTCGATGTAGACGATGCCGGTCTGCGCCTTTTCCACGTCGTAGTCGCACTTCTGCAGCAGCTTCTGGATGATGTTCTCCACATCCTCGCCCACGTAGCCCGCCTCGGTGAGGGTGGTGGCATCGGCGATGGTGAAGGGCACGTTGAGCATGCGCGCCAGGGTCTCGGCCAGCAGGGTCTTGCCGGAACCGGTGGGGCCGATGAGCAGCACGTTGGACTTGGCGATCTCCACCTCGTCCTTGCCCAGGGGCGCGTCCATCCGCTTGTAGTGGTTGTAGACCGCCACCGAAAGCACGCGCTTGGCCTGCTCCTGCCCGATGACGTAGTTGTCCAGCCCTTCCTTGATCTCATGCGGTGTGGGGAGACGGGTGCGCTGCTCCTTGCTGCTCTCTTCCATCTCCTCCCGGATGATGTCGTTGCACAGCTCCACGCACTCGTCGCAGACGAACACCGAAGGGCCGGCGATCAGCTTCCGCACCTCGTGCTGGCTCTTGCCGCAGAAAGAGCAGTAGAGCAGCTTGCCGTCGTCACCTCTGCCGTTCTTCTTGTCACTCATAACTCTCGGTACCGGTTGGATGTCCCTGGTTGACTACGGGGCCACGCGGCCCTGGCCAGCGGTTCCGGCCTCGTCGGGCCTCGACTTTACCGGACAGAGGGAACGGCGCTTTGCGCCTCTTCCCCTCCGGAATCCCATCAAAAACGCAAGTTCTTGATGTTCCTTAGCATTTACCGCATAGCCGTCCGAAAAGCCCATAGGGAGACAGGCTTTCCGGCACTCCTGGAAATCCCACATGGTCTCTTCCAGGGTCGAATTCAATGATATCCCAACGAGGGGGGATAGCAACCCCCGAAAATGCAAGGAGTGTCGGGTTGGAACGAGCTCTCGCCTTCATGAATCGGCCCCGTTTCCGGATCCTTTACTTTCGTCGACGACGAAACTGGAGACCCACCTTTCCACGGTTCGCTACAAAAGACCGGTTTCAACCTGGGAATCTTTCCCTCCACTGGCAGCCGGCGCGGGCGTGCGCGGCCTCACTCGGCAGGGGGTCGTTCTCCCATCACCTGGTCGATCAGCCCATACTCCACCGATTCCTCGGCGCTCATGAAGTTGTCCCGCTCGGTGTCCTCGGCGATCTTCTCGAGCGGCTGTCCCGTGTGCCGCGCCAGGATCTGGTTCAGCTTGTCACGGATGAGCAGGATCTCGCGGGCGTGGATCTCGATGTCGGTCGCCTGACCCTGGAAGCCGCCGAGCGGCTGGTGGATCATCACCCGGGAGTGGGGCAGACAGTAGCGCTTGCCGGCGGCGCCGCCCGCCAGCAGCAGCGCGCCCATGCTGGCCGCCTGGCCGATGCACATGGTGCTCACCGCGGGACGGATGAACTGCATGGTGTCGTAGATGGCCATCCCCGCGGTCACCGATCCTCCCGGCGAATTGATGTAGAGATGGATGTCCTTGTCGGGATTCTCCGACTCCAGAAAAAGGAGCTGGGCCACGATGAGATTGGCCATGTGGTCCTCGATGGGACCCACGCAGAAGATGACGCGCTCTTTGAGCAGGCGCGAATAGATGTCGAAGGCGCGTTCCCCCCGGGCGGTCTGTTCCACCACCATGGGGATGAGGCCGAGCCCTCGAGGGTTCGGATGGGTTGCTTGCTTGGAATTGGACATGGAGCCTCCGCTTTGCGAATTCAGGATTGTTGATTGACCAGCTCGTCGAAAGTGAGCTCCTCCTCCTCGACCTTCGCCCGATCCAGCACCCACTCCACCACCTGTTCCTCCAGAACCAGGTTCTCCACCGCGGCCCGCGCCTTGGGGTTGTCGGCGTACCAGTCGATGATCGCCTGCGGCTCTTCGTAGGTGGCGGCCTGCTCGGCGATGGCCTCGTCCACCCGGGAGGGCTCCGCCTTCATCCCCTCTTTGCGGATGATCTCGCCCAGGATGAGGCCGAGCTTCACCCGCCGCTCCGCCTGGGGCTCGAAGAGGTTCGCCGGAAGATCGACGCCGCTGGACTGCCCCGCCCGGCTCATCTCCTGGCGGGCCTGCTCCTTGAGCGCCTCCGCCTCCTGCCGGATCAAGGCCGCGGGCACCTGGATCGGGTGCTTCTCCAGCAACAGCTCCATCACCTGCTCCTTGGTGCGCGACTTCAGTTTCTGCTTCAGCTCCCGTTCCATGTTCTCGCGCACCTCCTTGCGCAGACTCTCCTCGGTGCCGTCTTCCACCCCCAGCGACCGGATGAAGGCCTCGTCCACTTCGGGCAGCTTCGGCTCGGCCACCGATTTCACCGTCACCTCGAAGACCGCATCCTTGCCCGCGAGATGCTCGACGCCATAATCGTCGGGAAACTTGAGCTCCAGCTTGCGCTCCTCGCCCGCCGAAGCGCCCGTCAGCCCCTCTTCGAAGCCGGGGATCATGGAGCCGGATCCCAGCACCAGATGCACCCCTTCGGCGCTGCCGCCTTCGAAGAGCTCGCCGTCGATGAAGCCTTTGAAATCGATGGTGATCCGATCGCCCTCCCGGGCGGGACGCTCCACTTCGACCCACTCGGTGCGCTGCTCTCGAAGCTTCTGGATCATGCGCTCCACGTCTTCGTCGGTCACCTGGGCGTGGGCGCGCTTCACTTCCACGCCGCCGAGGTCGGCCAGCTCCACCTGCGGCATCACCTCGAAGGTGGCGGTATAGGCCAGGCCGCCACCGGCCTCTTCCTCCCGCAACTCGATGTCGGGCTCGCCCACCGGCTGGAGATTCTCCTGGGAGACCGCTTCATAGAAGCTGGATTGGATGAGCTCTCCATAGGCGTCCTGGCGGATCTGGGCGCCGAAACGCTGCCGGACCACCCGCAGCGGCACCTTGCCGGGACGAAAGCCGTCCAGCCGCACGGTGCGTGCCGCCTCTTTCAGCTTGGCGTTCACCACTTCATCCACCCTCTCCGCCGGCAGGTTCACCAGCAGGCGCTTGGTCAGGCCCTCGCCCGATTCAACCGATACTTGCATTGATCACGATCTCCGACAGTCTCTCTGTCCGTTCGAACCTGGGTCGTCTTGCGCGACCCGCGACAATCTGGTGCGAAAGGGGAGACTCGAACTCCCACGGGTTGCCCCACTGGAACCTAAATCCAGCGCGTCTACCAGTTCCGCCACTTTCGCCCGCCGAGGTTCCCGGCAAACGCGGCATTATACACAAACCAGGCCTTCCGCACTCGCAGAGGAACTCGAGGAGGCAGATCCGGTCTTTTTAACGAATGGTGACGAAAAACCTGGGAAGCGGCCGGAAAATGGGCGTTTCGGATCCTTGATCGGCCAGCCCCTGGCGGACTAACATGGAACCCATGAAAACCCCGACTTTCGCGCTTCCGCGCCCCGGTCTCGTGGCGCTGGCGAGCTTGCTGGCCGCCGTATCGCCGGGCCTGACCGCCGCACCCTCCTTCTGGACCTCCCCCTATCCGACGGCGCAACCCCAATCGGTGGCCGAACAGACCACGTCGGAGCAACCCTCCAACGGCTACTGGAGCGGTTATCGCTATCGTCCCGTGCAGCAACGCCCCGGCCTGCCTCCCAACGCCAGCGGCAGCCCTGGTACCGTCGTCTACAGTTACAGCACGCGGACGCCGGACGGAGGCTACAGCTACTCCTACCACATTTCTCGGAGCACTCCTCCCGCCTACGGCCAGCAATCCTATGGCCCGCCCTCTCCCGCCTACAGCCAGGGATCCTACGGCACGCCGACCCCTCCCTACGGCCCGCAAGCGGCCGCCGCCAACCCGCCCACAGTGGAAGCCAGCCTGAGCGAACGCCGACCCCTGGTCCAGCAGAATCTCATCTACCGCGTCCGCATCCACAGCAGCGGCAACCTCCAGGAAGCGGCGCCGGTGGTGCCGCAAACCGAGGCGCTGGCGTTCCGTCAGCTCGGCGAACCCCGAAGTTACCGCAGCGGCGCCGGACGGCAGGAGGTGGTCACCGAATACACCTACTTGGTGATTCCGCTTCAACCAGGCACCGTGCAGCTGCCGCCGCCGAAGATCACGGGCCGTTATACCGACGGCCGCCCCTTCGAAATCGAGGGCAGCCACGGCACCACTCTCTACATACAGCCGGCCAAGCCGGACGTGACGCCCTGGCTGCCGCTCTACGATCTCCACCTGGAGGCGCATCTGAGCAACGACAAACGGCTGCGCGCCGGCGAGCCCGTCACCCTGGAGGTGATCACCAGCGCCATCGGCGCCGTGGGCAGCCAGCTTCCCTCGGTGGCGAACCAGCTCAAGAGCGACGATTTCTACGTCTATCCCGGAGAGGTCACCGAGGACGGCCGGATCTCCGCCGATGGAATGGACCTGCTCGGCAGCCGCATCGAGCGGTTCACGCTGGTGCCCCGCTATGGGGGCCGTTTGATCCTTCCGGCCGTCTCCCTCCGGTGGTGGAATCTGAGAACCGGACAGCCGGCGGTGGCCACCCTTCCCTTGCAGGAGTTCCAGGTGGCCGGCCCGGTGGGCGACAATCCCCGCGCCCAGGAGAACGTCACCGGCATGGGCGGCCATCGCAGCCTCTATTTCTGGATCCCCCTGCTGCTGGTGACCCTGCTGGTGGCGGCCGGATGGATCAAGGCCCTGTTTGGACGCAGCGCCTTTCGGCTTCCCCGCGTCCCCAAATTCCCGGCTCGCCGGCAGCTGGAGCGGCTGCAGCGGCCGATGGTGGCGGCCGCGCAGCGCCTCTCTCCTCAGCGCCACCTTCACCGGCTGCGGGCATGGATCGGCCGCCACCTTCCCACCTCCTGGAAGCTGTGGTACTGCCTCCGCGCGGTGGATCGGGAGCCGGACCCCGAGGCGTGGGAGCACGCCCTGCAGATTCTCGCCGCCAAGCACCTGGGAGCCCGTTCCAACGCCAGCCTGCAGACGCTGGCGGGCGTCCTCACCGGCTGCCATCCCGCCGCCGACGGCGAAGAGCTCCGGCGCCTGCTGGAAGCGCTGGAGGAACACATCTACGGTGACCGGCGGATCGACTCTTTCGAAGAGTGGAAAGCCGCCTTCAAGCGGCAGATCAAGCCACGCCTCTTCCCCATTCGGCTGCGGCAATGCACCCTGGATGACCGCAAGATCGGCGGTCTGCCTCAACTCAACCCGCAGGTCTCCCAGGAGTCTTGAAGGATCCGACCTCCTCGGGAGCGGCAAGCAACACCACCCAGGAGGCATACCAGAAGGGGGTCGATTGCACGCGGGGGCGAGCCAGCCGCAGCGCCTTGCGGGCTTCCTGGCGCAGCATGGACGGCTCCTTTTCGCGAAGGGAGAGCCCCACCACCACCGCCGCTGGAGAGGGCAGCGCCCCGTCTTCCTGCGCCGGAGCCGCCGGCATGCCCGGCAACAAAGATTCACTGGCGCCGCGCCACCCGGCGGCGTCGTGGAAAAGGCGCCAGGCCGAACCCAAAAGCTCCCGCTCCAGGCGGCCGGCGGCGGCATCGCCGGAGACCGCCGCCCAGCGCTCCAGGCCCCAGGCCACATAGGCGTAGTCTTCCAGCGAGCCGGGCACGATCTCTTCACCCCGAGAAGGCACCCGCAACAGCCTCTTTCCCGTCCAGTGGACCCGCATCAGGTAGCCGGCCAGCGCTTTCGCAGGCCCTCGGAACCGCTGGCCGCCTGGGGCGGCGGACGCTTCCGAAAGCGCCGCCAGCAGAAGACCGTTCCAGCCCGCCAACCGCTTGTCGTCCACCGGTGGGCGGCGCCTGGCCCGCGCCTGCAGGAGCCGCTGCCGCCAGAGCGCGGCCCGTTTCTTCATCTCTTCTTGAGAGACCCCCAGATCGGCCGCCATTTCGGCGAGGCTCTTCCCCGCCAGCGGCAGCGACGGCTCTCCGCTCCGCCATCGCGGAAAACGCCAGTGGCGCAGCACCTGCTTCAGCGTCTCGGGCGGAAACAGCGACTCCAGCTCCCCGCGACTCCACAGATAGCCGCCCCCTTCCACCCCTTCGGCGTCCACCGCAGAGAAGCTGGCCACATAGCCGCCTTCGCCGCTTCGCATCTCGCGCACCACGAAATCGAGGGTGTCGAAAGCCACCTCCCGAAAAGCGGGCCGGTGCAGAGCCTCCGCAGCTTGCAGATAGAGCAGCGCCAGCAGCGCTTGCGTGTAGAGCATCTTTTCGTAGTGAGGAGTGGTCCACTGCGGATCCACGGTGTAGCGGAAGAACCCGCCGGCGATCTGATCCCGCAACCCCCCTTGCGCCATCCGCCGCAACGTCAGCCTCAGAAACTCTTCCACCTCCTTCTTGCGCTCTCCCCCCTTCAACGCCAGCAAGGCGCGAAGCTGGACGGCCATAGGGAAACGGCTCTGCTGCCCGAAGCCGCCGTCGAGACCATCGGCGCGCCGGAGGGCCGCATCGACGAAGCGCCGGCGCAACCGCGCGGCATCCACCGTTTCGGAGGCACCACCGCCCTCTCTCTTGCGCGCCGAAACCAGCTCGTCGAGCCCTTTTCTGGCCAGCCCCCGCAAAAGATCGCCCTGCTTCTCCCAGAGCGCGTGGAAGCGACGCAACACCTGTTCGAACTGGTCGCGGGGCAGGTAGGTCATCCCCGCCATGGGATAACCCTCGGGAGTGAGAAAGACGTTGAGCGGCCAGCCCGCGCTGCCGCGGGTCCGCTCCACGAAATCGATGAGATGTTCATCGAGCGCCGGGTTCAGCTCACGGTCCACCTTCACCGGAACGAACCACTGGTTGAGCAGACGGGCCACTTCGGGATTCCGGTAGCTCTCGCGCTGCATCACGTGGCACCAGTAGCAGGCGAAATAGCCGCTGGAGATGTAGATCGGCTTGCCGGTGCGTCGGGCCTCTTCGAGCGCCTCGCGGCCCCAGGGCCGCCACTGCACCGGATCCTCCGCGTGCATGCGCAGATAGGGAGAGAGGCTGTGGGAGAGCCGGCTCTGCAGCGCCCCGGCGGCCAGCGGGAAGAGGAGCAGCGCCAGGCAGAGCAGCCGCTTCACGTCCTCACTCGTCGAGCTGTTCGAGGATGTTGCGGGCGGTCCGCACCTGCTCTTCGTCGCCCTCCACCAGCACCTCGTAGAGCAGCCGCCGCGCCGCCGCGAAGTCCATCGCCTCGCGCAGCTCGTTGACCCGCCTCAGCTTGGCGTCCACCGGGTCGAGGGGCGCGTCCACAGTCTCTTCGCCCTCCTCCTGCAGATCTTCCAGCTCCGCCTCGATACGGTCCAGTTCCGCCTCCATCTCCTCTTCGGAAAGCGGATGGAACTCCTCCTCATGGGACGAAGCGGCGGCCGTCGCGCCTTCTTCCCCGGCGCCCGGCTCTTCCTCGCGTTTGCGCACGAAAAAGCGGGAGAAGAGCACCCCCCCCTCGAAGAGCAGCCACATGGGAACGGCCAGCAAGCTCTGAGAGATGACGTCGGGAGGGGTGAGCAGCATGCCGATGACGAAAACGCCCACCACCACATAGGGCCGCTTGGAGGCGAGCTGTTCCGGCGTGGTCATCCCCATCCACACCAGCAGGATGGTGGCGATGGGGATCTCGAAAGCCAGGCCGAAGGCGAAGAAGAGGGTGAGCACGAAATCGAGGTACTCCGAGATGTCGGTCATCACCGCCACCCCTTCGGGAGTGACGCTGGTGAAGAAGCGGAACACCAGGGGAAAGACCACGAAATAGGCGAAGGCGGCGCCCAGATAGAAGAGCACCACGCTGGACGCCAGCAGCGGCAGCGCCATGCGCCGCTCGTGCCGGTAGAGCCCGGGCGCCACGAAGCCCCAAAGCTGATAGAGCAGATAAGGCATGCTCAGAAAGACGGCGGCCACCAGGCTGAGCTTGAAGGGCGTGAGAAAGGGCGAGGCCACCTTGGTGGCGATCATGGAGGTGCCTTCGGGCATCACCTTCATGAGGGGCTCGGCGATGAAGACGTAGATGTCGTTGCCGAAAGGGAAGAGCGCCAGGAAGACCAGCGCCACCACGGCCACCGAACGGAGCAGACGGTCGCGCAGCTCCAGCAGGTGCGACATGAAGGGTTGTTCGATGTCGGCGGGATCGGCGCTCATCGGGCGTGAGGATTCGAATCGCTCTTCCGGGCCGAGGCGGCGTCCGCCGGCTCCCGCACCGCCGCCTCCTTCACCACGGATTCGGCCTCCTTGCGGACGCTCTCCAGGCTCTCCCGCCCCTCTTCGAGAATTTCATGCACGGGGGTGGAACCGGCCTGCTCTTTCAGGATGCGCTTGAGCTCCTCGGCGCGCAGCTCCTGCTCGATGTCGGCCTTCACCGACAGAAGGATGCGGCGCCCGCGGCCGATCCATTTGCCGGCGGTGCGCGCCACCGTGGGCAGCCGCTCGGGGCCGACCACCAGGAGCGTCACCAACCCCACCATCAGCAGCTCGAAGAAGCCGACGTCGAACATGGATCAGGACTTGTTCGCTTCCTTCTCGCGGGTGGCCTCGCCCTCGATCACCTCTTTGTCGGGAGCCTCCGAGGTGAGCTTCTCGGGCGCTTTGGTCTCCTCTTCGCTCATGGCCTTCTTGAATCCCTTGAAGGCGGCTCCCAGATCGGACCCCAGATTGCGCAGCCGCTTGGTTCCGAAAAGCAGCAACACGATGACCAGGACGATGAGCAGTTGCCAGATGCTGATTCCACCAAAACCCATGATTCAATCTCCGCAAATGTCACATTGGGACCGCACCCGGAGGATGCGGCCAGGCGATTCGTTCATGATAGCGTAGATCGCTCTCCGGTGCGGCGGGCCGGGCGAAGGGGGCGCGGCCTTCTCTCCCGCGGACTCACTCGCCGCGGGCGGCCTTCTCCTCCAGGCCGGAAAGTCCGAAACGCCGCTCGAGCTCCGCGAGCACGTCCTCGGCCGTCAACCCAAGGTGGGCCAGCAGCACCATGGAGTGAAACCACAAGTCGGCCGTCTCGTAGACCACCTTCTGGGGGTCGCCGTCCTTGGCCGCCATCACCGTTTCGGTGGCCTCCTCGCCGATCTTCTTGAGGATGGCGTCCAACCCTTTGTGGTAGAGGCTCGCCACGTAGGAGCTCTCGGGCGCCGCCTCCTTGCGCGACTCCAAGACGTTGGACAACTCTTCCAGCACTTGGTTGCTCACAGCCGCACCTCGATGCCGTGTTCGGCCATGTAACGCTTGGCCTCGCCGATGCTGTACTCGCCGAAATGGAAGATGGACGCGGCGAGCACCGCGTCCGCCCCGCCGAGGGTAATCCCCTCCACCAGATGCCGCAGATTGCCCACGCCACCGGAGGCGATGAGAGGAACGGGCACCGCTTCGGCCACCGCCCGGTTGAGCGCGTTGTCGAAGCCGATCTTGGTGCCGTCCCGGTCCATGCTGGTGAGCAGGATCTCGCCGGCGCCATGGTCGGCCATCCGTTTCGCCCACTCGATGGCGTCGATGCCGGTGGGCTTGCGCCCGCCGTGGGTGAAGATCTCCCAGCGGAGCGGCTCGCCCTCGCCGCTCACCCGCTTGGCGTCGATGGCCACCACGATGCACTGGGAACCGAAGCGATCGGAGGCTTCACGCACGAAATCGGGGTTGAAGACCGCCGCGGTGTTGATGGCCACCTTGTCGGCGCCGGCCATGAGCATGCGGCGCACGTCCTCCACCTTGCGGATGCCGCCCCCCACGGTGAGGGGGATGAAGACCTCCGAGGCCACCTGCTCCACCACGTGCACCATGGTATCGCGCTCGTCCGAGCTGGCGGTGATGTCGAGAAAGGTGATCTCGTCCGCGCCCTCGTCGTTGTAGCGGCGGGCGATCTCCACCGGATCGCCGGCGTCGCGGATCTCCACGAACTTCACGCCCTTGACCACGCGGCCGGCGTCCACGTCCAGGCAGGGGATGATGCGCTTGGCCAGTCCCATCTTCAGCAACCGTCGAAATATCTCTGCCCCTCGGCGAAGTCGAGGGTGCCCTCATAGATGGCGCGCCCGGTGATGGCGCCGACGAGATTGCGGCTCTTCGCCCGGCACAGCGCCTCCAGATCGCGCAGGCTGGTGATGCCGCCGGAGGCGATCACGGGTACGTGGATGGCGTCGGCCAGGGCGGCGGTGGCCTCCACGTTGACGCCGCTCATCATGCCGTCGCGGCCGATGTCGGTGTAGACGATGGCGGAGACGCCATCGTCCTGGAAGCGGCGGGCCAACTCCACCACCTCGATGTCGGTCACCTCGGCCCAGCCGTTGATCGCCACCCTTCCCTCCCGGGCGTCCAGCCCGACGATGATGTGGCCGGGGAAGGAACGGCAGGCGCGGGCCACGAACTCCGGCTCCTTCACCGCCTGGGTGCCGATGATGCAGTAGCCGACCCCGGCCTGGAGGTAGGCGTCGATGGTGGCCTCGTCGCGGATGCCGCCGCCCACCTGGATGGGCAGATCGGGAAAGCGCGCGGCGATGGCGCGGATCGCCCCGCCGTTCACCGGCTCGCCCGCGAAGGCGCCGTTGAGATCCACCAGATGCAGACGGCGGCAGCCCGCCGCCACCCAGCGGGCGGCCATCTCCACCGGCTGGTCGGAAAAGACGGTGTCGTCCTCCATGCGCCCTTGACGAAGGCGCACGCACTGGCCGTCCTTGAGATCGATGGCGGGTATGAGCAGCATCAGGGGCTCCAGTGAACGAAATTCTGCAGCAACCGCAGACCGGCGTCGGCGCTCTTCTCGGGGTGAAACTGCACGGCAAAGAGGTTCCCCGACGCCACCGCGCTGACGAAGCGGACGCCGTACTCGGTGATTCCGGCCACCACCTCTTCCTGCTCCGGAACCACGTGATAACTGTGAACGAAATAGAAACGGCTGCCGTTCTCGATGCCCTCCCACAAAGGATGGGGGCGAACCTGTTCCACCCG
>JALSRN010000092.1 GCA_026984735.1 Sedimenticola sp. | reverse complement strand
CCATCGAGACCCTGGCAGCCGTGGATCTGCTGCGCCGCCTCGCGCCCGAGCTGAAGATCCGCGTCATCAACGTGGTGGATCTGATGACCCTGCAACCCCACGAGGAGCATCCCCACGGCCTGCCCGACGCCGAGTTCGACGCCCTGTTCGGCACCGACGTGCCGGTGATCTTCGCCTTTCACGGCTATCCCTGGCTGATCCACCGCCTCACCTACCGCCGCGCCTTCCACGCTCACCTGCACGTGCGCGGTTACAAGGAGGAAGGCACCACCACCACCCCCTTCGACATGGTGGTGCGCAACGATCTGGATCGCTTCCACCTGGTGATGGACGCCGCCGATCGGGTGCCCGCCCTGCGCGAACGCGCCGGCCACATCCATCAATACATGCACGACAAGCTGGTGGAACACCGCGAGTACATCACTCTGCATGGCGAGGACATGCCCGAGATCCGCGATTGGAAATGGTCTGGAGGAGATTGATCCATGGAGACCTCTTACGACGTCCTGCGCCCCGACCTGCCCGACGAGCTCGAAGCGCTCCGCGAACTGGCGCTGGACCTGCGCTGGTCATGGAGCCACGTGGCCGACGAACTGTGGCAGCGCATCGATCCCGAACTGTGGCACCGCACTCACAACCCCTGGTTGATCCTGCAGATGGTGAGCACCCGCCATCTGGAGGAGCTGTCGGGCGACCGCGAATTTCTCACCCTCTTGGAGACGCTGCGCAATGAGCGGCGCGAAGCCCAGGCGCAACCCGGCTGGTTTCAGGAGCAGGGGCACCCGGAGCGGCTCGCCGCCATCGCCTATTTCTGCATGGAGTACGGCATCAGCGAGGCGCTGCCCATCTACTCGGGCGGACTCGGCGTGCTGGCCGGAGACCACCTCAAGACCGCCAGCGAGCTGGGCCTCCCCCTGGTGGCGGTGGGGCTGCTCTACCAGCAGGGCTACTTCCGCCAGGGGCTGGACGAACACGGCGATCAGCTCGTCTTCTACCCCTACAACGATCCCACCCAGATGCCCCTCCGGCCGGCGCGGGACCCCAATGGCGAGTGGCTTCAAGTGAGCCTCCCCTTTCCCGGGCGCGAACTGCTGCTGCGGGTGTGGGAGGTGCGGGTCGGCCGGGTGATGCTCTACCTTCTCGACAGCAACCATCCGCTCAACAGCCCGGCGGATCGAGGCATCACCTCCGAGCTCTACGGCGGCGGAAGGGAGATGCGCCTGCAGCAGGAGATGGTGCTGGGGATCGGCGGGTTAGCGGCGCTGCGGGCGCTCGGCATCGACCCCGAAGTGTGCCACATCAACGAAGGCCACGCCGCCTTGGTGGTCCTGGAGCGGGCGCGTCAGTTCCAGAAGGCGCACCAGCTCGATTTCTCCACCGCCCTCACCGCCACCCGCGCCGGCAATCTCTTCACCACCCACACTCCGGTGGAAGCGGGATTCGACCGCTTCGAGCCCTCGCTCGTCCGCCGTTACCTGGGAGGGCTGGCCGCCGAGCTGGGAATCTCCTTCGACACCTTCCTCCGCCTGGGGCGTCCGCCGGGCGGCGACTCCCAGGCGCCCTTCCAGATGGCCTGGCTCGCCATGCGCGGCTGCGGCCATGTGAACGCTGTGAGCCGCCTTCATGGTCAGGTGTCGCGGCGTCTGTTCGCTCCCCTGTTTCCACGCTGGCCCGAGGCGGAGGTGCCGGTGTGCCATGTGACCAACGGGGTGCACACTTCCACCTGGGACTCCGACGAATCGGACCGCCTCTGGACCCACATCTGCGGCAAGGATCGCTGGCGCGGCGAACTGGGAAGCATGGAAGAGAGGGTCCGCCGCGTGGACGACGCGGCCTTGTGGGAGATGCGCACCCGCAACCGGCAGCAGCTCGTCCAGTGGATCCGGGAGCGCCGCCCCTGCACCGCCGACGGCGAGAAAGAACCCATCGATCTGGATCCCAATGCGCTGACTCTGGGCTTCGCGCGCCGGTTCGCCACCTACAAGCGCCCCAACCTGCTGCTCCAGGATCCGGAGCGTCTGGCGCGACTGCTGCGCCAGGAACGGCATCCCGTCCAACTGGTCATCGCCGGCAAGGCCCACCCGCGGGACCAGGAGGGACAGCGGCTGGTTCGCGACTGGATCCGCTTCATCCGGGACTTCCAGCTCCAGGAGAAGGTGGTTTTTGTGGTGGACTACGATCTTCTCTCCGCCGAGCAGTTGGTGCAGGGAGTGGATCTGTGGATCAACACGCCGCGCCGTCCCTGGGAAGCCTGCGGCACCAGCGGCATGAAAGTGCTGGTGAACGGTGGCATCAACTTTTCCGAGCTGGACGGCTGGTGGGCGGAGGCGTGGTCGCCGGAGGTGGGCTGGGCGCTGGGCGACGGCAAGGAGCACGACGCCGATCCGGCCTGGGACGCCGCCGAGGCGAATGCGCTCTACGACCTTCTCGAAAAGGAGATCATTCCCCGCTTCTATGAGCGCGACCGCCACGGCATCCCGCGCCAGTGGGTTGCCATGATGCGCGCCAGCATGGCCGCGCTGACGCCGCGCTTCTCGGCCAACCGCATGGTGCGGGAGTATGTGGAGCAGCACTATCTTCCCCTCGCCCGCGCCTTTCGCCGGCGAATCGCCGACGACGCGCGCCTGGCCCGTTCCATCGGCGCCTGGCGCCAGCGCATGCGGCGACACTGGAGCGGCATCCGTTTCGGCGTGGTGGAGCGCCGCACCATGGACAACCGTCACGTCTTCAGCGCCCAGGTCTATCTGGACGACATTCCGCCGGAAGAGGTGGCGGTGGAGCTCTACGCCGAAGGCCTCGACGGCCGCCCGCCGGAGCGCCACCCGCTGAAACGGATGGAGCCGCTGGCGGGCGCCGTGAACGGCTATACCTATCTCGGCGTGGTCGCCGCGCAACGTCCCATCGACCACTACACCTTGCGAGTGCGTCCCCAACACGCCGAGGCGCTGGTGCCCATGGAGGAGTGGCACATCCTCTGGGAACGGTGATCGGCGCCGCCGATCTCCTCTCCATCCGAATCCGGCTCAGCGGAACTGGCGGCGGAACAGCTTGGCGCCGAGGCCGAAGAGCCCGGCGCCGAGCAGCCCCAGGGCAGCCGCCTTCTTCCACAGCAGGGCCACCCCCGCCCCTTTGAGCAGGATGCCGTAGCCCAGCTCGATGAACCAGTAGAGAGGCGAGATCACCATCAGTTCGCGCAACAGCCAGGGCATGGCTTCGGGTGGTGTCCAGGCGCCGGAGAGCAGCAGCATGGGCATGAGCACCACGATCACCAGCATGCTCACCTGTCCCAGGTTGCGGCTGAGGGTGGCGATGACCAGCCCCAGCCCCGAAACGGCGAGGGCATAGAGAGCGGTGACGGAAAAGAAGAGGGGCAGGCTCCCTTTCACCGGAATCTCGAAAACCGGCAGCAGAATGCCGAAGAGCGCCACCGCCGTGCCGGCGAGAATGGCCAGCGTCATGGCGATCACCTTGGGAAAGAGGATCTGGAACGGCGACAGGGGCGACACCGCCAGCTGCTCGATGGTGCCCCGCTCCTTCTCCCGCACCGCCGCGGCGGCGGGCAGCATGAACGAGAGCATGGTGATCACCGTCATCAGCTCGGAGATGGACATGAACCAAGGATCCTTCTGGTTGGGGTTGTACCAGACGCGGCGGCGCGCTTCCACGCGCGGCATGGCGGCCAGCTGCAGGTCGTCGATGCCGAGCTTCTCCAGCGCGCGGTCGGTGGCGTAACCGCCCACGATGCGGGCGGCATAGCCGGTGGCCAGGATGCCGAGCACCGTGTGGGTGGTATCGGCCTGGAGCTGCACCTCGGTGGAGCGGCCGGCCTCCAGATCGCGCTCGAAATGGGGCGGGATCTCCAGCAGCAGCATGCGTTCGCCCCGGTCGAGCCGCGCGGCCGCCTCCTTTTCCGCAAAGAGCAGCTCTTTCACCTGGAAGCGGGGGGCGCGGAAACGGGAGATCAGCTCCCGCGACGCCTCGCTCTGGTCCAGGTCCACCACGGTCATGCTGGCGCGTTTCACCTCCATGGAGATTCCCGAGCCGGCGATGTAGATGTCGGCGGTGAAGAACCAGGCGAGAATGATCAGCAGCACGGGATCGCGGGAGAGCTGCAACAGCTCCTTGGTGGTCATCACGCGCAGCCGCCGCAGCCAGTCTCTCATCGCGTCGGCCTCTTGTGGAACAGCGCCAGGCCGAGGGTCCAAAGCAGCGCCGCGTAACCGGCCAGCAGGGCCACCGGCAGCCACAGGCTGCGCCATCCCAAGCCTTTGAGGAAGGCGCCCCAGGCGATCTGGAGATACCAATAGGGCGGAAACAGGCGCGCCTGGAAACGCGCTTCCGCACTCATGGACTCCACCGGCACCAACAGGCCGGAATAGAGCATGGCGGGAATGAAGGTGATCACCATGGTGAGCAGCACCGCCGCCACCTGGGTGCGCACCAGGATGGAGACCAGCAGGCCGATGCCGGCGGTGCAGATCACATAGACCACCGATGCCAGGTAGTAGAAGAAGGGATCCCCCTTGAAGGGAGCGTGGAACACCGCGGTGGCGATCCACCAGAGCACCAGGATGTTGAAGCAGGAGACGCCCACATAGGGGATCAGCTTGCCGAGGATGAACTCGCCCCGGCTGACGGTGGACGCATAGATGTTGTAGATGGAGCCGCTCTCCTTCTCCCGCACCACTCCCAGCGCAGTGAGAAAGGGGGGCGAGACCATGAGCACCAGCATCATCAGCCCGGAGGCCATGGACCAGTCGCTCTTCAACGCCTGGTTGAAGAGATAGCGCGTCTGCAGGCGCACGGGCGCCGCCAGCTCCGCCGCCCGTTCCGGCGTCACGCCCCGGGTGCGCCCCAGGAACGCCACCAGCAACTCCCGATTCCACTCGGCGCCGATGGCGTCCAGATAACCCTTCAGGGTCTGCGCCCGATAGGGAAACATGCCGTCGACGAGCGCCTGCACCTCCACCGGCCGGTCCGCCAGCAGCCGCTCCTGGAAACGATCGGGAATCACCAGCGCCAGGCGGATGCGGCTGGCGGCCAGCAGCCGGGAAAGCCCGCCTTCGTTTTCGGCGTAGCCCAGCAGATGGAAATAGCGGGAGTCGCTGAAACGGTGGATATAGTCACGGCTCAGCTCGCTGCGGTCGTGATCCACCACCGCGAAGGGGATGTTCTCCACGTCCAGCGACAGCCCGTAGCCGAGCACCAGCATGATGAGCAGCGGCACGCCGAAGGCCATGGTGAAGAAGAGGCGGTCGCGCAGAATCTCGCGCCACTCCTTGCCGGCCACCGCCAGGATCCGCGCCCGGTTCATCGCTCTTCCAGCGCCCCCATGCGATAGAGAAAGACATCCTCCATGCCCGGCGACCGCTGGCGCACGCCCTGCAGCGCGATCCCCGCTCTCCCCAAAAGAGAACGGATCAGTGAAGGTGCCTCCTTCGGCCGCTTTGCGAAAAGGTGGAGCCGGCTGCCGTGGAGGCTGACGCCGGTGAAATGGGGCCGCAGGACGCGCAGAGCCGCCATGGGGCGGTCCACCCGCAGTTCCAGCAGCCGCCCCGCCTCCTTCTCCAGCGCCTGGCGCAGCCGGTCGGGAGTGTCGTCGGCCACCAGCCGACCGGCATGCATCAACGCCACCCGGTCGCAGTGTTCCGCTTCGCTCATGTAGTGGGTGGTGATGAGGATGGTCACGCTTTCGCCGCGCGAGAGCCAGGTGAGCAGTTCCCAGAAGCGGCGGCGTCCCAGAGGGTCCACCCCCGAAGTGGGTTCGTCGAGAAAGAGGACGGGCGGTCGGTGGACCAACGCGCACCCCAGCGCCAGCCGCTGGCGCATTCCCATGGGCAGGCGTCCCGCCCGCTCCCCTTCCGCCCCCTCCAGCCCCGCCATCTCCAGCACCCACGCCATGCGCGCCGCCAGCTCCCGGCCGTGAAGCCCGTAGATGCCGCCGTACAGGCGGATGTTCTCGCGTACCGTCATGTCGCGATAGAGGGAGAAGGCCTGGGACATATAGCCGATGCGCTGGCGGATGGCGAGGGAGGAGGCGCCCATGTCGGCGCCGGCCACCCGTCCCTCGCCGGCCGTCGGAGGAAGCAGACCGGTGAGCATCTTGATCACCGTGGTCTTGCCCGCGCCGTTGGCGCCGAGAAGGCCGAAAATCTCTCCTTCACGCACCTGGAAGCTCACTCCGTCCACGGCGCGAAAGCTGCCGAAGTCGCGCACCAGTTCGCGCGCCTCGATCAGCGTTCGCGCCGCCCTTGCCGCGGGCCCCGGCGCGCCGGGAAGGATGGGCGACGGCCGCTCTTGGGCCGCGGGCAGCAGGCGGATGAAAGCGTCTTCCAGCTCCGGCTCCAGCGTCTCCAGCTCGGAGACCTCCAAACCGCCGAGCGCCTGCGCCACTTGGCGCCTCGCTTCCTGGGGCGCCGTGTCCGCGAGGAACAGTCGCACGCGGTCGCCATAGCTCTCCACGCCGGCAAAGCGCCGCTTCAGGCGGGCCGCGGCGGTGGCGGGAGAAGAGGCGCGGAACTGGACCACGGTGCCCGGCGCCCGCGCCAGGAGCGCTTCCGGCGTGCCCTCGTCGAGGAGCTGCCCCTGGTGCAGGAAGGCCAGCCTGTGGAAGCGGCTGGCTTCGTCCAAATAGGCGGTGGAGACGAGCGCGCTGCACCCTTGTTCCTCCAGCAGTTCGGCCAGGATGGCCCAGAAATCACGCCGCGACAGCGGATCGACGCCGGTGGTGGGTTCGTCCAGGATCACCAGTTCGGGCTGGTGGATGAGGGTGCAGACCAGTCCCAGCTTCTGCTTCATGCCGCCGGAGAGTTTCTTCATCGCCCGATCCCGAAACGGCTCCAGGCGGGTCATGGCCAGCAGCCGCCCCTTGCGCTCGCGCAGCACCTCCACAGGCACCTCCCGCAAGCGGGCGAAAAAGTCGACGTTCTCCTCCACCGACAGGTCGGGATAGAGGTTGAGTCCGAGGCCCTGGGGCATGAAGCCCATGCGTCCCTTCACCCGTTCGGCGTTGCCCTCGGAGTCCAGCGGCACGCCGAAGGCGGTGACGAGCCCCTCCTCGTAGGCGAGCACCCCCGCCACCGCTTTCATCAAGCTCGACTTGCCGGCGCCGTCGGGTCCGATGAGGCCGAAGAGTTCGCCCCGTTCCAGGCTGAAGCTCACGCCGGCCACCGCCCTGCGTTTCCTGTAGCGCTTGCCGAAGTTCCGCACCTCCAGCAGCGCCATGGTCACCAGCGCGGCGCCGTCCAGGGCACTCCCGGCCGCCAGCGGATCACCGCGTCGGCGGGCAGCCCCGGGGTAAGGCGATGTTCCGGGTTTTCGTCCAGATAGAGCTTCACCGCATAGACCAGCTTCACCCGTTCGTCGGGCGTCTGCACCTCCTTGGGCGTGAACTGGGCGCGGTCGGCGATGTAGCGGACGCGGGCGGGAAACGGATGGTCGGGAAAGGCATCGCTGTAGATGCGCGCCTCCAGCCCCAGGCGCAGTCGACCGATCTCTTTCTCCGGGACATACACCTTGAGGTAGAGACGGTCGAGATCGACCAGGGTGAAGAGCGGCGCGCCGGCGGCCACCACCTCGCCGGCATCGACGATGCGGGTCACCAGGGTGCCATCCGCCGGCGCCCTCACCCGCAGATCGGCCAGCAGGCTCCGCGCCTCTGCCAGGGCCGCCTCGGCTTCCTTCGCCCGGGCTTCCGCCACCGCCACCTGGTGTTCCTTGGCGCGAATCTCCTCCGCCCCCAGCTCCGCCTCGGCCAGTCGCTTGCGCGCCTGCTCCAGCGCCGCCATGGCGGTGGCCAGCTCGGTGCGGGCCACTTGCCAGGCCAGCTCGGCTTGATCGGCGGCGTATCTGTCCACCCCGCCCGTCTTCGCCAGGTCGGCATAGCGCCGGGCGTCCTTGCGCGCTTGGTGGGCGCGGGCCTTGGCCGCTTCCAGCGCCGCCTCTGCGTGCGCCACGTCCGCTCGGGCGGTGTCAATCCGCAGAGGCACCCGCCGCCGCAACAGCGCCAGCTCCTCCCGGGCCGCCGCCAGGGCCGCCTGGGCCTCGGAGAGCCGGGCGCGCGCCTGCTGCACCCGGGCGCGGGCCTGGAGGTCGTCGAGGCGCGCCAGAAGCTGACCGGCTTTCACCTGGTCGCCCTCGCGGGCCAGCAGGGCCGCCACCTTTCCCGGCCGCTTGGAGGCCACGCTGTAGCGGTCCCCCTCCAGTCGGCCGCTGGCCAGGATCAGGCCCTCGGGCATGGTCCGGCGCTCTCCCCAGCGATGCCACGACCAGACGAGGGCCGATAACGTCGATACGAGCAGCAGGAGGAAGAGCGCTTTTTTCACAACAGCCGCACGGGCGCCTCTTCCGTCAGCTGCAGCAGCCGCGAGGCCACCTGCAGACCGAATTCGGTGAACTGCTCCAGATCGCCGGGAAAATCGTCCGAGCCCATGTCGCGCTCGTCGTCGCCCAGCAGCACCCGCACGCGATAGCGCCCGTACTGCCGCTCGCCCGGAGGGTTCTCCTGGGAGATCACGTACATGAAGGGCTCGCTGGCCCCCATTTCCACCAGGGCCATGATGTATTTGTAGTTGACCGGATCCCGGCTCTCGATATCGCCCAGAACGACCACGGAAAAGGTGTCGATTTCGTAACGCCGCTTGGGAATGGCGGTCTGAATGTGGGGAGCCTTCATCTTTCCTCGCTTCCTCGCGGGGGAATTTCAACACCACAAAAAAGGGTATTGAATTACTGACAGATAACGATCATCATAATAACATACTAAATTACTCAACTATTGGCTGCCCCACGACATGAGCACGCAACGGGAACTGGACGATCTGGTCAAGGCGGGATACGAACACGGCTTCGTCACCCAGGTGGAGTCGGACACCCTGCCGCCCGGCCTCAACGAGGATACCATCCGTTTCCTCTCGGCGAAAAAGAAAGAGCCGGAATGGATGCTGGAGTACCGCCTCAAGGCCTATCGTCACTGGCTCACCATGGAGGAGCCCGACTGGGCCCATCTGAAGATCGAGCCCATCGACTATCAGGCGATCTCCTACTACTCGGCGCCGAAGAAGGCGGCGGACGGCCCCAAGAGCCTGGACGAGGTGGACCCCGAGCTGATCGAGACCTACAACAAGCTGGGCATCCCCCTGGAAGAGCAGAAGGCGCTGGCCGGGGTGGCGGTGGACGCCGTCTTCGACAGCGTCTCGGTGGCCACCACCTTCCGCGAGGAGCTGGCCAAGGCGGGGGTCATCTTCTGCTCCATCTCGGAGGCGGTGCACCAATATCCCGAGCTGGTGAAACGGTACCTGGGCAGCGTGGTGCCCCACACCGACAACTTCTTCGCCTGCCTCAACGCGGCGGTCTTCAGCGACGGCACCTTCGTCTATGTCCCCGAAGGGGTGCGCTGCCCCATGGAGCTCTCCACCTATTTCCGCATCAACGAGGCCAAGACGGGACAGTTCGAGCGCACGCTCATCGTCGCCGACAAGGGTGCCTACGTGAGCTACCTGGAGGGCTGCACCGCGCCCATGCGGGACGAAAACCAGCTCCACGCCGCGGTGGTGGAGCTCATCGCCCTGGAAGACGCCGACATCAAGTACTCCACGGTGCAGAACTGGTATCCGGGCGACGAACAGGGGCGCGGCGGCATCTACAACTTCGTCACCAAGCGCGGCGACTGCCGCGGCGATCGCTCGCACATCTCCTGGACCCAGGTGGAGACCGGCTCGGCCATCACCTGGAAATATCCCAGCTGCATCCTCCAGGGCGACGACTCGGTGGGCGAGTTCTATTCGGTGGCCGTCACCCGCGGTCATCAACAGGCCGACACCGGCACCAAGATGTACCACATCGGCAAGAACACCCGCTCCACCATCGTCTCCAAGGGCATCTCCGCCGCCCACGGCCAGAACGCCTACCGCGGACTGGTGCGCATGGGCGCCAAGGCGGAGAACGGTCGCAACCACACCCAGTGCGACTCCCTGCTCATCGGCGACAAGTGCGGCGCCCACACCTTTCCCTACATCGAGGTGCGCAACCCCACCGCCAAGGTGGAGCACGAGGCCACCACCTCCAAGATCAGCGAAGACCAGCTCTTCTACTGCCGTCAGCGCGGCCTCACCGAGGAGGACGCCGTCTCCCTGATCGTCAACGGCTTCTGCAAGGAGGTGTTCAACGAACTGCCCATGGAGTTCGCCGTGGAGGCGCGCAAGCTGCTCAACATCACCCTGGAAGGCGCGGTCGGCTGAGCAGCAAAATAGAATTTAAGGAATTTCATATATTTGGAGAAAAAACATCATGCTTAGCATAAAGAACCTGCACGTCGAGGTGGATGGCAAGGAGATCCTCCGGGGGCTCGACCTGGAGATCGGCACCGGCGAGGTGCACGCCATCATGGGCCCCAACGGTTCGGGCAAGAGCACCCTCTCCTACGTGCTGGCCGGGCGCGAAGGCTACGAGGTGACGGCGGGCGAGGTGCTCTTCGAAGGGAGAAACCTGCTGGAGATGGAGCCCGAGGAGCGCGCCTGGGCGGGCATCTTCCTCGCCATGCAGTATCCGGTTGAGCTTCCGGGAGTGAACAACATGTCCTTCCTGCGCGAGTCGGTGAACGCCGTGCGCCGCGCCCGCGGCGAGGAGGAGCTGGACGCCGTCTCCTTCATGAAGCGGGTGCGCGAGAAGGCCGAACTGGTCAAGCTGCCCGACAAGCTGCTCAAGCGCAGCGTAAACGCCGGCTTCTCCGGCGGCGAGAAGAAGCGCAACGAGATCCTGCAGATGGCGCTGCTGGAGCCGAAGCTCACCATCCTCGACGAGATCGACTCGGGGCTCGACATCGACGCCCTGCGGGTGGTGGCCGAGGGGGTTAACGCCCTGCGTGGTCCCGAGCGCTCCTTCCTCATGATCACCCACTACCAGCGGCTGCTCGACTACATCGAGCCCGACCACATCCACGTCCTCGCCCAGGGCCGCATCATCCGCTCGGGCGGCAAGGAGCTGGCCCTGGAGCTGGAAGAGAAGGGCTACGGCTGGATCCTCGAGGAGGAGGCCGCGGCATGATCACCGCCGAGCTGCAGAAGAGTTGGGCCGCCTCCCTGCTGGAAGGGGCCGCCGGCACCGCCGCCGCGCCCTGGTTGGAGGAGCTGCGCGGCCAGGCGGGCGCTCTCATCGACTGCCTCCCGCCGGTGAACCGCAAGCAGGAGGCGTGGCGCTACACCAACGTGGAGCCGCTGCTCAAGGAGTCCTTCCAGCCCGTGGTGCAACGTCCATCGGGCTATGGGGGCGAGGCGCCCGAGGCGATCGGCCCCCACCGGCTGGTCTTCGTGGACGGCTGGTTCATGCCGGAACTCTCCGACACCGCCCTGCTGCCCGAAGGAGTGACCGCCGGCAGCCTCGACGAGGCCATCGCCGCCGGCGACGAGCGGGTGAAGAACCGGTTGGGTAGCGTGGCCGACCCCGGCGAACACCTCTTCGCCGCCCTCAACACGGCGCTCATCAACGACGGCCTCTTTCTTCACCTGCCCGCGGGCGTGAAGCTGGAATCGCCGGTGGAGCTCTTCTGGCTCAACAGCGGCGGCGACGCCGCCCGGTTGGCGCAGCCGCGCAATCTGGTGATTCTCGAGCCCGGCGCCGAAGCGGTTCTGGTGGAGCACCACCTTCCGGGCGCGGCCGAACGTTATCTCCACAACGGCGTCACCGAGATCGTCCTCGACCCCGGCGCCAAGCTGGATCACTACCGCATCCAGGACGAGTCGGAACAGGCATGGCACCTCAGCCGCATCGCGCTCGACCAGGGCGACGGCAGCCGCTACCATGGCATCACCCTCGCCTTCGGTGGGCGGCTGGCGCGCACCGAGTACCACGGCCTCTTCACCGCCGAAGAGGCCGCATGCACCTTGCGCGGGCTCTACACCGTGGGGAACGACCAGCTCCAGGACTTTCATCTGGACGTGCGTCACGACGTGCCCCGCTGCTCCAGCCGCGAACAGTTCAAGGGGTTGCTCCACGGCAAGGGGCGGGCGGTGTTCGACGGTCGCATCCTGGTGGCCCAGGACGCCCAGAAGAGCGACGCCGAACTCACCAACGACAACCTGCTGCTCACCCGCAACGCCGAGGTGGACACCAAGCCGCAGCTGGAGATCTACGCCGACGACGTCAAGGCGAGCCATGGCACCACCGTGGGCCAGCTCGAAGCGGATCAGGTCTTCTATCTGCGCGCCCGCGGCATCGACGAGCGGCGGGCGCTGCACATGCTCTGCGAGGGCTTCGCCGCGGAGATCATCGAACACATCCATCTGGAGAGCTTGCGGGAACAGGCGTTGGCGCGCCTGCGCCAAACCCTGGGCGAACTCTGATCGAGCCATGAACGAAGCGGTGGAACAACGAGGTCCGGAAACCGGAGATCTGCGCCAGCGGGTGGTGGAGGTGCTGCGCACCATCTACGACCCGGAGATTCCGGTGAACATCTACGATCTGGGGCTGATCTACGACCTGGAGGTGGACGAAGAGTCGGGCAAAGTACGCATCCGCATGACTCTCACCGCCCCCGCCTGCCCGTTTGCCGGTACCCTCCCCGGCCAGGTGGAGATGGCCACCAAAGGGGTGGAAGGGGTCGCCGACGTCCAGGTCGAGCTGGTTTGGGACCCTCCCTGGAGCCAGGAACGCATGACCGAAGAGGCCAAGCTGCAGCTTGGTCTTTTGTGAGTCCACGACGAATCGAGGAGCGAGACCATGAGCATTCGACTCACCGAAAGCGCCGCCAGCCACATCCAGAAAGAGCTGGCGAAGCATCCCGAAGCGCTCGGCTTCCGCCTGGGCACCAAGAAGGCCGGCTGCACCGGCTTCTCCTATGTGGTGGATTACGCCACCGAAATCACCGACAATGACGAAGTCTTCGAATCCAGGGGCGTGAAGGTCGTGGTGGACCGCGACAGCCTGCCCATGCTGGAAGGGCTGGAAGTGGACTTCGTCACCACCAACCTGCTCAACCAGGGATTCGAATTCCACAACCCCAACGTCAAAGAGACCTGCGGCTGCGGAGAATCCTTCAACGTATGAGCATGAACCTGGACGAGATCGTCGATATCTTCGATGTGCTGGGCGATTGGGAACAGCGCTATGAATACCTGGTCGAGCTGGGCGAGAAGCTGCCGCCCATGCCCGAGGAGTACAAGACCGAGGAGAACAAGGTCAAGGGCTGCATGAGCCAGGTTTGGGTCAAAGCCTACCGCGACCCCGACGATCCGCGCCGCATCCACTTCCACGGCGACTGCGACACCAGCATCATCAAGGGTGTGCTCGCCCTCCTCATCCAGCTGCTCGACGGCAAGACCGCCGAAGAGATCCAGAAACTCGACGTGGACGAGTTCTTCAACCGCCTGAAGCTGGGCGAACACCTCTCGCCCAACCGCCATTTCGGCATCTACGCCCTGGTGGAACTGATGAAGGAACAGGCGCGTCAGCTCGCTTCCGAAGCGGCCTGACCCGCTCCCGCCTTTTCCTCCTCTACGGCCGGCGAGACCCTCGACCGCTTTTCACGCGGGCAGCCACACCACCACCCGCGCGCCGCCCCAGCGGCTCTCTCCCAGCTCCAGGCGGCCGCCGTAGAGGCGGGCCAGATCGCTGGCCGTGGCCAGCCCCACGCCCTGCCCCGGCTGGCGCTCGTCGATGCGCACGCCCCGTTGCAACACCCGTTCGCGCTCCGCTTCGGGGATACCGGCTCCGTCGTCCTCCACCACCAGTTGCAACCCTTCCGCCTCGGTGGCGGTGAGCCGCACCCGGCGGCGGCCGTATTTGCAGGCGTTGTCCAGCAGATTGCCCAACAGCTCCATCAGGTCTTCCGGATCGCCCTGGAAACGGACGCTATCATCGAGCTGCAGCTCGATGGCGATCCCCTTGGCGCGGTAGACCTTCTCCAGCGCGGCTGCCAGCCGCCGCGCCACTTCGACCACCGCCACCGGCTCGCCCAGCACCCGTTTCCCCGAAGCCGCGGCCCGGGCCAGCTGGTGCTGGACGGTGTTCTCCATCCGCCCCACCTCTTCCTGCATGGTGGCGCGCAGCCGCCGGCACTCCACCGTCTCGTCTTCCGCCAGGCTTTGAAGGTGCGCCAGGGGCGTCTTGAGGCTGTGGGCCAGGTCGTCCAGGGCGTGGCGGTAGCGCGTCACTGTGGCCCGCCCCTGCTCCAGGAGCGCGTTCAGGGCTTCCACCAGCGGCTGCAATTCCCGGGGAGGCCGTTTGTCGATGCGCGTCCGCTCGCCCTTGCGCACCTGCCCGAGCGCCTCGATCAGTTCCCGCAGCGGCGCCAATCCCCAGCGCAACAACAACAGCTGGACCAGCAGCAACCCCGCGGCCAATCCTCCCAGCCAGCGCCAGAGGGTGGTGCGAAAGCGCCCCAGGCCCCGTTCGAAAGGCGCCCGCTCTTGGGCGACGACGATGGTGAAGGGCCAGGGGCGGCCGGCGTCGTCTTCCCAAGCGATGCCCTGGCTGAGGAGCAGCCACTTCGGCAGCGAGCGAAACAGCCGCCTTCCCGGCGGCTGCGGCGGCGCTTGCACGGGCGGCGCGCCCAGCAGAGAAGGCGAGCGCCACACCGTTTTTCCTCCTTCGTCGAGCACCCAGGCGAGCAACCCGGAGCCGGGCCGGTTCAGTCGCGGATCCGGGAGCGAGCGCGGCAGGCGCATGCGTCCGCCTTCGGCCTCCTCCGCGGCCGCCAGCAGAGTGTAGACGTGGGATTGGAGCTTGTCGCCCAGATTGGCCAGAAGAGCGTCCCGATAGGCCCGCTCCAGGGCGACGGCGGTGACGCCGAGGAAGGCCGCCAGCACCAGGGAGGCCGCCACCAGCAGGCGGGCATGCAGGGAGTTCACCCGCGCCGCTCCAGCCGGAAACGGTAGCCGCGCCCGCGCAGCGTCTCGATGGGACGGAGGCTGCCGTCCGCATCGATCTTGCGGCGCAGACGGCTCACCAGCACCTCCAGCACGTTGCTGTCGCGGTCGTAGTCCTGTTCGTAGATGTGCTCGGTGAGCTCGCTCTTGGAGACCACTTGACCGCCGTGCAGCATCAGGTACTCCAGCACGCGGTACTCATAGGCGGTGAGGGGCACCGGCCGGCCGTCCACTTCCAGCGTCTGCCGGGCGGTGTCCAGCGTCAGGCGGCCGTAATCGAGCCGTGGCGAGGCCCAGCCGCCGCTGCGCCGGGCCAGGGCGTTGAGCCGCGCCAGCAGCTCTTCGAACTGGAAGGGCTTGACCAGATAGTCGTCGGCCCCCGCCTCCAGCCCCTCTACCTTCTCCTGCCAGCGGCCGCGGGCGGTGAGGATGAGAATGGGAAAACGCTTTCCCTCGGCGCGCAGCCGCCGGATCACCTCGAGGCCGGAGAGGTCGGGAAGGCCAAGATCGACGATGGCCAGATCGAGAGGAAACTCGCGCCCCAGATAGAGCGCCTCCTCCCCCCGGTCGGCGCGTTCCACCGCGTAGCCCTGCCGCTCCAGCCGCTCGCCGAGGCGCCGCAGCAGCAGCGGATCGTCCTCCACCAGCAGCAGCCGCATGGCTCAACGATAACGGCCGGTGCGCGGGTCCAACCGAAACCGCTTCACGCGCCCCTGGGGCGTGAGGATGCGCACGCGGTACTCGCCGTTGCGCTCCTCCGCCGAGAGCACCCGCCCCTCCACCTGCCGCCGCACGTGGGAAACCGCGTCGTCCAGTGTCATCCGCTCACGAATCGGGTGGAGCGCCCGGCCGCCACCCGGCGGCGGGCGAAACCGCTCCCCGGCCTGGACGCCTCCTCCGAGAAGGAGGCAAACGGGAAGCAGGAAGTGGAACAGGCGTTTCATCGCATTCAATCCAGGGGGTGGACATTCACCCGCACGTCCATCCACTTGCCGGGCCGATGATCCATCAAGGTGCTGAAGACCCGCCCGGCGAATCGGTAGCGGACACGATACCCCACCCGTTCGCGTTCTTCCACCCAATGGTTCTCGCTTTCGCAACGCTGCTCATAACGCTTGCGCGGATGGTGCCGGCGCCCGCTCATGCGCTGGCCGATGACGGTGCCGGCGATGGCTCCCGCCACCGTGGCCACGTCCTTGCCGCGACCGCCCCCCACCTGATGGCCCAGCGCGCCGCCCACGGCGCCGCCGACGATGGCGGGGAAGAGATCGTCGTAGTCGTCTCCCACGTAGACCGGTTCGTTCCAGCAGTGTTGCTCGGGATGGTTGACCCGGACCCAGCGGTACTCGGGCTCCACGCCCACCACCTTGGCGCGGGCGACGAAGCTCTGGCCCCCGGCCCAGGCCGCGGAAGTTGCGGTCAGCGCCGCCAACAGAATGGGCATCGGTTTCATGGTTTTCTCCTCCGTTTCATCTTTCCGGTGATTTCAAGATAATGACCCCACCCTGAACGGAGGCTGAACGGTCGTGAAACCGCTGCACCGCGAAATGCAGGCCGAACTGGTCGCCCTCACCCACCGCTGGCTCGAACGCGCCGAACGGTGGTGCGGGCAACCGCTGGCGCCGGTGGAGATCCGCTTCGATCTGCAAGGCGCCGCGGCGGGACAATACCGCGCCTTTCCCCTTCCCTGCATCCGTTACAACATGGCCGTGGCGGCGGCCCAGTTCGAAACCTTCCGCAGCCAGACGCCGCCGCACGAGGTGGCCCATCATGTGGTGGCGCAGCTCCATGGAGAGCGGGGCGTGAAGCCCCATGGAAAGGAGTGGTGGGCGGTGATGAACGCCTTCGGCGTGGCGCCGCGGCGCTGCCATGAATTCGACCTGGACGGCGTGCCGGTGCGGCGCCAGCGCCGCTTCCGCTACCGTTGCGCCTGCCGCGAGCATGAGTTGAGCGCCACCCGCCACAACCGGGTGCGGCGGGGGCGGGCGCGCTATTTCTGCCGCGCCTGCGGGGAAGCGCTGAAGCCGGCCTGATCACGGGTTGTGGAGAGCTGCAGTTTCTGGTGCCGGGAGAGACGTTTGATCTGATGCTCCCGCCGCGACGCTGCTGCGCGGTCGGGGAAGCTCTCGGTGTGGATCACTTCGAGGGGCTGGCGGCCCCGAAAATATTTGGCTCCCCTGCCTTCCCGATGGGCCTGGACGCGCCGTTTCAAGTCATTGGTGATGCCCGTATAGAGACTGCCGTCGGAGCAGCGGATGATGTAGACCAGCCACTCACTCACCCCAGGCCGCCTCGTCCACCAGCACCTCGGGCGGGAAGGGAACGGGGATGCGGCTGGCGGGAATCTCGCGCCCCCGCCGCCAGTCGGCCAGCGCCCGCCGCTTGGACTCCCCGGTGACCAGGAAGAGCAGTCCCCGGCAACTGGCGAGCGCCCGGTAGTTGAGGCTCACCCGCTCCGGAGGGGGCTTGGGCGCGTCGCGCACCGGGACCACCAGCCGCTGCGGCGGATGTTCATGGCCGGGAAAGAGCGAAGCGGTGTGTCCGTCTTCTCCCAGCCCCAACAGCACCAGATCGAAGGGCCGGCAGTTGCGCACCAGGGGTTCGTAACGCTCCGCCCCCGCCTCGGGCCCCAGCTCGGCGGGGATCTCGTGGAGCTGGTGCGGCTCCAGCGGCAGGTGGTCGAGCAGCGCTTCGCGGATGGCGAAGCTGTTGCGCTCGGGATGGAAGGGCGGCAGGCAGCGTTCGTCGCCGAAGAAGAACTCCCATTGCGCCCACTCCTGCTCCTGGCGCCGCAGCAGGCGGTAGGCGGCCAAGGGGGTGTTCCCTCCCGCCAACACGAGGGTGAACAATCCCCGCTTGCGAATGGCGTGCCGCGCCATTTCGCCGATGATCTCGGCAGCCGCCGCGGCCACGGCGGCGGCATCCTCGAAGAGGTTCCAGTGGGGCGTCATTCTTCGGGATCCAGGCTGTGGCGCCAGCGCTGATCGGGCTTTTCGAACAGCCGCCGGCTTTCGGGCGGTCCCCAGGTGCCCGCCGGATAGGTGGGCAGCGGCCCTTTCTCTTTCTGCCAATGGCGGATCACCGGATCCACGGCGCGCCACGCCCACTCCACCTCGTCGTAGCGCAGGAAGAGCGAGCGGTCGCCGTCGATCACGTCCAGCAGCAGCTCCTCGTAGGCGTCGATGGGGTGCTCCCGCGCGGCGAGCTGGGCATCCAGGCTGCGCTGGCGGGTGCGCATCTCCAGCCCAGGCTGCTTCACGGTCACCTCCATGCGCAGACACTCGCATGGCTGGATGCCGAGGACGATCCAGTTCTGCTTCATGGGGCCCTGGTGGATCTCCCGGAAGAACTGCTGAGGCGGATGGCGGAAGCAGATGGAGATGAGCGACTGGCGCGCCGCCAACCGCTTGCCGGTTCTCAGATAGAAGGGCACGCCGCGCCAGCGCCAGTTGTCCACGAACAGCTTGAGCGCGGCATAGGTCTCGGTGCGGCTGTCGGGGGGAATGCCCTCCTCTTCCAGATAGCCGCTCACCGGATGCCCTTCCACCACCCCGGCGAGGTACTGGGCGCGAAAGGCGTGCTCTTCGACCTTTTCCTCAGGTATCGGTCTCAACGACTTCAATACCTTCACTTTTTCATTTCTGAGATCTTCGGCCTCCATGGAGACGGGAGGCTCCATGGCCACCAGGGTGAGCAGTTGCAGCAAGTGGCTTTGGATCATGTCGCGCATGGCGCCGGCGCTGTCGTAGTAGGCGCCTCGGGTGCCCACTCCGGCGGTCTCCGAATGGGTGATCTGCACATGATCGATGTAGTTGCGGTTCCACAGCGGCTCCAGGAGGGTGTTGGCGAACCGGAACACCAGCACGTTCTGCACCATGCTTTTGCCGAGATAGTGGTCGATGCGGAAGATCTGCTCCTCGCGCAGGAAACGGCTCAGGTGCGCCTGCAAGGCGCGCGCGCTCTCCAGGTCGTAGCCGAAAGGCTTCTCCACCACCACCCGGCGCCATCCTTGCGACTCTTCCAGCAGGCCCACGCCGGCGAGCCGCTCCACCACCAAGCCGAATTCGGCGGGACGAATGGCCATGTAGAAGGCGATGCTGTCGGGAAGCTCCGGATTCTCTTCCAGGAAGCGGCGCAGCGCCGGCCAGGTGGCCTCCTCGCGCAGATCGCCGCGGAAATAGCGCAGGCGACCGGCGAACCGTTGAAAGACCCCCTCGTTGAGCGGGGTCCGGCTGTGCGCCTCCAGCCAACCGCGAACCTCCCGCACCAGACGGGCGTCGTCCCAGTCGCGCCGTCCGCTGGCGACGATCCGCGTCTCCGCGCAGAGCTGGCCGGCGAGATCCAGGTGGTAGAGCGCCGGCATCAGCTTTTCACGGGAGAGGTTGCCCGTGGCACCGAAAATGACGTAAGTACAACCCTCGAAAGAAGCCATTGGCGGGATTCGATTCCTTTTCCGTTATGATCGCCAAGCCGGCATGATACCCTTTCGGGCGGTTTCCTTTCAGTCCGGTCCAGGTTTCATGAAAAAACTCCTCGCCGCTTGGCCCCTCTTGCTGCTCTCGGCCTGCGCGCCCCATCCCGGCGCGGGAAAATGGCGCGCAGCGAACCACAACGAGGCGGGAATCAGCGACCTGGTGCTCGCCTACGACGGCCGCGCCCTCTTCGCCACCGCCCGACCGAAAGCGAGCTGGCACTGCTTCTGGAGCGCCAAGAGCGCCACCACCGTCCTGCTCGACTGCACGCCATCGAACGAGCCGTCGCGGAAGAGCCGCTGGTCCTTCACGGTGGAGAAGGACGGGACCGGCCGCCTGGAGCGCGACGGCAAAGAGGTGGCCCGTTTCCGCAGAATAGAGGGCAATCCGGAGATTCCACGAGAATCTCCAGGATGAGGGTCGATTCGGACAGCGATCAGCCGATGTAGCTGGCCCCCGGCAACAGCGCTTCGCTGAACTCCTCGGGCAGATCGGCCAGCAGGGCCAGCGCCTGCTCCACCGGCATGCGGCTCTGCAGAATGCCGCTCGATTCGGGAAAGATCAGCTCCACCACCATCTCCCGACCGGAGAGGTAGAACTGCAGAATCACCTCATTGGCATCGACGACGCCCAGATAGTTGTCCTCGGCCACCAGCAGCTGCTCGGCCAGGGGCACCAGGCGATCGGCTGCCAGAGGCTCGGGCTTGGAGGAGCTGATGCTCAGATCCCGAAGGAAGTCGCAGTAGAAGACCCCGAAAGTGCGCTCGGCCATGGCTCACTCCCGCCGCCAGTTGGTGCCCTGGGGTGTGTCCTCCAGAACGACGCCCTGCGCCTTCAGCTCGTCCCGGATGCGGTCGGCCTCGGCCCAGTTCTTCGACTTGCGCGCCTCGATACGCTGCTGGATGAGCGATTCGATCTCTTCGTCCGAGAGCCCTTGCCGGGAAGCGGCGGGCGCCCCCTGGAGCCACCGCTCCGGCGCCTCCTGAAGGATCCCCAGAATGCCCCCCAGCCGCTTCAGCTCGGCGCCCATCCGCGCCGCCTTCTCCGGGTCCTCTCCCCGCGCCTTGTTGATCTCGCGCACCAGTTCGAAGAGCACCGCCAACGCTTCGGGCGTATTGAAGTCGTCGTCCATGGCCGCGTTGAACTTCTCCACGAACGCCTCCGCCCCTCCCGGCTCGGCCTGGGGCAGGCCGCGCAGGGCGGTGTAGAGCCGGTCCAGGGCCCGGCGGGCGTTGAGCAGGTGCTCCTCGTCGTAGTTGAGCGGGCTGCGGTAGTGGCTGGTGAGAATGAAGTAGCGCACCTCCTCGGGACGGTAGCGCTCGAGGATTTCGCGGATGGTGAAGAAGTTGCCCAGTGACTTGGCCATCTTCTCCTCCTTCACCCGCACGAAGCCGTTGTGCATCCAGTAGCGCACGAAGGGATGGCCGGTGGCGCCTTCCGACTGGGCGATCTCGTTCTCGTGGTGGGGAAAGGTGAGATCAGCGCCGCCCCCGTGGATGTCGAAGGTGTCGCCCAGCGCCGAGGTGGACATGGCCGAGCACTCGATGTGCCAGCCGGGCCGCCCTTTCCCCCAGGGGGAGTCCCAGGCGGGTTCGCCCGGCTTGGCCGCCTTCCAGAGCGCGAAGTCGAGGGGATCGCGCTTGCCTTCCCCCGGCTCCACCCGGGCTCCGGCCTCGAGGTCGTCGAGGGATTTGCCCGAAAGCTTGCCGTACTCAGGAAAGCTGTGCACGTCGTAATAGACGTCGCCGTTCTCCGCCACGTAGGCGTGCCCCTTCTCCAACAGCGAACGGATCATGCGCAGGATCTCGTCGATGTGCTCGGTGGCGCGCGGCTCGAGGGTGGGCGGCTCCACGTGGAGAGCGGCGAAATCCTCGTGCATGGCGTCGATGAACCTGGAAGTCAACTCGTGGAAAGGAACGCCCTGCTCGTTGGCGCGCTGGATGATCTTGTCGTCGATGTCGGTGATGTTGCGCACATAGGTGACCTGGTAGCCCTTCGCCTTGAGATAGCGATAGACCACGTCGAAGACCACCACCACCCGCGCGTGGCCCAGGTGGCAGTAGTCATAGACCGTCATCCCGCAGACGTACATGCGCACCCTGCCCGGCTCCAGGGGTTCGAACACCTCTTTGCGGCGGTGGAGGTCGTTGTAGATCTTCAGGGTCATGGCGCCTTGCCAAGCGGTTGGAGTACGAAGAATCGGGGAATTCTACCCCATGGAGCGGTATCATAGCGGGCGTTTTCCCCTCAAGCCGAGCGATTCCCGACGGAGTTCGAACCATGCGCAAGATCCTGACCCTCCTGCTGCCGCTTTGCCTCTCCCTCGCCGTGCAGGCGGGCGAAGTGAAAGTCTTGATGAAGACCACCAAGGGCGAAATGGAGATCGCCCTCTATCCCGACAAGGCGCCCAAGACGGTGGCCAACTTTCTGCGCTACGTGGACGAGGGCTTCTACGACGGCACCATCTTCCACCGGGTGATCCCCGGATTCATGATCCAGGGCGGCGGCTACACGGCGGATCTGCGGAAAAAGCCGACCCACGCCCCCATCGAGAACGAGGCGAAGAACGGCCTCAAGAACGAGCGCGGCACCATCGCCATGGCGCGCACCTCCGAGCCCCATTCGGCCACCTCCCAGTTCTTCATCAACCACAAGAACAACCCCAATCTCGACTATCCCAGTTTCGACGGGTGGGGCTATGCAGTGTTCGGCCGGGTCACCAAGGGGCTGGATGTGCTGGACGCCATCGCCGCCGTGCCCACCACCGAACGGGGATACCTGCGCGACGTGCCGGTGGAGCCCGTGATCATCCAATCCGTGAAACGCATCGAGGAGAAACGATGAGCCAAGTGAAACTGACCACCAGCCTGGGCGAGATCGTCATCGAGCTGGACGAGGAGAACGCGCCGGTCACCTGCGCCAACTTCAAGCAGTATGTGGAGGAAGGCTTCTACGACGGATTGATCTTCCACCGGGTCATCCCCGGATTCATGATCCAGGGCGGCGGCTTCATGCCCGACATGATGCAGCCCGCCACCCGGGAACCCATCGAGAACGAGGCGAAGAACGGCCTCAAGAACGAGCGCGGCACCATCGCCATGGCGCGCACTTCCGCGCCCCACTCGGCCACCGCCCAGTTTTTCATCAACGTCAAGGACAACGCCTTTCTCGACTATCCGGGCCACGACGGCTGGGGCTACGCCGTCTTCGGACGGGTGGTGGAAGGGATGGACACCGTGGACAAGATCGAGCAGGTGCCCACGGGGGACAAGGCCGGCCACCAGGACGTGCCGGTGGAGCCGGTGGTGATCGAAAAGGCGGAACTGGTCGCCTGAGGCTCTTGGCCAGACTGCTTTTCGTCTCCGACCTGCACCTCTCTCCCCAGCGCCCGCTCCTCTTGGAGCGCTTCGCGGCGCTGCTGGAGCGGGAGGCGGGCCGTTGCGGCGGGCTCTACATTCTGGGCGATCTTTTCGACGCCTGGATCGGCGACGACGACCCTTCTCCTTTCGCCTCGCAGGTGCGCGCCCTGCTCGCCCGCTTCAGCGCCGCCACGCCGGCGTTCTTCCTGCGGGGCAACCGCGACTTCATGGTGGGAGAGCGCTTCGCCGACGAAACCGGCCTCCGCCTGCTGCCCGATGAACACCGGCTGGAGGTCGGAGAACGCCGCCTGCTGCTCATGCACGGCGACCAGCTCTGCACCAACGACGTGGAATACCAGCAGGTGCGGGCGCTGGTGCGCACTCCCCGTTTCCGCGAAGAGGCGATGCGCAAGGGCATTGAGGAGCGCCGTGCCCTGGCCGCCGAGTATCGACGCCGCAGCGGCGAGTCCCTCTCGCTCAAGGCCGACGACATCATGGACGTCGCCCCGGAAGCGGTGGTCCGGGCGCTGCGGGAGGCCGGCGCCGATCTTCTCGTTCACGGTCACACCCATCGCCCCGCCATCCACCGGCTACGCCTGGACGGTACGCCCGCGCAGCGGGTGGTGCTGCCCGACTGGCGCGAAGAGGAGCCGCGTCTGGGGTTCTGGCTGGAGAGCGGAAAGCAGGGCTGGCTGAGGATGGCCTAGCCCCATGCCGGCGATCAATTGGGGCCGGAAGGCATGGGTGCCGGCCTGGCCACGGCCCATCCCTGGGCATAATCCACGCCGATCTCCCGCAGACGCCGCATGACCGCCTCGTTCTCCACGAACTCGGCGATGGTGCGGATACCGCTGATGTGGGCGATGTTGTTGATCGCCTCCACGATGGCGCGATCCACCGCCTCCTCCTCCATGCGCCGCACGAAACTGCCGTCGATCTTGATGAAATCGACGCTGAGCGACTTGAGATAGGAGAAAGAGCTCATTCCCGTGCCGAAGTCGTCCAAGGCCACCTTGCAGCCGAAGCCACGCAGGGTCTGGATCAGGTCGCGGGCGCAATCGAAATCGGCGATGGCGGCCGTCTCGGTGATCTCGAAACCGATGCGCGAGGGGGACAGCCCCGTCTCGGCGAGCCGCTCGCCGATGAACTCTCTCAGCCCCTGGTCGCTCAGAGAGGTGCCCGAAAGGTTGAGAAAGAGCATCTCTTCCCCTTTCAAGAGGCCGTTGCCCCGAACACGATCGAAAGCGTTGCGGATCACCCAGCGGTCCACTTCCGGCATCAGGTTGTAGCGCTCCGCCGCGGGGATGAAGCGGTCGGGCGTCACCAGCGTGCCGTCCTCTTTCCGCATGCGCAGCAGCACCTCGTAGTGCACCAGCTCCTCCCGCAGGGAGCGCACCGGTTGCCAGAAAAGCTCCAGACTGTCGTTCTCCAACGCTCTCTGCAGCCGCTGCACCCAGGTCATCTCGCCGCGCCGCTGCTTCAGCTCCCAATCCCCTTCGGCATAGACCTGATAGCGGTTGCGGCCGCGATCCTTGGCTGCATAGCAGGCCATGTCGGCCATGCTCAACAATGAATAGCCGTCCCTTCCTCCCTCGATCTCCACCAGGCCGATGCTGGCTCCCACTTTGAAACTGCGGTCGCCCCAGACGAAGAAGTAGTCATGAAGATTGTCGAGCAGGGCGCGGGCGATGGATTCGGCCTGCTCGGCGGCGCAGTTCATCAGTAGCACGCCGAATTCGTCGCCGCCGAGCCGGGCGAGCGTGTCGCTCTCGCGGATGGCCCCCTGCAGCCGCCTGCCCAGCCGGCGCAGCATCTCATCGCCGGCCAAGTGGCCGCAGGAGTCGTTGACCAGCTTGAACTGATCGAGATCGAGATAGAGAAGACTGTGGCGCACCCCTTCCCTACCGGCGCTCTGAACCGCCTCTTCCAGCCGCCGTTCGAACTCCGCCCGGTTGATGAGCCCGGTGAGCGCATCGTGATAGGCCAGATGGTGAATGCGCGCCTGAGCCTCCTCGTGGGCGCGGCGGTTCTCAGCCTCTCTGAGCTCCCGCTCGATGGCGGGCAGCAGGCGGGTGAGATTGTCCTTCATCACATAGTCGTGGGCGCCTGCCTTCATGGCGTCCACGGCGATCTCTTCGCCGATGCTGCCGGAGACCAGGATGAAGGGAACGTTGGGATCGTATTCCCGCGCCAACCGCAAGGCGTCGCCCGAATCGAAGCTGGGCATGTTGTGGTCGGTGATGATCAGGTCCCACTGCTGCTGCCGCAGCGCCTCTTCCATCTCCTCCGCCGAGTCCACGCGCCGCATGGAGGGCCGATATCCGCCCCGACGCAACTCGCGCACGATGAGCAGCGCATCGTCTTCCGAATCCTCGGCGATGAGGACCCGTAGAAGGTTCTCATCCCCGCCCATGGGGCACCTCGTTGATCAACAGCCAGTAGAGGCCCAGCTGCCGGGCCGCTTCCACGAACTGATCGAAGTCCACCGGCTTGCGCACATAGCTGTTGGCGCCCAGGTCATAGCTGCGCACGATGTCCCGCTCCTCGTTGGAGGAGGTCAGCACCACCACCGGGACGGCGTGGGTGCGCGGATGGGCTCTCATCCGCTCCAGCACCTGCAGGCCGTCCACTTTGGGAAGCTTCAGGTCGAGCAGGACGACCTGCGGCAGCTCGGGCGCCTCTTCGGCGGCGTACTCGCCTTCGCCGAACAGGTAGTCCAGCGCCTCCTGACCGTCTCTGGCCACCACGATCTCGTTGGCCAGATTGTGCTTGCGCAGCGCCCGGATGGTGAGCAACTCGTCGTCCGGATTGTCTTCCACCAGCAGCAGCGTCTTCCTGTTCATGATTCCTCTCCCGCGCCGGCCGGCTCCAGGGAAAAATAGAAGACGGCCCCTTTGCCAGGCTCCGCTTCCGCCCACACCCGCCCGCCGTGCCGGTGAACGATGCGTTGGACCGTGGCCAGCCCCACTCCGGTTCCGGGAAACTCGCTGGCGCGGTGCAACCGCTGAAAAGCGCCAAACAACTTGCCGGCATGGCGCATGTCAAACCCCACGCCGTTGTCCCGGACGTAGAAGGTTCCTTCCGCCCCCTCCTTGACACCGAAGCGGATCCTGGGCTCGCTCTCCTTGCTGGTGAACTTCCAGGCGTTGCCGAGCAGATTGGCCACCACCACCCGAAGCAGGCGCGGATCCCCGATCGCGTTCATGCCCGGATCCAGTTCCACCTCCACTTGGCGCTCGGGATCGCCGGCCCGCAGCTCGGCAAGCACCGAGCGCGCCATTGCGGTGAGATCCACCGTCTCCAGCTGCAGCTCGCCGCGGTTGACGCGGGAGAGCTCCAGCAGGTCGTCGATGAGCACTCCCAACCGCTGGGCGCCGTTGCGGATCCGCCCCAGATAGTCCAGGGCGACGCCATCGAGCCGCTCCGCATAGTCTTCCACCAATGCCTGACTGAAACCGTCGATGGCCCGCAGAGGCGCGCGCAGATCGTGGGAAACCGAATAGGAGAAGGACTCCAATTCCCGGTTGGAAGCCTCGAGCCGTTCCGCCAGCCGACGCAATTCTTCTTCCCTTTTCTTCAGCTCGCTGATATCGACAGCATAGCCCACCATGCCGTCGGGCGCTCCCTTTTCGTCGTACAGCAGAGAGAGCGACAAAAAGGCGGGAAAGCTTTCGCCCGACTTGCGCTCGAGAACCACTTCGGTCTCGTGCCGGCCCTTTTCCAGCAGGGGACGAACGACCCGGTCGCGCAACACCTCGTCATGGCCTTCCGGATAGACGAAGGCGATGTGCCGCCCCATCGCCTCCTCCTCGCTGTAGCCGAACACCCGCACCGCGCCTCCGTTCCAGCTGGTGACCCGTCCTTCCATGTCGGTGGTCACCACCGAATCGTTGGTCTGCTCGATGATCTGGGCCTGGCGGCGGAGGGTGCGGGTCCGCTCCCGGACCAACCGTTCCAGATGAAGGCGGTGCCGTTCCAGCTCCCTTTCCAGGCGTATCCGCCCGGTCACGTCCTGAGTGGTGCCGATCATGCGCATCGCGCTCCCATCGGCATCGCGGTGGACCACGCCAAGCTCGTCGACCACATGTTCCGTGCCGTCGGGCCAGACCACGCGGTGTCGGATTTCGTAGGCTCCGTCGTCGCTCTCGATGGCACGCTGCATCGCCACCTCCACCGCCGGAAGATCTTCCGGATGAACCGCCCGGGCGAAAGCGTCGTAACCGGGTTCGCAGGCGCCGGGCTCATAGCCAAGACAACGGTACTCCTGTTCCGACCAGTAGGCCCTGCCGCTCCGAAGATCCAGCTCCCAGGTGCCCACCTGGGCGATTTTCTGCGACTCCTGCAACCGTTTTTCACTCTGCTGGACCTCCTCCAGCAGGCGCACTCCCACCAAAGCCACCGCCACCCGCTCGGCGATGGCCCGGAACAGCCGCTTCTCCACCGCGCTCCAATGCCGTTCGTGAGAACACTGGTGGATGCCGAGCACCCAGGGCGGGCCGAGAGCCGGCTGGATGGCGATGAGCATCTGGCTGCGGATCTGGTAGCCTTGCAGATAATCGGGCAGTCCTTCCAGCTCCTCCATCTGCATCACCAGGGGTTCCCCGGAACGCAGCAGGCGGGCCATCATCTCCCGCCCGAAGTCGTCGTCCGGCAGCTTCAAGCCGGTGGCGACGGCTCCGGGATACTCGGGTCGAGTGTGTTCGATGGGAACCTCGAAACCGTCTCCATCCCGCGCCGCCTCCAGCATCCAGGCACGATCGGCCTGGAACAGCTCCAGCACCAGCGCGGCGATCCGGTCGAGCATCTCCTCCTGCAGGGCGTGCTCGGCCATCACGCTGGAAATCCGGTCCATTCCTTCGAGATACCAGGTGTGTTCGCGCATGGCCTCCGCCGTCCGCAGACGGCTGAGGGTGGCGGCGACGGATTCGGCGACGATGCGCAGTAGTTGCACATCCTCCTCGGGCCAACGCTTGCCCTCCACCGATGCGAAACCGAGAACGCCCACCAGTTCACTCTCCACCCGCACCGGCACGTTCACCAACGAGCCGATGCCGCTCTCTTTCATGAAACGACCCAACGCCGGGCAGCAGCCCGTCACCTCGGCGGCATCGTGGACGGCCACCACTTCGTCGCGTCCGAATCGCTCGAAGAGAGAGGCGAAAGGCGCGACGGCAACATCCTCGAGCGACTCTCTCCGCGAAGTCACGCCCGGCGAGTACCATTCGTGAGCAGTGGTGAAGCTGTCGCCATGGGCGTCGATCTGAAGCAGGTATCCCCGGTCCGCCCCCATCGCCTGGCCGATCCTCTCCAGGGTCTGTTCCAGAATCTCCTCCAGGGAAGAGGCGTCCGCCTGCGCCAGTTGCATGGAAACCTGGGCAGTGGCGGTCTCCAGGCTCAAGCGGTAACGAACACGCCGTTCGGCCTCCACCTGCTGGGTGATGTCCTCGGAGATCCCGAGCAGATAGCGCGGCTTACCCTCCCGATCGCAGATACACACTTTGCGGGTGTGGAGAAAGCGCCGACCGTGCACGGTGTCGACGGGCTCCAGCGCGACGTCCAGAACCTTGCAGCTCTCCAGCACTCGCCGGTCTTCCCGCACGAAGACGTCGGCCTGCTCCTTGGGAAAGAGGTCGTGGTCGGTGCTTCCCAGGATCTTCTCCCGGGAGATGCCCAGAAGCGCTTCTCCCGCATGGTTGAAGCGGACGAAACGGAGGGTTTCGGCATCTTTGAGGAAGACCATCAGCGGCAGGCTCTCGATGATGGCGTCCAGCTCGCGCTCGTTCTCTTCGAGGGCACGGTAGGCCAGGTGGCGCTCGGTGACGTCTTGCGCCGTGCCGATGGAACGCAAGGGCGTGCCATCTTCGGCATAATGGGTGCGCCCCCGTTCATGGACGTAGCGGATACGTCCGTCACCGAGCAACAGACGGTGGATGATCTCGTAGGGCTCTTTTTTCTCCACCGAACGGCGGTAGGCCTCATCGACCTTCGTCCGGTCTTCTGGATGCACCCGCTCCAAAAAGGCCTCGTAGGAAGCGCCGAACTCGTGGGGATCGATTTCGAAGATGCGGAAGATCTCCGCCGACCACCACAGACGATTCTCCACCAGATCCAGCTCCCAGCTACCGAGGCGAGCCACCTGCTGGGCCTCCACGAGACTGGCTTCGCTGCGCCTGAGCTCTTCTTCCGCCACTCGGCGCCGCTCCATCATGGCGTTGAAGGTCTCGGCCAGCCGGGCGAGTTCATCACCGCCCTTCAGGTTCACCCGATGGGCCAGGTCGCCGCCGCTGATTCTGGCGGTCGCCTCCATCAATTTTCCCAGCCCCTTTTCCAGCCTGCGGGCGGTGGGCCACAACAGCGCCACGGTCATCAGCGAGAGCCCCGCCAGCAGCACCAGCAACAGCGCGATGCCCAGATAGAAATAGCGGTCCATGCGAGCAGCGGCGCGCCGTTCCAGCACGCTGCTCTCGGTGAACAGATCCTGCAGAACCAGACGCACCTGGGTGGCGAGGCGCTCCATCAACTCCCGGCAGCGGGGCGGCCGGCCGGAACCCTTGCCGTTCCGCAGGCACTTTTCCCTGGCGCCAAGAAAACGCTCCATGCGCTCCCCCAGCTTGCGATGCAAAGAGACGAGCATGCGCTCGTCGGCGGTCGCGGCCGCTGAAGCTTCCGACAAAAGACGGGCCATCTTTCCATAGACGAGCCGCCACTGACCCGGCTGCAGAGCCACCTTGGTGTCGTACAACAGATCCAGAGTGAGCACGTTGAGACTCACCAGGCTTTCTCGCACCAGACGGAGCTGGTCGTACGCGCTCTTCTCGCGCTGCACCCTGTGATAGCCGACCGCCGCCATGGCCATCGCCAATACGACGATGGCCATGCTGCTCCAGCTCAACAGGCGCAGCCGGGCGCGGATCACGGCGATCCCTCCAAGCCGATGAGTCCCACGGCGCCGGGCGCCACCCGCCGCAGAGGGGCCGTATCGATGCGTTCGAGAAAATCGGGATAACGCCCCGGCGCAAGCACCGAGGGATCGACCAAGCCGTTGGCGGCGGCCCAGCGCAGCTCCTCCTGAAGGCTGACGAGCAGCGCCTGGCCCAGGCTGACCACGAAACGCCCTTTTTGCCACATCTCCCGCAAGCGGGGCGCGGCTGTGCCCAGTTCCTTCTGCAGCGCGCCCGCCGCCTCATCCGGGTCGTTTCGGATCAGCGCCGATGCCCGGATCAGAGCACGCAATATCGCCTCCATGGC
>JALSRN010000091.1 GCA_026984735.1 Sedimenticola sp. | reverse complement strand
TGCACCAAACCGCTCCGGTTTTTCCTGTTTTGTCGGTCCGTTCACATCCACGCATGCTTCGTACGGGTCAGGCCATATCCCGTTACCCTGCGGATCTTTTCGCCGGGAAAAAATTTTCGCGCAAACCCCAAGGGAGAGGAACATGGTGGCCACGAACAACATCTCTACAGGAAAATTCCGAACTAGAGCGCAACATCCAGGCTGGAGCAGAGCCGTAGCCCCAGCGCAAACTTCAAGATCGAGGCGGTCGGGCTCCATGCGGATCGGCAACAATGCGCAAGCCACAGAAACCGACCGCCCCGAAGAAAAAAGGGGCGATGCACGCCCCTTCCCGTCGAACGATGAAGGCCGCCCTCTTCCGGCTCAGATGCGCATGGGCATGACTACATATTTGCTTTCTGTGTTCTCCTTCGGCGTGATGACGCAACTGGAGGCTGGATCGATGAGGCCGAAACGCACCTCTTCGTCGTCGAGTACGCTCAGCACGTCCAAAAGGTATCCCACGTTGAAACCGATGGTCATCTTCTCGCCGCTGTATTCTACTTCGAGCTCCTCCTCCGCCTCTTCATGCTCGGGATTGTGCGCCAAGAGATTGAGCAAACCGGGAGAGGTCTGAAACCGGACTCCCCGAAATTTTTCGTTGGAAAGAATGGCGGTTCTGGAAAGAGCCAGACGCAACGTCTCCCGGTGGGCCACGAGATCCTGCGTATTGGCGGTGGGAATCACCTTGGCATAGTCCGGGTAGCGGCCGTCGATGAGTTTGGTGGCGAAGCTGCTTTCTGGAAGGACCGCTTTCAAAAATCCCTTGCTGAACTGTAGCTCCACCGGCGTGTCGGATTTGGCGTCAAGCAACCGGTTCAGCTCCAGCACCGCCTTGCGCGGCACGATGGCCTGGATCTCCCCCGTCTCTTCTCTGTCGACGGCTACATCGCACAGCGCCAACCGGTGGCCGTCGGTGGCCACCGTGCGGAAAAGGCCAGGGCGGGCTTCGAAAAGCATGCCGTTGAGATAGTAGCGCACGTCCTGTTGCGCCATGGCGAAAGCGGTTTTTTCCAGAAGGCGTTTGAGCTCTCCCTGGGATAACGTCAGATGATCGGTGGCTGCCGCAACCTCCAGGTTAGGGTAGTCGCCTGCCGGCAGCGTGCTGAGCCGGTAGCGGCCTCGGCCGGCTCGAAGAATCGCCTTGTCTCCCTCTACTTCGATGGTCAGCGGAACGCCATTCGGCAGCGCCTTGCAGATGTCCACCACTTTCCGGGCCGGAAGAGTGAATTCGCCCTCGTCACTGGAATCTACCGACACCTGAGTTTTCACCTCTACTTCCAGGTCGGTGGCCATGAGCGTCATGTTTCCTTTTTTCACCTTCGCCAGCAAGCTGGAGAGGATAGGAAGGGTCTGGCGACGTTCGACGATGCTGCCAGTCTGAATCAGCGCAGGAAGAAGCGTCTCCTTCGTGGTCGTGATCTTCATTTTCCGGGGTCTCTGACTTATTGGAATAAGGTTTATCTTTCAAGCCTGTTGTTGTTGTTAAGGAGTTTCTTTCAATGGGAGAAGAAAATGAAATTACTTTGAATTCAATTGGTTGTCCATATGAACTCCGTTGTATGAACACTGTAGAAATGGTCGACAAGAGTGTGTGCGGATTGTGGATAAACCATCAAGCAAAAAGAAAAGCGATTTGGACACAGTTTATCCACAGTCAATGACTCAGGGTTCTCAACAGGTTTTTATAATCTTCGGCAATTCGATTGTCGCTTTCCCTGAGCTGTTGGATCTTGCGCGTGGCGTGGAGCACTGTGGTGTGGTCCTTGCCTCCAAAGGCTTGGCCAATCTCCGGAAGGCTGTGGTTGGTGAGCTCTTTGGCCAGCGTCATGGCCATTTGCCGCGGGCGAACGATGGTCCGGCTGCGGTTTTTGGAGCGCATGTCCGAGCTGCGGATGCCATAGTACTCTGCCACCACTTTCTGGATGTTTTCGATGGTGATCTGCTTGTCCTGGGCTGCAATGAGATCCCGCAGGGCGTCCTTGGCGAAATCCAGGGTGATGGGGCGTCCGGTGAACTGGGCGTTGGCCACCACCCGACGCAGCGCTCCTTCCAGTTCCCGGATATTGGAGCGAACCCGCTGGCCGATGAAGAAGGCGACTTCGCTGGGAAGCTCCACGTCGAACAGCTTTTGTGCTTTGTTCATCAGGATGGCGACGCGGGTCTCCAGATCGGGAGGATCGATGGAGACCGTGAGGCCCCAGCCGAACCTGGATTTGAGACGATCTTCCAGCCCATCCACTTCCTTGGGATAGCGGTCGCTGGTGAGAATAATCTGCTGCTGCGATTCGAAGAGGGCGTTGAAGGTGTGGAAGAACTCTTCCTGGGAACGCTCCTTTCCGGCGAAGAACTGGATGTCGTCGATGAGCAGGGCGTTTACCGAGCGCATTCGGTGCTTGAACGCGTCGATGGTGTTGTGTTGCAGGGCCCGCACCATCTCGGAAACGAACCCTTCCGAGTGAAGATAGAGCACTTTGTAGTGAGGATGGCGTTCGGCGATGAGGTTGCCGATGGCATGGAGCAGGTGGGTCTTGCCAAGCCCGGTGTCGCCATAGATGAAAAGAGGGTTGTAGGCTTTGCCAGGGGAGTCTCCAATACGGATGCCGGCGGCGCGCGCCATCTGGTTGGATTTCCCCTCTACGTAGTTCTCGAAGGTGAAGTTGGGATTGATGTTTATAAGTAAGTCTTCACTTTCACTTGAACCCCTTTGATTCGCCCGTTTTCGATCGGAGTTTACCGAGATTTTGGAGGAGTCGGCGGGACACTCCCCTGCGGCATCGATGGAGCCGATCGCCAATTTAACCCGGAGCTCGCTGCGGGGGTCGTACTCGTCCAGAAAGCCTTCGATGCGGGAAAGATAGTGCTTGCGCACCCATTCGAGCACGAAAGCGTTGGGCGCCAACAGTTTCAGCTCCCCCGGGATCTGTTCCGGAGGGCATTGCAGAGGGCGGATCCAGGTGTTGAACTGTTGGGCCGGAAGCTCGTTCTCCAGTCGTGCCAGGCAGTGTTTCCAATGTTCCATCTATTTGTGACCGGCGCGGTGGGTAAAGTATTGCAACTTAATGATTTTAAGTATATTTGTATTGATCTCGTCGCTCTAGGAGAGGAGCGCTTGGACAGGCTCGGCGGGCGACGCGAATCCAGAGTTTACTCCTCCCCAATGAAGTTATCCACAGCAAAGTTTCAACGGCTGGGAGCGCCTTGATCCTCACCTTTTCGGGGAGCTCTCCAAGGCCATTTTCATGGAACTTTGCTCTCTTGGGAGCCAAAATAAGATTTCTGCTCGCTTCCCCTGCCCGGTCGGTTCAGGTGCGATGGCCGGGCTTGGTTCGGGCGATTCCACGGGTCCTGCGGCAAGCGAATTATCGGAGTCGAAAATGAGTCGAGCACGCTACGCCAAGCCCCCCAAGTCGTTGTTGCGCAAAGTGGGCCGCGCCATCGCCGATTTCCACATGATCCGCGAGGGGGACCGCTTGCTGTTGGGGGTTTCAGGCGGTAAGGATTCGCTGAGCCTGCTGCAGATTCTGCTGCATCTGCGCACCTACGCGCCCGTCCGCTTCGATTTGGGCGTGGCCACCGTGGATCCTCAGATCGAAGGCTTCGACCCCTCTCCCTTGGTGGACTACTACCGCCATCTGGGCGTGGATCACCATTTTCTCCGCCAGCCCATTCTGGAGGAGGCGAAGTCGCACATGCGCGGCGACTCTTTCTGCGCCTATTGCGCCCGCATGAAGCGCGGCATTCTCTACACCACCTGCCGCAAGGCCGGCTACAACGTGTTGGTGCTGGCCCAGCACCTCGACGACCTAGCCGAGAGCCTGCTCATGTCGATCTTCCACGGGGGCCAGCTGCGCACCATGAAGGCGCACTATCGCAACGATGCGGGCGACCTGCGCATCATCCGTCCCCTCGCCTACGTGCGCGAGCGCCAGACCGCCGCCTTCGCCGCCGCCGCCGACCTCCCGGTGGTGCCCGACTCCTGTCCCGCCTGTTTCGGCGCGCCCACCCGGCGCCAGCACATGAAACAACTGCTGGCTCGTGAAGAGCGGGAGAATCCCCATCTGTTCGCCAACCTGCTGCACGCCATGCGGCCCCTCCTGGTGGAAGGAGGGATTCCCGCCGAAGAAGCGGGCGGCGATCAGGGCTCGATCAACTCCACCTTCACCTCCACCGGCTCCTGATCCTCCACGCTGCCGGTGGCGTAGCTCGTGGTGGCGCCGCGACTCCCCTTCCCTTTCAGTCGGGTGCCGCCGATGGCGATCCACGCTCCAAGACGTCCGGTGACCCGGCTGGTGATCTGCTGGATGCGGGAGTGGCGTGGCGTGCCGGCCGGTTCGGCGCTGAAAGGGGCGATCTCCAGCGTGACCCGGTCGCCGTTCACCCAGGGGGTGACATAGAACCCGCTGGTGACGTCGCGGTAGCGTTCCTCGACCCGATACTCTCCCCAGGGGCCCAGGCCATGGGTGTAGGTGGGCACCGACTGGCCGGACTGGATGAAAGCCGGCTGTCCCTCGGTGGCGCGGACATAGCGTTCCGCTTCGCTGGACCACTCCTTGTACCTTTTTTCCACTTGGCCCTCCAGCCCTTTCTCCGGCCCTGGCCGGCCGATGATCACGCTGCCCTCGTCGCCCGCCTCCACCCGGCCGCGGACCCCGGCCTCCAGGCGTTCCGACCGCCGAAAGCCGCCTTGCCGCACCGTGATGCGGAGCTGTCGTGGCGCCCGGTCGAAACGCTGGATGATCGTTTTCAGTTCCGCCAGATTTTCCGGTGAGGTGCGGATCACCAGTTGGCCGTTCATGCCCGTGACGGTGCCGCCGGGTTCGACGAAGGGGCGCAGCAGCGGCAGCATCCGCTCCACCGTCTGATGCTTCAGGGCAACGATCGCCAGGGGCGGATCGGCCCGGACGCCGAGGCTCGCAGCCAGCAGCGCCCCCAGCAGCCAGGGAGCGAGTCTCGGCGCTCTTTTCGTTTGCTTTTTCATCCTCTTCTGCTCCTGCGGAAGTGTGCCGGCCGGTCTCGAAAGCGTCGCCGGGCCGAAGACGGCTTCTACACGTCTTGTTCCCCAGGGATGCCGAGGCCGGGCCTTGCCGGCACCACGGTGGGATCCCCGCTTTCCCTGCCTACTCGCAGTATAATGCCGCTTTGACTCCGTCGTCCGGACCCATGACTTCGCGAATTCGCGAAATCCCCTACAACTACACCTCGTTCTCCGACCGCGAGATCATCATCCGTTTTCTCGGCGAAGAGGGATGGCGCCTCATCGAATCGCTGCGAGGCAGCCGTCGTACCGGCCGCTCCGCGCGCATGCTGTTCGAGGTGCTTGGAGACATGTGGGTGGTGGAGCGCAACCCCTATCTGCAGGAGGATCTGCAGCGCAACGCCGACCGGCGCAACGCGCTCATCCACGCGCTCAACCACCGTCTGGACCAGTTCGAGGCGCGGCTCGACGACAACCGCCAGGCCGCCCGCCTGCTGGAGACGGCGCGCGAGGCGGTGGACCGCTTCGCCAACCGATTCGCCGCCGATCTCCATCTGCGCAGCCGGGTGCGCAAGGCGCTGGAGGGGATCACCCGGCCCGACAATGTCGATTTTTCCGGCTTGGCGCGCGTCTCCCACGCCACCGACGCCACCGACTGGCGGGTGGAGCTCCCCTTCGTGGTCGTCTCTCCCGATCGCGAGGAGGAGGTGGCGCCCATCGTGCGGGCCTGCGTGGAGCTGGGGCTCACCATCATTCCTCGCGGGGGGGGCACCGGCTACACCGGTTCGGCGGTGCCCCTGGAGGCCCATTCGGCGGTGATCAACACCGAGAAGCTGGAATTCCTCTCCGGCGTCGAAGAGATGGCGCTGCCCGGCGTGGAGGGCACCGTGCCCACGGTGCGCGCCGGCGCCGGCGTGGTGACGCGACGCGTCGCGGAGCTGGCCGAGAGTCACGGTCTCGCCTTTGCCGTGGATCCCACCTCCCAGGACGCCTCCACCATCGGCGGCAACATCGCCATGAACGCCGGCGGAAAGAAGGCGGTGCTCTGGGGCACCACCCTGGACAACCTCGCCTCCTGGCGCATGGTGACCCCCGACGGCAACTGGCTGGAGGTGGAACGGCTCGGTCACAACCTGGGCAAGATCCACGAGCAGGCGTCGGTGCGATTCCGCCTCCGCCGCTTCCACCCCGACGGGCGCACCCCCCTGGGCGAGCCGGAGGAGCTCGAGATTCCCGGCCACCGCTTCCGCAAGGCGGGCCTGGGCAAGGATGTCACCGACAAGTTCCTCTCCGGCCTGCCCGGCGTGCAGAAGGAGGGGTGCGATGGTCTCATCACCTCCGCCCGCTTCATCCTCCACCGCATGCCGCGCCATGTGCGCACCCTCTGTCTGGAGTTCTTCGATCCCGAGGTGGCGCGCGCCGTGCCCGCCATCGTGGAGGTGCGCGACCACGTTCAGGGGCTGCCCGACGTGGAACTGCTGGGGCTGGAGCATCTGGATGAGCGCTACGTCAGGGCGGTGAACTACGCCACCAAGGCGGCGCGCCGCGAGCGCCCCAAGATGGTGCTGCTGCTCGACCTGGTTTCCGACGACGAAGGGGCCCTGGCCCACGCCGCCGACGAAGTGGTGGCCCTGGCGGCGGCGCGCGGCGGAGAAGGCTTCATCGCCGCCAGCGCCGACGCCCGCCGCCGCTTCTGGCTCGACCGCGCCCGCACCGCCGCCATTTCGGCGCACACCAACGCCTTCAAGATCAACGAGGACGTGGTGATTCCGTTGGAGCGGCTGGGCGACTACAGCCGCGGCATCGAGGCGCTCAACATCCGCCAGTCCATCCGCAACAAGCTGGAGATCATGGCGGCGGTGCGCGACTTTCTCCGTAGCGACCTGGAACCCTACTGCCGCTGCGATCTGGCCGACCGCTCCGAGGAGAGCCGCCGCATCTTCGAGGACAAGAGAGCCGCGGCGCTGGCCATCCTGGAAGAGACCATGGAGCGCTGGCGGCACATTCTCGAGCGCTTGGAGTCGCCGGCGCGGCGGCAGCAGGCGCTGCTCACCGAGGCCGAGCGCGCCCGGGTGCGCGAGGGCGACAGTCTGCTGGACCTGATGCTGCGCCGCGATCTGCGCCAGAGCTACCGCGCCGAGGTGGAGCAGCGCATCAAGGCGATCTTCTCCGGCGAGGAGCTGGCTCCCCTGCGCGACGAGCTGGACCGCATCCACGCCCGGTTGCGCGACCGTCGCCTCTTCATCGCTCTGCACATGCACGCCGGCGACGGCAACGTGCACACCAACATTCCGGTCCACTCCCACGACTACGCCATGCTGCAGGAGGCGGAGCGCCTGGTGGACGAGGTGATGGCGCTGGCCCGCTCCCTCGACGGCGTCATCTCCGGCGAGCACGGCATCGGCCTGACCAAGATCCAATACCTGGACGAAGAGAAGCTGGCCGATTTCAAGGCCTACAAGGAACGGGTGGACCCCGAGGGACGCTTCAACCGCGGCAAGCTCCTGCCCGGCTCCGGACTGGAAGGCGCCTACACCCCATCGCTGCGGCTGGTGCAGCAAGAGGCGATCATCCTCGAAGAGAGCGAACTGGGCGCGCTCAACGACGAGATCCGCCACTGCCTGCGCTGCGGCAAGTGCAAGCCGGTGTGCCAGACCCATGTGCCGCGCGCCAATCTGCTCTATTCGCCGCGCAACAAGATCCTGGCCACCGGCCTGCTCGTCGAGGCCTTCCTTTACGAGGAGCAGACCCGGCGCGGCCTCTCGCTGCACCATTTCGACGAGATGAACGACGTGGCCGACCACTGCACCATCTGCCACAAATGCCTCAATCCCTGCCCGGTGAAGATCGATTTCGGCGAAGTGACGGTGCGCATGCGCCGCATCCTCACCGACCGGGGGCAGAAGCGCTTCAGCCCCGGCAGCGCCGCGGCGCTGGCCTTTCTCAACGCCACCCGGCCGCGCACGGTGCGCTGGCTACGCCGCCTCCTGGCGCAATGGGGCTTTCGCGGCATCGCCCTGGGCCACAAGCTCTTCCGCGCTCTGGGACTGCTGCGCGACAACGGGCATCCTCCCCACGGCACCACCGGCCCCATGCGCCTCTCCACCCAGGTGGTGGAGCTGGTGCGCCGGCCCATCGAGGTGGAGCTGCCCCGGGTCACCTGGCGCACCGCCTGGGGAGTGGAGGACGCCACCCGCATCCCGGTGCTTCGCGATCCCCGGGTGGCCAGCGAAGAGGCGGAGACCGTCTTCTATTTTCCCGGTTGCGGTTCCGAGCGCCTCTTTTCCGACATCGGTCTGGCCACCATCGCCATGCTCTACGAGAACGGCGCCGAAGTGGTGCTGCCGCCGGGCTATCTCTGCTGCGGCTATCCGCAGAGCGCCGCCGGCCAGCACCGCAAAGGGCGGGAGATCACCACCGCCAACCGGGTTCTTTTCCACCGGGTGGCCAACACTCTCAACTATCTGGACATCCGCACCGTTCTGGTCTCCTGCGGCACCTGCATCGACCAGCTGCTGCAGTACCAGTTCGAGCAGATCTTCCCCGGCTGCCGGCTGATGGACATCCACGAATGGCTGCTGGAAAAGGGGGTCGCGCTGGACGGGAGCCAGAGCGCCCAATATCTTTTCCACGACCCCTGCCACTCCCCCATGAAGCGGCACGACCCCGTGGAGGTGGCCAGCGGCCTCATGGGCAAGGCGGTGACGCTCTCCGACCGTTGCTGCGGCGAGTCGGGCACCCTGGGCACCACCCGTCCCGACATCGCCACCCAGATCCGCTACCGCAAAGCGGAAGAATTGAAAAAGGGCATGGATAAACTGGGCGATGCGCCGAAGCGAATACTCACTTCATGCCCCGCCTGCCAGCAAGGACTGCTAAAGTACAAAGAGGAGACCGGCCTGGAGACCGACTACCTGGTGGTGGAGCTCGCCCGCCACCGGTTGGGAGAGGGGTGGCAGGAGCGTTTCGTGAAACGGGTGCTGGAGGAGGGAGGCATCGAAAAGGTGCTGCTGTGACCTCCTCCATCAAGTAAGGTGAAGAAGGAGGAGCTGAAGAGTGGTCCGGTTCGCGGACAGCAGTCGGGAATGGGGCGCGGTGACCCGCCTTCTCCACTGGACCCTCGCTCCCGCCATCCTGCTGATGCTGGGATCCGGCTTGTGGATGGCGCGGCTGGAGTACACCCATCCTCTCTATCTGACCTTGCCGGCTTTCCACAAATCGCTGGGGACCCTGCTCGCCCCGCTGCTATTGGTCCATCTGCTTTGGCGGGGAGCGAACCGTCGGCCGGCGGCCGCCCTGGGCGCCTGGGAGCGCCTCCTCTCCCGATTGGTGCAATCGCTCTTGCTGTGGCTGCCTATACTGATGGTGATCAGCGGCTATCTGCTGGTCACCGCCCACGGCCGGCCGCTGACGCTGTGGGGCGGATGGGAGATCCCGCCGCCGCCGGGGCTCGACCGGTTGCAGGAGCCGGCGGGCGCGGTGCACCAGGCGCTGGGCTGGACCCTGGGCGGGCTTCTCCTTCTTCATCTGCTCGGCGTTTTGAAGCATGTATGGATCGACCGGGACGATCTGTTGGCGCGGATCTGGTTCGGAGGTGAGAGACGATGAAAACCTTTCTCTTGGTCCTGCTGGCGCTGGCCACCGCGGCGTCGGCTTCGGCGGTGGAGTACGAGATCGACACTCAGGGCGCTCACGCCTTCATCGAGTTTCGCATCAAACATCTGGGGTTCAGCTGGTTGCTGGGGCGCTTCGACCGCTTCCAGGGCAGTTTCCACTATGACGCCAGGCACCCCGAGACCAACCGCGTTTCGGTGACCATCGACGTCGCCAGCATCGACACCAACCACGCCGAGCGGGACCGCCATCTGCGCAGCGCCCGCTTCTTCGACACCGACCGCTATCCCCGAGCCCGCTTCCGCAGCACCCGCTGGGAGCCCCTCGGCGGCGGCAGGGCCCGCCTGAGCGGCGAGTTGACCCTGCGGGGCATCACCCGGCCGGTGGTCATCGAGGTGACCGAGGTGGGCCATGGCCCCGATCCCTGGGGAGGCTACCGGCGGGGCTTCGAAGGCACCACCACCTTGAAGCTCTCCGACTGGAAGATGAAAGAGGCGAAGATCCTCGGCCCCGCGGCGGAAGAGATCCTGGTCTATCTCTCCATCGAAGGCGTGCGCAAGAAGTGAGGAACTGGCTCCTTCTGCCGCTGTGGCTCCTGGGGGCCTGCCAGAGCCTGGGACCCGACTACAACGGCGAAGAGAGCGGCTACCGCCTGACGCTCCACCAGACGGTACGCATCCCTCCGGGAAAGGCGCGCATCTACATCCAGAACGGCCGGGTGGTGGGCACCGGCTTCGACAGCTACCAAGCAAGTTGCAGCCTGGAGGTGCGCCATCTTGGCGAACGGGCGCAGCGCATCGAGCCCGACACCTTCGTGGTCAACCGCATCCAGCAGTTTTTCGAAGAGGTGGCCTCCAGCGGTTGGGCTCCCGCGCGGCTCGCCGGACTGGGGTTGGCCGGAGCTGCGGTGGACGGCGGCCCCTCCATGATCTACCGCGGCTGGCACTTCTGGCTCCACTCCCGCCGCCAGCCCAATGTGCTGCGGCTCAGCTGCCGGGGCGTGTTCGCCGATCCCTGGGAGGCCGATCCGCCCACCTTCGACGAGATTGCCGCCGCTCTGGGGGATGTGGCCACCCTGGCCCACGCCGGCGGCAAGCTGGCTCCCGGCAAACTGGAAACCGGCTCTCCACCGCAATGAAACCGGCCTTCTCCGGGTCTTCTCCATGAAACCCGCATGACGAGGAGGTGATTCCATGCAATCGACGACGATCAAGAGGCGCTTCATGGCGGTCGCAGCCCTTTTCTTGCTGATGGCGGGGGCCGCGGGGGCCGCTCCCCCCTTCGGTGGCGGTCAGGACGTCGCGTTCGCCCGGGCGCTGTGGCAGGCGCTGGCGTCGGTCGGGATGGTGGGCGACCGCAACCCCATCCTCAGCCGGCCCTACCGCGGCAAGCCGCCCCACGGCAAGATTCTCGACCTGTTGGAGCGGCGGGTGGTGGTGAACGGTTTCAACGGTGTGGCCATCGTCAAGAAGAACTATGGCGGAGAGGGACTCACGGTGAACGACGTCATCGACCATCCGCGCGAGTATCTGAAGTCGGTCACCGTGATGTTCAAACGGGGCCGGGGATACGATCCCGAGAACCGCGACTGGTTCTATGTGAAATACGCGCCCGACGGCGCCATTCTGAAGAACCCCAAGGGGATGCTGCTGGCCGGACGGGTGGCCAAGGGCAAACCCACCGGCTGCATCGCCTGCCACCGCACGGCGCCGGGCGGCGACTTCGTCTTCAATCACGACCGTTACCGCTGACCTCTCCACCTTTCGCTGGAACCTAGGGGTTTGCGCGGCCTTGGCAGCGCGGGCAGAGATAACAACTCTGCCCGCCTTCACGGCGCTTGACGATGCGCGTGCCGCAGCGGTAGCAGGGCTCGCCGTCGCGGCGGTAGACGTGGAAGCGATACCCTTCGAAGGGGGCGCCCTCCGCCTCCAGCCGCGCCGCCCGCTGCAGGTCGTTGGTGATCCCGCCGCTGTGGTAGGACTGGCGCGCAAGCTGCAGGATGCGTCCGGCCAGTCCCATGAGGGCGCCGATGCCGAGATCGCGCGGCCGCACCGCCGGATGCAGTCCACAGCAGTGGAGGATCTCGCAGCGCAGATAGTTGCCCAGTCCGGCCAGGAACGACTGGTCCACCAGCAGGTTGCCCAGGCGACGGTTGCGAAACGGAGCCGAGACCAGCCGCTCCAGAACGGTCTCGAGGGTGGTGGAGGCGTCCAGGACGTCGGGACCCAGCCGGCTCAGAAAGGGGTGGTCGCGCAAGGTCGCGCTCGGCCAGACCTCGATTCGCGATGCGCTGTAGAGGTGGGCCCACGCCTCCTCGGTGTGGATGGCCAGGCGCAACCGCCGCCGGGTCGCCGGCATCTTGCCGGGGGCGGCGACCCTCCACCGCCCATAGAGCTGGTTGTGGCTGAAGATGGTGTGGTCGTTTTCCAGATGGGTGAGCAGCGCCTTGCCGTGGCTCTCGATGCAGACCACGCGCAAACCATCCAACGGGCCGTTCCAGCGCTGCAGGTCGGGAAGGTGGAAGCGGATCCGCCGGGCCACGCGACCCAGCAGCGCTTCCGCCAGCTGGTCGCGAAGACGGCGGATTTCGGGTCCTTCGGGCAACTCAGTCGATGAAGTTGGCGAGAAACTGGGCGGTGATGGTGTCCATGCTGTTCACATGCATGAGGAACCACTGCGGCCAGCGTTCCAGGACGAAGGCGCGCAGCGGCTCGAGCTGCCGGTCGGCCAGCCACTGCGACTGCAGCCGGCGCAGCTCCTCCAGCACCGTGGCGTGTTCCTGAGCATGTATGGGAAACGGCGGGAAGCCGTACTCCTCCATCAGGCGGTTCTCGCGGTCGAAGTGGGCCTCGGTGTGCCGCAGCCAGCGGTCGAGGGCGCGGTCGATGGCCGCGGTGTCCATTTCGCCCTCCACCGCGTGCCGCAGCAGCGCGCCCAGCTCGTTGACGAGATCCACCTCTTCGCGGTGGGTGCGATTCATCGACTCCACCGCCACCTGGGGAATCCGCTCCGCGTCCACCACGGGAGCGCCTTTTTGAATGGGTTCCGACATGGCTTCAAACCCTACTATCAGTCAGGGAATCGGGTCAAGCAGCGGGAGGGTCGAGCTGCTGGAGAACGGCCCGTCGCAGCCGCGCTTCGACCGCCTTTTTTCCCGGCAGGCCGAAGCGCCCCGCCAACTCCTTCCAGGGCCGGCGTTGCAGCACCTTCGCCAGCACCATCCGCTGGCCGGGATCCTCCGGCTCGTGGAGACGGATCGCCAGCCGGTGCAGCGCCTCCAGCGCGTCCAGATAGGCGAGGCGTCCCTCCCCGTAAGCCCGCAACGTCTCCCGGTGCCGGGCGTCCAGGGGCGCCACCGGCGGATCGCGCAGCTGCAGCGCCAGCGTCGGATCCAGTTCCTGGAAGGTCTCGCCGAGCTGCCACGGGAAGCGCGACTGGAAGCGCGCCGCCGCTTCTTCGATCCACTCGCTTCCCCGGCCGCTGAGCCCCGTTCCCACCAGCAGCCCGTGGGCGCCGCTGCTCGCCTCCCGGCGGTGGCCCAACCGCAAAGGGCGAAATCCGAGCCGCTTCCAGAAAGGGATCAAGCGCGCGGTGGCGCCGAAACTGGCGCCCACCAGATCCACCCCTTCGCTCCGCGCCCTTTCCAACAGATGGCCAAGCAGCCGGCTGCCGAGCCCCCGCCCCTGGAAACGGGGGTGCACCGCAACGCGCACCACCCGCCAGCAACGTCCGCCGAGCGCCTGGGGCACGCCGCAACGGCCGGCCAGGAGCTGGGGAAGAAGATGGCCACGGGGCCTGCCGCCTCCTTCGACGATCTTTCGGCGCAAAGGTTCATCCAGTTCCCCCTCCTCCGCCACCAACACTGCGCCCAGCGGCTTTCCCCCATGAAGCGCGGCCCACACTCTCAGATTGGGAGCGTCCAGGATGTAACGCAGATCGCCGGGTTTCGTTCGATAGTGAGCGCTTACTAGAAGCCCGAAGAGGGGCTGGAGGAGGGACTCCTCTCTTTTCAAACGATCCGCCTCCAGCGGCACGATTTCGCAGGCGTCGGCCCGCGGCGGCGGTGAGGGCAGTGAAACAGGCTCCGCTTCCAGCAGCAGGGCCCGGGCGCCCAGGGCCTCGAGAGGATCGCCCGGCGCCCAGCGCACCGGCCGCTTCAGCTCCACGTTGCGCCAGCCGGGGCGCAGGCGATCCAGCTCTCTTCCCAGCCGCACGGCGAAGCTGCGTCCGGAGCCCTCGTAGCCGTGGACCGTGGTGCTCAGCACCGTCCTTCCATGGGAACGCACCAGCTCCAGCAGCAAGGGGAGCGGAACGCCGGCGGCCTCGTCCACCATCAGCAGGTTTCCCGCCGGCCGCTCGGCCAGAAGCCGGTCCGGCGCCACGAAACGGATTCCCCCGGAAGGGGGAGCGGTGGCGTCGAGGTGGGCGCGGGCGTGGCGGAAGAGCGTCTCGGTGGCGCTCTTTCGGGGCGCCGTGACCAGGATCTCCATCCCCTCTTCGTTCACCAGCCTGGCCGCCGCCACGCCCAAGAGCGCCGATTTGCCCCTTCCCCGATCCGCCGTGATGAGCAGCGGACGCCGGCCGTGGCCCCGGGCGGTGCGCAGCACCAGGGTGAGCGCCGCCGCCTGATCTTCGGTGAGCCCTTCGCGAAAGGGTTCCACCACCGGCGGTGCCGAGGGCTCGAAAGGGTGCTCCCGAAGCAAGGCAACGAGCCGCTGCAAAAAGCGGCTCGGCGCCGTCGGCGGCCGTCCGCTCACTGCCAGCCGCGCCAGCTCTCCATCGGCTTGCCAGGGCCAACGCTCCAGGGGTGGCGTCAGCAGCAGAAAACGACCGCCGCCGCGCACCAATCCCAGCGCCATGGCGAACGCATCCACCGCAAAGCCTTCCAGGGCGTCGAACACCAGAAGATCGGTTTCGCTTCCCAATCGGCCGGCGAGCCGTCGAGAAGAGACAGCGGGAATGGAGAGGGGCGCTTTCTCTCCCACCCAGATCCCGCCGCGGCGCCACCGGCGGGCCGCCGCCGCCCGGCACCGGTCGGGGTCGCCCTGGAGAAGCACCAGTTTCCGGTGCAGCCGGGCCGCTTCCTGGTCGTCAAACAACGAAGTTCGAAAGAGTCTGATGCAAAGTTCCGGTCAACAGCGCGTGGGACTCGACGCGGCCCGCGAGCTTTCGCTGCGACCGGTCGAGTCCCCCGGGACGCCGAGGGTCGAAATCAAAGAAAATCGGGAAGCTTTTCGCGAATCTCTTCCGGCTCCTGCTTGACCACGTCCTTGGCGACTTCGCCCGCCACCAGCGATTTCACCTGATCGTCGAGGCATTCGCGCAGCTCGCCCAGAAAAGCGGGGGCGGCCAGGATGTAGAGCTTGTCGAAGGTCTTTTCGGCGGCCGCCTGCCGCAGCCGCTCGCACAAGGTGCGGGCGAAACGAAGCGACTCCTCCTTTTTGGCGTCCACTTCGTTCTCCATGGCGTGGCGCCCCTGTCCGCCCCGGTCGAAGGCCCTTCCCGGCTCGTCGGCATAGAGTTCGGTGTCCTTCAGGCGGCTCTGGGGATGTTCCAACTCCTCGATGGGAACCAGCGGCCCCACCCGGTTGTCCGCCCGCAGGATCTTCGCGTGGCTGCTGTCCGCAGCCAGAACCCATGAAATCGCCATCTTCCTGCTCCTTTCGTCGGTTGTGGATGCCTTTTTCCTACATGGTGCCATGACGGCCGTTGTCAAGGAAACGACGGTTCGACAGAGGCGGGGAAAAGTCGAGTCGGGCGCTGCGCCCTCTTCCCATGCCGTATAGAATTCGAATCCCGAGGTTCGCCAAGCGGGGACTCTTCTACCCGCCCAGTCGCAACGAAGTCCACAAGGAGAACAGACCATGCTTGCAGACGATCTTCAGGCATCGTTCGATCACTTCGTTCGGAAAGCCGGGGCCTACGTGGAGTCGCCCGGCATGATGGCCGCGTTGGAGCTGGACGGGATTTGCGAACGGCTCTATCCGCTGGTGGCCCGCCATCTGGGCGATACCGGGCTGGCCAACCGCGTTCGCGATTTCGGCCGGGGCCTGCCGCGCAAGAGCCCGGAGGAGTTGCAGGCGCTCTTCGACGAAATCCTCGCCTTGGCCCGGGAGCGGGGGCTGGCCCCCCTCGATTAGCCCGGCACCAATCTGTGCCATCCTCAGGGCGTCAGACAGAAGTCGGAACGCGGCGCGCTTCGCAGGCAATGGTGATTCCATCGGCAAGAAGCGCAACAAAGTGCCGGCTTCTGTCTGACGTCCCGATCTTTTTGAAATTCAATCGGTTCGGTCACCACGAGCACGCTCGTGGTGACTGAGGGTGACATAGATTGATGCCGGGTTAATGGCACCGGGATCCGGGCCCTCAACCCCGGCGTAGCTCCCGAATCTCCAGAGCGTTTCCCACCAGCCGCCACGCCTGGCCGAAACCGCGCACATAGCTCCCCTCTTCCACCCGAAGGCGGAACAGGTGGAAGTCGGGCAGGCTGCGCAACAGCGCAAGGGTCTCGCCGAAGCGCGCCTCCATGCGCTCCAGCAGCGGCTCCCTGGCCGGGCCGGTCACCTCCTCCGCGCGACAGCGCAGGACCAGCCGTTCCCGGGCGAAGGGGTTGCGCGCCTCCTCCTCGGGCTGGATGAAGAGCACGCCGGCTTCGGGGCGGGCCAGAAGATTGCGGGTGTGGGGCGCCAGCTCGCTGAGATAGACGCAGAAGGCCTGGTCGTCGTCCAGCAGATAGGGGGCGTAGCTGATCTCGGGACGCCCCTCGGCGTCGGCCGTCGCCAGCAACAGGGTGCGATGGCGGTCGCGCAGGGCCCGGGCCTGCCGCTGCAACTTTTCTGGATCGCTCTTCTCCATCTCGATCACCGGTCGGGCTCGTAGGCAAGGTTCTGCCCCAGCCAGCGCTCCACCTCTTCCACCGGCATCGATTTGCGCCGGGCGTACTCTTCGATCTGGTCCTTGCCCAGCCGGCCCACGGCGAAATAGCGCGCCTGGGGGTGGGCGAAATAGAGACCGCTCACCGCCGCGGTGGGAACCATCGCCTTGGACTCGGTGAGCCAGATGCCGGTGTGGTCCTCGGCTTCGAGCAGCGCCCAGAGGAGGTCCTTCTCGGTGTGGTCGGGGCTGGCGGGATAGCCCATGGCGGGGCGGATGCCCTGGTATTTCTCCGCGATCAACTCTTCGTTGGTGAGTACTTCCTCACTCGCATAACCCCACAGATCCTTGCGCACCCGCTCATGGAGCCACTCGGCCAGAGCTTCGGCCAGGCGGTCGGCCAGGGCCTTGAGCATCAAACTGGAGTAGTCGTCGTGGTCCGCTTCGAATTGGCCGATCTTTTCGTCGATCCCTTCCCCGGCGGTGCAGGCGAAGGCGCCGATCCAGTCCACCTTGCCGCTCTCCACCGGAGCCACGAAATCGGCCAGCGATTCGTTGTACTGCCCCTCCGGCTGGCGCCCCTGTTTGCGCAGCATGTGAAAGACAGTGAGCACTTGCTTACCTTCTTCGTCTTCATAGATCAGCAGATCGTCGCCTCGGGCGTTGGCGGGAAAGAGCCCCACCACGGCGCGGGCGCGCAGCCATTTCTCGGCGATCACCCGCTTCAGCATGGCCTGGGCGTCGGCGAAGAGCTTGCGCGCCTCGTCCCCCTTCTCGGGGTCGTCGAGGATCCTGGGATAGCGCCCCCTTAGCTGCCAGGCGTGGAAGAAGAAGGTCCAGTCGATGTAAGGCGCCAATGCATCGAGGGGAATGTCGTCGAAGATCGCCAGCACTCCGGCCCCCTTGCGCACCACCCGGGCGTCGGCGGGGGGGTGCTCCAGCGCCCGCGGGCGGGGCGGCTGCCAGCGGCTCCAGTCGATGGGGGTGGCGTTGGCCCGCGCCTCTTCCAGGGAGGCGAGCTTGCGCCCCTCGTCCCGGCGGCTCCGCCCCTGGCGCACCGCCTCGTACTCTTCGGCCAGCTCGCGCAGAAACTCGGGCTTCTGCTCTTCCGAGAGGAGCGCGCTGGCCACCCCCACGGCGCGGGAGGCGTCGGGCACATAGACCACGCCATGCTCGTATTCGGGCTCGATCTTCACCGCCGTGTGGGCCTTGGAGGTGGTGGCGCCGCCGATCATCAAGGGAATGGTGAAACCCTGACGCTTCATCTCCCTGGCCACGTGGACCATTTCGTCCAGGGAGGGGGTGATCAGCCCCGACAGGCCGATGAGATCCACCTGCTTCTCGCGCGCGGTCTGGAGGATCTTCTCGGCGGGTACCATCACTCCCAGGTCCACCACCTCGTAGCTGTTGCACTGGAGGACGATGCCCACGATGTTCTTGCCGATGTCGTGCACGTCGCCCTTCACCGTGGCCATGAGGATGCGGCCGGCGTTCTCGGCGGGGCATTCGGCCTTCTCCGCCTCCAGATGGGGCTCCAGCACCGCCACCGCCTTCTTCATCACCCGCGCCGATTTCACCACCTGGGGAAGGAACATCTTGCCCGCGCCGAAGAGGTCGCCGACGATGTTCATGCCGTCCATGAGAGGGCCCTCGATCACGTGGATGGGCCGGCCCAGCTTCTCCAGCGCTTCCAGGGTGTCCTCTTCGATGAACTCGGTGATCCCTTTCAACAGGGCGTGGGCCAGCCGTTTCTCCACCGGCCAGGAGCGCCACTCCAGATCCTCTTTCTGCTCTTCGGCGGCGCCGCTCCCGGCGTATTTGGGGGCCAGTTCCACCAAGCGGTCGCCGGCGTCGGGCCGGCGGTTGAGAATCACGTCCTCCACCGCCTGGCGCAGCTCTTCGGGCACCTCGTCGTACACCACCAGCTGGCCGGCGTTGACGATGCCCATGTCCATGCCGGCGGCAATGGCGTGGTAGAGAAAGACGGCGTGGATCGCCTCGCGCACCGGGTTGTTGCCGCGAAAAGAGAAGGAGACGTTGGAGACGCCTCCCGACACCAGGGCGTGGGGCAGATGCTCTTTGATCCAGCGGGTGGCCTCGATGAAGTCCACCGCGTAGTTGTCGTGTTCCGGAATGCCGGTGGCCACGGCGAAGATGTTGGGGTCGAAGATGATGTCCTCGGCGGGAAACTCCAGCTCCTCCACCAGAATGCGATAGGCGCGTTCGCAGATCTCGATCTTGCGCTGGTAGGTGTCGGCCTGCCCCTTTTCGTCGAAGGCCATGACGATCACCGCGGCGCCGTACCGGCGGCACAGGCGCGCCTGCTGGCGGAACTTCTCCTCGCCCTCCTTCAGCGAGATGGAGTTGACCACCGCCTTGCCCTGCACGCACTGCAGGCCGGCCTCCAGGATCTCCCACTTGGAGGAGTCGATCATGAAGGGCACCTTGGCGATCTCGGGCTCGGCGGCGCAGAGGTTGAGAAAGCGCACCATGGCCGCCTTGCCGTCGAGCATCCCTTCGTCCATGTTGACGTCCACGATCTGGGCGCCGTTCTCCACCTGGGTGCGGCACACCTCCAGGGCCTCTTCGTACTCCTCGTTGAGGATCAGCCGCTTGAACTTCGCCGAGCCGGTGACGTTGGCCCGCTCGCCCACGTTGACGAAGAGCGAATCCTTGGTGATGTTGAGCGGCTCCAGGCCGGACAGGCGGCAGGCGGGCTCGATGGCGGGCAGCCGGCGGGGAGTCTTTTCCTTCACCTGCTCGTGGATGGCGGCGATGTGGTCCGGCGTGGAACCGCAGCAGCCGCCGACGATGTTGACCAGCCCCGCTTCGGCCCACTCGCCCACCGCCGCGGCCATCTGCCCGGCGGTGAGGTCGTATTCGCCGAACTCGTTGGGCAGGCCCGCGTTGGGGTGGGCCGAGACGAAGGTTTCGCTCACCCTGGAAAGCTCTTCCACGTACTGGCGCAAAAGGTCCGGCCCCAGGGCGCAGTTGAGGCCGATGGAGAGAGGTCGGGCGTGGCGCAGGCTGTTGTAGAAGGCCTCGGTCACCTGGCCCGAGAGGGTGCGTCCCGACTGGTCGGTGATGGTGCCCGAGATCATGATGGGCAGCTCCCGGCCGATCTCCTGAAAGACGTCCTGCACGGCGAAGATGGCCGCCTTGGCGTTGAGGGTGTCGAAGATGGTCTCGATGAGGAGGAGGTCGGCGCCCCCCTCGATGAGCCCGCGGGCCGCTTCCCGGTAGTTCTCCGCCAGTTCGTCGAAGGTGAGCGCCCGGAAGCCGGGGTCGTTCACGTCCGGCGAGATGGAGAGGGTCTTGCTGGTGGGGCCCAGCACGCCGGCCACGAAGCGGGGCTTTTCAGCGCTGCTGTACTTGTCCGCCGCCTCCCGCGCCAGGCGCGCCGCCGCCACGTTGATCTCGTACACCAGCTCCTCCATGCCGTAGTCGGCCATGGAGATGCGCGTGGCGTTGAAGCTGTTGGTCTCCAGGATGTCGGCGCCCGCTTCCAGATACTGCTCGTGGATGCCGCGAATGATCTCGGGCCGCGTGAGGCAGAGCAGGTCGTTGTTGCCTTTGAGATCCGTGGGCCAGTGGCCGAAGCGCTCGCCGCGGTAGTCGGACTCCTCCAGTTTGTGGCGCTGGATCATGGTGCCCATGGCGCCGTCGAGGAGGAGGATGCGCTTTTCGAGAAGGGTTCGCAGGCGGCTTTCGGTGTCGGTGGTCACGGTCGGGGGTTGGCGGATCGGCCGGGAATTGGCGCCATTATACCGGTGGGCTCCGACGGAGAGCCGTTCCGGCTCATTCGCGCTCGTCGATCACCTGCCCCGCATGGGAACCGACCTTGAGCCTTCCCTGGTAGGTGAGGACGTCGCCGAAGGAGCGGCCGCCTTGGCGGCGTTTCACCCGGGCGTTCTGTTCCCAGGTCCACATGTGGCCCTCCCGGGTATCCAGAATGAACACCTTGGGGCTGATGGAGCCGGCGCCGCCGGACGCGCCCGCACTGTGCAGCACCACCGCCTGGTAGCGTCCATCCCCGGCGGCGCCGGCCGGCAGGGGGGTCAGGCAGAGAAGAAGAAGAAAGAGAAGCGCGTGAAGAAAAGGGCGGTTCATGTGGCCATCCATGTGGGGTATCCTAAACGGCTTACCGAAGCACGAGGGTACACCGTTTTCCCATGGACCGCCAATTCGATCCCAGCGCCATCGAGACCGAGGCCCAGGAATACTGGGAAGCGCACCGGAGCTTCCGCGCCGTGGAGGATCCGGGCCGGGAGAAGTTCTACTGCCTCTCCATGTTTCCCTACCCCAGCGGCAAGCTGCACATGGGCCATGTGCGCAACTACACCCTGGGCGACGTGGTGGCCCGCTACCAGCGCATGCTGGGCAAGAACGTGTTGCAGCCGATGGGGTGGGATGCTTTCGGCCTGCCCGCCGAGAACGCCGCCATCCAGCACGGCGTGCCGCCGGCGAAATGGACCTACGGCAACATCGCCCACATGAAGGAGCAGCTCAAGCGGCTCGGTTTCGGCTACGACTGGGAGCGCGAGCTGGCCACCTGCGACCCCGACTACTACAAGTGGGAGCAGTGGTTCTTCACCCGCCTCATGGAGAAGGGGCTGGCCTACCGCAAGAAGGCCACGGTCAACTGGGATCCGGTGGATCAGACGGTGCTGGCCAACGAGCAGGTGATCGACGGCAAGGGGTGGCGCTCGGGCGCGCCCGTGGAGAAGCGGGAGATCGAGCAGTGGTTCCTGCGCATCACCGACTATGCTCAGGAGCTGCTCGACGACCTCGAGCGGCTCGACGGCTGGCCCGAGCAGGTGGTGGCCATGCAGCGCAACTGGATCGGCCGCTCCGAAGGGGTACGCATGCTGTTCCGGGTGAAGGGGTGGGACGAGACCCTGGAGATCTTCACCACCCGCCCCGACACCCTCATGGGGGTCACCTATCTCGCGGTCGCCGCCGAGCACCCCCTGGCGCAACAGGCGGCCGAGAGCGACGCCGCGCTGGCCGAGTTCATCCAGGAGTGCCGCAAAGGGGGCGTCTCCGAGGCCGAGATCGAGACCATGGAGAAGAAGGGCTTTCCCCTGGGCATCGAGGCGCTGCATCCGGTCACCGGCGAAGCGGTGCCGGTCTACGCCGCCAACTTCGTGCTCATGAGCTACGGTACCGGCGCGGTGATGGCGGTGCCCGCCCACGACCAGCGCGATTGGGAGTTCGCCGAAAAGTACGGCATCCCCAAGAAGCAGGTGATCTTTCCCGCCGACGGCTCCGAGGTCTCCATCGCCGACGGCGCCTACACCGAGAAGGGGGTGCTGGTGGATTCCGGCCCCTTCACCGGCCTCACCTCCGAGGCCGCCTTCGAGGCCGTCGCCGCCTGGCTGGAGGAGCACGGCAAGGGCGGGAAGACGGTGAACTACCGCTTGCGCGACTGGGGCGTGAGCCGCCAGCGCTATTGGGGCTGCCCCATCCCGGTGGTCTACGACGAGCACGGCAATGCCGAGCCGGCCGACGAATTTCCGGTGCGCCTGCCCGAGGACGTGGTCCCCGACGGCAGCGGTTCGCCGTTGAAGAAGATGCCCGAGTTCTACGACCTGGGCGGCGGCCGCCGGCGCGAGACCGACACCTTCGACACCTTCATGGAGTCGAGCTGGTACTACGCCCGCTACTGCTGTCCCGACAACGACGACGCCATGCTGGACGAGCGTGCCCGCTACTGGCTGCCTGTGGACCAGTACATCGGCGGCGTGGAGCACGCCATCCTGCACCTGCTCTACGCCCGCTTCTTCCACAAGCTCATGCGGGACGAGGGACTGGTGGAGTGCGACGAACCCTTCACCCGCCTGCTCACCCAGGGTATGGTGCTGGCCGACACCTACTACCGCGAGAAGGAAGACGGCTCGCGGGAGTGGTTCAACCCCGCCGAGGTGGAGGTGGAGCGCGACGACAAGGGCCGCGTGGTGCGCGCCGTGCTCAAATCCGACGGCCTGCCGGTGGAGCACGGGGGCATGGAGAAGATGTCCAAGTCCAAGAACAACGGCGTGGATCCCCAGCGGCTCATCGACCGCTATGGCGCCGACACCGTGCGCCTCTACATCCTTTTCACCGCGCCCCCCGACCAGTCTCTGGAGTGGAGCGACGAAGGGGTGGAGGGCGCCCACCGCTTTCTGCGGCGGCTCTGGAACCTGGCCGTGGAGAAGCGCCAGGCCATCCGCGCCGGCGGGGAAGCCGCCGCCGAGGAGTCCCGGCAGGTGCGCGAGGCGCGGCGCGAGATGCACGCCATCCTCAAGAAGGCGCTGTTCGACTACCAGCGCCAGCAGTTCAATACCGTGGTCTCGGCCTGCATGAGCCTGGTGAACCTGCTTTCGAAGCGGGATGAAGCGCCTCTGCTGCGCGAGGGCATGGACATTCTGCTGCGCCTGCTGGCCCCCATCGCCCCCCACATCGTCCACAAGCTGTGGCGCGAGCTGGGCTACGGCGAGGACGTACTCCAGGCCGGCCTGCCGCAAGTGGACGAGAAGGCGCTGGAGCGCGACACCCTCGAGTACGTGATCCAGGTGAACGGCAAGCTGCGCGGCAAGGTGGAGGTGCCCGCCGACGCCGACCGCGAAGCGGTGGAGCGGGCGGCGCTGGCCAACGAGAACGCCCGCCGGTTCATCGGCGACGCCCAGGTGCGCAAGGTGATCGTGGTGCCGGGCAAGCTGGTCAACATCGTCGCCAAATGAGAGTGGCGCGCCTGCTGCTCCTGCCGGCGCTGCTGCTGCTCGCCGGTTGCGGCTTTCATCTCCGGGGCGCCGTGCCGCGCCCTCCGGCGGAGATGGAACCCCTGTGGCTCGCCGGGCTGGCCGACTACCACCCCTTCGTGCGGGAGTTGCGGCGTCAACTGGAGTGGAGCGGCGCGCGGCTGGCCGGCTCGGCCCAGGAGGCGGGCGGCGTCCTGCGGCTTTCGCTGTCGCAGGAGAGCCGCGTCTTCTCGGTGAACGCCTACAACAGCGCGGTGGAGTACGAGTATCTCTTCGTGCTCCACTACCGGACGGAGCATCCTCCCGGCACGTTGCGGGACGAGGGCCGCCTGGAATCGCGGCGCATCGTCTACGCCCCGGGCGGCGAGCTGCTGGGACGGGTACGGGAGGGCGAGATGCGCCAGAGAGACGTCTACCGCGAGCTGGCCGGGCGGCTGCTGCAGCGGCTGGCGGCCGGAGGAAACCGGTGAGAGTGCGGGGCGAGCAGCTCGAGGCGCATCTTGCCCGCGAGCTGGCGCCGGTCTATCTGGTGAGCGGCGACGAGCCGCTGCTGGTGGGCGAGGCGGCGGATGCCATCCGCGCCGCCGCCCGGCGGCAGGGGTATCTCAGCCGCGAGCTGCTGGAGGCCGACGGCCGCTTCGACTGGAGCCTGCTGGCGCAACAGGCCGAGGAGATGTCGCTCTTCGCCGAGCGCAAGATCGTGGATCTGCGCTTGCCCGGCGGCAAGCCGGGTCGCGAGGGAAGCGCCGCGCTGGTGGAGTGGTGCCGGCAGCCGCCCGCCGACATCCTGCTGCTGCTCACCCTGCCGAAGCTGGATCGTAGCCAGGCCGCCGCCAAATGGGTCAAGGCGGTGGACGCGAAGGGCGTGGTGCTGCAACTCTGGCCGCCCGACTCCGGCCGCCTGCCGCAGTGGATCGAGCAGCGCATGCGCGCCGCGGGGCTGCGTCCCGAGCGCGGCGTGGCGCAGATGCTGGCCGAGCGCACCGAAGGCAATCTGCTGGCGGCGCGCCAGGAGGTGGAGAAGCTGCGGCTCCTCGAGGGCGAGGGGCCGGTGAGCCTGGAACGCGCCAGCCGCGCCGTCTCCGACAGCGCCCGCTTCGACGTCTTCGCTCTGGTGGACGCGGCGTTGGCGGGTCGGGCGGGCCGCGTGCTGCGCATCCTCGCCGGATTGCGCGGCGAAGGGGTGGCCCTGCCGGTGGTGCTCTGGGCGGTGGCGCGGGAGGTACGCACCCTCGCCTCCCTGGCCGGCCGGATCGCCCGTGGCGAACCTCCGGCCCGCGCCCTGAGCGCGGCGGGCGTCTGGAAGAGCCGCCAGCGGCTGGTGGCCAGCGGCGCGAAGCGGCTCTCCGTCGCCCAATGGAACGCCCTGTTGCTCCAGTGCGAGGCGGCCGACGCCATGATCAAGGGGGCTGCGGCCGGCGAGCCCTGGCTGCAGCTCGAGCAGATTCTGCTGGTGATGGCCGGCCAGGGCGGCGAAGAGCGCTACTGGCCCTTGGCGGCCCATTCCTGAACCTCATTGCATCCCACAGGGAAACCGGAACCATGACCATCGACGACGTACAAGCCTACATGCAGCAGACCGGTCGGCGGGCCCGCGGCGCGGCGCGGCTGCTCGCCGCCGCCACCACGGCGCAGAAGAACGCCGCCCTGGAGGCGATGGCCGATCTTCTCGACAGCAGCCGCGACAAGCTGGCCGAAGAGAACCGCAAGGATCTCGAAGCGGGGCGGGAGAAGGGGCTGTCGGAGGCGCTCCTCGACCGCCTGGAGCTCACCCCGGCGCGCATCGACACCATGATCGAGGGGCTGCGCCAGATCGCCGCCCTCCCCGATCCCGTCGGCGAGATCTTCGACCTCAAGTACCGCCCCTCGGGCATCCAGGTGGGGCGCATGCGGGTGCCTCTGGGCGTGGTGGGCATCATCTACGAGTCGCGCCCCAACGTCACCGCCGATGCCGCCGCCCTCTGCCTCAAGTCGGGCAACGCCACGGTGCTGCGGGGCGGCTCCGAGGCGTTCCACTCCAACCAGGCCATCGCCGCCGCCATCCGCGCCGGACTGGAACGGGCGGGGCTGCCCGGCGACGCGGTGCAGGTGGTGGAGACCACCGACCGCGCCGCCGTGGGCGCCATGATCACCCTGCCCGAATACATCGACGTCATCATTCCCCGTGGCGGCAAGGGGCTCATCGAACGCATCAGCAAAGAGGCGCGGGTGCCGGTGATCAAGCACCTGGACGGCATCTGCCACGTCTATGTGGACGACGAGGCCGATCCGCGGAAGGCCTTCGACGTGGCCCTCAACGCCAAGACCCAGCGCTACGGCACCTGCAACACCATGGAGACCCTGCTGGTGAACCGCAAGGTGGCGGAGGAGTTCCTGCCGCGCCTCGCCGAGGCGATGTGGGAGAAGGGGGTGGAGCTGCGCGGCTGCGACGAGACCCGCGCCATCCTGGGCGAGCAGTGCCGGCCCGCCACCGAGGAGGACTGGGACACCGAATATCTGGCTCCCATCCTCTCCATCCGCGTGGTGGAAGACCTGGACCAGGCCATGGAGCACATCGAGGCCCACAGCTCCCGCCACACCGACGCCATCGTCACCGAAAACTACACCAAGGCGCGCCGTTTTCTGCGGGAAGTGGACTCCAGCTCGGTGATGGTCAACGCCTCCACCCGCTTCGCCGACGGCTTCGAGTATGGCCTGGGCGCCGAGATCGGCATCTCCACCGACAAGTTCCACGCCCGCGGCCCGGTGGGGCTGGAAGGGCTCACCTCGGTGAAGTTCATCGTCTTGGGTGACGGCCAGGTGCGCCGCTGACAGCGGTCGGCTGGCGCGGAACCTGCCTGGCTGGGACGCGAGATGGCTGTCAGTGGGGAACAGGCTGCGAAAAGCGCTGAAGGAATTCGTCTGCGGAAATGGTCGGCAGGTGTCGGGAGGCTTCACTGAAGTATCGCAGGCCTCCCCAGAGCTCCAGTTCTCCGATGATGAAAATCCGCGATCGAGCCCGCGTGAGCGCAACATTGAGCAGGTTGGGCTTGCTTGCCGCCCAGCGGGCGCCTCCGGGGCGCGCCCGGCCGCAGCCCAGCACCAGCCAGACCATGTCGGCTTCCTTGCCCTGAAAGGTATGCACGGTGCCCACATGCTCTTCCGACCATTCTCGATGCCATCCTTCCTGTTGCAGCCGTTGCCGAAGAGCGTCTCGGATGTCCCTGAAAGGGGTGATGATATAGAGGGGCGGGTTGGCGCAATGGACCCGCCAGGCTTCAAGCGTCTCAGCCACCAGGCGCACTTGGTCCGGCACCAAGTGGCGCCCGGTCAATTTCCCTCCCAGATTCACCCAGCTGCTTTTTCCTGGATTCACGCCTCCGATTTCCAGTGGCGCATCGCCGGAAACGGCATGGATCATCTTGCCGCCGTAAGCGATGGTGTTGGCGATGTCGAACATGGGTGAGCGGCAGCGCCGGTGAACCCTCAAAGGGGCGCCCACCCAATGCGCGCCGCCATCGGTTTGCAAATACGCCCCATGGGCATTGGCGGCATCGGCCAGCGCCTGTACCGACGTTTGGTGAGGGGAAACCCCATCGCTTTCCGCAATGTCGCACCGCTTGGCGAGTTGTTTCACCACATTCAGGGGAACTGTGAACACGGGTTCGATTTGCAGGGGATCGCCCACCACGACGGCCCGCCGTGCCCGCCACAGCGCGCCCACGGCGGACTGCGGGGTGGCCTGTCCGGCTTCGTCGATGAGAAGCCAGCCCAAATCACCGCCTTTCAGCTCCCTGAACAGTCGGGCCACGGAAGCCAGGGTGCTGGACAGGACGGGCACCACCATGAAGAGGCTTTGCCAGAGCACGCGTGCGGCATCCCGGCCCAGGATCGTCTTGCCGTTGATCAGGATGGAAAAGCTCAACAGGTTGTCTTTCCAGTTCGCCTCGCCCAGCCAGGCTTCATGCAACTGGAGCGCCAGATCGAAGAGCTCGCTTCGCATCCGATTCAAGGTTTCATCCGGCCATAGTCCCTCGATCTGCAAAGCATCCTGTTCAAGTTCCCGATGGGAAGGTAGCGCCTTTAGTCGAGGAAGTCGGGCATTCAACTCGGCCCAGGCGTCGGCACCTCCAGCTTCGCTGTAGATTTGATTCAGAGAGTCTTCCTCTTTGCGCAGCTCCTGAAATGCCTGTTTGTATTCCGTGCGTTTTTTCTTCCGTTCATTCTTGTACTCCTGCTCGTGCCTGCGTCCTTCCCGGGTGAACCAGCGCCTCCAGAAACCGGGACGCAATGTCTGGATGCGTTCCAGATCCCGGTTGATCGCATCCAGCTTGTCCTTTCCTTTTTTAATCTTCTGTTTGGAACGAAGCCCTCGTATTTGCAGCGAACGCGCGGCCTTTCTTTCTTCTATTTCCTGCTCCTTTTTCAAAAAAGCCTTTTTCGTCTCCTGAAATTTGCCGGGAACCTGTTGGGCCAGCCAGCGCCAAAGGGTTTGGTGAACATTGGGGTCGAAAGGTTTTGGCGGTAGCTTCGCATCCTTGCGGGGTTCGAAAAGGAAAGGCGTGAGGAATGCCTGACGATTGGACTGGTTGCCAAGCACTGCGGCCACCAGTCCCCAAGGGTGTTCGTCGATGTTCAGTGAGCGATAGCTGCCATCCGTTTTTCTCGCAGCGATGTTGGCGGCCACGGTGCGCAGGTACCGGATTTTGGGTTCGCCGTCAGGATTTCGCCAGTGAGTGGTTCCCAATGCGGCGGCGCAGGGCAGTTCCCGGGAAAGGTTCTCCACGGCCCGGTTGTTGGAGGAAACCACCAGGATCTCATGTCCGGTAAGTTCCGGTTTCAGCCGGCGTAATCTTCGTAAGGTGCCATCGGGTAGCGTTAGCGCGCACTTTCCGTCGAAGGCGTCATTGGGGCGCTTCAGCTTTGCCAGCTCGCGGGCGCGCTGTGTGACGATCTCGGCGATGAGATCGCGCAGCAGCGTGGTTTTGCCGGTTCCTGGAGGGCCGTTTACCGAGAACAGGCTTTTTTCTTCGGTCAGGAGCCGTTTCAGGGCAGTGTTGACTGCATATTGTTGCATCAGGCTCAAAGTATGGTGGTTTTCGGCGGGCCAGCGACCGGCGGGGAGGTTCTGGGGCTTCAGCCGGCGAAAAACGGTTTTTCTTCCTTCTTGGCTGAACAGATCGATTCGTTCGTTTTCGGTAAGCGGCTTCAGGTATGCGGCCAGGGCACCTGCGGGGTGACGGGCACGGCGGGCTTTCGAGGCACGGTGGGCTTCCAGGGCACGGCCGAGATCTTGGGCAAAAAAACTGTTGAGGATATCGATCTGGACTTCCGATGGTTCCGTTGTTTTTATCGATTCGGTTGTTTTTCTGGTTGTAAAGTGGGGTTGAATAGCCACCAGCTGATGTTCGGCGTCCCAGTTGGCGGGGCTGAAGCCGGTCCATTCGCGCAGCACGTCCACAAGCTTCAGGATCTCGTCGGGAGTCAACGGGGGCGGTTCTTCGTCTTCGGCGGTGGGTCGTGCTTCGCGCAGCCCTTCGAGGCGTGTCTTCAGTTGCTTTTCCGCCGTCAGGTAATCGTCGTAATTGAGGCTTTCCGTTTCCGGTTTCTGTTGGTGGAGCAACTTGCCCAGAGCCCAGGGAAGAGTGGAGATCGATACCTTGTCCCATAAGGGCCGTCCCCCGGCATCCAGATGCATGCAGGCAAAGCAGGTACGCGCCTCGCGGCGCATGGAACGCTCACGATCCTCTTCTTTTTCGTTTTCCGAAAGAGTTTCGGGAAAGACTTGTTCCAGCACCGCTTCCGCTTCGGCCAGCGGAAACACACCGAGGAACAAGGTGAAACCGGTGATCGTGCGGCCGGGGGGTGGCGTCCATTGCTGGAAAAGAGAGAGGTCAGGGGAGTCAAGCGCGGCCTTCAACTCGGTCTTGCCTTGCATCCGGTGATGGCGATCCAACTGGCGATCCAGGTCGAACGGGATGAAATATTCAACTTGATGCCAGAAGTCGAGCAGCGCTTCCGGATCAGAAATGCGGATCATGATGCGGAGTAACTAAAGTGGGGTAACCCCACCCCCTTCCCTGGTTTGTGCATATGTAAAAAAAATACTACCCTTTTTGCTACGAGGTACACAAGAGAGTGGGTATGACCACAGCCGAAAAACTCCAACCCGATCCGGCCCAGGTGTTGGCCAAGGCGGTGCTGCGGGCCGGGGCCCAGCTGGGCCTCAACCAGGGGCAGCTGGGCCAGGTGCTGGGCCTGCACCGCAGCGTGGTGAGCCGGCTGAAGCGGGGCCGGCCGCTGGACCCGGCCAGCAAGGAGGGAGAGCTGGCGCTGCTGCTGGTCCGCGTGGCCCGCGCGCTCTTTGCGCTCACCGGCGGCGACGAGGCGTGGATGCGCCACTTCATGGCCACTCCCAACCGGCTCACCGGGGGGGTGCCGGCGGAACAGGTTCGCACCGTCCAGGGGCTGGTGCGGGTGCTCCAGGTGGTGGACGCCCTGCGGGGCAAGGTGTGATCTGGGAAGCCTGCGGCGGCGGCAAGGTGGTGGCGCCCCTCTCCGGCGCCCTCTGGCGACTGGTGGAGAACCAGGAGCAGGTGGCCACCCTGGGCTACGTGGACAGCCTCGAAGAGCAGGCGGTGCTGGAGGAGCTGCTCGAAACCGCAAAGCCGCCGCTGCCGCCGGGAACGGAACGCCTCCATTACCTGCTCAAGAGCCCGTTCCGCTATCCGCCCCTGCCCTGGGGCTCCCGTTTCGGCCGCGTCCACGAGCCGGGTATCTTCTACGGCGGCCTGGAGGTGGAGACCACGCTGGCCGAGGCCGCCTACTACCGCTTCGTCTTCTGGTACTCCATGGAACGGCCCGCCGGGGCGGTCTTGCGTTCCGAACACACGCTCTTCGGCGCGCGTTACGCCACGAACCGCGGGGTGCGGCTTCAGTCTCCGCCCTGCGACGCACGAGTGGACGAGATCGCCCACCCCGCCGACTACCGGCAAACCCAGCTGCTGGGCACAGCCATGCGTCAAGCGGGCGTGGAGGCCTTCGAATACCCCTCGGCCAGGCACCGGCCCGAAGGCCGGTGCGCGGGACTGTTCAGCCCCGGCGCCCTGGCATCGGAGGCGCCGGAAGCGATGTCGGGCTGGCTCTGCGAAGTGCGCGAGAAGGAGGTGGTCTACAAGCGGCTGGAGGCCTCCGCGGTGAGCGTGTTCTTCCTGGAGGACTATCTTTACGAGGGCCGTCTGCCGCGGCCGGCGGCATGAGGGAGACAGCATGATCGGCATCTTCGGCGGCACCTTCGACCCGGTTCACCTGGGCCATCTGCGCCCGGCGCTGGACGTCTTCGAGGCGTTGGCGCTGGAGGAGCTGCGTTTCCTGCCGTTGGGGCAGGCGGTGCACCGGCCGCCGCCCCGCTTCTCAGCCGGGCTGCGCCTGCGGATGCTGGAGGCGGCCGTGGCCGACCAGCCCGGCTTCATGGTGGACCGGCGCGAGATCGACTCCACGGAACCTTCGTGGACGGTCGTCACCCTCGCCTCCCTGCGCGCCGAGCTGGGTGAAAGGACGCCCTTCTGCTTGCTCTTGGGGCGGGACGCCTTCGCCGCCTTCCACACCTGGCGTGAGCCGCGGCGCATTCTGGAGATGGCGCATCTGGTGGTGATGGAGCGGCCCGGCGAGGCGCTCTTTCTGGAAGCGCCGCTGGAAGCGCTGGTAGAGGGGCGCATCACCGCCGAGCCGGCGGACCTGGCGCGCGCGCCCGCCGGGCGGGTGCTCTTTCAGCCCGTCACCCAGCTACGGATCTCCTCCACCGACATCCGTCGGCGGCTGGAGCAGGGGCGCAGCCTGCGCTGGTTGGTGCCGGAGGCGGTGGAGCGTTTGTTGCCCCGATTTCAAGACGACCGCCCTTTACCCGATTAAAGTTGGAATAGTAGGTTTGGCGCAACTTGCGTGCCGGTTTGGTACGAATGCGGCGTGATGATGGGGGCGACACGACGGCTCCCAAGCCGACGCTCATGCGGAGTCTTTCAATCCGCGCCCCCGTGATGGGGGCGACCGCCTTCGACGCCTTCATTGCTTCGCTCGACGATGTTTCAATCCGCGCCCCCGTGATGGGGGCGACATGCGCAGGCCGCACTGCTGGGCTACGACATAACGCCGGCTCGTTTCAATCCGCGCCCCCGTGATGGGGGCGACCCAGCGCTGACCCGCGCGAGCTGGGCGAGCTGAAGTTTCAATCCGCGCCCCCGTGATGGGGGCGACTCTTCCATTGTAAGTGCTGACCAGTACGGCTGAAAGGAGGCGGAATGCGCGAACCGTTCCTGATCGGGGAGGCATTTTTCGATGTGGATCAGGGT
>JALSRN010000090.1 GCA_026984735.1 Sedimenticola sp. | reverse complement strand
TCTGCGCTTCCATCTGCAACGGAAGACCGGGGCCATCAGCCGCGATCTGGAGCGCGGCACCCGCTCGGTCTCCCAGATTCTCAACTACATGGCGTTCAGCATCCTCCCCATCCTGGTGGAGTTCTCTCTGGTGGCCGCCGTCCTGGTGACCCGGTACGACCCGGTCTTCACCTTCATCACCTTCGGCACCGTGGCGGTCTACGCTCTGGCCACCTTCGCCATCACCGAGTGGCGCATGGATTTCCGCCACCACATGAACCGTCTGGAGTCGGAGGCCAACAGCCATGCCCTGGACAGTCTCATCAACTACGAGACGGTGAAATATTTCGGCAACGAGCGATTGGAGGTGGAGCGCTTCGACCGCATGCTGGGAGACTGGGAGCATTGGGCGGTGAAGAGCCAGAGCTCCATGTCCCTGCTCAACTTCGCCCAGGGGGCGGTGATCGCCGGCGGCGTCACCGTCATCATGTTCTTCGCCGCCCACCAGGTGACCGCCGGCGTCCTCTCCATCGGCGACCTGGTGCTGGTCAACGCCTTCCTGCTGCAGCTCTTCATCCCGCTGGGCTTTCTCGGTATCGTCTACCGCCAGATCAAGTATGCGCTGGCGGACATGGATCTGGTCTTCAAGCTGCTGGAGCGCAAGCCGGAGATCACCGACGCGCCGGACGCGGCGCCGCTGAAACTGGCGGGGGGGCGCATCGAGTTCGACCGGGTGGACTTCGCCTATCAGTCCGAGCGTCCGATCCTGAAACAGGTCAGCTTCGAGGTCCCGGCGGGCCGCAAGGTGGCCGTCGTGGGCCACAGCGGGGCGGGCAAGTCCACCCTCGCCCGTCTCCTGTTCCGCTTTTACGACGTCACCGGCGGCGCCATCCGCATCGACGGCCAGGACATCCGCCGGGTGACGCGCCAGAGCCTGCGCGCCGCCATCGGCATCGTGCCCCAGGACACGGTGCTCTTCAACGACACCATCCATTACAACATTCTCTACGGCCGCCCCGGAGCGTCGCGGGAAGAGGTGGAACGGGCGGCGGAGCTGGCCCACATCCGCGACTTCATCGAAAGCCTCCCCGACGGCTGGAACACGGTGGTGGGAGAACGCGGCCTGAAGCTCTCGGGCGGCGAGAAGCAGCGGGTGGCCATCGCCCGGGTGCTGCTCAAGCGGCCCGCCATCCTCATCTTCGACGAGGCCACCTCGTCGCTGGACAGCAAGACCGAGCAGGCGATCCAGGAGACCCTCGCCCAGGTGGCCGAGCACCACACCACCCTAGTCATCGCCCACCGCCTCTCCACCGTGGTGGACGCGGATCAGATCCTGGTGATGGAGCAGGGGCGCGTCCTGGAACGGGGCGATCACGCCGCTCTGCTGGCCCGGGGCGGCCGTTACGCCGAGATGTGGGCGCTGCAACAAAAAGAGCAGGCCGAAGAGGGCCTGCTCCGCGAGGAGGTTTCGTGAAAAGGGGCCTTCCGGCTCCCGGGAAGGCGGTTCAGTGGCGGCAACTGCCGCAGGTCCAGTCGGTTAGGGTGCGGCTGTGGATCCGTTTGCTGATTTCGCAGCCCAGGCAGCGCCAGACGGAGTTGACGATGCCCACCGCCACGCCGGCGAGGATCAGCGCCCAGAACACTTGGTCGATCCACTGCTGGGTCATGACGCCTTCCAGGCCGTATATCATGTAGGTGGCGAAAGAGAAGATCATGGCCGCCACCAGGCCGATCAATGTGGCTAACATGGTTCCGTACCTCGGTTTGTCGAGCTATTGTCAAGCATATTAACGAAAACTTATATATCATCATTGACAATTCGCAATGGAGGAAGTTCGCCGGCCGATGTTGAGCGGTGCGTCACAAAGCGCGGAGACGGAGGGGTCGCCCTCCACGGTGTTCGGCCTGCTGCGGTCGGCGCGGCTGGTCTCGCCCCTGGTCCTGCTGCTGCTGGCGGTCACCGTCGGCTGCCTGGTCACTTTCCACGGGTTGGTGGCCGGTGGTCTGGGAATGGGCGCCATCGCCACCCTGGCGGTGGCCTGTCTTCTGGCGCTGCTGGGGCTGGTGATGGCGGGGGCCCGGCTGCGGCGCCAACTGCTCAAGCCGCTGGTGACGCTGGAAGCGTCGGTGGCGCAGGTCTCCCAGGGAGAGCCCGGCGCCACCCTGCCGGAGAGCGATACGGGCGTGCTCAGCGGTATGGTGCGGGACATCGACTCCCTCTCCGAAGAGCTGATGGAGCTCTACGAGGACATGGACAGCCGCATCGCCCGCCACACCACCCGCCTGGCGCAGAAGACCGCTTCGCTGAAGATCCTCTACGACGTGGCCGCCGCCATCAACCGCGAGGAGCATCTGGACGCCCTGCTGGTACGCTTTCTGCGGGTGCTCAAGGAGATGGTGAACGGCATCGCCATCAGCGCCCGGGTGGTGCAGGAGGATGGCCGCATGCGGTTGGTGGGGGCCATCGGCCTCGACGACCGCCTGCGCAGCGAAGAGGAGCTGCTGCCGCTGGAGATCTGCGCCTGCGGCGCCCCTCTCTCGCCAGGCGACGTGCTGTGCCGCAACCCGGTCCGTCTCTGCAGCGGCGAGGTGGATCACGAGATGTTCGGCGCGGAGGAGGTGGAGCTGGTGGAGGTGCCCCTGGTGCACCATGGCGACACGCTGGGCAGCTACCGGATCTACGTGAGGAAACCGGGGGTGTCGCAGCGGGAGGACATCCTGGAACTGTTGCAGACCATCGGCAGCCATCTGGGCATGGCCATCGCCAAGCAGCGCTCGGACGAGGAGGCGCGGCGCCTTTCCATTCTCGAGGAGCGCAACGCCTTGGCCCACGAGCTCCACGACTCTCTGGCCCAGACCCTGGCCAGTCTCCGCTTCCAGGTGCGCATGTTGGAGGACGCCCTGGACGAGGAGGGCGCCTGCGAAGTGGCGCTGCGCGATCTTCAGCGGATCCGCAACGGCATGGACGAGGCCCATACCGAGCTGCGCGATCTGCTCACCAGTTTCCGCACGCCCCTGGACGGGCGGGGGTTGTCGGTGGCGCTGGAGAAGCTGGTGGAGCGCTTCTCCGCCGAAACCGGCGTGGCCGCCTATTTTCAGTCCGAGTGCGGCCAGGTGAAGCTGGCTCCCGCCGAGGAGATGCAGATGCTGCGCATCGTCCAGGAGGCGCTGGCCAACATCCGCAAGCACGCCCGCGCCCACACCGTCCGGGTGCTGCTGAGCTGCCGTGGCGGCGTCTACCACCTGTTGGTGGAGGACGACGGGGTGGGCTTCGCCGGAGAGGCGCGGGCGGGCCATCCCGGCGAGCACATCGGTCTCTCCATCATGGAGGAGCGCGCCCGCCGCCTGGGCGGCGAACTGAGGATCGAGAGCGAGCCGGGGGAGGGCACGCGGGTCGAGCTGAGCTACAAGCCCCTTCGGCAGGCGCGGCCGGCGGACGAACGGTGGAGGACCTGATGCGCGTTCTGCTCATCGACGACCACGCCCTCTTCCGCATCGGTCTCCAGGAGCTGCTGGAACGGCGCGGCCTGGAGGTGGCGGCGGCGGTGGGCGATTCCGAGGAGGGGCTCGAGCAGGTGCGGGAGCTGCAGCCCGACGTGGTCCTGCTCGACATGCGCATGCCGCGGATGAGCGGCCTGGAAGTGCTGAAACGGCTGCGCGAGCAGGGAGCGGAGATGCCCATCGTCATCCTCACCACCAGCCGGGAGGAGGGCGATCTCATTGCGTCTTTGCAATGCGGCGCCCGGGGCTATTTGCTAAAAGACATGGAGCCCGACGACCTGATCCGCGCCCTGAAGCGCATTCTCGCCGGCGAGACGGTGGTGGCGCCGGAGCTCACCGTGGCCCTGGCCCGCGCGGTCCAGGGGCGGGAGGAGCCGGCGGTGCCGGCGGCCATGGAACAGCTCACGCCGAGAGAGCGCGAGATCCTCTGCCTGCTGGCGGAGGGGCAGAGCAACAAGGTGATCGCCCGCAACCTGGGAATCTCCGACGGCACCGTGAAGCTCCATGTGAAGGCCATCCTGCGCAAGCTGGGGGTCCATTCGCGGGTGGAGGCGGCGGTGCTGGCGGTGGAGCAGAAGTTCTGCGACCGGACAACCACAACAACGAGAGAGTGAGCCGATGAAGCGATTCATGCAGCTGGTGAAAGACTGCCTCACCAGCGTGAAGGAGTACATGCCCTGGGATCTGGAAGAGCGGATGAAAGAGAATCCCGACATCCTCCTGGTGGATGTGCGCGAGCCCTACGAATACGACGCCATGCACATCGAAGGTTCACTGCTGGTGCCGCGGGGCATTCTCGAATCGGCCTGTGAGTGGGACTACGAGGAGACCATCCCCGAGCTGGTGCGCGCCCGTGAACGGGAGGTGGTGGTGGTCTGCCGTTCCGGCCAGCGCAGCGTGCTTGCCGCCCACTCGTTGCAGGTGCTCGGCTACAAGAACGTGGCCTCCCTGGCCACCGGCCTGCGTGGCTGGAAGGACTACGAACTGCCGTTGGTGGACAAGGACGGCAACGAGGTGGACCTGGACGACGCCGACGAATATTTCACCCCCAAGGTGCGCGAGGATCAGCTGAAGCCGGCCGACTGGGTGGAGCCCTGAAGCCCGCGGCTTGAAAAGCCGGGCGATGGATCCGGAAGCGGGCCCGGCGCTGCCTCGATTCCACGTCGCTAGCGATCTGGCATCGATCGATGTCGCCCTCGGCCACCACGCCTTCGTCGCGCGAACGATCCGACAATTGGGATAGAGGGCTTTCGGGAAACCGGCGGGTCCGGAGTCGGGCTCACCGCGCAAGCGTTTTCACCGGTTCTGAAAGCTCCAGGAAAAGCGGACGCCCGCCACCCAGGCATCGGGCGCGTTTCGTCTCAGGCCGCTGTGGCGTATCCACTGGAGGTCGGGCGTGATCTCCACTCCTCCCGGCCCCTGGAAGCGGACGTAGGTCTCCAACTGGACTCGGTCGGCGCCCCCCCTCAGATCGCTCGAGGCGCCGGTGAAAGCCACCGCCAGCCCCGTGGCGCAGCCGGCCCAGGGGCGTTCCACCGCGGCTGCCAGGAAGGTGGCGGCGGCGGAAGTGCGCGCATCGGCCCAGCCGCCGCGCAGGTTCCACCGCATCTTCGACCAGGTGCCGTCGAAAGTGGCGTATGCGCCGAAAGCGTTGCCCGCCGCGCCGGTGCCGCCCACTGTCACCAGTTCCGCCTCCTTGATCCAAAAACCGGTCCGCCAGGAGACCTCCCCCAACCGGCCCTGCCCCTCGGCGGCGGCGAAGATCCCTTTCCCGCTCACGCGGGCCAGTTCGCCGTAGCGGCCGCCGTTGTCCGCCAATCCCCGGGCGCTGCCGATCTCCAGGGTGAGGGCGGGACGGTTCTCGGTTCCGGCATGGTGCCAGGCAGCGGCCAGGTGGTAGTCGGGGAAGCCGATGGTGGGGTTGTTGACGAAAGGAGACGCCAGGAACTGCCGGGTCTCGTCGTTGGCCACTTCGCTCAGATCGATGAAGTTGGCCGGGTCCAGCAGACCGAGGGTGAACTCCTCTTCCGCCACGGTGAATCGGTAGTGGGCTTCGGAGATCTGCAGCCGGCCTTTTCCCCGGCCGTCCAGAGCGGTTCCCGCGTCGGCGTTCGCCTCCGGCAGCCGCGCGCTCACTCCCTCCGCCGGGGGAGTGGTGCTCCCTTCCAGGTAGAGCGTCCAAATCCCTCCGCCCTGCGGCAGGGTGACCACCAGGTCGAGGGAAGCGGCTCCTTCATCGTCCACCCCCGGCGCATTCGTCCCCTGCCAGGTGGCGGTGAATCCCCCTTCGAAGGAGGCGGAGAGGTGTCCGTCGGCGACGCTGCCGTGGCGCGGCTCGGTGGAGTCGGCCCGAGGGGAAGAGGGGAGAGCGAGGAACAAGAGGAGCCAGAGAGTGGCGCCGGGCCGCGTCGGCTTCCACTGTTGCGCTCGCATGTTCGATGGTTCGTCTTCGTTCATCCGCATGTATGCCGGGCATTGGCCAAGTGATCCGCTCTTTCCCGAGTTCTGCTCCAAATATCGAGCTGGCGAGACGGCCATACTCGTTGCCGAGCGAACCCGTCAGTCTTGATAGCAAATGATAACGATTCGTATTCACGATATAAACCCAAAAAAATTCATGGTTGTTCGGCGTCGCCGGCTCTTTCCGCAAAGCACGTCGAAAAAGAGCGCGATCCGCGCGGCATGGTGCGGGTTCCGCGCAAGGGGCGAAGAAGCCCCGGCAGGCCGTGGGTTCGTCACAGAGCGGCGTCTCAGAGCTCGGTGCCGGGCTGCACCGGCGAGGTGGCGCCCTGGTGTCCTTGACGTTCGCCCTTGTACCAGGAGAGCTTGTCGTGGAGCTTCACCACCTCGCCCACGATGATGAGGGTGGGGGGCTTGGGCTTTTCCCGCTCGACGATTTCCAGGATCTTTTCCAGGGTGCTGGTGAAGACCCGCTGCAGATGGGTGGTGCCCTGCTGGATCAGGGCGATGGGCATAGTGGCCGGCACGCCGTGCTCCTTCAATTTCTCCACGATCACCGGCAGGCCGTGCAGCCCCATGTAGAAGACCACCGTCTGGTGGGGCTGGGCGAGCTGGTGCCAGTTGAGGTTCATGGTGCCGTCCTTGAGGTGGCCGGTGACGAAGGTGACCGACTGGGCGTAGTCCCGATGGGTCAGGGGGATGCCCGCATAGGTGGCGCATCCTGACGCGGCGGTGATGCCGGGAATCACCTGGAAGGGCACCCCCTCCTCGGCCAGGGTGTCGATCTCCTCGCCGCCGCGGCCGAAGATGAACGGGTCGCCGCCCTTGAGGCGCACCACCCGCTTCCCCTCCTTGGCCAGCTTCGCCAGCAGCGCGTTGATCTCCTCCTGGCGCATGGCGTGGCGGTCCCGCTCCTTGCCCACATAGATGCGCTGGGCGTCGCGGCGGCACATCTCCAGCACCGGCTTGGCCACCAGGCGGTCATAGACCACCACGTCGGCCTGCTGCATCAGTCGCAGGGCCCGGAAGGTGAGCAGATCGGGGTCGCCGGGGCCGCCGCCCACCAGATAGACTTCGCCCATCCCCCGGGAGGGGGTGAAGGCGTCCAGCTCCTTCTCCAGCACCGCTTCCGCCTCTTCCATATGGCCGGAGAAGACCCGTTCGGCCACGCTGCCCTGGAGGATGCGGTCCCAGAAGCGTCGGCGGTCGTCGGTGGAGGGGAGGGCGGCCTTCACCCGCTCGCGGAAGCGGGCGGTGAGCTCGGCCAGACGGCCGTAGCCGGCGGGGATCAGGGATTCCAGTCGCGCCCGGATGAGGCGGGCCAGCACCGGCGAGGCCCCTCCCGTGGAGACGGCGGCCACCACCGGCGAGCGGTCGATGATGGAAGGCACGATGAAGGTGCAGTCGGCGGGATCGTCCACCACGTTCACCGGCACGTTGGCCCGCCGGGCCCGCTCCGCGACCTCGCGGTTGGCCGCCGGGTCGTCGGTGGCGGCGACCACCAGAGTCTGGCCTTCGGGCTCCGCCGCGCGGTGATCCTTCTGCAGATGGGCGATCCGGCCTTCCCGGCGCAGCTGTTCCAAGGTGCCGCACAGCGCGGGAGCCACCACGGTCACCCGCCCTCCCGCTTCCAGCAGCAGCCCGACCTTGCGCGCCGCCACTTCGCCGCCGCCCACCACCAGGCAGGGTCGGTTCTCGATTTTCAGAAAGATGGGAAGGTAGTCCATGGTCGTCGTCAACCCCCTGCGGGTGGCTTCGGCTCATAGCATAAGCTGTTGTTTTCAGGTATAAAAACCCTGTTTTCCCAGGCGTTTATAGCGGCCGCCGAGATTGAATATATGAGACTATCATAATATACTGTACAAATTCTGACTTCACCTTTCGTGAACTTGAATGCAAGTCAAAGAGATCGACGTGTCCGAGCTGAAGCGTCGCCTGGAGGCCGGGGACGACCTGGTGCTCCTCGACATCCGCAGCGAGGCGGAGGTGCGCCAGGGGGTGCTGCCCGGTTCGGAGCACCTTCCCATGCATCTCATTCCCTTGAAGATGCAGGATCTGCCGCGCGACAAGGACGTGGTGCTCTACTGCCGCAGCGGGGCGCGCTCCTACCACGCCTGCGCCTTCCTGGAGCAGCAGGGGGTGCACAACGTCTACAACCTGCGCGGCGGCATCATCGACTGGGCGCGGCACGGCTACGAGATCGCTCCGCCGCTGGCGGTGTGAAGAACGCCCTCGACGAATCGTGGGTCCGCGGATTTCCGGTGCTTGCCTTTCCAAGAAGTTTCGAATATAAGGTAGCACCTTATGACAACCTTACAGAGACTGGAGAATAGCCATGGCTGACTTTGACGAAGAACTGGACGCAAGCGGTCTGAACTGCCCCCTGCCCATCCTGCGCGCCAAGAAGGCGCTGGCCGGCATGGAGTCCGGCAAGGTGCTGCACATCATCGCCACCGACCCCGGTTCGGTGAAGGATTTCGAGGCCTTCTCCAAGCAGACCGGCAACGAGCTGATCGAGTCCAAGGAGGAGGGCGGCAAGTTCCACTTCCTGATCAAGAAGGCCTGATTCGCCGCCGGCCCTCCCGAAAACCTCTCGAGCGAAGAGGAGCAAGACGATGGAAGAGAAAAAGCTGGCGATCATCGCCACCAAGGGGACCCTCGACTGGGCCTATCCGCCCTTCATCCTGGGTTCCACGGCGGCGGCGCTGGGCTACCAGGTGGAGATCTTCTTCACCTTCTACGGCCTGCAGCTGCTGAAGAAGAACCTTGACCTCAAGGTCTCTCCCCTGGGCAACCCCGGCATGCCCATGCCCGCCGGCATGGACAAGTGGTTCCCCAACCTGGGCCTGGCCCTGCCCGGCATGGAGGCGATGATGACCTCCATGATGAAGAAGAAGATGGCCGCCAAGGGCGTGGCCAGCCTGGAGGAGCTGCGCGAGCTGTGCCAGGAGGCGGAAGTGCGCTTCATCGCCTGCAACATGACGGTGGAGCTGTTCGACATGGATCCTTCCGAGTTCGTGGACGGCATCGAACTGGCGGGCGCGGCGCGTTTCTTCGAGTTCGCCGGCGACGCCGACATCTGCATGTACATGTAGAGTCTGGTCCCATCCGTCGGGTCCGCGTTGGGCGAAAAGGCGCGGCGACTGGATTCGCCGCGCATCCCACGGCCGCCGGAGGAAATCCAGCATCGAAAAAGCCGCCGAAAGGCGGCTTTTTCGATCCATTCCGAAAGTCCTCTCAGAAATTCATCGTCAGCTGGCCGCTGAGGATGTCCACGGACGAATCGTAGCTGCCCACCAGCTGGTGGTTGGTGCTGTGGTCGAGGGCGTCGATCTTGGTGTCCCGGACGAAAAGATGGGCGTAGCCCACGTCCAGCGAGAGGTTTTCCGAAATGCGGTATCCCAATCCCACGGCGACCCAAGTGCGGTCGTTGCCGGGGATGCGCGGGGTGCGGTCGCTGGCCTTGTCGATGGGGGTCTCGTCATAGGCCAGTCCCCCACGGAAGGTCCAGGTGCGGTTGGGGCGGTAGGTGGCGCCGATGGAGTAGCGCCAGGCGTTCTCCCAGTTCTCCGGCTGAACCGTTTTCGGCTGGTTGGGATTGTCGTATTCGATGACCAACTGGTCGAAGCGGCTCCAGCGGGTCCAGGTGACGTCCGCCAGCAGGGTCCAACGGTCGTCGAGCTGGTGCGCCAGGCTCAGGCTGGCGGTCTCCGGCAGATCCACCGAGGCCGAAGCGCCGGTGTTGCTGAAGAGCGGGATGCCGGCGTTGAGGATGGCCTGGAAACTGGCGGGGACGGTGAAGGTGGCGGTGCCGCTGAGATCGTGCTTGATGTGGGAGCGGTAGGCCAGGCCGATCCGCGTGCGGTCGCCGAAGCGATAGAGGACGCCCAGGTTGAAGCCCCAGCTCCAGTCGCTGCCGGTCACCTCGGCCTTGCCGTCACCCGTGAAGGGCGCGTTGAGTCCCTGAGCGGCGCATTGGGCGGGGGTGGGGAAGGGCGGACGCGGAACGCCGGCCTGGGTCGCCAGTCCCAGACAGACGGAGCCGAAGTCCACGGCGTTGGAGAGGGTGGCGTCGATGTACTGGGCGCTCACTCCCACACCGATGGAAAGCTGGTCGCTCGCTTTCCAGGCCAGGCTGGGGTTGACGTTGACCGTCTTGATCTCCGACTCCAGGGCGTTGTAGCGGCCGATCCAGCCCTCTTTGTAGTTGGTGGCCAGGCCGAAAGGCGCGTTGATTCCCAGGCCGGCGAAGAGATGGTCGTCGATCTGGTAGCTGAAATAGAGGTTGGGCACGAATTTGTATTCGCCGCCGTCGTCGGTGGGGCCGGTGAGGGTGCCGGGCACAGCGGTGCCGCCGGTAAAGGTCGGGTTCATGTACGAGCCCTTTTCGTTGTAGTCGGCCTTGGGGAAGATGCCGTGGCCGGCCACCACCAGCTGCATGCCGGGCAGGAAGGTCATGCCGGCGGGGTTGAAATAGATGGTGGAGGCGTCCTCGGCCACCGCGGCAGCGCCGGCGAAGGCGTTGCCCATGCCGCTGGCGCTGTTTTCGATGATGGCGAATCCTGCAGCCTGAACCGTAGCGGCGCCCATAGTCATGAGTCCTCCCAGCGCCATGGCGGGCGCCCGATTGACGATTTTTCTTCTCATCAGGTAAGGCTCCTTCGGTTGGTGAAAAGGGATTTTGCCAACGGCCCGCCGTGGCCAGTTTCGGCAAGCTCAGCCCGAATATTACACCGGAATCCGGAATTTTCCCGGCGAATTTTTCGACGGGATCGTTTCAACCGGCTGCCAACCCAAATGGTTCAGGCGCAATATTCGGGCCGGGCCGGTTGGAAGAACGTTCCCGTCGTCGCGCGCTCTCGGCGGGTAACGCCCATCGATGCCGGGCCGATCGATTCAGCGCGCTGGGACTCGATTTTCGGCACCGGAGGCTACACCCATTCCCTCGGCTGCAGGAAACGTTCATAGAGTTCCGCCTCCGGCGTGCCCGGCTGAGGATGCCAGTCGTATTGCCAGCTCACCAGGGGGGGAAGGGACATGAGGATGGATTCGGTGCGGCCGCCCGACTGGAGCCCGAAGAGCGTCCCCCGGTCGTAGACCAGGTTGAACTCCACATAGCGTCCGCGGCGATAGAGCTGGAAGCGCCGTTCCCGTTCTCCCCAGGGCGTGTCGCGGCGCCGCTCCACGATGGGAAGGTACGCGTCGAGATAGCTCTCTCCCACGGCTTGCAGGAAGGCGAAACAGCGTTCGAAGCCCCACTCGTTCAGATCGTCGAAGAAGAGGCCGCCCACGCCGCGCGCCTCGTCGCGGTGCTTCAGGAAGAAATAGCGGTCGCACCATGCTTTGTATTTGGCATAGACCTCCTTCCCGAAAGGGGTGCAGGCCGCCTTGGCGGTCCGGTGCCAGTGCACCACGTCCTCCTCGAAACCGTAATAGGGGGTGAGGTCGTAGCCGCCGCCGAACCACCACACCGGCTCGGCACCCTCTCTTTCGGCAATGAAGAAGCGCACGTTGGCGTGGGAGGTGGGCACATAGGGGTTCCGGGGATGGATCACCAGGGAGACGCCCAGTGCCTGGAAGCTGCGCCCCGCCAGTTCGGGACGGGCGGCGGTGGCCGACGGCGGCAGCCCCTGGCCGAAGACATGGGAGAAGTTGACCCCCGCTTTTTCGAAGAGGGGACCGTTCTCCAACAACCGCGTGCGGCCGCCGCCTCCCTCTTCCCGCTGCCAAGCGTCCTCTCGAAACCCGCTGCCGCCGTCGGCCTGGGCGAGGGCGTGGCAGATGCGATCCTGCAGACCGAGCAGGTACGTTTTCACGGAGTCGATGTCGGGGCGTTGCTTCATGGACGCAGAACCTCGCCGGTGGTGGCGTCGAGAATGGGGGTGGGCCTCTCCAGGCCGGCGGTGGCGCCGTGAAGGAGAAGGTCGGTTCCCGGGCAGCGCAAGCGAACCTGCAGTGCCGAGCGGGCGGGCGGCCTGCCGGCGCGGTTGGCGCTGGTGGAGACCAGCGGCCCGCCGAAACGGCGGCAGAGCTCCGCGGTGAGGGGATGGGCGGTGACGCGAACCGCCACCCGATCGGCTCCGCCGGTGATCCACCAGGGCACCGCATCGGCGGCGGGCAGCAGCCAAGTCCGGGGGCCGGGCCAGCCGCTCCGGACCCTTTCCGGCAGCTCCCCTTCGCTCCAGGCGACGAAAGGGGCGATCTGGCGGTAGCGGGCGGCGACCAGAATGAGCCCCTTCTCCAGGGCGCGCCCCTTTAGACTCAGCAGCCGTCGCACCGCCTGGAGGTCCAGCGGGTCGCAGGCGAGGCCGTAGACCGCCTCGGTGGGATGGGCGACGATGCCGCCACGACGCAGCAGCCGGATGGCCTGGCGGTAGTGAAAAGGGGTGAGCATGGAGCGGTGGTCAACCGTCGGGGCCATGAGCGGAGAAGGAGCGGAACCTTGTCGGGAAACGTCGTGAACCCATCGCCGGAGGCTCGGTGGCCGCATTGCCGCCACCGAGCCGACCGCAGGGGCGCCCTCCTTTCTTTCCGGCGTCGAACGGCGGCCTGTTCACTTTTCCGCTCCGGCCGCGGCGGTCTCCGGGGCTTCCACCGGTTCGACAAAGGAGCACTCGGGCTGGGGGCAGACCTTCTCGGTGCCGCGCTTCTTGGTGGTCTTCAGCGTGAGGATGGGCCAGCCGCAGCGGGGGCAGGGCTCGTCGAGCGGCGGGTTCCAGACGGCGTAGTCGCATTTGGGATAGGTGGAACAGGAGTAGAAGATCTTGCCGCGGCGCGACTTGCGCTGCATCAGCGTGCCCTCGCCGCACTTGGGGCAGGGAACGCCGGTGTCCTTGGGTTTTTCCAGCGGTTCGATGTAACGGCACTTGGGGTAGGCCGAACAGCCGATGAACTTGCCGTAGCGCCCCCGCTTGAAGACCAGCGGCGAGCCGCATTCCGGACATTCGCGTCCCACCTCCTGGGGGGCTTCGGCCTCTTTGCGATCCTGGTTCAGATCGCGGGTGTAGTCGCACTCGGGATAGTGGGTGCAGCCGATGAAGCGGCCGTGGCGGCCGAGACGGATAGAAAGCTGCCCGCCGCACTTTGGGCACTTCTCGTCGATCCTCTCCTGGGTGACGTCGGAGCGTTTCACGTGCTCGAGAGTGTGATCCACCTGCTCCTTGAAGGGCTTCCAGAACTTGCGCAGCAGCGGAATCCAGGCCTCCTCGCCGCGGGAGACGGCGTCCAGCTCGTCCTCCAGCCTGGCGGTGAAGTCGTAGTCCACGTAACGGGTGAAGTAGTTGGTGAGGAACTTGTTCACCACCCGGCCCACGTCGGTGGGGTGGAACCGCTTTTTTTCCAGCTCCACGTAACCGCGCTCCTGCAAGGTGGAGATGATGCTGGCGTAGGTGGAAGGGCGGCCGATGCCGTGCTCCTCCAGGGCCTTCACCAGGCTGGCCTCGCTGTAGCGCGGCGGCGGCTCGGTGAAATGCTGTTCGGGGCGGATCGCCAGCAGCTTCACGCGCTCCCCTTCGGCGAGCGGAGGCAGCAGCTTCTGTTCGGCCTCCTTCGCCTGCTTGGCTTCGTCCCCGCCCTCCTGATAGACCGCCATGAAACCGGGTTTGGTCACGGTGGAACCGGTGGCGCGGAAGAGGTTCTCCTCGCTGCCGGCGGCCAGATCCACGGTCACCGTGTGCAGGGTGGCGTGCACCATCTGGCTGGCCAGGGTGCGCTTCCAGATCAACTCGTAGAGCTTGCGTTGGTCGGCGGTGAGGTGGCGGGCGATCTCTTTGGGGTGGCGCGCAATGGAGGTGGGACGGATCGCTTCGTGGGCCTCCTGGGCATTCTTGGATTTGGTCTTGAACCGTCGCGGCTCGGTCGGGAGCTGTTCCTTGCCGTAATTTTCGGCGATGTAGTCGCGGATCTCGGCCACCGCTTCGTCGGCCAGGTTCACCGAATCGGTGCGCATGTAGGTGATCAGGCCCACCGAACCTTCGCCGATGTCCACTCCCTCATAGAGCTGTTGGGCCACGCGCATGGTGCGGTTGGTGGTGAAGCCCAGCTTGCGCGAGGCCTCCTGCTGCAGGGTGGAGGTGGTGAACGGGGCGGCGGGGTTGCGGCGGCGCTGTTTCTTCTCCACCTTCACCACCCGCAGCACGCCTTCGGCGGCCTGGAGCAGGCTCTTCTCCGCCTCCCGGGCCTGGGACTCCTCGGTGAGCGTGAACTGCTCCACCTTTTCGCCCCGGTAGCGGATCAGCTTGGCGGTGAAGGGTCGATCCTCCTTCTCCACGTCTGCTTCCACGGTCCAGTATTCGCGCGGAACGAAACGCTCGATCTCCTCCTCTCGCTCCACGATCATGCGCAGCGCCGGGCTCTGCACCCGGCCGGCGGAGAGGCCGCGGCGCACTTTCTTCCATAGCAGTGGAGAGAGGTTGAACCCGACCAGATAGTCCAGAGCGCGGCGCGCCTGCTGGGCGTTCACCAAGTCCATGGAGAGCTCGCGGGGGTGGGCGATGGCCTCCTGGATCGCCTTCTTGGTGATCTCGTGGAACACCACCCGGTAGACTGGCTTGTCCTTGAGCAGTCCCCGTTCCTTGAGGATTTCGTAGAGGTGCCAGGAGATGGCCTCGCCTTCGCGGTCGGGGTCGGTGGCCAGATAGAGGGCGTCCGCCTTCTTTAATTTCTGAGCGATTGCCTTGACGTGCCGGTCGTTGCGCTCGATCACCTGGTACTTCATGGCGAAGTCGTGTTCGGGATCGACCGCGCCCTCCTTCGGCACCAGATCGCGCACATGGCCGTAAGAGGCGAGGACCTCGAAATCCTTGCCCAGATATTTCTTGATGGTCTTGGCCTTGGCAGGGGATTCGACGATTACCAGGTTCATAGGATGTCAGGGTCCTCAACCCCAATGCCGCGCCAGAGCGGGGAAAACATGGATCCTGTCGCTGGCAGGAGAGGTGATTTCGGATAAACAATCATTAAAGTCGTTGAGCAAGCGCATGAAACTTCAGCAAGAGAAGCCCTCTGCTGCGACATTTCAGCGGTTCCCAATCTCCACGTTGCCGCTTCCGCTTCGGATCGTTCGTCAAACCGGCCGGAGCCCAGCATCTCCTTCTTTGGATTCCCGCTTGCGCGGCAATGACGAGGCAATCGAGAGGGGAGAGCATCCGGAATGCCTCCGGTCCGCTATCCAGGCTTTGCTATTCGGTTTCATGGTGTAGTGGTTTTCAGGATCGGATTTCCCCCTGCCGTGCTCGAGAACAATGAACGTAGCGTAAATGGCTCCTAAAAAATTGGCGGAGAATGTCGTTTCGGCAGGGGGATGTTTTTTTGCCGACGCCGGCAACGCTTTTTTACGGATAACCTTGCCGGGCCGACATTGTCAAGGAGATCTCAGTGGAGCCGCTCCTGGTCGTCGCTGTAGATCATCTCCTCCATCAGCGCGAAGGCGCTCTCCTGACCCGGCTGGTTGAGCAGCACTAGCAGCACGATCCACTTTACGTCGTCGGCGCTCAGATCGGGGGTGTCGAGCGCCATGGCGCGCTCGATCACCAACTCGCGGCTGACGGCATCGAGGATGCCTACCTGCTCCAGATAGAGGAGCATGCCGCGGGTCTCCAGGTCGAGGCGTTGCTGCTCCTGATCGGTGTAGATCCGCGCGCAGCGGTGACTGCCGCCGGCCGCTTCGGTGAGGGAACCCTGTCGCCAAGCCAGTTCGTCCAGCCAGTCGAAGGCTTTGTGGATCTCCTCCGTGCTGAACCCGGCCTTGGCCAACTCCTCTTCCAGCAAGATCTGGTCCTGAGGCTGGTTTTCGGCATCCATGTAGTTCTCGTAGATGAAGATGAGAACGTCGATGAGGTTTTCGTTCACGATGGCGATTCCTGTGGGCGGTCGACAGGGGAGGGGCCGGCGGCCTGTTGGTGGCGGAGATAGCGGCCTCCGGGTTGCAGCGACACTTCTCCGCGCAGCTCAAGCAATAGTAACATGGAGGAGAGCGTTTCGGCGGGCAGCCCTGTCCGCTCCACCAGCATATCGATGGAGACCGGATCGAATCCCATGGCATTCAAAAGGTTTTGATAGTCTGGATCCTCCTGCGCGACGCTGGCCGGCGCTTCGGCGGCCACTTCCGTCTCCTCGTGGATCCAGGAGCGTAGCGCCGGCGCCAGCTCTTCGAGCACGTCCGCCGCCGTCTCCACCAGCTTGGCGCCCTGTCGGATGAGTCGGTGGCAGCCCCGCGCCAAGGGGTTGTGGATGGAGCCGGGGATGGCGAACACCTCCCGGCCCTGTTCGGCGGCGAGCCGGGCGGTGATGAGGGAGCCGCTCTGGAGTGCCGCCTCCACCACCAGGACGCCCAGCGAGAGGCCGCTGATGATGCGGTTGCGGCGGGGAAAGTGTCCCGGCTTGGGGGCGGTGCCGGGAGGAAACTCCGACACCAGGGCGCCGTTCTCGGCGATGGCGTGGGCCAGCTCCCGATGGCGGGCGGGGTAGATGCGGTCGAGGCCGGTGGCCATGACGGCGAGCGTGGGTCCGCCGGCCTTCAACGCCCCTTCGTGGGCCGCTCCGTCGATGCCCAGGGCCAGACCGCTGGTGACGGTGAGGCCGTTGCCGGCGAAATGGGCGGCGAATTCGCGGGTGGTCTGGATGCCGCCGCGAGTGGGGTTGCGGCTGCCGACGATGGCAATCTGGGGGGAGGCAAGCAGCCCGGGGTCGCCCCGTACGAAAAGCGCCAGCGGGGCGTCCGGCAGGCATTTCAGACGTTCGGGATAGTGGGACGAAGTGTAGGGCACCAAGTGGCACCCTTCTTCTCCGAGCCACGCCAACGAGGACTCCACCTTCTCCGGGTCGCTGGACCTCAGGGCGTTGCGCGCCCGTTCGGAAAGGGCGGGAGGCGGTTCGCTCAGAAGTGCCTCGGGCGAAAGCCCCCTTTGCAAAAACGGCCCCAGAGTGGCCGGCCCCACGCCTTCGGCGTGGATCAGCCGGAGCCAGGAACGCAGATCTTCTTCTTTCTCCAAGCGTCGTCGGGGCGCTTCAGGGGTTCACCACCTTGTCGTGCAGGTGGATCGCCTTGCGCGCATACATCACCAGACCGAAGCTCACCCGCTCGAAGCTGCGGAAGACCATCAACAGGCCCGCCTCTTCGTCCGGCAGCTTGACCGTTTCCCACACCGAAGCGGCTTGTTTTTTCTCGCTGGAAGCGGAGTCGTCGTCCAGAGCAATGTTTCCCAGCCCTCGCCTTGCCCGTTCTCGGGCGACCCGGTCGGGCACCACCTCGCCTTCCTGATCGATCTGCAGAACGGTGCCGGGGGTGATGCCGTCGGCTCTGCCCCGGTCGATCACCACCACGTCGTAGAGGCCGATCTCGTTTATTCGGTCCAGGGCGTCGATGATGGTTCCTTCCACCGGCTTGGTTGGAGCTTTGGGATGGAAATCGGTGGCCAGGCCACTGGCGGTGAAGGGCAGAAGCCGATCGCCCGTGAGTATCTCGCGCTGGGTGCGGCTCACCGAGAGGGTAGCTGGGTCGCCGTCGGCGAGCAGTTTTCCGCTGCCGACGTAGATCGCTTTCCAGCCGAGCACTTTTCCCGTCTTGCCGTCTTTATAGACCTTACCGGGTCGAACGATGTCATACTGACGTGAAGTGTCGTCCGCGGTCGTGCCCCTGACGTACAAGCGTTGGCCGGCTCCCGCCATGATATGTTCATCAGCGAACGCCACCACATAGGGCAACGCATCGGCGTCGTCGATGACGTAGGGGCGGGTCAGATAAGGAGCGATGTGGTCGATGGGGATGGTGGGGATCGGTTGCCGCAGCGGCTCCGAGCGGACTCTGGGGGAGAGTTTGATCGGGCCGCGCTTCAGCGTCAGGCGGGGCTTGCCGTTCACATAGACGAGGTCCAGTTCGTCGCCGGGATAGATCAGGTGAGGATTGCGGATCTGCGGATTGACGTACCAGATCTCCGGCCACAGCCAGGGTTTTTTCAGAAACATGCCGGCGATGTCCCAAAGGGTGTCCCCTTTCTTCACCACGTAATGGCTGGGGTGTCCCGGCCGAAGCACGTCGTCGGCCGCCAGGGTGGCGCCGCTCAGGAAAGCGGCGGTGACCAGCATGAAGAAAATACGGTGAATTCTTTTCATTGACGATCCCTTGTGGTGTTGGCCTGAAAGCGCGGCGCGCAGCCGCCATTCTTTCCGATGTTGCACTTTGCGGTCAAATGATTGTCGACGCTTTGTGCAATAATAATCGTTAGATCGGCTGCAAATTGTCGGCCTCTCCACAAAACGGAAGGTCCGTGGGCCGCGGGCCTGCCTCTCCTGGCCGTCTGCGTGGAGCGGGGCTGCCGCGGTACTGTACCCTTTCAACCTCGCCGCGGGCGTTTTTTCCGCGAAGATTGGCACGTTTTGGACTGAGATTGTCATGGCGATACTGGAGATTCTCAAGTTTCCCGACCCCCGGCTGCGAAACCGGGCCAAGCCGGTGAAGAGGGTGGACGACGAGGTCCGCCGCCTCGCTGACGACATGTTGGAAACCATGTACCAAGCGCCGGGGATCGGCCTGGCGGCCACTCAGGTGGGCGTGGCGCTGCAGTTGGTGGTGGTGGACATCTCGGAAGAGCGCGATCAACCGCTGGTGCTCATCAATCCCGAAGTCACGGCCGCGGAGGGGGAAGAGGAGATGGAAGAGGGGTGCCTTTCGGTGCCCGGTTTCTATGAAAAGGTGAAGAGGGCGGAGCGAGTCCGCGTGCGCGCGCTCGACCTGAAGGGCGAGCCGGTGGAGATGGAGCTCGACGGCTTGCTGGCGGTCTGCGTGCAGCATGAGATCGACCATCTCCACGGCAAGCTCTTCGTGGACTATCTTTCCCGCCTCAAGCGCGAGCGCATCCGCAAGAAGCTGGAGAAAGAGGCGCGGGCCGAGGCGGCGCAGAAGAAGGCGGCCCGGCGCAAGGCTCTGTGATGCCGGAGCCCTTGCGCATCGTCTTCGCGGGCACTCCCGATTTCTCGGTGCCGCCGCTGGAAGCGCTGCTGGAGTCGGGCCACCGGGTGGCGGCGGTCTACACCCAGCCCGACCGCCCGGCGGGCAGGGGCCGCAAGCTCACCCCCAGCCCGGTGAAGCGCCTGGCGCTGGAACGCGGCATTCCGGTGCTGCAACCGCGCACCCTGAAAGAGAAGGCGGCGGTGGCGGAGTTGGCCGCCTTGCATCCGGATCTCATGGTGGTGGTGGCCTACGGTCTGCTGCTGCCCCCGGAAGTGTTGGCCGTTCCTCCGCTGGGTTGCGTCAACATCCACGCCTCCCTGCTGCCCCGCTGGCGGGGGGCGGCGCCCATTCAGCGCGCCATCGAAGCGGGTGACCGCGAGACCGGCGTGAGCATTATGCGCATGGAGGAGGGGCTGGACACCGGCCCGGTCTATCTGATGAAGCGCATCCCCATCGGCGAGGAGGAGACCGGCGGCTCGCTCCACGACCGCCTGTCGCGCCTCGGCGCCGAGGCGCTCATGGAAGCCCTGCCCGGCATCGCCGACGGCAGCCTGGTTCCCCAGCCCCAGAACGAGGCCGAGGCGACCTACGCCGCCAAGCTGGAGAAGAGAGAGGGGCTCATCGACTGGCGGCTTCCCGCCCGGATCCTGGAGCGCAAGGTGCGCGCCTTCAATCCCTGGCCGGTGGCCCACACCCGTTATGAGAATGCCAATCTGCGCATCTGGGAGGCCCACGCCATCGGCGGCCTGGCGGCCGCTCCCGGCACCGTCATGTCCGCTGCCCGCGAAGGGGTGGACGTGGCTACCGGGGAGGGGTTGCTGCGCATCACCCGTTTGCAGATGCCGGGGAAACGGCCCATGAGCGCCGCCGATTTCATCAACGCCCACGCCATCCAGGGCGTGGTGCTGGGTTGATTCGCGGAGCCATGTCGGCGGCGACGAAGGGGCGGGCGCCCGCCGAGGTGCGGGCGCGGGCCGCGCGCGTGGTGGAGCAGGTGGCGCAGGGCCGCTCCCTGGCCGAACTGCTTCCCCAATACCGGGAGGGGCTCGTTCCCGAAGACCAGTCTCTTCTCGCGGAACTGGCCCAGGGGACGTGCCGCTGGATCTTCCGGCTCCGCCATCTGCTGCGGGGGTTGTTGCAGAAGCCGTTGAAAGCGCGGGACTCGGTGGTGGAGTCGCTGCTGCTGGTGGGACTCTACCAGCTCGCGTTCACCGCCATTCCGCCGCACGCCGCGGTGGCCGAGACCGCGGAAGCGGCGCGGCGGTCGGGGCGCCGCTGGGCGGTGGGGGTGGTCAACGGCGTGTTGCGCCGTTTCTGGCGGGAGAAGGAGGCGCGGATGGCGGCCGCGATGGCGGAGCCGCAGGCACGCTTCGGCCAACCGCGCTGGTTTCTCAAGGCGGTGCGGGAGGCCTGGGCGGAGGAGGCCGAGGCGATTTTCGAGGGGCTGCTGGAGCGTCCCCCCTTCACCCTTCGCGTGGCGCTGGACCGGACCACCCCCGAGGCCGAGGCGCGCCGTCTGGCCCGCATGGGGGTGGCCAGCCGCCCGGTCTCTGGCGTTACCTCGGCGCTGCGGCTCGACCGCGCCCTGCCGGTCTCCCGGTTGCCGGGCTTCCGGGAGGGGCTGGTCTCGGTGCAGGACGCCGGTGCCCAGCTCGCCGCCGGTTTCCTCGATCCGCGGCCCGGCATGGCGGTGCTCGACGCCTGCGCGGCGCCGGGAGGCAAGACCGGCCATCTGTTGGAGCGGTGTCCTGATCTCGACCTGGTGGCGGTGGACCGCGATGCGGCGCGCCTCGATCGGGTGCGGGAAAACCTGCGCCGCCTGCGCCGCCGGGCGACCCTCGAAGTGGGGGATGCGGCCTCGGCCGCGGGGAGGTGGGCCGAGCGGCGCTACCACCGTATCCTGGCCGACGTCCCCTGCACCGCCACCGGCGTCATGCGCCGGCACCCCGACATCCGGCTGCTACGCCGCGCCGAAGACGTGCCGGCACTGGTCGACCGTCAGCGCGAGATTCTCGACCGCCTCTGGCGGCTGCTTCGGCCAGGCGGTAAGCTCCTCTATGCCACCTGCTCCCTGCTGCCGGCGGAGAACGAGTTGCAGATCCGGGGTTTTCTGGATCGTCATCCGGATGCCAGGGCGCTGCCGCTGGCCTCGCCTTTGGGCCGTCCCACCGGCCACGGGTTGCAACTGCTGCCGGTGACGCGGGATACGGACGGGTTCTACTACGCCTTGTTGGAACGGACCCGCCCTTGAGAGAGGGCATGAGCCGCTGAACATGAAGGGAAGACGGAAAACATTCGAACCGGCCTCGGCGGCGCGTTCCGCCTCCTCCGTCGCGGCCGCGATCTTCATTCTCCTGGTGTTGTCGTCCTGGGCCGGAGGGGCCTCGGCGGCGGGGATCACCTACAAGATGGTGAGCATCGGCGAGGAGAAGGGCCGAATTGTCCTCGACATGGTGGAGCAGTACAAGCTCACCGAGACCATGCTGGAGGCGTTGCAGAACGGTGTGCCGCTCACTTTCGTCACCGAAGTGGTGTTGGAGCCGGAGAAGCGCTGGTTCTGGCGGAAGGCGCTGGTGAAGAAGAAGTTGCGCCGGACGCTGCGGTACCACCCGCTGGCGGGCAGCTACGAAGTGAGCGATTCGCTCACCGGCGCCAGCCGTTTCTTCGCCACGCGCGAGGCGGCGCTGGTGGCGCTGGGCGACGTGAAAGGGTGGGTTCTCCTGCCGGCATCCCGCCTGCGTCCGGGAGAGCTCTACCGCGTCACCATCGAGAGCTGGCACGACATCGGCGCCCTGCCGTTGCCGCTGCGTCCCAAGGCCTACCTGAGCCCCGACTGGCACCTCGGCAGCCAGGTGTATGAATGGCGCCTGCGGCCGTGAAACGGAAGGAAGAGGGGCGCGGCCGTAGAAAGCCGACCCCGAAACCTTGGCGCTTCGGCGTCCGGGCGGTGGTGCTGCTCATGCTGCTGCTGCTCTTCGCGCTCCATTTCCTCAGCGGAGCCATCCTCGGCTCGGAATCCTTGAGCCGCTGGTTCGTGCCCCTTCTCGTCTTCGTCGTCATGGGGCTGCTGGTGCTCTCCGCGGTGGTGACCTGGAACCTCTTCCTGCTGCTGCGCGACTATTGGCGGAACAAAGCGGGCGCCCGCCTCATGGCGCGCCTGGTGATCCTCTTCGTGGTGCTCGGCGTCGCCCCGGCGGGCATCGTCTACTACTACTCCCTCCAGTTTCTCATGCGCGGCATCGACAGCTGGTTCGACGTGCAGATCGACTCCGCCATGGAGGACGCCCTGGAACTCAACCAGGCGACGCTCAATCTGACCAAGAAACAGCTGCTCCGTTACACCTCCCAGCTCCTGGAAGGGATCGACGACAGCTCGCGCACCGGGCTGGCGCTCACCCTGAGCGAGCTGCGCAACCGGTCGGGAGCGAGCGAGTTGGCGTTGGCCACTCTGGACGGCAAGGTGCTGGCGGCCGCCAACGTCGATCCGGAGGTGCTGGTGCCCACCGCGCCGGATCCGCTGGTGCTCCAACAGGTGGTCTCCGGGGAGCCCTATGCGGGGCTGGTGCGGCAGTCGGAGGGGGGCGAGTTGCAGATCCAGGTGCTGGTGCCGGATCTGTCGAAGGGCCTGGTGCTCGAGGCGCTCTTTCCCACTTCGGCGCGCATCGGCGAACTGAGCGAGAAGGTCCAGCGGGCCTACGTGGCCTATCGGGAACGCGCCTACCTGCGGGAATCGATCAAGTTCAGTTTCATGCTGGCCCTGTCGCTGGTGCTGCTGGTCAGCGTGGTGGCGGCGGTGTGGCTCGCCTTCCACACCTCCCGCCGTTTGGTGGCTCCCATTCGCGCCATCGCCGAAGGGACCCGCGCCATCGCCGAGGGCGAGCTGGACGGCCGCATTCCGGTGCCGCGCTACCGCGACGAGCTGGGCTTCCTGGTGGCCTCTTTCAACGCCATGACGCGGCGTCTCGCCCAGGCGCGGGATCTCGCCGAGCGGAGCAAACAGCAGCTGGAGTTCCAGCGCGCCTATCTGGAGGCGCTGCTGCACCATCTGTCGAGCGGTGTCATCGCTCTCGATGCCGGGGGGAAGATCCGCACCGCCAACAAGGCGGCCAGCAAGATTCTCGGCCTCGACGTGGGCGCCTACACCGGCCGACCGCTGGCCGCGCTGGCGGCGGACCATCCGGAGCTCGCTCCTTTCGTCGAACGGCTCGACTGCGAACGGAGCGGCAACCGTGGCGAGTGGCGCGGCGAGATTCTGCTGGAGCGGCCGCAAGGAAGGCAGTATCTGATGTGCGGCCGCACCCGCCTGCAGGTGCCTTCGCGCAGTGAGATCGGCTGCGTGCTGGTGTTCGACGACGTCACCACGCTGGTGCGGGCGCAGCGAGACGCCGCCTGGAGCGAAGTGGCGCGCCGGCTCGCCCACGAGATCAAGAACCCCCTCACGCCCATCCAGCTCTCGGCCGAGCGGCTGCGGCGTAAATATCTGGCCCAGCTGCCGCCCGAGGAGCGCCGGGTCCTGGACAGCTCCACCCGCACCATCGTCGGGCAGGTGGAGGCGATGAAGGAGATGGTCAACGCCTTCTCCGACTACGCCCGGCCTTCGCGGATGGCGCCCCAGGCGCTGGCGGTGGACGAGTTTCTGGCCGAGGTGCTCGCCCTCTACGGCAACAAGGTTCGGTTCCTGCCGGGCGCGTCGGGGATTCATATCGAGGCCGATCCGGTGCGGCTGCGGCAGGTGGTGCACAATCTGGTGAAGAACGCCCAGGAGGCGGTGGAACGGCTGCCTCGTGGGGAGATCCGGGTGAGCACGCGACCGTGGCGTCCCCGGGGCCAGGAGCGTCTTTTCGTGGAAATCACATTCGAGGATAATGGGCCGGGCCTGCCGGCGGCGGAGCTCGACCGCATTTTCGAACCCTACGTCACCACCAAGGAGCGGGGCACCGGCCTGGGGCTGGCCATCGTGAAGAAGATCGTGGAAGAGCACGGCGGCTACATCCGGGCGGAGAACCGGGCCGAAGGCGGAGCCCGGATCACCCTGCGCCTGCCGGCGGCGGAGCACCGGAATCCGGCCTGGAGCGGAACATGAGCGCACCCTACATCCTGGTGGTCGACGACGAGCCCGACATCCGCGAGCTGGTCCGCGACATCCTTGAGGACGAAGGCTACAGCGTCACCACCGCGGAGAACGGCGAAGCGGCGCGGGCGGCGTTGCGCCAGCGGCGTCCCGACCTGATCCTGCTGGACATCTGGATGCCCGACATCGACGGCATCAGCCTGTTGAAGGAGTGGACCGAGGGGGAGGGGCTCCCCTGCCCGGTGATCATCATGTCTGGCCATGGAACCGTGGAGACCGCGGTGGAGGCCACCCGGCTGGGCGCCTACGACTTTCTGGAGAAGCCGCTCTCCCTGGCCAAGCTGCTGCTCACCGTGGAACGGGCTCTGGAGGCGGAGCGGCTGGCGCAGGAGAACGTGGGATTGCGCCGCCACGCCCAGCCGGTGATCGAGCCGGTGGGCCGCAGCGCGGTGATGCAGCGATTGCGGGAGCAGGTCAAACGCATCGCCCAGCACGACACCTGGGTGCTGGTCTCCGGCGAGCCGGGCAGCGGCCGGGAGACCTTCGCCCGCTATCTCCACGCCAACAGCAGCCGCCGCGACCGCCCCTTTGTGGAGGTGAGCCTGAGCGCCACCCCCGAGGGTAACTTCGCGCTCGAGTTCTTCGGCAGCGAGCGCGAGGGGCGGATCCATTACGGCCGTCTCGAACAGGCCAACGGCGGCACGCTCTTTCTCGACGATGTGGCCGACATGGATCTGGCCGCCCAGGCGCAACTTGCCGGCGCTTTCGAGACCGGCGAATTCCTGCGCGTGGGGGGCACCGAGCCGGTGAAGATCGACATCCGCGTGGTGGCGGCCACCAAGAAGGATCTTCAGGCCGAGGTCGGCGCCGGCAACTTCCGCGAGGATCTCTTCTACCATCTCAACGTGGTGCCGCTGGAGATTCCGCCGCTGCGCGAACATCGCGAGGACGTGCCCGAGCTGCTCGCCTTCTACGTCGATTATTTCGTCACCCACGAGAAGATGCCCTACCGCCACTTCAGCGTGGCCGCCCAGAATTTTCTGCGCAACTACGACTGGCCGGGCAACATCCTGGAGCTGCGCAACCTGGTGCAGCGGGTGCTGATCCTCGGGGTGGGCGAAGAGGTGTCGCTGGAAGAGGTGCAGTCGGCCATGGGCCACCTGAAGCGGGAGTCGGGGCAGGCCGGCGTGCACGGCATCTCCTTCGACCAGCCGCTGCGCAAGGCGCGGGAGGACTTCGAGCGCGCCTATCTCGAGTACCAGCTCGACAAGTACCACGGCAACGTGAGCAAGATGGCGCAGGAGGTGGGCATGGAGCGGACCCACCTCTACCGCAAGCTGCGCGGCGTCGGCATCGAGATCAAGGATCGCAGATGAAGATCATCATACTGGGTGCGGGGCAGGTGGGCACCAGCGTGGCGGGCAATCTCGCCAGCGAAGCCAACGACATCACCGTGGTGGATCAGGATGCGGAGCTGCTGCAGACGCTCCAGGACAAGTTCGATCTGCGCACGGTGAAAGGGTATGCCGCCCATCCCGACGTGCTGGCCCAGGCCGGCTGCGACGACGCCGAGATGCTCATCGCCGTGACCAACAACGACGAGACCAACATGGTGGCCTGCCAGGTCGCCTGGACCCTGTTCCACACGCCGCGCAAGATCGCGCGGGTGCGGGCGCCCGAGTACCATCGGCATCCGGCCCTGTTCAATCAGGGGGGATTGCCCATCGACGTACTCATCAGCCCGGAACAGCTGGTGACCGAGTACATCGAGCGGCTCATCCACTACCCCGGAGCGCTGCAAGTGCTCGATTTCGCCGGCGGCCTGGTGCGGCTGGTGGGATTGCGCGCCTACGCCGGCGGGCCGCTGGTGGGGCATCAGCTGCGCGAGCTCAACCAGCATCTGCACAACGGCGAGGCGCGGGTGGCCGCCATCTACCGGGAAGGCAAGGCGATCCACCCCCGCGGCGACACCCTGATCCAGGCGGAGGACGAGGTCTTCTTCATCGCCGCGGCCAGCAACATTCCCGAAGTGATGGCCGAGCTGGGGCGTTCCGACCGCCCCTACCGGCGCATCATCTTCGCCGGCGGCGGCAACATCGGCCGGCGGCTGGCGCTGGGGCTGGAGAAGGAGTACACCGTCAAGATTCTCGAGCGCGACCCGGAACGGGCGGCCGCCGTCTCCGAAGAGCTGCGCAAGACCATCGTGCTGCAGGGAGACGCGGCGGACGAGGATTTGCTGCTGGAGGAGGGCATCGACGAGACCGACGTCTTCTGCGCGGTCACCAACGACGACGAGGCCAACATTCTCTCCGCCATGCTGGCCAAGCGGTTGGGCGCCCGCCGGGTGATGGCGCTGATCAACCGCACCTCCTACGTGGAGCTGGTGGAGGCCGGTCCCATCGACGTGGCCATCTCGCCCCAGCAGGCCACCATCGGCACGCTGTTGACCCACGTGCGGCGCGGCGACGTGGTGATGGTGCACTCCTTGCGCCGGGGCGCCGCCGAGGCCATCGAGGCCATCGCCCATGGCGATCGCGAATCCTCCAAGGTGGTGGGGCGCCGGCTGGAGGAGGTGAAGCTGCCGCGGGGCACCAGCATCGCCGCCATCGTCCGTGGCGAGGAGGTGATCATCGCCCACCACGACACCGTCATCGAGCCCGAGGACCACGTGATCCTCTTTCTGGTGGACAAGCGGCGTATCGGCGAGGTGGAGAAGCTCTTCCAGGTGGGGGTCACCTTTTTGTGAAGGGGAGTGAACTTTCCCGGGGAGCGCGGGTCTGACCCGTTGCGAGATCACAGCCTCGCTGGTTTTCTGACCATTACGTTACTCCCTTTGGTAATAGCAATGGGCCGGCATGCTCTGCATGCCGGCTTTTTTTTCGTTATGATTTGTGCGTTTTTCCATACCCCAGGTGATTCGAGATGAAAAACAGGCACTTGTCATTGATTACCCTCCCTCTGCTCTTTCTCGCGGCCAGCGCGTCGGCGGCGCCGGCCGCTCCCGACAGTGGCAGCACGGCGTGGATACTCACCGCCACCGCCCTGGTGCTCTTCATGACCCTCCCCGGTCTGGCGCTCTTCTACGGCGGGCTGGTGCGTACCAAGAACGTGCTCTCCGTGCTCATGCAGTGTTTCGCCATCGCCGGTGTGGTGTCGCTTCTGTGGCTGGTGGCCGGCTACAGCTTGGCCTTCGGCGAGGGCAACGCCTGGATCGGGGATCTGGGAAAGGTGCTCATGGCCGGCGTGGGCCGCGAGAGCCTCAGCGGCCGGATTCCCGAATCCCTCTTCATGATCTTCCAGATGACCTTCGCCATCATCACCCCGGCGCTGGTGATCGGAGGTTTCGCCGAGCGCATGAAATTTTCGGCCATGCTGCTGTTCAGCGCGCTCTGGTTGCTGCTGGTCTACGTGCCCGTGGCCCACTGGGTCTGGGGCGGCGGCTGGCTCGGCGGCATGGGGCTCTATGATTTCGCCGGAGGCGTGGTGGTGCACATCACCGCGGGCGTCGCCTCTTTGGTGGCGGCGCTGGTGCTGGGGCCCCGCCGGGGCTTTCCCGAGGCTCCCATGATGCCGCACAACATGACCATGACGGTGGCCGGTGCCGGCATGCTCTGGGTGGGCTGGTTCGGCTTCAACGGCGGCAGCGCCCTGGCCGCCGACGGCAACGCCGCCATGGCCGTTTTGGCCACCCACATCGCGGCGTCGGCGGGCGCCATGACCTGGATGACCATCGAGTGGGTGCGCTTCGGCAAACCCAGCGTGCTGGGCGTGGTCACCGGCATGGTGGCCGGGCTGGGGACCATCACCCCCGCTTCGGGCTATGTGGGCCCCGGCGGCGCGCTGATCATCGGCCTTTTGGCCGGCGCCGTCTGTTTCAGCGCCACCCTGTATCTCAAACGGGTGCTCAAGATCGACGACTCGCTGGACGTCTTTCCGGTGCACGGCGTCGGCGGCATGTTGGGCACTCTGATGGCCGGAGTTTTCTCGGCCACCAGCCTGGGGGTGTTCAGCGGCTACGGCTTCGCCGACGGCATCCACTCCATGGGCGGGCAGCTCGGGGTGCAGTTCATCGGCGTGGTGAGCGCGGTGGCGTTCACCGCCGTGGTCACCTGGGTGATCCTCAAGGTGGTCGCTGTGGTCACCGGAGGTCTGCGTGTCGATGCCGAGCAGGAACAGGAGGGGCTCGACATCGTGCTCCACGACGAGCGGGGCTACGACCTCTGAGAAGATTCTCTCCCCAAGAAAAAAGCCCCGGCGCTGCCGGGGCTTTTTTTCGATTCCCGCCGCCTGGCGGCGGGGAGGGACAGGATCAGGCCAACAGCGGCACCAGCAGCAGCGCCACGATGTTGATGATCTTGATCAGCGGGTTGACGGCGGGGCCGGCGGTATCCTTGTAGGGGTCGCCCACGGTGTCGCCGGTGACCGCCGCCTTGTGGGCGTCGGAACCCTTGCCGCCGAAGTTGCCGTCCTCGATGTACTTCTTGGCGTTGTCCCAGGCGCCGCCGCCGGTGGTCATGGAGATGGCCACGAAGAGCCCGGTGACGATGGTGCCCAGCAGCACGCCGCCCAGCGCCTTGGGGCCGAGGATCAGGCCCACCAGGAGGGGCACCAGGATGGGCAGCAGGGAAGGGATCACCATCTCCTTGATGGCCGCCTTGGTGAGCATGTCCACCGCCTTGGAGTAGTCGGGCTTCTGGGTGCGGTCCATGATGCCCGGCATCTCCCTGAACTGGCGTCGCACCTCGTTGACGATGCCGCCGGCGGCGCGGCCCACCGCCTCCATGGCCATGGAGCCGAAGAGGTAGGGCACCAGTCCGCCGATGAAGAGGCCGATGATCACCATGTGGTCGGAGAGATCGAACCGCAGGTTCTGCAGCGCCGCCACCCCGGTGGCCGACAGGGTGTGGGTGTAGTCGGCGAAGAGCACCAGGGCGGCCAGCCCCGCGGAGCCGATGGCGTAACCCTTGGTCACCGCCTTGGTGGTGTTGCCCACGGCGTCCAGCGGATCGGTGATGCCGCGGATCTTCTCGTCCAGTTCGGCCATCTCGGCGATGCCCCCGGCGTTGTCGGTGATGGGGCCGTAGGCGTCCAGGGCCACGATGATGCCGGTCATGGAGAGCATGGAGGTGGCGGCGATGGCGATGCCGTAGAGGCCCGCCAGCTCATAGGCGCCCCAGATGGCGGCGCAGATGGAGAGCACCGGCGCCGCGGTGGCCTTCATGGAGACGCCCAGGCCGGCGATGACGTTGGTGCCGTCGCCGGTGGTGGAGGCCTCGGCGATGTGGCGCACCGGGCTGAACTCGGTGGCGGTGTAGTACTCGGTGATCACCACCATGAGTGCGGTGAGGGCCAGGCCGATGAGCGCCGAAAGATAGATGTTCATGCTGCTGACGGTGGCGCCTCCGATGTCGATGCCGTCGCCGAACATCAAGGCGGTGGCGGGATAGAAGACCACGGCGGAGATGACCCCTGCGGTGATCAGGCCGCGGTAGAGCGCGTTCATGATCTTGCCGCCCTCGCGCGCCTTGACGAAAAAGGTGCCGATGATGGAGGCGATGATGGAGATGCCTCCGAGGACCAGGGGATAGAGCACCGCCATGGTGGAGTTCTCGCCCTTCACCATGAGGCTGCCCAGCAGCATGGTGGCCACCACGGTCACCGCGTAGGTCTCGAACAGGTCGGCGGCCATGCCGGCGCAGTCGCCCACGTTGTCGCCCACGTTGTCGGCGATCACCGCGGGGTTGCGCGGGTCGTCCTCGGGGATGCCGGCCTCCACCTTCCCCACGATGTCGGCGCCCACGTCGGCGCCCTTGGTGAAGATGCCGCCGCCGAGACGGGCGAAGATGGAGATGAGCGAGCCGCCGAAGGCCAGACCCACCAGCGGATGGAGCGGATCCGCCACGCCCATCAACAGCAGGATGGCGTAGAAGCCGGCCACCCCGAGGAGGCCCAGCCCCACCACCAGCAGGCCGGTGATGGCGCCCCCGCGGAAGGCCACCTGCATGGCGGCGTTCAGCCCTTCGAAGGCGGCCTGGGCGGTGCGCACGTTGGCCCGCACCGAGATGTTCATGCCGATGTAGCCGGCAAGGCCGGAGAAGATGGCGCCGATGGCGAATCCGGTGGCGGTGGCCCAGCTCAGAAAGATGCCGATGACCACGAAGAGCACTAGGCCCACCAGGCCGATGGTGGTGTACTGGCGGTTGAGGTAGGCGGCCGCGCCCGCCTGCACGGCGTCGGCGATCTCGTTCATTCGTTCATTGCCGGTGGGCTTGGCCAGTATCCACTTCATGGAATACACGCCATAGCCAACGGCCGCGATGGCGCATAGCAGCGCAAAAATCAGGCCCGTCGTCATAGCTGTCCTCTTTACTTCAGATTGGTTGATGGATGGGGAAGGTTTCCCCGGCATTGCGCAAACGCAGTGCGGGAACGTGCCGAGGATGCTAAAGAAAAGACAGCCCCGAGGGGAAATCAAAACCATTGGGGGCAGAAATAAGGGCGGTCTATCCGAAACGGCCCGATCGGAAAGGGAAATGATCCAGGTCAAGCGCCCTTTTCAAGTCAATCCATGTATTATCAAATGGTTATGAAGGAAACGTCATTTTCGGCGTTTGTCCTTCAACCGTTCAACCACTGGGCGGCGCGCTTGGCGAAATAGGTGAGAATGGCGTCGGCGCCCGCTCTTTTGATGCAGATCAACGATTCGGCCGCCACCGCCTTCTCGTCCAGCCAGCCGTTCTGCGCCGCCGCCATGTGCATGGCGTACTCGCCGCTCACCTGGTAGACGAAGGTGGGCACGCCGAACTGCTCCTTCACCCGGCGCACGATGTCCAGGTAGGGCATGCCGGGTTTCACCATCACCATGTCGGCCCCCTCCTGGAGATCCAGCGCCACCTCGCGCAGCGCCTCGTCGCTGTTGGCCGGATCCTGCTGGTAGGTGTACTTGTTCCCCTTGCCCAGGTTGGCCGCCGAGCCCACGGCGTCGCGGAAGGGACCGTAGTAGCTGGAGGCGTATTTGGCGGAGTAGGCGAGGATGCGGGTGTTGACGAACCCTTCCGACTCCAGTACGTCGCGGATTTCGCCCACGCGGCCGTCCATCATGTCCGAAGGGGCGACGATGTCGGCGCCTGCCTGGGCGTGGGAGAGGGCCTGCTTCACCAGCACCTCCACCGTCTCGTCGTTAAGCACGTAGCCCTCCTCGTCGATCAGGCCGTCCTGGCCGTGGGTGGTGAAGGGATCGAGAGCGACGTCGGTGATGACGCCCAGCTCGGGCACGGCCTCCTTGAGCGCGCGCACCGCGCGCTGGGCCAGACCGTCGGGGTTGTAGGCCTCCTCGGCGTTCTCGCTCTTGGCTTCTGGAGGAGTGACCGGGAAGAGCGCCATGGCCGGCACGCCGAGGCGGAGCAGCTGGCGCGCCTCTTCCACCAGCAGGTCGATGCTCATGCGCTCGACGCCGGGCATGGAGGGGACGGGCTCGCGTTCACCCTTGCCTTCCAGCACGAAGACTGGTTGGATTAGGTCGTCGGGAGTGAGCACCGTCTCGCGCATCAGGCGCCGGGAGAAGTCGTCGCGGCGCATCCGCCGCATGCGGGTGAAGGGGTAACCGCCAAAAGCCTGGGTGTCCATGGTGAGTCACCTGTCGCTGGAACTCGAAGGGGAATCAAGTTTAACCAGCCGTTCGGCGGGAAACAAACCGATGAAGCGGCTGCCTTCGCCGGGGCGGCTCTCGATCTCGA
>JALSRN010000089.1 GCA_026984735.1 Sedimenticola sp. | reverse complement strand
TGATCGTCACCGTCGGGGCCTTCCTGGCCATGGTGTGGATCTACGCCCGCGTCTTCAACCCGAAGAACAAGGAGCAATACGAATCGCAACGTCATATTCCCTTTGAAGAAGAGAATACGGACTTGGAGAACGAAAAATGAGCGAAAAGAGCAATCCTCACGGTCAGACCACGGGGCACGTCTGGGACGATACCCTGGCGGAGCTGACCAATCAGCCACCCAAATGGTGGATGATCGGCCTGCATGCCAGCTGGATCCTGGTGCTGGTGTACGGCATCTACTATCCCGCCTGGCCGCTGCTGCACAGCCATACCAAGGGCATCGCCGGTTGGACCGCCGTCAAGGAGTACAAGAAGGATCTGGCCGAGGTGGAGTCGATCCGCGCGCCCTATGAAGCCAAGATCGCCAAGATGGACGTGAAGGCGATCCTGGCCGACAACGAACTGAAGGAGTACATCAGCCGTTCGGGCAAGGTGCTCTTCGGCGACAACTGCGCCGCCTGCCACGGTTCGGGCGGCCAAGGCAACCCCGGCTTCCCCTCGCTGGTGGACGACGACTGGCTCTACGGAGGCAAGATCGACACCATCCTGCAGACCATCACCAACGGACGCCAGGGCATGATGCCGAAAATGGGCGGCAACCAGCTCACCCCCGAAGAGATCGACAAGCTGGCCAACGCCATCTACAACGGCAAGGTGACCGAAGAGCCGCTGTTCACCGCCAAGGGCTGCGTGGGCTGCCACGGTCCCGACGGCAAGGGGATGCAGGCCCTCGGCTCGGCCAACCTCACCGACAAGATCTGGCGCTTCAAGGCAGAGGATCAGCTGGCGAGCATCAAGTACACCATCGCCCATGGCGTCAACGATCCCAGCGATCCCAAGACCCGCAAGGCGAAGATGCCGGCCTGGAAGAACCGCCTGAGCGAGACTCAGATCAAGAAGCTGGCCGTCTACGTCCACGAGCTGGGTGGCGGACAATAACGGCCGTTCGCCCGCGGGGAGAAACGCCCCGCGGGCTTTTCATGAAAGCATAGGGAGGGATCACCATGACCGACTGGGTAGCCATCGCATCCTACCTCTCCGTGGCCTTTGCCGTCGTGATGCTGGTGTATCTGGGCATCAAGCTGAAAAAGCTGATGAACGAAAGCCACTCCGACGACTGAGCCGAAACCCGACAACCTCAACCGGGAAAGGGGCTTCGGCCCCTTTCTTTTTTTCGAGCTCGAACATTGCACCAGACCGCATCGATTTCCGCTGTTTGGCGGTTCTTTCGATGGCCTTCGCCATTCGACCGCCGTGGCGATTGGCGTGTGCGGTTTATCCGGCCTTTCGCGGACGCCGATGCGACACGCGGCGGCAAAAACAGCGCTTTATTGTGAAATATCAGTGACTTCAGCGCGTTACGGTGGCAGCATCTTCCGCGGTTCTGTTGTATCATTGCAAGGTTATCCCGCAGCCGTACGGGATGGCTTTCCAGACAATCAGGAGAAGCCCGTGAGCGAAAACGCAGGTTCCACCGCACCCAAGTACGAAGACGACATCTACGAAGAAGCCGCCAACTGGCACGTCAACACCGGCGACGAAAAGATCCACGCCAAGCGCGTGACGGGCAGGTGGCGGCGTCTCAAATGGATCACCCATTCCGTCTGGCTGATCTTTTTCCTCGGCCCCTACCTGCGCTGGCACGGCCGCCAGGCGGTGCTGTTCGACATTCCCAACCGGCAGTTCCACATCTTCGACATCACCGTCTTGCCCCAGGATGTGTGGATGCTGTCGTTGGTGCTGCTCTTCTTCGCCATGCTGCTGGCGGCGGTCACTTCCATCGCCGGGCGCGTCTATTGCGGCTTCTTCTGCTTCCAGACCGCCTGGACCGATGTCTTCACCTGGCTGGAAGAGAAGATCGAGGGGCCGCCGGCCAAGCGACGCAAGCTGGAGGAGGGCCCCTGGACCGCGGAGAAAGCGCGCAAGCTGGGGCTGAAATGGGCCATCTGGCTGGCCATCTCGGTGCTCACCGGCCTCAGCTTCGTGGCCTGGTTCACCGACGCCTTCCAGCTCTGGCACGACTTCTTCACCGGCCAGGCCAGTTCCGTGGCCTACGGGGTGGTCGGCCTTTTCACCGTGGGCACCTTCACCCTGGCCGGAAAGCTGCGCGAGCAGGCCTGTTTCTGGCTCTGCCCCTACGCCCGCATCCAGGGGGTGATGTACGACAAGGAGACCATTCTTCCCACCTACGACTACAACCGCGGCGAACCACGTGGCCGCCTGAAAAAGGGGAAGGTCCCCGAAGGGCAAGGCGACTGCATCGACTGCAAGCAGTGCGTGGCGGTCTGCCCCACCGGCATCGATATCCGCAACGGCCAGCAGGAGGGCTGCATCACCTGCGCGCTCTGCATCGACGCCTGCGACGCGGTGATGGAAAAGATCGGCAAGCCCAAAGGGCTGATCCGCTACGCCTCGCTGGACGAGATGGAGGGCAAGCAGCGGTTGCCTCTCTACCGCCGGCCGAGGCCGCTCATCTATCTGACCATCCTCACGCTGGCACTCAGCGGCATCATCTACGGTCTCACCCATCTGGGCACCATCGAACTGAAAGTGCTCCACGAGCGTGCGCCGCTCTTCGTGGAGCTCAGCGATGGTTCCATCCAGAACAAGTACCGCATCAAGATCCTCAACAAGACCGACAAGGACTTCCACGTGAAGCTCACCGCGGAAGGCATCCCCGGCATGACCCTCAAGGGCGCCGAGAAACCCCTCTATGCGCGCAAGGGCAACGACACCTCTTACACCGTCTACATCAAGGCGCCGTCGAGCGCCATCAAAGAGGAGCGCACGCCGATCTTGTTCAAGGTGGTGGGCATCGAGGATCCGAACAAAAAGGCCACTTACGAAAGCATGTTCTTCGCGCCGAAATGAACGAGGTGAACTTTCATGAGTGAATCGGTGGGCAAACGGCGGCCCCGCATCTCGCAGTCCAACAAAGAGGCGTTCCGCAACCCTTGGGTGCTGGGCTGGATCTTCGCCATCGCGGTGGTGCTGCTGGTCAACGTGGGCTTCATCGTCACCGCCATCGTCACCAATCCCGGCCTGGTGGACAAGGACTACTACCGCAAGGGACGCGATCTGGAACAGGAGTTCGCGGAGCGGCGCCAGGCGCGGGAGCGCCTCGGCTGGCGGATGAAGCTGGCCGCGGCGCACAAGCCCCACGTGGGCCAGCCCGCACGCTACACCTTCACCGTGGTGGACAGGGCGGGCGTGCCGGTGGAGGGAGACCGGGCGGTGATCTCCGCCTACCGCCCCAGCGACGCCGCTTCCGATTTCAAGCAGGAGATGCAACGGGTCGCTCCCGGCGTCTACAGCGCCGTGCTCAAATTCCCCTTGAAGGGCATCTGGGATCTCACCGCCACCCTGCACAAAGGCAAGGACGCGCTGAAAACCACCCGTCGCATCAGCGTCCAGGCTCCGTGAGCCGGAGAAGAAGCCAGCCGATCCGGTCGGTTCGATGAAGGAGACCTCGAGTTCCGAGGATTCCCGCCCGGGCTGTTTCCATTGCGGCCTGCCGCTGCCCCCGGATCCGGAGCAGTTCAAGGCCGAGGTGGCCGGCCGGGAACGGCGCTTCTGCTGTTTCGGTTGTCAGTCGGTGTGCCAGGCCATCTATGCCGCGGGCATGGAGGGCTTCTACCAGCGCACGCCCGAAGGCGCCCTGTTGGCCCCTCCGCCGGAGCCGCCCAAAGACCTGGCGCTCTACGACCTGGAAGAGGTCCAGGAGGAGTTCGTCCACCGGGAGGGCGACGTCCGCGAAATCCACCTGCTGGTGGAAGGCATCCACTGTGCCGCCTGCGTCTGGCTCATCGAGCAGAGCCTCTCCCGACTGCCGGGCGTGCTCTCCGCCCGGGTGAACCTTTCAGCCAAGCGGCTGCTGCTGCGCTGGGACGAGCGCCAAATCCGCCTGTCGCAGATCCTCGAACGGCTCGCCCGCATCGGCTACGCAGCGGTCCCCTTCGACCCGGAAACCGCCGAAGGACGCCTGAAAAAGCAGAACCGCGCGCTGCTGTTCCGCATCGTCTTCGCCGGCTTCGCCATGATGAACCTGTTGTGGGTCTCCATCGCGCTCTATGCCGGCGCCAGCCAGGGCGAGTTCCGCGGGCTGTTCCATTGGGTGGGCCTGCTGCTCGCCACCCCTACCCTCTTCTACTCCGGCTGGCCCTTCCTGCGCGGCGCCTGGACCTCTCTGCGCACCGGGCATCTGGGCATGGATCTGCCCATCGCCATCGGCGCCACCATCACCTGGGGCTACTCCACCTGGGTGACCCTCACCGGCGCCCCCGATCACGAAGTCTATTTCGACACCGTGGTGAACTTTCTATTCGTGATCCTGGTGGGCCGCCATCTGGAAGCGGTCTCCAAGCGGCACGCCGTGGCCGCCACCCAAAGGCTTCTCGATCTGCAGCCCCGGGTGGCGACCCGCCTCAGGGGCGACGAGGAGGAGGTGGTCTCCATCCGGCGCATCCGGCCCGGCGACCGCGTGCGGGTGAAGCCCGGCGACAAGATCCCTGTGGACGGCGTGATCCGCGAAGGCGAGACCACAGTGGACGAATCGATGCTCAGCGGCGAATCCCGGCCGGTGGAAAAAAAGCCGGGCGACAAGGTGTCCGCCGGCACTCTCAACGGCAACGGCGCCCTCACCGTGGAGGTGACAGGCACCCTCCGAGACACCGCCCTGGGACGCATCATCCACTTGGTGGAGGAGGCCCAGGCATCCAAGGCCCCCATTCAGTGCACCGCCGACCGCATCGTGCCCTGGTTCGTGGGCGCCACCCTCACCCTGGCGGCGATCACCTTTCTCGTCTGGTACGGCCGCGATTTCGAGCTGGCGTTGATGGCGGCCACTTCGGTGCTCATCATCACCTGCCCATGCGCCTTTGGCTTGGCCACTCCCATGGCCATCGCCGTGGCCTCGGGCCAGGGGGCGCGCCACGGCATCCTGGTGAAGAACGGCGCCGTGCTCGAGAGCCTCGCCCACATCGACCATTTCGTCTTCGACAAGACCGGCACCCTCACCCGCGGCGAAATGCGCCTGGTGCGGATGGAGACGCGCAGCGACGCCGATGCCGACCGGCTCCTCTTCCTGGCGGCGGCCGCCGAGCGCCTCTCGGAACATGCGGTGGCCAGGGCCATCGTCGCCGCCGCCCGGGAACGGCGTCTCTCCTTCGAGAAGGCGCCGGTCAGCGATTTCTCCGCCCGGCCCGGCCAGGGCATCCGCGCCCGGGTGGAGGGGCGCTCCGTGGCGCTCGGCACCGAGCGCTGGCTCGCCTCGCTGGGCGTCGAGCTGGATGCGAGTTTGCTGGAGAAAGCGCGCCGGATGGAGGAGGATGCCATGTCGGTGGTGCACCTGGCGGAGAATGGCCGCCACCTGGCCATTCTCGGCGTGGGCGACGAACTGCGTGCCGACGCGCCCGCCCTCATCCGAAGCCTGCGCCAGGCCGGCATGCGCCTCACCCTGCTCTCGGGCGACAAGCGCGCCACCGCCGAGGCAGTGGCCCGGCGCCTCGGCGGCATGGAGGTGATCGCCGAAGTGCTGCCCGAGCAGAAGGACGAAGTGATCCGCCATCTGCAACGGGACGGCCACCGGGTGGCCATGGTGGGCGACGGCATCAACGACGCGCCGGCGCTGATCCGGGCGGAGGTGGGCATCGCCATCGGCTCCGGCACCGACGTCTCGGTGGAGAGCGCCGACATCGTCCTCATGGGCGACGAGTTGGAAAAGATCCACCTGGCGAGCGAGCTGTCGCGACGGACCATCCGCACCATCCGCCAGAACATCGGCATCTCCATCCTCTATAATGCGATCATGGTACCGCTGGCCGTGGCGGCCAAGATCACCCCCTTGATCGCGGCCGTCTCCATGCCGGTGAGTTCCCTGCTCGTCATCGGCAACGCCGCCCGTATCCGCACCCTCTTCAAGAGGCGCTGAAGGCCATGGAAGTCATCTACACCCTCATCCCCGGCATGATCTTCTTCGGCCTGGTGTTCGTCGCCATCCTCTTCTGGGCCATCAAGAAGGGCCAATACGACGACCTGGAAGGGGACGCCCACCGCATCCTCCTCGACGAGGACGAAGAGCCGCAGGAAAGCGGAGAGAAGAGGAAGCGGGTGGGCCTGAACTACCCCGACGAGGATTGAATGCGGCTCCGCTCGAAAGCGTCCGGTCTCACTTCGACGCCGCTTCCAACGGCTTCAGCAAGCGTGGAAAATCGGCCGGTCGCACATACTGGAGAACCTCCTTCGCCTCTTTGCCGATGGCCACGTCCAGCCCTTTTTCGGGGTAGAGCCAGTGAACCACCTTTCCGCCCGGTTCGGCGATTCTCCGCGCAGGCGCCCCGAAACGGCCGCGCACCGTGGCTTCGTCCAGGTCGATGGCGGGCAGATAGGTGATGGCCACCACCGGCGCGCGCCGTGCCAGCGCCAGATCCTCGCCGGAGAGCGTCACCTTGCGCTTGCCCTCGGCCAGCGTGGCGATGCGGGCACCTCGGGAGAAGATGCGCTCCAGCATCGCGGCGTCGAACCCCAGCGTGGCCACCATCTTCGCCTTGAGGCCGTCGAGAACCACCTTGTTGAAATAGGCCTCCACCACCCTCGAGCCCGAATCGGCGGCGAAGAGACTCACTTCCGCTCTCTCCTGGAGGTGCTGTTCCATCTCCGCCAAAGTGGTGCGGCCGAGGGCAACGCCGAAGACCCGAGAGGAGCCGTCCGGCAGCCGCTCGATCTGCCAAGGCAGATCGTGAGGAGGCCTCGGTCGGGGGCCGCCCGGCAACCACATGGCAAGGATCACCGCCGCCAAACTGAACAGCAACACCGGCCAGAAGACCGAACGCCCCATCACGTCCCCCCGGCGGCCGAAAGCGCCGCATAGGTGGGAGGCGGGGGGTGGCGTTTCACCAGCCAGTCGGGCACCTCGCCGACGTTGGCCTTGTGCACCGCGTCCGACTCCATGAGAATCAACACCAGCACCGTGAACAAGGTGGGGAGCATCACCAGTCCGCCGATGGCGTAATGACCCGGCCTGAGATCCTGCACCTGTCCGCCCACGCTGGCGAGGATGACAACGATGCCCAGCCCCATGAGCAGGATCATGCCGATGAAAAAGCGGCTGCGCCGGGCGCAGAGCTGCCAATGGCAGAAGACGAACCAGCCGTCCCGCCCGGCCGACCGGCTCGCCCGCCACACCAGATAGGTGAGAATGGAGATGGAAACGGCCGGCACGATGAGAATGAGGTAGGGCTCCTGCTTGGCCATGCCGAGCAGGCCGACGAAGACCAGGATGTGATTGGTGATGAGGTTGATGAGGAAGTATTCGTGAGGATGACGCGCGGCCTTGCGCTCCTCTTCGGAAAGGTTTTCGAACTTCATGGAGGAGCGCCGCCTACTTTCGGTATTCGCGAAGATAGTGGTTTTCGAACAGGCGCTTGGCCCAGTGGAAACCGACGAAGGAGGGTGAAACCAGGTTCCGCTTCTCGGTGCGGTACACCATCATGCCGGTGTCGTAACTGTCGATGATGCAGATGAGCTCGGCCCGGAAGCCCCGCTTGGGTTGCCGCCCCTCCAGCTCATCGATCAGGTTCGCCGCCGCGGCTTCCGCTTGCAGGTCGGCCATGTGCGCCTGTTTGGGCAACCAGCCCGGCCCGGGAAAGCTGCCGGAATCGCCCGCCACATAGACCCGTTCCCAACCCACCACCTGACAGAATTCGTTGGCTTTGATCAGCCCCCCTTCGGAACGGGGCAGCTCGGTGGCGTCGAACCAAGCGTTGCCGGTCATTCCCGGCATGAACAGAATCAGGTCGGCGTGAAACTCGCCGCCCTCGGTCACCACCTTGTCGGCCTCGAAGCGCTTGAGCTTGTGGCCCAGGTGGGTTTTCACGCCCCGTTTCGCCATGGTGGAAAGAATCCCTTTCACCGCCTTTTCCCCAAGCCGCTGCCCTGGTTTCGGCGCGGGAGTGAAAAAGACCAGCTCGAACCGGTTCCGCTTTCCCTGCTTGCGCAGCCAGCGGTCGATGCCGAAGAGAAATTCGAACATGGGGCCGCCGCGCATGGCCGCGGGCTCCTTGGGGTTGCCGGCAAAGCCGAAGGCGATGGTGCCGCCCTCCATGGCGTGAAGGCGGTCGCGGATCTTCTCGGCGGCGGCGATTCCCTCGCAAGGAGTGATGGCGTGCTCGATGCCGGGCAGTTTTTTGAGAAAGCGGCCGCCGCTGGCGATGATCAAGCCGTCGTTCTCCAACTTGCCAGCGTCGGTCACCACCACTCTCCCTCGTTCTTCCAGGCCGGTGACCGAAGCGGCATGAAAGCGCACATTCAGCCGGCGGAAGAAAGAGTCCAGAGGAATGACCAGATCGGCCGGCTCGCGCAGGCCGGTGGGAATCCAGATGAGCCCGGGAAGATAGACGAACTCGGGCTGCGGCGCGACCACGTCGATCTGCAGATCGGAGCGCTGCCGGCGCAACTTCCGAATGGCGGTGAGCGCGCCGAAACCGGCGCCGACGATGGTGATTCGTTTCATCTCCCTCCTGACCCTGGGTGCTCGTAGAATTCTTGGACCGGCGGCAGGCCCGTCCGGCCACCTAAATGCCGCACGGATCACACCCTGCGCATTTGCCCGGCCTTTCAGGTCATTTTATCGATTAAACTCCAAAAATATACCCACCAATCGCCCTGGCAACCGAAAAAAGAAGGAATCATCCAGGAAGTACTCATGCAAACGACGGAAGACACGCTCATCGGTCATATCACCGAAGTCTCCGGCGGCCGCCTGACCGCTACGCTCTACACCGAGGCGGAAGGCTTCGAGCCCGTCATGCGGCTGGGCCGCGAGGAGATCCCCGTGGGACAGATCGGCACCCAGTTGCTCGTCAAACAAGGCAACATCCACATACTCGGACAGGTGATCCGCATGTGGGAAGATCCGCCGATGCAGGTGACGAGCGGGAGCAGCGACGCCCGAACACTCACCGGCACCGCCGCCCGCATCGTGCGAAAACGCTATCTGAGCCTCCTACCGCTGGGCCAAATCTCGCAGCGTGGGGAGTTCGACCGGGGCGTCAAGGAATATCCGGTCACCGGTGCCGAGGTGCACTTAATCAGCGCCCGCCAGCTCGAAGTACTGTTCGACCGGTTTCGCAGCGAAGATCTCGCCCTGGGAAAACTGAGCAGCCGTAACTCCATCGACGTCTATCTCGACCCCAACCCGCTGTTCACCCGCCATCTGGCCATTCTGGGCCAGTCGGGTGCGGGAAAGTCCTGGACGGTCACCAGCCTGCTGCAGCGCACCCTGCGCGCCATGCCCAATGCCCATGTGGTTCTGCTCGACCTGCACGGTGAATACGGCTGGCGCGACGAGGACGGGCGTCTGCACAGCCCCTTCCCTGAAGAGGTTGTGCGTCATCTCGATGCCCGTGAACTGGAGATCCCCTACTGGCTGCTCACTTATGCGGAGCTGGTGGATTTTCTCATCGACAAGACCGACCCCACCGCCACTTTGCAGATCGCCTACCTGCGCGACGTGCTCTACGCCCTGCGCAAGAAAGCCAATGCCCACCTGGGCCTGGAGCAGCTTTCGGTGGACTCGCCGGTCTATTTCTCCCTCAAGGAGCTCTACCTCCACTTCAAGCAGGCCAACGAGCAGCAACTCGACTTCGGCAAGACCAAGGGCACCCTCTACGGCGCTTTCGACAATTTCCTGGTGCGGTTCCAATCGATGTACAACGACCGCCGCTACGATTTTCTTCTGCGCCCGCAAAAACGGACCCAGTCAGAGCACCTGGAGAGCCTGCTGCGCGACTTCATCGGGCTGGGGGAGCCCAAGCGGCAGATCACCGTCATCGATCTCAGCCCCATTCCTTCCGACGTGCGCCCTATGGTCTCCTCGCAAATCGCCCGCCTGGCCTACGAGTTCAACTACTGGAACCCCAGGCGCCGAGAGTTTCCCATCCTGCTGGTGTGCGAAGAGGCGCACCAGTACCTGCCCCGCGAAGGCAGTCCCGAACTGGCGGCCACCCGCCGCGCCATGGAGCGCATCGCCAAAGAGGGACGGAAATACGGAGTCGCGCTCTGCGTGGTGAGCCAGCGCCCCACCGAGCTCTCGGAGACGGTGTTGGCCCAGTGTTCCAACTATCTTTGCCTGCGCATCAGCAACCCGGACGACCAAGCCTACGTGAAAGGGCTGATGCCGGAGGGCGAGGCGGACCTGGCGGAGATCCTCGCTTCGCTGAGCCGCGGCGAGGTGCTGGCCGTGGGAGACGCCACGCCCCTGCCCACCCGTTTCCAGGTCTTTCCTCCAGAGCCGCCGCCCGCCAGCGCCGACGTGCCTCTCTCGAAAAGCTGGCGATCCGGCCCGGACGACCTGGACGTGGGGGACATCGTCCACCACTGGTGGCAACAGAAACGGTGAACGGCCCTCTTCAGGGCATGTCGTCGAGACGCGCCCCCTCCTTTTGCGCCGGCATCAGGTCGGCTTTGCTCACCCCCAACATCAACGCGGCGGCGCTGGCGATGTAGATGGAAGAGTAGGTGCCCACCACAATACCCAGAATCAAGGCCAGCGAGAAGTTGTGGATGATCTCGCCGCCAAGGAAGAAGAGCGCCAGCAACACCAACAGGGTGGTGCCCGAGGTGATGAGGGTGCGTGACAGCGTCTGGTTGATGGAGGCGTCGATCACCTCTTCCGGCGATCCCTTGCGGATCTTGCGGAAGTTCTCGCGGATGCGGTCGAAGACCACGATGGTGTCGTTGAGCGAGTAGCCGATCACCGCCAGCACCGCGGCCAGCACGGTGAGATCGAACTCGAGCTGGGTCACCGAGAAGAAACCGAGGGTGATGGTGACGTCGTGCACCAGCGCCGCCACCGACCCCACCGCGAAACGCCATTCGAAACGCACCGCCACATACATCAGAATGGCCATCAGAGCCACCAGCACCGCCAGGGCGCCGTCTTCCGTGAGCTCGTCGCCCACCTGGGGACCGACGAACTCCACGCGGCGCAATTCCACCTTACCCTTGGCCTCCTTGCTCAGCGCGGCGAACACCTTGTCGCTGAGCTCCGAGCTCTTCACCCCTTCCCGCGGCGCCAAGCGGATCAACAGCTCCCTGGGGGTGCCGAACTGCTGCACTTGGGCGTCGCCGAAGCCGGCGTCGGCGAGAACCTTGCGCACCCGATCCAGCTCCACCGGTTGCTCGTAGGCCACCTCGATGAGGGTGCCTCCGGTGAAGTCGATGCCGAAGGTGAGCCCCCGCCAGAAGAGGGAGACCAGCGAGATGAGAATGAGCGTGCCGGAGAGGACCAGCGCCACCCGACGCTGCCCCATGAACTTGAATTGACGATCCGACGAGAGCAGTTGACGCATGGAAGGATACCTGTCAGTCAGATGGCCAGCGACTTGATCCGTTTGCCGCCGTAGACCAGGTTCACCAGGGCCCGCGTGCCCACGATGGCGGTGAACATGGAGGTGACGATGCCGATGGCCAGGGTGACAGCGAACCCCTTCACCGGCCCGCTGCCGATGGAGAAGAGCACCACCGCGGCGATGAGGGTGGTGATGTTGGCGTCCATGATGGTGCTGAACGCCTTCTCATAGCCGGCGTGGATGGCCGCCTGCGGCGTGCTGCCCACCCGCAGTTCCTCGCGGATGCGCTCGTAGATGAGCACGTTGGCATCCACCGCCATGCCCACGGTGAGCACGATGCCGGCGATACCCGGCATGGTGAGGGTGGCCTGCAACAGCGAAAGAATGGCCACGATCAACACCAGGTTGGCCAAGAGGGCGGCATCGGCGAAGAGGCCGAAGACCCGGTAGTAGACCACCATGAAGATCACTACCGCCACGAAACCGATGATCACCGAAATGAGCCCCTGGCGGATGTTGTCGGCACCCAGGCTGGGGCCGATGGTGCGCTCCTCGACGATGTCGATGGGCGCGGCCAGGGCGCCCGCGCGCAGCAGCAGCGCCAGCTCGTGCGCTTCCTGCGGGCTGTCCAGGCCGGTGGTCTGGAAGCGACGCCCGAAGGGTTCGAGAATGTTGGCGACGCTGATCACCTCCTCCACCTGCCGCTTGATGGGCCTGCCTTGGGCGTCACGCCCCACCACCCGCGTCTCCTTGAAGACCACGGCCATGGGCTTGCCCACGTTCTCGGTGGTGACGTTGCGCATGCGGCGCGCTCCTTTGGAGTCGAGAGAGACGCTCACCATGGGGCTGCCGGTGCGCTGATCGAAGCCCGAAGCGGCGTCGGTGATCTGGTTTCCGGTGACGATCACCCGCTTCTTGAGCAGGATGGGACGGCCGTCGCCCCGCACCTTGTAGAGACGCGAGCCGGGTGGAATGCGACCGGTTCGCTGCGCCTCCAGCGCGTCGTGTTCGGTATCCACCAAGCGGTACTCCAGAGTGGCGGTGGCGCCGAGGATGTTCTTCACCTGGGTGGGATCCTGAACCCCCGGAAGCTCCACCACGATGCGGCGTTCCCCCTGCTGCTGCACCAAAGGCTCGGCCACACCGAGAGCGTTGACCCGGTTGCGGATGGTGGTGATGTTCTGCTGCAGGGCGAACTTCTTGGTGGCGCGGATCTCCGAGGGCGGCAGGGTCAGATGAACGAAGAAGGCGCCTTCCCGCTCCTTGGCCTCCACGCCGAGATTGCGGAACTCTTCGGCCAGCACGTCCTGCGCCTTGTCCCGCGTGGCCGCGTCCTTGAACTTGACGTCGATTCCCAACTTGCCCGCCTTCACCGTGAGATAGCGGATCTTGTGCTTGCGCAGGGTGGCGCGGATGTCGCCGGTGTACGCCTCCAGCTTGTCGCGCAGCGCCGTGTCCATGTCCACGTCGATGAGCACGTGGATGCCGCCGCGCAGGTCCAGCCCGAGATTCATGGGCCGCCCCCCCATCGCCTGCAGCCACTCCGGCACGTTGGCGGCCATGGTGAGGGCGTAGGAGTGGTTCTCGTCGAGCGCCTTGGCGATGACGTGCTGGGCCTTCTGCTGGTCTGTGGTGGAGGCGAAGCGCACCAACAGGCGTCCCTCTTTCATTTCCATCGCCTTGGGCGGCACGCCGGCCTTGCTCAGGGACTCTTCGATCCGTTTGCGCAACGCTTCGTCCACCCCTGCGCCGCGCACTCCGGAAACGACGACGGCCGGATCCTGGCCGAAGACGTTGGGCAGGGCATAGAAGAGCCCCAACAGCATCACCGCCGCGACCAGCAGGTTCTTCCACAGGGGGTATTTGTTCAGCATCTCGGGCGACCGCTTCTCAGAGTTCTTTGAGAGTGCCCTTGGGCATCACCGCCTCCACGGCGGCGCGGCGCACCGTGACCACCACCCCGTCCGCCACTTCGACCTTGACGAAGTTCTCTCCCACCTCGGTGATGCGCCCCATGAGACCGCCCATGGTCTGCACCTCGTCCCCCTTCTTGAGCCCTTCCACCAGCGCCTTGTGCTCCTTCTGGCGCTTCACCTGAGGGCGGATCATGAAGAAATAGAGGATGACGATGAGGCCGAGGGGAAAGATCAGGCCCATGAGGCCGCCGGGGGCCTGCTGGGCTGCGGCCGCCGCGGGGGCCGCGGCGTCGGCCAGGGCGTCGTTGATGAAAAAGTTCATGGCTCGTGGTCTCCCGGAAGGCGGCGGCTGCCGCTCGTTTCCGCTTTTTGGAAAAGGCCGATATTATGCCACAGCGCCCAGGGCTTCACAGGCGCTTCCCGCTATCTGCGCTTGACGTGCTTCATCAGTCGGCGGCGCTTCTGCCGCTGGCGTGGCGTGAGGCGGTTGCGCTTGCCCTTGTAGGGGTTTTCGGCGGTGCGGAATTCGATGCGCACCGGCGTGCCCCAGAGGCCGAAGGCTTCGCGGAAACGGTTCACCAGATAACGCTGGTAGGCTGCGGGCACCGCTTCGGTCTGGTTACCGTGGATCACGATGAGGGGAGGATTGCGCCCCCCCTGGTGGGCGTAACGCAGCTTGATGCGCCGCCCCCGCACCAACGGCGGCTGGTGCTCCTGCACGGCCTCCGTCAACACGCGGGTCAGGTCGGAGGTCTTGAGGTCCGCCATCGCCGCCCGGTAGGCGGCGTCCACTGCCTCCATGAGATGGCCCACCCCCGTCCCGTGCAGGGCGGAGACGAACTTCACCTCGGCGAAGGAGAGAAAAGGGAGCTTGCGCTCCAACTCCCCTTTCACCCGTTCGCGCCGCTCACGGTCCAGGCCGTCCCACTTGTTCACCACCACCACCAGCGCGCGGCCGCTCTCCAGCACATGGCCCGCCAAGCTGGCGTCCTGCTCGGTGACTCCTTCGTGGGCGTCGAGCACCAAGAGCACCACGTTGGCCTGTTCCATCGCCTGCAGCGCTTTGATGACACTGAACTTTTCGATCGCCTCGGAAACCCGCGCGCGACGTCGCACGCCGGCGGTGTCCACCAGGGTGTAACGCCGCCCTTGGTGCTCGAAAGGGACCTGCACGCTGTCGCGGGTGGTACCCGGCTGGTCGTAGGCCACCAGCCGTTCCTCGCCGAGCAAGCGGTTGATGAGGGTGGACTTGCCCACGTTGGGACGCCCCACCACGGCGATCTGGACGCCTTTCTCCTCCAGGGGCGGCTCCTCCGCCGGCGGAAGCTCCGCCAACACCCGGTTGACGAGCGGCTTCACTCCCCGACCATGGGCGGCGGAGACGGGCACCGGATCGCCCAAGCCCAGGGCGTGAAACTCGGCGGCCGCCAGATCAGGGTCCAGGCTCTCGCTCTTGTTCACCACCAGGGTGACCGGCTTGCCGGCGCGACGCAGCTCGGCGGCGATCCGTTCGTCGCCGCCGGTGAGCCCTTCGCGGGCGTCCACCAAAAAGAGGATGCGATCCGCCTCCTCGATGGCCAAGCGCACCTGCCGGTCCATGAGCGCCTCCACGCCGTCGCGGCCGCCGCTGATGCCGCCAGTGTCCACCACCACATAGGGGCGGTCGCCCAGGCGGCCGATGCCGTATTTGCGGTCGCGCGTGAGGCCCGGGCGGTCGGCCACCAGGGCGTCGCGGCTGCGGGTGAGGCGGTTGAAGAGAGTGGACTTGCCCACGTTGGGGCGGCCCACCAGCGCGATGACGGGGAGCACGCCCTACTCCTCGTCGGGCAGCCTCATCGCCGCCAGGGTTCCGTCGCTGGAAAGCACATAGAGGACGTCGTCCACCGCCACCGGCGCGGCGACGATGGGCGCCCCGCCCACCCGGGTGCGCGCCGCCGGCGCACCGTCCTCCGCCGAGAACCAGTGGAGATAGCCCTCGAAATCGCCCACCACCACGTAGTCGCCCAGCAGGGCCGGCGGCGAGAGGCGGCGATAGGCCAGGTCCTCGACCCGCCAGCGGGCGGCTCCGCTGTCGGGGTCCAGCGACCAGAGCCAGCCCTTGGCGTCGCTGAAGGCCAACTGCTGCCAATCCACCGCCATGTTGTTGTAGACAGACGCCTTCCGCTTCCAGAACACCTTGCCGCTGTTCTCTCCCAGGGCCGCCACCTGTCCCTGGTAGGCCGCCGCGTAGAGCGTGCCGCTGTAGATGAGCGGGTCGGCGTCCACGTCCACCATCCGCTCGAGTTCCGAGCCGCCCGCCGGGACGGCCACGTGCGTCTCCCATTGCAGAACGCCACTCTCCAGCGACAGCGCCACCACCTTGCCGCCGGCCAGGCCGCAGAACACCGTGCCCTCGTCGATCACCGGAGAGGCGGTGCCGTGGAGGGTGAGCACCGGCGTGCCCTGGTTGTAGAGCCAAAGCTGCTCGCCGGTCTCCGCGGCAAGGCCGTAGAGTCTGCCGTCTTCGGTGTGCACCACCACCACGCCGTCGGCCTCCGCCGGCACCGCGAGCACCTCGCCGGAGAGGCTGTGGCGCCACAGCAGCTCGCCCTTCTCACGATCGAAGGCCGCCACTTCTCCCTCGGCGGTTCCCACCAGCAGCATCTCGTCTCCCAGTCCGGGGCCGGCCGAGGCCGGCAACCCGGTCTCCACCTGCCACGCAAGAGCGCCGCTCTGGCGGTCGCGCGCCTGCAGCACCCCCTCGGCGCTCACCGTATAGACGAAGCGATCATCCACCGCCGGCACCAGCCGGTTGAAACGGGGCGAGCCCTTGCCCACCTGCACCGACCAGAGGCGCTGGGGCTTCAGGGTGGCCTCGAAATCCTTCAGCTCCGCCGGCTTGGGCCCGGCATCGCTCCCAAACCACTCGCGCGGATCAGCCATGGTGCCGCACCCTCCCAGGAGGGCGGCGGCCAGCAGAACGGCTATGAGACGCCCCATGAACCTCTCAGCCCCCCAGCTCCGCCAGCTTCATGCGCACCAACAAGGGCGTGCTGACCCCTTTCCGAAGAGCCTCCTGGAAGTCCTTGCGCGCCCCGTCGCGGTCTCCCTTTTCCAGTTTGATCTCCCCGCGGATGCCGAGAAACTCGCCCTCCCAGGCGTCCGCCGCCGGCTTCGCCGCCAACCGTTCCGCCTCGTCCACCGCGCCGGCATCGAGCGCCAGGCGGGCGAGGCGCACCCGCGCCAGCTGAGCCAGCGCTTCGTCCCCGGCGTTGTCCACCACCCACTGGAGCCGCTGGCGCGCCTTCTCCTTCTCGCCCGCCTCGTACTGCAAGCGCGCCAGCTCCAGGGCCGCGAAACGGGCATAGGTGGAGCGTCCGTACTGCTGGATCAGCCCCTCTCCTCTTTTCAGCGCCTTTTCCAGATCGCCCGCGGCGGCGGCTTGCGAAAACCCTTCATAGAAGGCCGAGGCGTTCTCCGCCTGAACCCGGTTGTATTCGATCCAGGCCTTGCCGCCGCCCACCACCAGCAGGCCGATGATCACGCCGGCGATGACCGAGCGGCCGTTTTCCGCCCACCACTTCTTGAGGGCTTCGACCTGTTCCTCTTCGGTTTGATAAGTGCTCATGACAAAATTCTCCACCGAGGTTCTTTCCACGCGGCGATACGCCGCCGCAGCGGAGATCCGGTCACAGGATCTGCTGCAGACGCTCGGCCAGCCGTTCCTGATCCACGCTCTCCTGTTCGCGCTCTTCCCGCAGCCATTTGACGCCCACCACTCCCCGCTCGATCTCCTCCTCGCCCAACACCAGCGCCAGGCGGGCGCCGCTGCGGTCGGCGCGCTTGAACTGCGACTTGAAGCTGCCGCCACCGCAGTTTACCTGTAATTTCAGTTTCGGCAATTGCTGCCGCAACCGCTCGGCCAACACCAGCCCCCGCTCCGCCGCCGCTTCGCCGGCCAGCACCAGGTAAGCGTCGGGACGGGCGGCGTCCGGGGGAGGTCCCTCCAGCGTCTCCAGAAGCGCCACCAACCGTTCCACCCCCATGGCAAAACCGATGGCGGGAGCGGGCCGACCGCCGAGCTGGGCCACCAGCCCATCGTACCGCCCGCCCGCGCAGACGGTGCCCTGGGCGCCGAGACGGTCGGTGACCCATTCGAAGACGGTGCGCGAGTAGTAGTCGAGGCCCCGCACCAGCCGGGGATTGACCACATACTCCACGCCCGCTTCCGCCAGGCCGCGGGTGATCGCCTCGAAATGGTTCCGGGAGTCTCCTTCCAGATACTCCATGAGAGTGGGGGCGCCAGCGATGATCTCGGCCATGGCGGGATTCTTGGAATCGAGCACGCGCAGCGGGTTGCTCTCCATGCGCCGCCGGCTGTCTTCGTCGAGACCGTCCCGGTTGCGGCGCAGATGGTCCACCAGCGCTTCCCGGTAACGGTGACGCTCGTCCGGCGTACCCAGCGTGTTGAGCTGAAGTTCCAACCCCTCCAGCCCCAGATCTCTCCAGAGGCGTGCGGTGATGAGGATCACTTCCAGATCGATGTCGGGCCCCTCCATGCCGAAGGCTTCCAGGCCGATCTGGTGGAACTGTCGGTAACGCCCTTTTTGGGGCCGCTCGTGGCGGAACATGGGACCCTGGTACCAGAGCCGTTGCACTTGGTTGTGCAGCAAACCGTGTTCCAGGCAGGCCCGCACGCAGCCGGCCGTACCCTCGGGACGCAGGGTGAGGCTGTCGCCGTTGCGATCCTCGAAGGTGTACATCTCCTTCTCGACGATGTCCGTCACCTCGCCGATGGACCGTTTGAACAGCTCGGTCATCTCCAGGATGGGCGTGCGGATCTCCCGATAGCCGTACCGGTGAAAGAGATCGCGCACCGTCTCTTCCAGGTGTTGCCAAAGGGCCGTCTGGCCGGGAAGGATGTCGTGCATCCCCCGGATCGCTTGTATCTTCTTCGCCATCTTCAGGGGTTCAGTGTGAGTCGCGCCACATTGCGCCGGGTCTTGGATGTCAGATCGAAGGGTTCGCCGTTCACCAGCAGCCGCACGCCGCGCGCGTTGCCCAGAATCATGGCGTAAGGAGGCTTCCCTTCCAGAATCACCTGATCGCCGGCCTTGCGCAGCCCCACCAGCTTGAAGCTACGATCGGCGCTGCGCACGTCCACCCAGCTATCCTCCAGGAATTTGAGCACCACCTTGGGTGGCGCGGGCGCAGGCGCAGCCGGGGCAGGCGGAGAAGGTGCCGGCGCCGCTTCTTTCGCCGGCGGCGGCAATGCCGGCTCCTCCCTGGACGGGGAAGGCTGGACGGCCTCGGCTGCGGCTTCCTCCGCCTTTGCGGCGCTCTCCTCCATGGAGATGTCGGCGGAAGCAGGCCCCGGTTGCGATACCACGGGAGCCGGTGGCGGAGGGGTCTCCCCGCCGGAGCGATCCCTCCACCAGAGCGCCAGCGCCGCCACCACGCTGATCGCCACCAGCCAAGAGACCAGTCGCACCAGTCCGTGGCTGCTGCGGATCTCCTTGCGCACTCCCTGGGCGACCACCGGAGGCGCGCCGGAACACTCCTCGCCCTCGGGGCATCGGGCGTCGAACTCCCGCAGCAGCGGCGCCTCTGGCAGCTCCAGTAGCCGCGCGTAATTTCGATAGTAGCCGCGCACGAAGACCCGGGCGGGCAGCCGCTCGAAATCCTCCTCTTCCAGCGCCACCACCAGCGCCTGCTTGAGGTGGAGGCGTTGCGCCACCGTTTCCACGCTCAGCCCCTGAGCCTCGCGCGCCTGCCGCAGCCGTTCTCCCACCGAAGGGCGGGGAGATTCAGTGATTTCGTGAACCCCCCGCGACTGCCGCTTTTTCTTGCGTACCTTGGCCATGGCCGGCTACCGCGCGAGTTTGAGCGCCTCTTCCGAATCAGGGAATTGGGAGCGAAGCAGCAGTTCGTCGCTGCGTACCTGATCGAGATCGCCCAGCTTCCGTTCGGTGAGGATGCTCAGATAGAGCAGTTCGGGGGTGGGTTTGGCCACCTCCCGGTAACGTTCGATGTATGCCCGGGCCGACAGATACCTGCCCTGTTCGTAGCTGATCTTCGCCATTTGGGCGAGCGCCGGGGGAAACTCGGGATTGGCCTGGAGGGCTCGCAGCAGATACTTCTCCGCCCGCTTCTGATCGCCCGCCTCCAGGGCGCAGTGCGCGGCGTTGGAGAGCGCCACCCAAGGCGTGTCGTAGAGCGGATTGCGCAACGCCGCCTCGAAGGAGCGCAGGGAATCCTGAGGTTTCCCCAGTTTGCACTGCAGGGTGCCCTGGGCGTTGAGAAGATAGGAGTTGCGCCCGTCCCGACGCAGTCCTTCGCGGTAAGCGGTCAACGCCTTGTCGTTCTCCCCCAGCCGCTCGTACACCAGCCCGAGCACCAGATAGGCGTTGGGATTGGAGGAGTCGGCCGCCACCGCTTTCTTCGCCTTGCTCAAGGCCGTGGTGTAGTTGCCCAGCCGCAGGTACTCCGCGGCCAGCTGCACATAGGTGTTGGAAGGGCTGCCGGCGGTCTCCTGTTGGGTGGCCAACTGGCCGGCATCCTCATCCTCCTTGATCAGCTGGTTGCCGCATCCCGCGAGCCCCAACGCCACCAGCGACAGCAGCAACCAGCGCCTCATCGAACACCTCTCCCGTCCGCCGCCACCCGCAAGCGCGCCAGGGCGCGGCCGCTGCGGTCTCGCACCCGGCCCACGAGCTGACCGCAGGCGGCGTCGATGTCGTCTCCCCTCGTCTTGCGTACGATGGTCATGATGCCCGCCCGCAACAGACGCTGGCGGAAGGCGGCGATGCGCTCGGGCGGGGAGCTGCGATAAGGACTGCCCGGGAAGGGGTTGAAAGGGATCAGATTGATCTTGGAAGGCGTCCCCTCCAGAAGGCGGATGAGCGCTTTGGCGTGGGCAATGGAGTCGTTCACTCCGTCCAGCATGACGTACTCCCAAGTGATCTTGCGGCGTTTGTCGCCGCGGATGAAGTCGCGGCAGGCAGGGATCAAGCTCTCCAAGGGGTATTTCCGGTTGATGGGCACCAGCTCGTCGCGCAGCCCGTTGTCGGGCGCGTGCAGCGAGACCGCCAGACTCACGTCGGAAACCTCGCGCAGCCGGTAGAGGTTGGGCACGATGCCCGAGGTGCTGACGGTGACACGGTATTTGGAGAGCATGTAGGCCAGATCGTCCTGCATGATGTCGAGCGCGGAGACCACCGGCTCGAAGTTGGCGAGAGGCTCGCCCATCCCCATGAGCACCACGTTGGTGGGCGGTCGTTGCATGATGCGGGTCGCGTGCCACAGCTGGCCGACGATCTCGCCCACGGCGAGGTTGCGGTTGAACCCCTGCCGGGCGGTGGAGCAGAAGGCGCAGTCCAGCGCGCAGCCCACCTGGGAGGAGACGCAGACGGTGCTGCGCCGTCCGTCGGGAATCCAGACGGTCTCCACCCGCTGACCGTCGTCCAGCTCCATTACCCACTTCACCGTGCCGTCGGCCGACGGTTTTTCCAGGACCACCTCGGGCAGCCGTACCTCGGCGCTCTCCCGGAGCTGCGCGCGCAGCCTCTTGGAGAGGTCGGTCATCCGGTCGAAATCGGTGACGCCGTGCTTGTGGATCCACTTGAATACGTTGCGGCCATGGAATGGCTTCGCTCCCAGCGAGACGAAATACCGCTCCATCGCCTTGCGATCGAGATCCAGCAGATTGAGGGGTTTGTCGGTGCCCAAGGGTTACCCTGAAACGAAAGCTCTGTAAATGGTTGATTGTACCTTCAGTGGGGGCTGGGCCGCCACCGGGTCTCCGCGTCCGGTTCCCCCTATAATGGAAAAGACGCCCCTTCCCGGATTTTCCGCCATGCAGCGATCGACGCACCGAAACGCCCCCTCCCTCGGCTGGTCCTGGCGGCTGGGCCGGCTGGCCGGCATCGACGTCTACGTCCACGCAACTTTCTTCCTGCTGCTGCTCTGGCTGGGACTGGTCTACGGTCAGAAGGGCGGCATGCCCGCCGCCATCCACGGCATCGTCTTCATCCTGCTGCTGTTCGGCTGCGTGGTGCTCCACGAGCTGGGCCACGCCCTCACCGCCCGTCGCTTCGGCATTCGAACGCGCAACATCGTGCTGCTGCCCATCGGCGGCGTGGCGTCGCTGGAGAAGATGCCGGACGATCCAAAGGAGGAGATCCTGGTGGCGCTCGCCGGCCCCTCGGTGAATCTCCTCATCGCCGCCCTGCTGTGGCTGCTGCTGGCGGCGCAACCCCTGCTTCCTTTGAGCGCCGAGGATCCGGCGCGGGGCGGCATGCTCCAGAACCTGCTGGTGCTGAACCTCTTTCTCGCGCTCTTCAACCTGCTGCCCGCCTTTCCCATGGACGGGGGACGGGTGCTGCGCGCCCTGCTCGCCTTCCGCATGGAACGCATGCGCGCCACCCGCACCGCCGCCTTGATCGGACAGCTCATGGCGATCTGGCTCGGCTTCATGGGACTGATGTACAACCCCATTCTCATCTTCATCGCCCTCTTCGTCTGGATCGGCGCCGCCGCCGAGGCGGGCAGCGAAGAGGTGAAATCCCTCCTCCACGGCATCACCCTGCGCCACGCGCTCATCACCCATTTCCAGGTGCTGGCGCCCCACGACCGCCTGGCCCACGCCGTGGAACTGACCCTGGAAGGCACCCAGAAGGAGTTTCCGGTGGTGGAGAACGGCGAAGTGGTGGGGGTGCTCGCCCAGGAGGATCTGTTGCGCGGACTGAAAGAGGCGGGCGATCAGGCCACGGTCCGCGCCTTCATGCAGGATCGGGTGGAGCGGGCCGAGATCGACGAGCCCCTCGACCAAGTGCTCGAGCGGCTGCGGCACTGCGGCTGCCGCCTGCTGGTGGTCACCGAAGGGGGGCGCTTGGCCGGCATCGTCAACCTCGACAACCTGATGGAGCTGATCCGCATCGAGGCGGCGCTGCGGCAGCACCAGGGGTGAGACCCGCCCCCGCGAAAGAGGACGTTTTTCCAAAAATTCCGAACGGATTTCGAAAAGCCCCTCCCTGGACTTTTTCAAGAGCCCGCTAATCGGCGCTCAGAATCTTGTCAACCCGTTTTTTCATGGCGGCGTAATAGACCACCGGAATGACCACCAGCGTCAGCAGGGTGGAGACGAACAGCCCGAAGATCAGCGACACCGCCAAACCCGAGAAGATGGGATCGTCCAGTATGAAGAAGCCCCCGGCCATGGCGGCGACGGCGGTGAGGACGATGGGCTTGGCCCGCACCGCGGCGGCGCGCACCACCGCCTCTTCGAAAGCGGCGCCCTCGCGCAACGCCTGATTGACGAAGTCCACCAGCAGGATGGAGTTGCGCACGATGATTCCCGCCAGGGCGATCATGCCGATCATGGAGGTGGCGGTAAACTGCCGCCCAAGCAGGGCGTGGCCCGGCAGAATGCCGATGATGGTGAGCGGAATGGGCGCCATGATCACCAGCGGCACCAGATAGCTGCGGAACTGGGCCACCACCAGCAGATAGATGAGCAGCAGCCCTACCGAGTAGGCGATCCCCATGTCGCGGAAGGTCTCGTAGGTGACCTGCCACTCGCCGTCCCACTTCAAGCTGTAGTCGTAGGGGTTGGGCGGCTGCCGGAGAAACCACTGTTCCGGGCCGCCCTGCTCCTTCAGGCGGCTGGAGATCTCGAACATGCCGTAGAGCGGGCTGTCCGTCTTGCCCGCCATGTCGCCCGTGACGTAGACCACCGGCAACAGGTCCTTGTGATGGATGGAATACTCCCGTTCGGTGGAGACCACCCGGACCACTTCGCTCAGCGGCACCATCTTGCCGTCCCGCGTCCGCAGCTTGAAGGCCAGCACCTGGTCGAGCTCGGCCTTGTCCGCTTCGCTGAACTCCACCCGGATGGGCACCGCGTATTTGTTGTGAGGAGAGTGGATGTAGGCCATGTCCTCGCCGTCGAGGAGCGCCGACAACGCCTGCGCCACATCGGCCTGACTCAGGCCGAGGCGAGCCGCGCGATCGCGGTCCACCACCACGAGGGCCTTGTCGGAAGGAAACTCCACCGAATCGTCCACGTCCACGATGTCCGGCGTATCTTCGAAGACGTCGCGCACCTTCTTGGCGGCTTCGATCTGCCCGTCGTAGTCGATGCCGTAGATCTCGGCGACGAGCGGCGACTGCACCGGCGGGCCGGGCGGCACCTCCACGATCTTGGCGTTGCCGTCGTAGCTGGAAGCGATGAGCTGCACCGGGTCGCGCACCGCGAGGGCGATCTCGTGGCTCTTGCGCTTGCGATGGTGCTTATCCACCAGATTCACCTGGATGTTGCCCAGATGGGCGCCCCGGCGCAGATAGTACTGCCGCACCAGCCCGTTGAAGCCGATGGGGGAGTGGACCCCCGCGTACACCTGATAATCGCGCACCTCGGGCACCGTCGCCAGGTAGCCGGCGATCTCCTCCAGCACCATGGTGGTCTGCTCCAAAGAGGTGCCCTCGGGCATGTCGAGCACCACCTGGAACTCCGACTTGTTGTCGAAGGGAAGCATCTTCATGATCACCTGTCGCCCCACCACCAGATAGAGGGAAGCGGCGATCAACAGCAGCACCGAGCCGAGCAGCAGCCAGCGGTTACGCCGCCCCCGCCGCTCGTCAAGAAAAGGGCTCATCACCCAGGCGAAGAGCCGATCGAGCCGTCCCCGGCTTGCGGCGGCGTGTCCGCCGTGCGCGGCCAGCCGGTGCGACACCGGCGCCAGCATCTGGTGGGTGAGCCAGGGAGTGAAGACGAAGGCCACGGTGAGCGAGATGAGCATGCCCATGGAGGCGTTGATGGGAATGGGGCTCATGTAGGGCCCCATGAGTCCGGTGACGAAAGCCATGGGCAACAGCGCGGCGATGACGGTGAAGGTGGCCAGGATGGTGGGCCCGCCCACCTCGTCCACCGCACGGGGAATGGCCTCCAGCAGCTCCTTGCCCCCCATGCCGATGTGGCGGTGGATGTTCTCCACCACCACGATGGCGTCGTCCACCAGAATGCCGATGGAGAAGATGAGGGCGAAGAGCGACACCCGGTTGAGGGTGAAGCCCCAGGCCCAGGAGGCGAAGAGGGTCACCGCCAGGGTCACCGCCACCGCCGCGCCGACGATGAGCGCTTCCCGCCAACCGAGAGTGAAGAGCACCAGCAGGATCACCGAAACGGTGGCGAAAACCAATTTGGAGATCAGTTTCTTCGCCTTGGCGTCGGCGGTCTTGCCGTAGTTGCGGGTGATCATCACCTCCACGCCGTCGGGGATGAAGATGCCGCGCAGCTCGTCGAAGCGCTGGATCACTTTCTTGGCGATCTCCACCGCGTTGGTGCCCGGCTTCTTGGCCACCGCGATGGTCACCGCCGGATACTCTCCGTCCAGTTTCAGTCCCGCCGCCGCGGCCGCCGGGCCGGGGCCGGTCCAGACATAGCTCCGCGGCTGTTCAGGCCCTTCCGCCACGGTGGCCACGTCGCGCAGGAACACCGGCTTGCCGTCGTGAACCCCAACCACCAGGTCGGCGATCTCGCCGGGATTGCTGAGAAACACGCCGGCCTGCACCAGCATCTCGCGGTTGTCGCTGGTCACCTTCATGTTGTCGCGGGACGTGTTGGCGGCCCGCAGCGCCCGGCGCAGATCGTTCAGATCGATGCCGTAGCCGGCGAGCGCCTGGGGGTCGAGCGTCACTTTCACCACCCGCTGGGGGGCGCCGATGGTGTAGATGTCGCGGGTGCCCGGCACCCGTTTCAGTTCCGCCTCGATGGCGTGGGCCACCGTGCTCAGTTCGTAGGCGCCCACCTTCGGATCCCGGCTCCACAGAGTGGCGGTGACGATGGGCACGTCGTCGATCCCCTTGGGTTTGACGATGGGTTGCCCCACGCCCACCTCGTTGGGCATCCAGTCAAGCTTGGAGAAGATCTTGCTGTAGAGCCGCACGATGGCGTCGGTGCGGTTCTCCCCCACCTTGAAGCGGGCGGTGAGCACCGCCATCCCCGGCATGGAAGAGGAGTAGACGTGCTTGATCCCCTCGATCTCGGCCAGCACCTGTTCCGCCGGCGAAGCCACCAGCGCCTCCACCTCCCGCGCCGAGGCGCCGGGAAAAGGGATGAAGATATTGGCGAAGGTGACGTTGATCTGGGGCTCCTCCTCGCGGGGGGTCACCAGCACCGCGAAGACCCCCATCAGCAGCCCCAGCAGCGCCAACAGCGGAGTGATCTGGGTGTCCTGGAAACGGCGGGCGACGCTTCCCGACAGCCCCAGTCTGGGCTCAGCCATGGCCCCCTTCTCCAGCGACCCGCTGACGCCGCTGCTTTTTCAGTTCCACCCCCGCCCGCACCGGATCGAGCGCCACCTTCTCGCCCTCCTGCAGGCCCGCCAGCACCACCACATGCTCCTCGCCGAGCAGGCTTCCAAGGCGCACATGGCGGAAATGGAGGCGACCGTCCTCGTCCTGCACATAGACCGCGGTCACCTCCGAGCGGTAGGCCACCGCCCGCACCGGAATCACCAGGGCGGGCATGCGACCGGTTTCGAAAGCGTTCTTGACCAGCATGCCGGGAAAGAGGTTCTCCAGTTTCGGCGGCAGCTCCAGCCGCACCTTGAAGGTGTTGGAGGCGGGATCGGCGAAGGGGAAGATGGTGATCTTGCGCGCCTCGATCCAGCGGCCGTCGGGCAGTTCCACCACCGCCTTGCGCTTTTCGCGAATGGGAAAGACCAGTGACTGGGGCACGTCCACCGAGACCCGCAGCTGTTCCAGGGAGACGCCGCTCATCAGCGGCGTGCCGGGATGGGCCACCTCTCCCACCTGCACATGGCGCTGGGTGACGATGCCGGTGTAGGGCGCGGTCACCCGCGTGTAGCTGAGCTGCTCTTTCGCCTGGGCCAGCGCGGCGGTGGCCGAATCGAGCTTGGCCCGGGCGGTCTTCAGGTTGGCCTGCGCCTTGTCCAGCTCCGACTTGGCCACCAGCTTGCGCCGATAGAGATCCTCGATGCGCCGGTAACTCGATTCGGCGTCCTTGAGCACGGCGCGGGCGGCGCGCAGCTCCGCCTCGGCCCGGCGCAGGGCGGCGCGCTGCTCGGTGTCCTTCAGCTTCACCAGCAGCGCCCCCTTCTCCACCACGTCGTCCACGTCGTAGTAGATGGCCTCCACTTGGCCGCTGGTCTGCGCCGAGATGGTGGACTGGTTGACCGCCTCCACCACGCCGTCGAGGCGGAAGATCCGCGGCACCACCACCCGCTTCACCGCTTCCAGCTGCAGACCGCCGCCCTGAGCGTGGGCCCAGGGCGCGAAAAAGAGCGCCACCCCCAGCAGCCATGGGCGAAGAAACCGGCTATCCATGATGGTTTTCCTGATTTTTCACAAATTTATGAAACTATAGATACATCTGATTCGCCAATCAAGAACAATTATCAATACAGATGCATCGCCCCAACCTCCAACGATTGCGATCACGCCTCCGCCGAAGAAGAGGCGCACAACGCATAGAGCCGCCGGATCTCCTCCGGCCACAGCGAGGGATCCACCGTCTCCAGCACCAGGGGGATCTCCTCGAACCGGGGATCGTTCATGATGTAGCGGAAAGGGGGCCAGCCCAGCTTTCCCTTTCCCAGGCTCTCGTGGCGATCCACGCGGGCGCCGAGATCGGGTTTGGAGTCGTTGAGATGCATGCCGCGCAGGTAGCGAAAACCCACCACGGCGTCGAATTCGGCGAAAGTGGCCTCGCACGCCTCGGCGGTGCGCAAATCGTAGCCGGCCGTAAAGGTGTGGCAGGTGTCGATGCAGACGCCCACCCGGCTCTTGTCCTCGACCTTTTCGATGATGGCCGCCAGGTGCTCGAAGCGGTAGCCCACGTTGCTGCCCTGCCCTGCGGTGTTTTCGATCACCGCGGTCACGCCGGCGGTGCGTTCCAGGGCCCAGTTGATGGAGTCGGCCACCCGCGCCAGGCAAGCCTCTTCGCTGATCTTCTTCAAATGGCTGCCGGGATGGAAGTTGAGCAGCTCCAACCCCAGCTGCTCGCAGCGGCGCATCTCGTCGAGAAAAGCGGCCCGCGACTTCTCCAAGCCCGCCTTCTCGGGATGGCCGAGGTTGATGAGGTAGCTGTCGTGCGGCAGCACATGGCGCGGCTCGATGCCCACCCTCCGCAGATTTTCGCGGAAGGCCTCCATGCTGCGGGTCGAAAGAGGCTTCGCCTTCCACTGCCGCTGGTTCTTGGTGAAGAACGCAAAGGCGCGCGCGCCGATGGCCTGGGCGTTGAGCGGCGCGTTCTCCACGCCGCCCGCCGCGCTCACATGGGCGCCCACCCGTTTCATGCCCGCTCCTCCTCCATCGCTTGCCCCCTGGCGGCGAGCAGAGGCTCCAACGCCTCCGCGGTCAAGGGGCGGGAGAGATGGTATCCCTGGTAGAGGTCGCAACCGAGGCGGCGGAGCTCCTGGTACTGGGCCTCGTTCTCCACCCCCTCCGCCACCACCTGGAGACCGAGCAGGCCGGCGATGCCGACGATGACCTTCACCATGGCACGGTTCTCCTCGTCCTGCTCCAGATCGTTGACGAAGGCGCGGTCGATCTTCAGCTCTTCCACCGGCAGCCGTTTCAGATAGCCGAGCGCCGAGTAGCCGGTGCCGAAATCGTCCATCGAAAACCGGATCCCCAGTTTCCGCAACGCCTCCATGGTGGCGACCACCCGCGCCACCTCCTCGCGGATCACCGTCTCGGTGATCTCGAACACCAGGCAACGCCGCAGATGGGGCCGCAGATACTTCTCGCACAGCTCCGCCACTTCCTGGACGAAACGCTGGTGCATGCACTGGCGAACGCTGATGTTGACGGCGAAATGGTCCAGCTCGATTCCCCGCCGGTGCCAGTCCCGCAACTGCCGGAAAGCGAGCTCGAGCACGTGCCCGCCGAGCTCCACCACCAGTCCCGTCTGCTCGGCGATGGGTATGAACTCGCCCGGCGGCACCTCGCCCATCTCGCCCGAATGCCACCGCGCCAGGCACTCCACGCCCACCAACCGCCGGTGGCCGTCGAACAACGGCTGGAAGGCGAGCGCGATCTCCTCCCGCTCGATGGCGAAATGGAGCAGGCGTTCCACCTTGAGATGCTCCTCCACCATCCGGGAGATCTCTTCGCTGAACACGAAGGCGCCGTCCCTCCCCGCGGCCTTGGCTTCGTACATGGCGATGTCGGCCTCGCGAATCAGGCGTCCGGCATCCTGCTCACCCACGCCGATGAAACGAATGCCGATGCTGGCGCTGATGTAGAGATGGTGCCCTTTCACCACGTAGGTCTGCTTGAGGGCCCGCAACAACCGACGGGCCAGATGCAGCACCTTCTCCTCGCCGGTGCGTCGATCCGGCAGGCGACGGCCGATGATGATGAACTCGTCGCCGCCCAGCCGCGCCACGTGGCAGCTCGGTGGGAGCTCCGAACGCAGGCGCCGGGCCACCTCCACGAGCAGGCCGTCGCCCACCTCGTGGCCGAGCGAGTCGTTCACCGTCTTGAAATGGTCCAGGTCGATGAGCAGCAGCGCAGAAAAGCCGCCCTGGTATTTCAGATCCACCAGGGTCTGGGCCAGCTGCTCGCTGAAGAGCGCCCGGTTCGCCAGCCCGGTGAGCAGATCGTGGGTCGCCTGCCGGCGGGCGTCGAGCAGAAGACGGAAACTGCGCTCGGAACCGTACAGGAGCACTCCGGCGAGTATGACCGCGAAGACAGCCAGCGCGTAGCCGTGCCACTCGCCGATGTGCGCGAAATGGATCACCAGCAGCCCCATCGTCACCGGAATGAGAGGACGATAGAGCTTCGGCTCGGGATAGAGAAAGATGGAGATGACGGAAGAAGCGCCGATCTCCGTGAAAACGGCGATCTCGTTCAGATGGCTGGCCTGCACGTCGGCATAGGCCACGAAGATCGCCGCCCACAACAGGCAGAGCAGATAGCAGAAACCCAGCGCCTGGCGGTACCAGCGCGCTTTCTCCCAGCGCGCCAGGGCGCGGCGCCGGTAGGCGTGATGCAGCCACAGACCCCAACCGCTGACGGCGAGGATGCCCAGGTACCACGCCACCGCCGGCCCCGCCACGCCGCCCAACCAGCCGAGAAGGAGATAGCCCAGCCCGGGAAAGATGGACAACAGCACCAACGGCACCAACTGCCGGTGGATGAAATCGTGAAAACGGGGTTCCATGGACAGGGAGTATACTCCCCGTGTCAGCAGGCAACACCCCGCTGGCGGCCGGCCACGACCGGCGGCGGTGGCGGCACTCTCATCGGCGCTTGCAACCGTGGGGCTCCACCCCCATTTCGAGGCGAGAAGCTGGCGCCATGAATCGAACGACGCCGATGTTCACGCAACACGAGGAGCGCTCGTAATGAACAAGAACGACTTTTCCCTGGGCGGCGATCGCAAACCCCAGATCGAGATCAACAAGAGCACCCGGCAGAAGTTCTGGCAGAGTCCCAACTTCACCCTGCTGATGTACCTGCTCTTCATCCTCTTCTCCTTCCAGCTCTGGCAAGGCTATCAGCAGACCAAACAGGAAGAGATCCCGTTCAACGAATTTCTCCAGCACGTCCAGAAAAAAGAGGTGAAAGAGGCGGTGGTCACCGACAAATTGATCACCGGAACCCTCACCCTGAAGGATCAACAGGGCCGGCCGCGGCGTTTCGTCACCTTCCCGCTCTGGCACACCGACCTGGCGAAGATGCTGGAGAAGAACGGCGTCAAGTTCGTGGTGCGTCCCTCCAGCGACTGGCTGAGCAACTTTCTCTTCAACTGGGTGCTGCCTTTCGGCCTGCTGTTCCTCCTGTGGGGGTGGTTCGCCCGCCGCATGGGCACCATGGGCAAGGGCTTTCTCAACCTGGGCAACAAGGTGCACATCCATCCCGACTCCCTGCCCAAGGTCACCTTCGACGACGTGGCGGGCAACGAAGAGGCGAAGGAAGAGTTGAAGGAGACCATCGAATTTCTCAAGGATCCCCGCCGCATCCAGCGTCTTGGCGGACGCATGCCCAAGGGGGTGCTGCTGGTTGGCCCGCCGGGCACCGGCAAGACCCTGTTGGCGCGCGCCGTGGCCGGCGAGGCGGGAGTGCCCTTCTTCAACATCTCAGGCTCCGAATTCATCGAGATGTTCGTGGGCGTGGGCGCGGCCCGGGTGCGCGAACTCTTCGAACAGGCGCGGGAAAAGGCGCCTTGCATCATCTTCATCGACGAGCTGGACGCCATCGGCCGGGCGCGCGGCGCCGGCCCCGTCATGGGCGGACACGACGAGCGTGAGCAGACCTTGAACCAGCTTCTCACCGAGATGGACGGCTTCGATCCTTCCACCGGCGTGGTGGTGATGGCCGCCACCAACCGCCCCGAGATTCTCGACAAGGCGCTGCTGCGCGCCGGCCGCTTCGACCGCCAGATCGTGGTGGACAAGCCCGACCTGGAAGCGCGCGAGGCGATCCTCAGGCTCCACGCCCGCCGCCTCAAGCTGGCCGACGACGTGGACCTGCGCACCGTGGCCCTGCGCACGCCCGGCATGGTGGGGGCCGACCTGGAGAACATCTGCAACGAGGCCGCCATCCGCGCCGTGCGCAAAGGTCGGGATGCGGTGACCATGGAAGATTTCGAACAGGCCATCGACCGCGTCCTGGCCGGACCCGAGAAGAAACACCGCGCCATGAACCCGGAAGAGAAGCACCGCGTGGCGGTGCACGAGTCGGGCCACACGCTGGTGGCCGAATCCGTACCCACCGGCGAACCCGTGCACAAGGTCTCCATCATTCCCCGCGGTATCGGCGCCCTGGGCTACACCCTGCAGCTGCCGGTGGAAGAGAAGTTTCTCTCCACCCGCGAGGAGCTGAAAGATCAGATCGCCATCCTTCTCGGCGGGCGGGTGGCCGAGGAGCTGGTGCTCGGCTCCATCTCCAGCGGCGCCTCCAACGACCTGGAGCGGGCCAGCGAGATCGCCCGCAACATGGTCACCCGCCTGGGCATGAGCGAAAAGCTGGGGCCCCTCACCTGGGGAAAGGTGCAGGAGCTCCAGTATCTCTCCGGCGTGGAACAGGAGGAGCGCAACTATTCCGAAGAGACCGCCCGCGCCATCGACGAAGAGGTGAAAACTCTGGTGGAGGAGGGCCACCGGCGGGCCCGCGAGATCCTCTCCTCGAAACGGGATCTGCTGGACAGGCTGGCGGCCGAGCTGGAGAAGAAAGAGGTGCTCAGCGGCGAGGAAGTACAGGAAATCCTCGCATCCACCGCCGGTCGATGACCGGAAGCGACGGATTGGAGTATGCTTAGGACAGAATCGGCGCCCCCTTTCCCGACCGCCGGGCGGGGGGTCGGCCCACCCCGAAACGGATCTGAACCTGGAGGCGACGACCATGCCCACCCGCAAGGAAACCGAGACGCCGGAAGAAGAGAACCGCAGGCTGCAGGCCGAGGTGGCCGCCCTCAAAGAGGACATGGCGCA
>JALSRN010000088.1 GCA_026984735.1 Sedimenticola sp. | reverse complement strand
TCAGGCAGCTGTTGAGCGAGGGGATCAAGCGGGCCATTGGGGCTTTCGACGTTCCATCATCCAATGGCTCCCAGAATAACGGCGTTCTCGATGAAGTTTTGAAGGAGCGGTCACGAACCGAGCCGCCACCGATGATCGAAGGGAGCGATTCGTGGTGCTTCGATTTTTTTGGTGAGCGCTCTTTTCTTGGCCATTTCGGGCGAGGTAGATTGTGGATCCGGGAACCATAGTCTTTTTCCTGGATTCCCGCCTTCGCGGGAATGACGATCTTTGCCGTCGTTCCGGTTTTTCTTGGATTCCCGCCTTCGCGGGAATGACGATTTACTCCCGTCATCCCCGCCGGAGCGAAGCGAGGAGCGGGGATCCAGTAGCCCGTTTCAATCTTCCCTTTCCCTCCTCGGGCAAGCGTGGTCAGCGACCCATGAGTCCGATAGTCGAGCCGATCGCGGCCGGCGGAGGTCGCCCCCGGCGGGAGAGGGAGCGGAGCAAGTTCCCAGCCCGCCGGTTGGTGGAGGCCGCAGTGAAGACGGCGGCCGGCACCGCCCGAAGAGGCCGCGGCCAGGAACGGAAGCAATCGCTGCAAGGCGAGAAGGTTGCGAACCAGCGGAGCGGGACGGCCGGTCACGGCTCATGGCTGAAGCGCCTCGCCGCTGCCAGCTCCTGAGAGAGAAATTCGGCGAGGGCGGTGGCGATGGGACGGCGGTCTTCCGGTTCCATTCCCGCGAGCACGCCGGCGGCGAAGGCCACGGCCACCGATTCCCATGGATGTTCCCGCACCCAGGTCGCAGGCGTGGCTTCGGCGGCCACCTCCCGCAAGCGCGCCTTGGCCTCTTCGACGGTCAGCGGTTCACGCGCAGGGTCAGCCATAGGAAGAGTCCGGTGAACAGCAGCGAGACGCCGCTGGTGATCAGGGCCGCCACGGCGTCGCCCCACGAGGCCGCCGACCGGATGTAGACCGCCGCCAGCAGGAAGCCGGCGCTGGCCAGCAGCATCAATACAGCTCCCACCGCCAACCCGATGGCGATGGCTGTCTTCAGGGCGTTCCGCTTCAGGCTCCGTCCTTCGGCCTCGAGCAGATCCGCCGCGGCGATGAGAAGATCCGCCGGCCCTTTCAGCGTCGGTTCCCCAGGTCCATGAGTTTGGCGAGAAGGAAGCCCACGCTGGCGGCGGTGAGCAGGCTCATGAAGGGCCGCTCGACGATCCGAACCTCCATGTCCTCCACCACCCTCTGTCCAGCCGCCTGGGCCTTCTCGATCTGCTCGGCGGCCTTCTCCTGGGCTTTGCGGGCCCTGCGCAGCACCTCTTCGCGGGTGCTTTCGCGGTAGTCCGCTGCGCTTTCGCCCAGCGCCTGGGTGAGATTGAGGATGTCTTGCCGCAGTTGCGCCATGTCCTCTTTGAGGGCGGCCACCTCGGCCTGCAGCCTGCGGTTCTCTTCTTCCGGCGTCTCGGTTTCCTTGCGGGTGGGCATGGTCGTCGCCTCCAGGTTCAGATCCGTTTCGGGGTGGG
>JALSRN010000087.1 GCA_026984735.1 Sedimenticola sp. | reverse complement strand
GGTGGGCAGCGGCGGGGCGGAGAAGGAGCAGGTGCAGCACATGATCCGCCTGCTGCTGGGGGTGCGTGGCTCCATGAGCCTGGACGAATCGGACGCCCTGGCGGTGGCGCTCTGCCACGCCCACACCGCAGGCACGCGGCTGCGGCTGGAGGGGCGCGCGTGATCGGCCTGCTGCGCGGGCGGGTGGTTCGGCGCCAGCCGCCCTTCCTGCTGCTGGAGGTGAACGGTGTGGGCTACGAGGTGGAGGCGCCCATGTCCACCTTCTACGATCTTCCGGCGGGCGAGGAGCCGGTGACCCTTTACACCCATCTCATGGTGCGTGACGACGCTCATATCCTTTTCGGCTTCATCCGCGAGAGGGATCGCGCTCTCTTCCGCACGCTGCTCAAGGTGAGCGGCGTGGGTGGCAAGATGGCACTGGCCATCCTGTCGGGCATGAGCGCCGACGAGTTTGGCTTGGCGGTGCAGTCGGGCGACGTGGCGGCTCTCACCCGCTTGCCGGGGGTGGGCAAGAAGACCGCCGAGCGGCTCATCGTGGAAATGCGCGATCGGCTGGAGAAGTTCGATGCCACCGTGCCGCCCGCCGCGGCTCCCGCCCGCCGCTCCGGCGGCGCCGATGCCGAGGCGGTGGACGCGCTGGTGGCGCTCGGCTACAAGCCCGCCGAGGCCAGCCGCATGGTGCGGGCGGTGTTCCAGCCGGAGATGGCCACCGAGGCGCTCATCCGGGCGGCGCTGCAGGGGGCGGGTTCGAAATGAGCGGACGTTCCCCCCTCGTCGATCCCGCGGCCGCCGGCGACGAAGCGGCGCTGGACCGCGCCATCCGTCCCAGAACCCTGGCCGACTACGTGGGGCAGCCGGCGGTGAAGGAGCAAATGGGGATCTTCATCCCGGCGGCGCGCCAGCGGGGCGACGCCCTGGACCACGTGCTCATCTTCGGCCCGCCGGGGCTGGGCAAGACCACCCTGGCCCATGTCATCGCCAACGAGATGGGGGTGAATCTGCGTCAGACCTCGGGGCCGGTGCTGGAGCGGGCCGGCGACCTGGCGGCCTTGCTCACCAACCTGGAGCCGGGCGACGTGCTATTCGTGGACGAGATTCACCGGCTCAGCCCCGTGGTGGAGGAGATCCTCTATCCGGCCATGGAGGACTATCAGCTCGACATCATGATCGGCGAAGGGCCGGCGGCTCGATCCATCAAAGTGGAACTGCCCCCTTTCACCCTCGTGGGCGCCACCACTCGCGCCGGTCTGCTCACCTCGCCGCTGCGCGACCGATTCGGCATCGTGCAGCGTCTGGAGTTCTATTCGGTGGCGGAGCTGGCGGGCATCGTCACCCGCTCCGCGGCCATTCTCGGCATCGCCATCGAAGAGGCGGGAGCCGCCGAGATCGCCCGCCGTTCCCGCGGCACGCCGCGCATCGCCAACCGGCTGCTGCGGCGGGTGCGCGACTACGCCCAGGTGAAGGGAGACGGCCGCATCACCGCCGACGTTGCGAGCGCCGCCCTGGGCATGCTCAAGGTGGACGAGAACGGCTTCGACCACATGGACCGCCGCCTGCTGCGGGCGGTGCTGGAGAGGTTCGAGGGCGGGCCCGTGGGCGTGGACTCCCTGGCGGCGGCCATCGGCGAGGAGCGCGGCACCATCGAGGATGTGATCGAGCCCTATCTCATCCAGCAGGGTTTTCTGGTGCGCACGCCGCGGGGGCGCATGGCCACCCGCCGCACCTGGGAGCACTTCGGCCTCCAGCCCGCGGCCGAGCCGCACGACCTCTTTGGAGAGGAGCCGTGAGCTTTCGCTGGCCGGTGCGGGTCTACTACGAAGACACCGACGCCGCGGGCATCGTCTATTACGCCAACTATTTCCGCTTCATGGAGCGGGCGCGCACCGAGTGGCTGCGCCATCTGGGCTATGAACAGGACCGGCTGCGGGCCGACCACGGCATCGTTTTCGTGGTGCGTCACGTGGAAGCGGACTACCTGGAACCGGCGCGCTTCAACGACCTCCTCTGGGTCACCGGCGAGCTGGAGGATCATGGACGCAGCGCGCTCACCCTGCGCCAGCAGGTGTTGCGCCAGGACGACGACAAGCTGCTGTGCCACGGCAGGGTGCGGCTGGTCTGCATCGACATCGACCGCTTTCGTCCCAAAGCGGTGCCCGCGGAGATCCTGGAGAAGATGAAAGATGAACGGTGAACTCTCCTTCCTGCAGCTCGTGCTGGACGCCAGCCCTCTGGTGCAACTGGTGATGGCCGGCCTGCTGCTCGCTTCGGTGCTCTCCTGGACCGCCATCTTCGAGCGTTCCCGTGCCCTGCGGCGGGCGGCGCGCGAGGCGGAAGAGTTCGAGGAGCGTTTCTGGTCGGGGGTGGATCTGGGCGAGCTCTACCGGGGGTTGGAGCGGCGGCCGGAGGATCTCGCCGGCATGGCGGCGGTGTTCCACGCCGGCTTCCGCGAGTTCGCCCGCCTCAAGGAGACGGGAGGGATGGATCCCATGGCGGTGATCGAGGGAACGCGCCGCGCCATGCGCGTGGCCATGAGCCGCGAGATGGACGGGCTGGAGCAGTATCTCTCTTTCCTCGCCACCGTGGGTTCCACCAGCCCCTATGTGGGGCTCTTCGGCACCGTGTGGGGCATCATGAACGCCTTTCACGCTCTGGGCAACGTGAAGCAGGCCACTCTCAATCTGGTGGCGCCGGGTATCGCCGAGGCGCTCATCGCCACCGCCATGGGGCTCTTCGCCGCCATTCCCGCCGTGGTGGCGTACAACAAGTTCGCCGACCGGGTGCAGCGGTTGGAGGGGCGCTACGAGGAGTTCGCCGAGGAGTTCGCCAACATTCTCCAGCGCCAGGTCCATCTCCTGGACGGAGCGGCCTGATGGCGCGTCGCGGTCGCAAGCTCCGTCCCATGGCGGAGATCAACGTAGTGCCCTACATCGACGTGATGCTGGTGCTGCTGGTGATCTTCATGATCACCGCGCCGCTGCTCACCCAGGGGGTGAAAGTGGAGCTGCCCCGCGCCGCGGCCAACCCCATCGAGGAGAAGGCCAAGCGGCCGCTGGTGGTGAGCGTGGATCGCGAAGGCCGTTTCTATCTCACCTACGGAGACGACCGTACCCGGAAGTTGGACGAAAAAGAGCTGCAGCGCCAGGCGGCGGCCATCCTCGAGCACGACCCTGGCATTCCGGTGCTGGTGAAAGGGGATCGTGCGGTGGACTACGGACGGGTGGTGGAGGCCATGGTGCTCTTGCAGGCGGCGGGCGCGCCCAGCGTAGGGTTGCTCACGGAGCCCGAGGGTGGGTGACCGTCCATGGGGAACCTGATCCGGCGCCATCCTCTGGCCTTCGCCGCGGCGGTTGCCATGCATCTGGCCATCGTGGCGCTCATGGTGTTCGGGCTCGACTGGCTCCATCCTCCCGAGTCTCGCCCCGCCCGGGTAAAGATCGTGCAGGCGAAACTGGTGGATGCCGAAGCGTTGCGCCACGCCGAGAAGCAGAAACAAGAGGCGGAGCGGAAACGCCGCCAGGCGGAACTTGCGCGCAAACAGCGGCTCGAAGAGAAGAAGCGCCGGGAGGCGGAGGCGAAACGCGCCGAGCGGGAGCGGAAGAAGAAGCTGGAGGCCGAGCGCCGCCGCCGGGAAGAGGCTCGCAAGAAGCGGGAAGCCGAGCGCACGCGCAAGCTGGCTTTGCAGAAAAAACGCGAGGCGGAGAAGCGCCGCCAGGCGGAACTTGCGCGCAAGAGACGGCTCGAAGAGAAGAAGCGGCGTGAGGCGGAAGCGAAGCGGCGGGCGGAGGCCGAACGCAAGCGCAAGAGGGAGGCGGAGCGCCGCCGCAAAGAGGAGGCGCGCCGCAAGGCCGAGGCGGAGCGCAAGGCGCGCGAGGCGGAACTGGCCGCCCAGCTCCAGGCCGAAAAGGAGGGGCGCGAGCGTGCCAGCGTCATCGCGGCCATCAAGCGGAAGGTGCAGAACAGCTGGTTGCGGCCACCCACGGCGGCGGGCCGGGATCTGCAGGCGAAGGTGCGGGTGCGGGTGAGCGAGAGCGGCGCCGTGCTGATGGCCAAGGTGGTAGAATCGAGCGGCAACGGCGCTTTCGACCGCTCGGTGGAGGCGGCGGTATACAAGGCGGAGCCGTTGCCCATGCCCAGCTCGCCTCGCCTGATCCGCCAGTTCCGGGATTTCACATTCATTTTCAGACCCTCCGGCCAATGAAGCGATTCATGCGACTCCTCTTCCTTCTGCTGTTGGGCATGCAGGCGGCGCATGCCGGCCTGGTGATCGAGATCACCGAAGGGGTGGAAGGGGCACTGCCCATCGCGGTTGTGCCATTCCGCTGGAAGGGGGACCCCGCCTCGCCGCCGCCACAGAAGGTCGGCCGTATCGTGGCGGCCGACCTGCACCGCAGCGGCTATTTCAAGACGCTGCCCGAATCGCAGATGCTCGCCTTTCCCTCCGCCACCGCGGAGGTGGATTTCCGTGACTGGCGCGCTCTCAAGCAGGAGAATCTGGTGATCGGGGAGGTGGAGCCCAACGGCCCTGGCGGTTACAAGGTGATCTTCAAGCTCTTCGACGTCTATCAAGGCGAACAGCTCATGGGCTACAGTTTCGCCACCACCGCCCGGGATCTGCGCAGTGTCGCCCACCACATCGCCGACCTGATCTACGAAACGCTCACCGGCAAGCCGGGAGCCTTCGCCACCCGCATCGCCTATGTGGTCTCCGAGGGCACCCTGGAACATCCGCGCATTTCGCTGCGCATCGCCGACTCCGACGGCTACAACTCTCAGATGATCGTCTCTTCCAGCGAACCCATTCTGTCGCCGGCCTGGTCTCCCGACGGCCGCAGGCTGGCCTACGTCTCCTTCGAGAACGGCCGCCCCTCCATCTGGATCCAGGAGGTGTTCACCGGCAAGCGGCAGCGGCTCACCCATTTCAAGGGGATCAACGGCGCTCCCGCTTTTTCGCCCGATGGCCGATTTCTGGCCATGGCGCTCTCCAAGGACGGCGACCCCGACATCTACGTGATGGATCTGGCCACCCGCAAGCTGCGCCGGCTGGTGCGCCACTGGGCCATCGACACCGAGCCCGCCTGGTCCCCCGACGGCAGATACATCGTCTTCACCTCGGACCGGGGCGGCTCTCCGCAGATCTACCGCGTGCCGGTCACCGGCGGCGCCGCCGAGCGCCTCACCTACGAAAACGGCTACAACGCCCGCGCCTCCTACTCCCCCGACGGCAAACTGCTCACCTTCATCACCCGCGTGGGCCAGCAGTTCCGTATCGCCGTGATGGATCTGGCGCGGGGCTCCGTTCGGGTGCTCACCGACGGCTCCCTGGACGAGTCGCCCAGTTTCGCGCCCAACGGCAGCATGATCATCTACGCCACCCGTTATGGGGGAAAAGGGGTGCTGGCTGCCGTCTCCACGGATGGCCGGGTCGAACAGCGTCTGGCGCTGCAGAGCGGTGACGTCCGAGACCCGGTCTGGTCTCCTTATTACAAATAGGTGCACGACATGAAAAAACTGCCTTTGTTCCTCTTCCCGCTTTTGCTGTTTACCCTGCTGCTGGCCGGTTGCGGCACCACCGGCCCTACCACCGAGGAGAGCGGCGCCGGCGGGGCCGCCGGAACCGCTGCCGGGGGAGCCGGGGGGGCGGAGACTTCCGCCGCCAGCCAAGGAGGCGCCTGGACGGGATCGCCGCTGGAGGATCCCAACAGTCCTCTCCATGAGAAAGTGGTCCATTTCGACTTCGACAGCTCGGAGATCCGTCCCGAATATCTGCCCATGCTCCGAGCCCACGCCGACTATCTGGTGAACCATCCTTCCGCCCGCGTGGTGATCGAGGGTCACTGCGACGAGCGGGGTTCGCGCGAGTACAACATCGCTCTCGGCGAGCGGCGGGCCAATGCGGTGAAGCGCTTCCTGGAAGCCGAGGGGGTGAGCTCCCTGCAGCTCGAGACCATCAGTTATGGCGAGGAGCGGCCCGTGGACCCCGGTCACAATGAAGCGGCCTGGGCCAAGAACCGGCGTGCCGTTCTGGTCTACCAATGAGCCGAATGGGCATTCGGGGAAAGGGCATCCTGTTGCTGGGCCTGGCGCTGGGGAGCGCCGCGTCGGCGGGAGAGCCTACCCTGGAGCAGCGGGTGCAGCGTTTGGAGCGGCGCGTGGACCAAGTCGGTGAACTGGTGCTGGAGATGGAAGCGCTGAAACGGTCCAACCGCGAGTTGCTCGGCCGGGTGGAAGCGTTGCAACACCAGCTGCGCCAGTTGCAGAAGAAGCAGCGGGAGATCTATCTCGATCTGGATCAGCGCATCACCCGTCTGCAGGGAGAGAATGGGGCGCCGCCGGTGGCGGAGGCGCAACCGTCTTCGCCGGGAAAAGCGTCCACCGAGGAGGCGCCCCCAAAGCCGGCGGGAGCACTCTCCTCCGCCGAGCGGCGGCGCATGCGCCAAGCGTATGACGCCGCCTATGCGTTGCTGCAGTCGCCGAAGCGGGACTACAAAAAGGCGGCCGCCGCGTTCCAGGCTTTTTTGAAGAAGTATCCTCGGGGAGAGCTGTCGGACAATGCGCTCTACTGGCTGGGGGAGATCCGTTTCGTCGAGGGAAAGAACGAAGCGGCTCTCGCCAATTTCGATGAGTTGTTGCAGCGTTTTCCCGATAGCGAGAAGGTGCCGGGCGCGTTGCTGAAGAAGGGCTATGTACTGCAGGCGTTGGGCCGCAAGGCGGAAGCGAGGCGGACGCTGCAGTTGCTGGTGGACAAATATCCCGAGGCTTCGGTGACCCGCATGGCCAAGGCGCGGCTGAAAAAGCTCAAGTGACGACGCTGCGGGTCACCGAGATCTTCCGTTCGCTGCAAGGAGAAGGAGTTTCCAGCGGGTTGCCCACCACCTTCGTGCGCCTTACCGGTTGCCCTTTGCGCTGTCTCTATTGCGACACCACCTACGCGTTCAAAGGCGGCCGTTCCATGAGCGTGGACGCCGTCTGCCGGCGGGTGGGGGAGCTCGAAGCTCCTCTGGTGACGGTCACCGGCGGCGAACCCCTGGCCCAGAAGGGGGCGTTGGAGCTGATCTCGGCGCTTTGCGATCAGGGGTATGCCGTCTCCGTGGAGACCAGTGGAGCCGTGGACGTGGCAGGAGTGGACTCCCGCGCCACGCTGGTGATGGACCTGAAGACTCCCGGCTCGGGAGAGATGGAACGCAATCTGTGGGAGAATCTGGAGCGGCTGCGTCCGGAAGATCAGTTGAAATTCGTCATCCGGCACCGTGACGATTACGAATGGAGTCGGCGACAGGTGCTCGAGCGGGGCCTGGCGGATCGCTGCCAAGTGCTCTTCTCTCCTGTATGGGGGGAGCTGGATCCGGCGCGATTGGCCGACTGGATCCTGGCCGATGGCCTGCCGGTTCGCTTGCAGATCCAGCTGCACAAAATTCTTTGGGGAGAGGAACCGGGACGATGAGCGATAAGAGGGCGGTGGTGCTTCTTTCAGGCGGCCTCGACTCCGCCACGGCGCTGGCGGTGGCCAGGGACCAGGGGTACCTCTGCCATGCGCTCAGCTTCGATTACGGCCAGCGCCACGCTGCGGAACTGGAGGCGGCGAAGCGGGTGGCGCGTCACCTCGGGGTGGAGGAGCACAGAGTGTTGCGGTTGGGGTTGGAAGAGATCGGCGGTTCCGCCCTCACCGACCGGGCGATCGAAGTGCCCGAGACTCCGCAGGAGGGGATCCCGGTCACCTACGTGCCGGCGCGCAATACCGTCTTTCTGGCGCTGGCGCTGGGATGGGCGGAGGTGCTGGGTGCGCGGGAGATCTTCATCGGCGTCAATGCCGTGGACTATTCCGGCTACCCAGATTGCCGTCCCGAATTCATCGACGCCTTCGAAAGGCTGGCCAACTTGGCCACCAAGGCGGGCGTGGAAGGGGAGCGCTTCCATGTTCGCGCGCCTCTGGTGCAGATGACCAAAGCGGAGATCATCGCGCTGGGCGGTCGGCTTGGAGTGGACTACTCCCTCACCGTCTCCTGTTACCAGGCGGACGAGGAGGGCAGGGCCTGCGGCCGCTGCGACTCCTGCCGCCTCCGCGCAGCCGGCTTCGCGGCCGCCGGCGTGCCGGATCCCACCCGTTACCGCAAGGAAGAGGGCGAAGGGGTTTCATAAGCCCAATCTACGCTGTATAATGCGCGCTCTTCGGGCCGTTAGCTCAGTCGGTAGAGCAGCTGACTTTTAATCAGTTGGTCG
>JALSRN010000086.1 GCA_026984735.1 Sedimenticola sp. | reverse complement strand
CGGATCTGGCGGTGTTGGAGCGGCAGATGGAAAAGCGACAGCCTTTGTCCGCCGCTGAGCGGCGCGAGGCCGTGGTGGTGGAAACCACCAAGGAGGTGGATTGGAAGGGGGTGCAAAGGGCGCTGGCCTAACGCCGGGCCTTTTTGATGCTGGCTTCTGTCCAACCGACGGCTTGCAATCGTTCGGTCGACGTCGCGATTCGTGCCCCTCAGGCTCCCTTCTTTTCTGGTTTCCCGGGGAGCGGTGCAACTGTTGCTTGCCGAGCATCCTTTTCGCGTTCACGAAGGCGGCCCAAGTGCTTTTGGATTCCCGCTCCCCGCCTTCGCGGGGACAGGCTTCGCGGGAATGACGATAAGGAAGCCAAGTTCGGGAAAAGGTGTGACCGAGAAAGCCCCCTTCGTCATCCCGGACGGAGCGTAGCGGAGATCCGGGATCCATGTCGGGTAGCCAGGCAGGCTGGATTCCCGCTCCCCGCCTTCGCGGGGACAGGCTTCGCGGGAATGACGATAGGGAAGCCAGGTTCGGGCAAAGGCGTGACCGAGAGAACCCCCTTTGTCATTCCTTCTTCGAAAGGAGCGAAATCAGGCCACCTTGCGCGGCGGTTCCGCCTGGGAGGCGTCCGCGCTCTCAAGCGGTTGCAGGGGATCGGCGCCGATGGTGCCCACCAGGCTTTCGAGATAATCGGCGCTGCGCACCTCTTCCAGGCGGACGCGGGCCTGTTCGAGCCTGCCGGCGATGTCCAGGCGTTCCGCTTCGTCTTCGTAGCCGGGCTGGTCCAGAAACTGCTCCAACGATTCGATGTGCCGCTCCCAAAGAGCGATGTCGCGTTGCTGTTTCACTTCCAGCCGCTGGCGATACCAGTCGGACCGGAGCAGATACTCCCGGGTGAACATGGCGCGGATTTCGGGGTGGTGCACGTCCTTCCCCTGGTATTCGCCGGTGGCCATGATGTAGAGCAGGGCGCGCAGAGGCGGACAAGCCTCCTCCACGGAGCCGTCGTCGAGATAGCGCTGGGCCACCTTGCGCTGGGCCTCCACGATGTTGTTCACGCCGTCCACGAAGACATCGAGATCCTGGAGCTCGGGCTTGAGGATCTCCTCGGTGAAGACCTGGCTGGGGTTGTCGAAGATCTTGCCCATGAAACCGTGCACGAAGCGGTCGGTGATGCGGTAGCCCAACCGGCTGGCCAGCACCTTCTCGCCTTTGTGTTCGAAGTCTTCCAGCTTCTCCAGGTAGCCGTGCTCGATGAGATTCTTCGGATCGCGCTGGCTCGGATGCAGGCGTGCCCAGATCTCGGGAATGAGCAGGCTGACGTCGTGGTCCACCCGCAGGTGGGGCCCGATGTGGCCGGCGGAGCTGGAGTAGCCGGCATAGCCGGTGAGAATGAAGGAGACCAGGGCGTTGTTGAGATCCGCCGTGGGCCGCAAGGCGTTGAAAGGCCCCTTGGTGAGCGCGCCCTCGCTGCCGGCCCCCGTGGTGCTGGGCGACTTGCCGGTGAGGGAACAGATGAAGTCCATGAAGAGCTCGGGAAGCTCCTGGTAGTGGATGGGGTTGTAGACCGCCAGGGGGCGGATGCCCGGCTCGGGCGGATTGTTGCGCCGGCCCGCCAGCACCGCGTCCACCGGATGACACACTTTTTGTTCCAGGGGCAGCTTGCGGTGGAAGCGGGTGCCGATCTCCGCCACGTAGTTGCGCAGGGGGTTCACCAGGTCCGGCCGGGTCTGCAGATAGCGGGGGTTCTTCGACGGCTTGCCGTCCACCAGACGGGGGTGGGCCGAAGAGACCACGTAACCCCGGCCTTCCCGGTAGGTCTCTTCCAGCAGTTTGCGCATCGGTTCGGTGAAGCTGCAGAAGGTCATGACGTCTTCCACCACTTCGGCCAGCTTCTCGCCTCGCAGCGGCTCGTAGTTGGCCAGGAAGTTGTCCGGTTGCGCCATGTCTTTTTCCGCCTGCTTGTCATAGCCGGGGGTGATGGCGTCGTCCGGTCGTTGGAACAGGCGGTATTCACAGTTCTGCACCAGCTTGACGCTGCCGGGATTTTGCGCCTCGTCGGGACGGCAGTCGCTCAGCGCGCGGGCGGGCACCACGATGGAAGCGGTGATGTCGTCCTCCATCTGCAGCTTTTCGGCGGCGATGAAGTCCTGCCGCACCTTGAACACCCGCCATTTGTTGTTGCGGTCGAAGCCGATGCGCAGATAAGAGGCGATCACCTTGCGGTCGTGCAGCTTCAGCTCGTGTCCGGGCGCGCCGTCCACCACGTCCACGCTCAGATGGCTACGCCAGTCGTCTCCCCACTCGGGACGGTAGAAGCGCTTGATCATGAGCGCCAGCGCGAGAATGCGCGGAGGAATGGATTCCAGCCAGGCGTTGTATTCGTCGGTGTAGCTCGAAGAGGGGGTGAGCAGTTTGATCACCGAGCCCAGGCTGCGCTCCTCGCTCAAGGGCTTGCGGGTGGGATCGCGATCCTCGTGCTCGTGGCCCGGCTTGAAACGGTCGGTGTAGTCGCGGTCGAAGATCGCCTGCACGAAGTCCAGGTCTTCCTGGAGGTCGTCCACGAAGAGCGGAGAGTAGATCACGGCGTCGTTGAGCGATTTGGAGATCTCCGACTTGCCGCCGCCGGACACGGTGCTCGGCTTGTGGCACAGCACCCCTTCCGGATCGGTGCCCACCAGCCGCCACGAGGGGGCGCCAGGGTGCTTTTTCATCTCGATCTTGTAGCCGTTGGGCTGAATGTAGACCTTGCCCGGCTGCAACCGGATCTGATGCTTTTCTCCCGCCTTCCACCAGCTGATGGTCTGGCGGTTGAGGTCCATGCGCAGATCCTGCGGCACATAGATCACCTGGGGAAAGCGCTTGTCGATCCCATACCCTTCTGGTTGGACATCCATGATCTCGCCGTAGCGCTCCACCACCTCTTCGAAGGAGTAGTTGGGATCGCGCGTGCGGCTGTCCACCCCGTACTCCTCGCCGTGGTTGCGGCGGGGAAAGGCGAGGGCGCCGCCGGCGTGTTCCTCCTCGGCCAAACCATAGAGATTGGCGGCGTAGCCGATCTGGGTCTTCACCTCCTTCTTGCAGTAGCCGTAATAGTTGTCGGCCAGAAGGGTGACGATGACCCCCTTTTCGTCTCGTGCGGTGATCTTGAACGACTGGCCGTCGTTGTAGAGCTCGTTGGGCTCTTTCCAGCACATGCCTTCCCGGCGCTGACGTTCGTCGGCCTGGTCCCAATGGGGCAGGCCCACCTCCTTTTTGGTGAGCTTCACCAGATGAGGGGCGAGGATCACGCAGCCAGTGTGGCCGGTCCAGTGCTCCACGTCCAGGGCGGCATCGAATTTGGGCAGATAGGGGTTGCCGCCGTTGCCGAAGATGCTCTCCACGAAATCGAGATTGCTCACCAGATTGCCCGGCGCGAAGAAACGGATCTCCATGCTCTTCTCCGCTTCCATCCCCGGCACTTCGGGACAGACCACCGGGCGCAACAGCAGAGAGACGAACATGCGCGCCGGCTTCTCCTCCTCGGCGGTGAAGGGGAGCACCAGCAGCTCTTCGGGTGGATTGAGCGCATGGCGCAGCATGGCGGCGAAGACGGCCTTGGGCACCGCTTTCTTGTCGCCGGGGATGGGCAGCCCCCCCTCGGCGATGTGAAACGAGCCCTTGGTGGTGCGCCGATCGCTGGCGGGGTTGTGCAACACCCCCTGCTTCACCCGGTAGCTGGAGACGATCTCCGACTTGAATTCGTCCTTGCCCATCGGCAGCGACAGCTCCCGCGCCACGCCGTGGCGGTCGAGGATGAAGGTGTTGTTGGGCAGGCGGGGGATTTCGTCCCCCAGGTCCGACAGATACTCCTCCAGAAACTTCTCGATGCGCCGGTCCGCGGGGCAGCGGTAGTCCGACAGCAGGCGGTTCTTTTCCCGGTAGGTGCGCAGCAAGTCCTGGGCCGTCTCCAGAAAGTCGGCGGACTCGCCGCCGAGGCAGGTGGGTTGCCCGGACGAGGCGAGCTTAAGATTGATGTAAAGGTGCAGTTTTTCTCGTTTTTCTTCGGGATTCCGGTTGGACTGACCCAGCCCCAGGGAACGGATGAGATCCATGATCTCCAGTTACCTCCGGCGATGATCCAGATGACTGGTGGATCGCCGCTCAGCAATTGATGGGAGAGCCGGTAAGGGTGCCCGAAGTTGTGAAGGGGTTCAAGGGCGGCGGCCTTTTTCCTCCCTCGACGTCGTGATGGAAAATATAATAAAAATATTAAATAACAATAGATTATCATATTTATTTTATCTGGTTTGTTAAATCATCTCCGCCGTTCGAGGCGGGCGGCTTGCGGAACCGGAGGGAATGCCTCGGCAGAGCGGGTTAATTTTTCGCGTTCGCGGCCGTCTCCAATCCCAAGGCTGCGGCCCTTCCAAAAACTCTCTTCCTCGAGCTGAGGAGAAACACCAGGTAGTCATGCGCAAAGGTCTCTTCGTCGAACATCTTCTCGTGGCCGTGGCGCTTCTCGGGGTTCTGGCGGCCGGCGGTCGTGCCGGCGCGACGGAGCCGCTGGCCCCGCTCGCACCTCCCCCGATCCAGCCGGCCGGGCTGGTGGAGCTGGGACGAGCGCTTTTCCACGACCTGCGCCTCTCCGGTGACGGGACCGTCAACTGTGCCCACTGCCACCCGCTGGCGAGGGGAGGCGTGGACGGCCTGCCGGTGTCGCTGGGAGTGAAGGCGCGGCGTGGGGTGGCCAACGCCCCCACCGTCTACAACCTGGCGGGCCAGATCGCCTATTTTTGGGACGGCCGTGCCGCCACCCTCGAGGATCTAGTGCTCGAGGGGCCACTGCAGAACCCCAACGAGATGGACACGAACTGGGAAGAGGTGCTGGCCAAGCTGGGCCGCGACGCCGCGCTCGAGCGCCGCTTCCGGGAGCTGTTCCCTCGGGACGGCCTGACCGCCCGCAACGTGGCCCGGGCCATTGCCGCCTTTCTCCGTTCGCTGGTCACTCTCGACAGCCCCTTCGATCGCTGGCTGCGAGGGGATCGGACGGCGCTCGACGAGCGGCAGATCGAGGGCTACCGACTCTTTCGCTCCTACGGTTGCGTCGCCTGTCACCAAGGGGCCAACGTGGGGGGCAATCTGTTCGCGGTGGTGGGCGTGATGGCGGATTTCTTCTCCGAGCGGAACAGGCCCGAGTCTCCGGTGGATCAGGGGCGTTTCAACGTCACCGGCAACGAGGCCGACCGGCATGTGTTCAAAGTGCCTTCGTTGCGGCTGGTGACGTTCACCGCCCCCTATTTCCACGACGGCAGCGTGAAAACGCTGGACGAGGCGGTGGTGATCATGGGCCGCTATCAGCTCGGGAGGGAGATCCCCGCCCAGGAGAGGAGAGACATCGTCGCGTTTCTGCGCAGCCTGGCCGGCCGCCACCCGTTGCTGGAGGCGACGCGGTGAACGGCTCCCGCCGGGTGATGCTGGTCCTGGCGGCCTTGGTGTTGCTGGCGGGGTGGTATTTCAGGGAGCGGTTGCAGATGGAGCGGCACCTTGGCGCCTTCGCGGAACTGCTGTTTCAGGTTCGGGGAGAGGAGATGGCGCTCGACCGGGAGATGGAGCGGGTCGTCGCCTTCCGGATATCCAATTACGATGAGCTGGTGAAGCTCCGGAGCAAGTTGCAGCAGGCGCTCCAGGCGTTGAAGAACCTCGGGGGTCGCCTTCAGGAGAACGCTGCGCTCTTCCAGGCGTTGATGAACTACGGTTCCGCGCTGGAGAGAAAGCGAAGGTTGCTGGACGAAGCGGTCTCTCATGCGGCGATCGTGCGCAACAGCCTGCTCTATCTCCCAGTGCTGATCCGCGCCGTGGGAAAATCGAGCCCCGAGTCGGTTCCGTCCCTGCAGGCCATGCTGGACGAGCTGCTCACGATTCAACTCTTCCCGGAGCGGGCCGGCGAGAATGGCGAGACGTTGAAAGCCAAGATCGACGCCATGCGTGACCAGGCGGGGAAGGTGGCCGGACAGACCTTGCGGCATCTGCAAAACGGCTTGGCGCAGAGCAATCTGCTCCACTCTTTGGCGGAGCAGTATCGGAGCGTCGACAGCGGCGACCGCTTTCAGGTTCTGCGGCGGCTCTTTCTCGATCATCGGCAACGTCAGGGACGGAACTCCATATTTCTCGGTTTCGGCCTGCTGGCGCTGGTGGCGGTGCTGCTGACGTGGCTGTGGCGCGCCTTGATCCGGCTGCAACGGATGCGCGACCTGGCGGAACGGGCCCGTCAGCGCCTGGCGGACGCGGTGGAGAGCATCCCCGAGGGTGTGGCTCTGTTCGACAACAGGGACCGTTTGGTGTTGTTCAACCGCACCTTTGCGCAAATGTATCCCTGGCTGGAAAAGAAGCTGAAACCCGGCGCCGCCTTCACCGAATTGGAGTCGGAGATCCGCTCGCATGTTCATCGCACAGATCTGCAAGGTAAATCCCTGCCGTCGCTGGATCGAAAGGCGCTGCGCCAAGTCTCCTGCATCGAGCGGCTGCGAGAGGGGGCCTGGTACTTGGCGAGCAACTGCCACACCAGCGAGGGTGGGACCGTGTGGGTGCGCACCGACATCACCCGGCTCCGCGAGGCGGAAGGCGAGCTGCGCAAATTGGGCAGAGCGTTGGAGCAGAGCCCGGTGTCGGTGGTGATTACCGACGTGAACGGCATCATCGAGTATGTGAACCCCAAATTCGAGGAGGTCTCCGGCTACGCCGCCGAGGAGTTGATCGGTCGGCGGCCCTCGCTGCTCAAGAGCGGGGAGATGCCCGACGAGGCGTATGCGAAGATGTGGCGAACCATCCTTTCCGGCGGCGTCTGGGAGGGCACTTTCCACAACCGGCGCAAGGACGGTTCTCTCTATTGGGAGTCGGCCCGCATCGCGCCGGTGCGCAACGAGAACGGCGAGATCACCCATTTCATCGGAGTCAAGGAGGACATCACCGAGCTCAGGCGCTACCAGGAGTCGCTGCGCATGAGCGCCACCGTCTTCAACGCCACCACCGAGGGCATCGTGCTGACCGACGCCGAAGGACGCGTGCGCATGGTCAATCCGGCGTTCACCCAGATCACCGGCTATGCCCCGGAGGAAGCGCTTGGGAAGAGCGCCGTGGATTTCTATGGTGACGACAACCCCGAGATCAGCGCCAAGATCGTCGAAGAGCTGGCGCGGCATGGGAGCTGGGCGGGGGAGGTGGCCAGCCGCCGTAAAGACGGAAGCTGGTATCACCAGTGGCTCTCGGTGACCACTCTTCACGACGAGGGGGGCGTCAGCAACGGTCAGGTGATCATCATCTCCGACATCACCCAGCACAAAACGGACCAGGCGCGCATACTCTACCAGGCCAACTACGACCTGCTCACCGGCTTGCCCAATCGGGCGCTTCTTGCGGACCGCCTGCGCCACGCGCTGCACGCCGCCCGCCGCAACCGGACGCTGACCGCCGTGGCTTTCCTGGATCTGGACCGTTTCAAGACGGTGAACGACCTCTACGGCCACGGCACCGGGGACCGGCTGCTCGAACAGGTGGCCGATCGTCTGCAGGCGGTGGTGCGTGAGAGCGACACCGTCGCCCGTTTCGGTGGAGACGAGTTCGTCATCGTGTTGGAAGAGCTGTCCACCGGGGATCAGGCGGCCGTGGTGGCGGCAAAGATGATTCGCGCCATCGCCCGGCCGTTCGATCTGGGATCGCGGGAGCTGGTGGTCGGCGCCAGCGTCGGGCTCACCCTCTATCCCAACGACGTTCCACTGGAGATGGAAGTGGAAGAGGCGGCGACGCTCCTGCTCAGCAACGCCGACATGGCGATGTACCAGGCCAAGGCGCGCGGCCGCAACCAGTTCCAGTTCTTCGAACCGCGCACCCAGGCCGAGATCCGCCTTTCCCTGGCGTTGGAGCAGGATTTGCGCCGCGCGCTGGAGAACGACGAGCTGGTGCTCTACTACCAGCCCATCGTGGAGATGCCGGAGAATCGCATCGTCAGCGTGGAAGCGCTGCTGCGGTGGAACCATCCGCGGCGGGGCATGGTGCCGCCGGATCAGTTCATTCCCTTGGCGGAGGAGACCGGTCTGATCTACGAGATCGGCAACTGGGTCATCGTCACCGCGTGCAAAGAGGTACGCCGCTGGCACGAAAAGGGGTTGCGGGTCGGACTCTCGGTGAACGTCTCGGCGCGGCAGCGGGAACGGGGCTTCAGCGTGAAGAAGCTGCGCGCCCTGCTCGAAGAGAGCGGTTTCGATCCTGCCTATCTGACGCTGGAGATCACGGAGAACCTCATGATGCTGGAGTCGGAGGAGGTGATCGCCTGCCTGCGCGGCATGAAGGAACTCGGCGTGGGGCTCTCCGTGGACGATTTTGGAACCGGTTATTCCTCTTTGAGCTATCTGAAGCAGTTTCCTCTGGACATCTTGAAGATCGACCGCGCTTTCGTGCGGGATCTGCCGGACGACGAGGAGGACGTCTCGCTGGTGCGGGCCATCATGGCCATGGCCGACAGCCTCGGAATCCGAGTCGTGGCCGAAGGGGTGGAGGCCGAAGCGCAACGGGAGTTTCTCATGACGCTGGGATGCGAGTTGATGCAGGGTTACCGCTTCGATCCGCCTCTGCCGGCCGAGGAGGTGTTGCGCAAATATGGGCCGTCCTTCCCGAATCTCGAAAAAGGGGCGTCGCCGGCGCCCGTCGCCGAATGAACCGGAAATGGAGGGGCAGAGGCTCAGCGGTAGGCCGATTCGATCTGCTCCCGGGTGAGTATGCCGTAGATCCGCCAGAAGCCGGGGGCGGTCATGCGGCGAACGTAGAGCGCTTCGCCCCCTCTCTTTTCGAGTTTTTCGAGCGCTTCCTGGAGGGTCTCCCTGAGATGGATCGGCGCCACCTGCAGCCTTCGGCCGGGGATCTTCATCAGGTCGACGGCGGTCTCCGGCTCCGCCGACGCCTCCGCTCGTTCCAGCCAGGCGGCCAGATCCACCGCGGCCAGGATCGCCACCGGCTCTTTTCCCTCCGTCACCAGGATCCAGCGCGGTTTGGATTGCAGCAGGGCGGCCGCTTCCTCGCGGCTGACCTCCCGTCGTGACTGGACGAAGTTTCTGTCCATCACGCTGGCGACGCCCACTCGGCGCAATGCCGTCATCACGGGGCTCTGTTCGTAATCGAGTCCCTTGGCCTCCAGCATGGTGATGAACAGCGATTTCTTGCGGAACAGTTCGCTGGCGGTGAGGCCGGAGATCACCACCACCAGCATTCCCGGCATGATGATCTGGGGGTTGTCGGTGAGCTCGAGGAGGGCGGTGAGCGCCGCCAGCGGCGCCTGCAGGCTGCCCGCCATGAGCGCGCCCATGCCCAGCATGGCGTAGAAGCCGGGCTGCAGCCCCAACTGGGGAAACCAGAGGTCCAGCAGATGGCCGAACCCGCCGCCCAGAGTGGCGCCGATGAAGAAGGCCGGTCCGATCATGCCACCGGGCACGTTGAGGGCCGAACAGATGGAGGTGGCCAGCAGCTTCACCACCGAAAGCAGGAGTAGGAATCCCGCGGTGTAGCCGCCGAGAAGCGTGGCGTTGATGGTGTCGTAGCCGATGCCCATCACCTGGGGCGCCGCGGCGCCGAGGAGCGCCACGGCCGCTCCGGCGGCGGCCATCTGCGCTTCGATGGGCCAGTTGCGGCCGCGGCTGGCGATGGCCTGCACCATCTGGATGAATCCGGCGCCCAGGCTGCCGGCGAGCAGTCCGAGCGCCACCACCAGCGGGATTTCCGCCAGGCTCCCCAAACGGAGGGGAGGCACCGAGAAGACCGCGGCGTCGCCGAGAACGGCGTTGGAGATCACGGTGGCGCTCACCGCGGCCAGGATCACCGGAATGAAGCTGGCGAGCTGATAATCCAGCAGGATCACCTCCAGGGAGAAGATCACGCCGGCCAGGGGCGTGTTGAAGGAGGCCGCGATGCCGGCGGCGGTGCCGCAGCCCACCAGGGTGCGGATGGCGTTGTTGGGCAGTTCGAGTTTCTGGCCCAAAAGGCTGCCGGTGGAGGCGCCGAGAAAGATGTGGGCGCCTTCCCGTCCCACCGAGTGGCCCGAGACCAAGGCGATGGCCACGCCGAAAAACTGCAGAAGGAAGCCGCGCCCCGTGAGCCTGCCCTGATGGTAGGCCATGCGCTCGAGCACCCGCGCCACTCCCAGCACCCAGAGCCCTTTCGAGAAGCCGCGGAACATCAGGGCCAGCAGCAGCGCGCCGAGCAAGGGGAAGAGGATCCGGCCGGAAAGGGAAAGCGCCTCGAAGTTGTCCGGCCCCTTCCCGGGCAGCAGCCACTCCTGGAGATGCTCCACCGAGTAGCGGAAAAAGACGATGATGACTCCGGCCAGCACCCCCGTGAGCAGCCCGAAAATCGCCAGCTGCAGCAAGGCGTCGGGCCGCGCCAGATGGAGACGGGTCGCTTCGAGTCGCCCGGCGAACCAGTGTCGGATGGCGTGCAGCGGCTTCATGGGCGGAACGGTATAATCCTCCGGGTCGCGTCACGCCCGATGGCCGGCCGGATTTCCTCCCCGGCCCTCGGGCATCCATACCATCTTACCGGACCAAGCCGTGAAATTTACCGTCGATTCCTTCCGCGCCTGGGAACACAAGAAGGTCACCCTTCTGGGGATGTCCGGAGTGGGTAAGACCTACATTTCCAACATGCTGCGCCGGCACGACTGGTTCCATTACTCCGGCGACTACCGCATCGGTACCCGCTACCTGGACGAGTGGATCCTCGACCTGGTGAAGGCCCAGGCGATGCAGCAGCCTTTTCTGCGCGATCTGCTGAGGCGGGACTGGATCTACATCCGCAACAACATCAAGGTGGACGACCTGGGGCCGGTGCTCAGCTTCGTGGGCAAGCTGGGGGATCCCGAGCGCGGCGGCGTGCCGCTGGAGGAGTTCGTCTGGCGCCAGGCCCGCTACCGCGACGCCGAGATCGCCGCCGTGCGCGACGTGCCCGAGTTCATCCGCAAGGCTCAGGAGGTGTACGGCTACAAACATTTCATCAACGACATGGGCGGCAGCCTCTGCGAGCTGGACGAGCCGGGCGTGGTGGAGCTGCTGGCCGAGCACACCCTGATCCTCTACATCAAGATCACCGACGAGGAGGAGGAGCGCAAGCTCATCGCCCGTGCGCAGTCGGCTCCCAAGCCCCTCTATTACCGGCCCGATTTCCTGGAACGGGAGCTGAAGGTCTACCTGGAGGAGAAGGGGCTCTCCTACGCCGCCGAGATGGATCCCGACGACTTCACCCGATGGATCTTTCCGCGCCTGTTCCACTCGCGCATTCCGCGGTACGAGGCCATCGCCGAGCTGGGCTATACGGTCACCTCGGGGGAGTTGGCGGAAGTAGGGAACGAGGCGCAGTTCCTGCGGCTGCTGGAACACGCCATCGAAAGGGAGGGGAATTGAGATGCCGCTGGTCGCCCACAACGAGCTGCCCACATTCGAACGGCTGCGTCAGGAGGGACTCATCGTCCTGCCCACGGGGCGCGCCATGCACCAGCACATCCGCGAGCTTCACATCGGCCTGCTCAACATGATGCCGGACGCCGCGCTGGCCGCCACCGAGCGCCAGTTCTTCCGGCTGGTGGGCGAGAGCAACCCCATCGCTCAGTTCTACGTGCATCCGTTCACCCTTCCCCAGTTGCCGCGCGGGGAGAAGGCGCGGGCGCATATCGACCGCTACTACGAGCCGTTCGAAAAGATCCGGGAGGAGGGGCTGGACGCCCTCATCATCACCGGAGCCAACGTGGTGGGGCCGGAGCTGGCCACCCAACCCTTCTGGCGGCCGCTCATCGAGGTGATCGACTGGGCCTGGGAGAATGTCACGTCCACGTTGTGCTCCTGCCTGGCCACCCACGCGGTGCTCCAGTTTCGCTACGGTCAAAAGCGCATTCCCCAGCCGAAGAAGATCTGGGGCGTCTTTCCCCATCGGGTGGTGGACAAGCGTCACCCTCTGGTGAACGACGTCAACAGCCGTTTCGACGTGCCCCATTCGCGCTGGAACGCCATCACCCGGGAACAGTTCGAGCAAGCCGGATTGCGCGTGCTGGTGGAGAGCGACGTCGCCGGGGTCCATCTGGCCACCAGCGCCGACGGGTTGCGCTTCGTCTTTTTCCAGGGCCATCCCGAATACGACACTGTTTCGCTGCTGAAAGAGTACAAGCGCGAAGTGCTGCGTTTTCAGGCGGGAGAGATCGAGAGCTATCCGCCCATGCCCGACAATTATTTGGGGATTCGCGAGCGCGCCATCCTCGACGAGTACCGCCATCGCTGGCAGCGGGGCGAGCGGGAGCTGGAGTTTCCCGAACCGCTGGTCGCTCCTCGCCTGGACAACACCTGGCACGATACGGCGGAGGCGGTGGTGGCCAACTGGATGGGGTTGGTCTACCAGGTCACCCACCGTGAACGCAAGCTGCCTTTCATGGAGGGGGTGGATCCCGACGATCCCCTGGGGCTGCTGGCCGGCGGCTGAAAAGGCTGGTTTGTGGTAAATTCGCCAAGGTAGTGGGAACGACGGAGGACGATCATGCGCGGTGCAACGGCTGCACTCCTGGCCGCGGGGCTGCTGGCGAGCCCGGCCATCCTCGCGGAAGGTTACTACGCCCATCCCCCTTCAGGAAGGGAGGTGATCTGGCCGCCCCCTGGCGGCCTTTATCGATCACAACCCCATTCCTGGGGAGAGAGCGGAACCGTCGGCCCCTCTCTTCCCGCCCTGCCGCCGCAGCGCTATCTTCCCAGTTATCGCTACAGGGGCCAGTACATCAATCCGCCGGGGCCGGATTGGCCCGACGCGGACTACGGGGAGCCGGCGCAGGTCCCCAAAGGGGAGTCCCGTCCGCTGCCGCCCGGTCAACCCGTGGAAGTGGTGCCACCTCCGGGCATTCCCGTGGAGGAGGTCAAACAGCAACTCTCCCGCCAACCGAAGCGCGGCTGGCGGCCGGTGGAAAAGGGGAGCGTTCTGCCCATGGTGCCTGAGGCACCGTCGGTCTCTTCCAAAGCGGGGTCTCCCGCGGCGGAAGCAAAGCCCCAGGAAGAGAAAAAGGCCCCGCCATCCGCTCCGCCCATGTCGAAGTAGATGGGAAGATGCTTTCACGATAAGGTTTTACCGCATTTCGGATCTTCGCGTCGTTTTTACGTTGATGGAACAAGGCGCGGCAGGATTTCATCGCCTTCCTCAAGCTGCTTGAAGGGGTGACGGCAAGTGTGGAACAATCCGCACCTCGCCGCAGGGCGGCTCCCCCGGCGCCGAATCAAATCAAGTGTACGACGGGCCTT
>JALSRN010000085.1 GCA_026984735.1 Sedimenticola sp. | reverse complement strand
CCGTTGGGGATGACGGTTTTCATTGGAGAGGTGCCGGAGCTGGCCGAACGGGCTTGACTCGAAATCAAGTGTACCCTCACGGGTACCGTGGGTTCGAATCCCACCCTCTCCGCCACACGACAAACGGGCACCCATCGGGTGCCCGTTTTCGTTTGCTGGGGTCCTACGAACGGGGAAAAAAGCGCGAGATCTTCGCACGTCGCCGGACTGCTCCCACCGGCGTGTCCGGCCCCCAAGAGGGTGTGAACCTTCCTGGGGGCGAAAGCGACTCATGAGCAAGGGTCGGAACTCAACCAAGTGGTCAGGAGGTGACTTATGGTGAAATCGCGCGCAAGCAAAATTCTCCTGGTGGCGGTCGTTCTGCCGGGACTCTCCTGGGCGGATACCGGTACGGCTTATGTCACCGGCGTGGCGCCTTCCATGTTGGTGGTCAAAAGCAACGGCACCTCTTACACCCAACTGGATGCACCCTCTTACGTGAAGATCTTCGCCCGTTTGGAATATGACACCGGCGTGGCCGGCCGCATCAAGGGTTGGAGAATCCAGCCGGTCATCACAAACGGTTACGGGATCGCCAGTGAGATTCCAGGTTTGGGGATTTACAGGCAGATGCACACCTATGCGATTGGTCACCGACCCAAGTTCATCCACAAGAATCTCATGTTTCCGGTCATGGGGAGCCATTTTGCGGATCGTGCGGTGGCCATGTGCAATTTGAAAGCGGATTATCTGCGCAGCCAAGGAAAGAGCGATGCCTGGATTTTTTCCCAAGACCGCATGGTGAGTTTCAGAGTGAGCGTGGACTACCACGTGGATGCCAATGGTGCCGGGTCCAAAAAACCGATCCTGGAGGGATCGGGATACACGGAGATCGGGGTACGGTGCAGCCGCTTCATGGGCCCCCAGGTACCCGTGGCGAATACTAAGCTGGCCGTACCCACCGCAGTGTTGAAGGCCACCATGCAGGTCGAAGAGGTCGTGGCACCCGACGGCACCTGTCGTATCGACACGACGACCGCCATCTCCGCCAACAAGGCCAATGCCGTCATCAAATACCGGTTCGTCCACAACAGCGGCAAGAGAAGCAAGGTGTTCGTCACCAAGACCCAGGCCAATAAGATTGCTGTGGTGAAACACCAATGGAACCTGCCCGACGGTCCCGGTCCCGAGCAGGGATGGGTACGCATCGAAGGGGTCTCACCCAAGTTCGAGTCGAACTTGGGCGCCTACTCCATGAATTGCCACGGCAAGGGTCCCATTGGCGTGAACGGTTCCAACAAGGCCGGCATCAAAAGGACGCTCCGTCAGAGGTGAATGACGGTGCGGGCGAGCCGCGGTACGACAGCCTTTGCGATTCTTCCGGAGCCTGCGACGTTTCCTATTCGGGGGCGATGGTCGACTCCTCGTCCGCAGAATGTTTCCGGCTCTCCATCCTTAATTTAGATTTAGCCTTCCTGGGCATTACGAAAAAGGTGTTTCGTGGCGGCGTACCTCGTCGCGCCGTCTGATTCGGTAAATGTACAGGTGCTGTTTGCGACCTTGGAGCCGCCGGTTCAAATTTGGGTATCGCCTTCAACGAGGGCATTTTCGGCAGGGGGCCGTACGCGTTCTTCAGGATATTGGGCGCCGTTGGCGGGGTGTGGCAACTTATCTTGCAAAGTGACGGGCGGCCAGTTCTTGGCCACTGGCGAGATCATTGCCATTTGTGTCCATCCCCGATAGTCGCCGCCGTATTTCATGCCCAGCATCGCAATTTTGCCCGTGGCTGGCGCGGACTGGATGGATTACGTCCAGAGCGTGAGATTCCATGTGTCCCCTTGTTCGAGACGGTGTCACCTCGTGAGCCGGCTCTTCCATGCTGCATTTGGTATTGGGGGGATTCGTACATCTCCAGCGGGTAGCCGTTGCCCATCGCTCTGGCAATGCAGGCGAATTGGCTGAAGAGCTCGTCCTTGAAATTCCCGTTTGAAAAATCGCCTCCTCCTGCTAGGATTTCTAGTATTCAATAGAACTATTGAATATCAAGATCACAACAAGACTCGACACCAAGAGGAGGAATCAACGGGTGAGCTGGCAACAATGGGTATTGGAGCACGAAGCCGCAATCCGGCTTGGCTTCTTTTTGGGAATCTTCGGCATCATGGTCGCATGGGAACGGCTGGCGCCGCGGCGTGCATCGACCGTCTCCAGGACATTGCGCTGGGTGAACAATCTGGGGCTAATCTTTCTCAACAGCTTCGTGCTGCGCCTGCTCTTTCCGGCCGCGGCCGTGGGGGTGGCGGCATGGGCCCGGCAGCAGGGCTGGGGGCTGCTGAACCTCTATGAAATTTCCTTTGTCCCGGCCGTGGCGCTGTCGGTGATCGCCATGGATTTCGTCATCTGGGTGCAGCATGTGATGTTCCACGCCATCCCCGTGCTGTGGCGGCTGCACCGGGTGCACCATGCGGATCTCGATTACGACGTCACCACTGGCGCCCGTTTCCATACCATCGAGATCCTCCTTTCCATGCTCATCAAGTTCGCCACCATCGTCCTGCTGGGGCCACCGGTGGTGGCAGTGGTGATCTTCGAGGTGCTGCTCAACGCCACCGCCATGTTCAATCACGGTAATGTGAAACTTCCGGCGCGTCTGGACCGCGTGCTGCGCTGGGTGCTGGTGACGCCGGACATGCACCGGGTGCACCACTCGGTGGAAGACGACGAGGCCAACAGCAACTTCGGCTTCAATCTCACTTGGTGGGACCGCCTCTTCGGTACTTACCGGGAGCAGCCCCGCGCCGGCCACGAAGGGATGACCATCGGCATCCACAAATACCGGGATCCCAGGCTGGTGGACCGGCTGCCCGGGATGCTGGCCCTGCCTTTCATCGGCTCCATCACCGGCTATGCCATCAACCGCCGCCAGTGGAGCGACCGGGATGAAGGGTAGGTCGCTGCGCTGGGCGCTCTTTCTGCTCCTGTTGGTGGCCATCGGCGTGGCCTTCGTCCATCGGGATCGTCTGGACGCCGCCGCCCTGCGGCAGTGGCTTGAGAGCGCGGGAATGGCGGCGCCCCTTCTGTTCATGGCCATCTACGCTCTGGGCACGGTGCTCTTCCTGCCGGGGTCGGTGATGACCCTGGCCGGTGGCGCCCTTTTCGGGCCGGTGCTGGGCACCTTCTACAACCTCACCGGCGCCACCCTGGGCGCGGCTCTGGCCTTTCTCATCGCCCGCTATCTGGCATCGGACTGGGTGGAGCGCAGGACCGGCGGAAAACTGAAGCGGCTCAAAGAGGGTGTCGAACAGGAAGGGTGGCGTTTCGTCGCCTTCGTGCGACTGGTACCCCTGTTTCCCTTCAACCTGCTCAACTACGCCTTGGGGTTGACGAGAATCCGCTTCTGGCACTACGTGGTCGCCAGCTATCTCTGCATGCTGCCCGGTGCCATCGCCTACACTTATCTTGGCTATGCAGGGCGAGAGGCGGCGACAGGGGGCGAAAGCGCGGTGCAGAAAGCCCTGCTGGCAGTCGCGCTGCTGGCTGCGGTCGCCTTCCTGCCACGCATCATCGCCCGCTTGCGCCTCGGCCCCAGCCTGGAGGTGGAGGCGTTGAAGGAGAAGCTGGAAAAGGAACCAGGCGCGCCCCGCTTCCATTTCAAGGAAGTACTTCGGCGTCGCCGTTGAGTCCTGCCTCGCCGCTGCGGATTTCCGGTAGTATCATTGGCTGCAAGCGAGCAACTGGAGCGTCCGCATGGATCTCAATTTTCTCGAATTCGAGCAGCCCATCGCCGAGCTGGAGGCAAAGATCAGCGAGTTGCGTCTGTTGGGCGACGATGCGGAGATCAACATCCAGGAAGAGATCGAGCGGCTGGAGGAGAAGAGCCGGAATCTCACCGAGTCGATCTTCGCCAATCTGACGCCCTGGCAGATCTCCCAACTGGCGCGCCACCCGTTGCGGCCCTATACCCTCGATTACGTGGAGCGCATCATTGATGATTTCGAACCGCTTCATGGCGATCGCGCCTTCGCCGACGACGCTTCCATCGTGTCGGGCGTCGGGCGCCTGGAGGGGCGTCCGGTGATGGTGATCGGCCATCAGAAAGGGCGGGACACCAAAGAGAAGCTCCAGCGCAATTTCGGCATGCCGCGGCCGGAAGGCTACCGCAAGGCCTTGCGGATGATGGAGACGGCCGAGCGCTTCAAGCTACCGGTGCTCACTTTCATCGACACGCCAGGGGCCTATCCCGGCATCGATGCCGAAGAGCGTGGGCAGAGCGAAGCCATCGCCCGCAATCTGAGAGAGATGGCGGGGCTGCGCACTCCGGTGGTGGCCACGGTGATCGGAGAGGGAGGATCCGGCGGCGCGCTGGCCATCGGCGTGGCCGACCGCCTGCTGATGCTCGAATACGCCACCTATTCGGTGATCTCGCCCGAAGGGTGCGCCTCCATCCTTTGGAAGAGCGCCGAGAAGGCGCCGCAGGCGGCGGAGGCCATGGCCATCACCTCGACCCGCCTCAAGGAACTGGAGCTCATCGACCGGATCGTCCCCGAACCTCTGGGGGGCGCCCATCGGGATCCCGACGAGATGGCGGAAAACCTGAAAGGGGCGCTGCTCGAAACCTTGCGGGCGCTGGAAGGGCAGTCGCTCGACCAACTCCTGGAGGCACGCTACCGCCGACTCACCGGCTACGGTGTCTACGACGAACAGTAAGGGGGAACGACTCGAGACCCGCTTCTGGAGCCGGCTGGTTTCGATGCCGGTTCCCCGCGGCTATCTGCTCGCTTTCAGCGGTGGGCTCGACTCCACGGTGCTGCTCCATCTGCTGGCACGGATGCGCGAGCGTTTGCAGGCGCCGTTGCGCGCTGTCCATGTGCATCACGGTCTGCACCCGGACGCGGACTCCTGGTCACGCCACTGCATGGCCGTCTGCGAGGGGTTGTCGGTGCCGCTGGAAGTGGTGGAGGTGCAGGTGGCCGACGCGCCCCGCCAGAGCCTGGAGATGGCGGCCAGGGAAGCCCGCTATGACGCCATCGCCAGCGTGATGGACGATCAGGAGATGGTGCTGCTGGCCCATCATGGCGATGATCAGGTCGAGACCCTCCTGCTGCAACTGCTACGCGGAGCCGGCGCGGAGGGGCTGGCGTCCATGCCGTCGGTGCGGCGCTGGCGGCGCGGATGGCTGGCCCGTCCGCTCCTCGGAGAGCGGCGGTCGTCGCTGCGGGAGTGGGCCAGCCGGCAGAGGCTGGAGTGGCTGGAGGATCCCAGCAACGCCGACCGGCGCATGGCGCGCAACTATCTCCGGCACGAGGTGTTGCCGCTGCTGCGGCGGCGCTGGCCCGGTCTGGCGACCACCCTGGGGCGCTCCGCCCGCCACTGCGCGGAAGCCGCCGGTTTGTGCGCCGATCTGGCGGCGCTGGATCTGCTCCGGGCGGAGGGGTGGAACGACTGGCAGCTCCGGCTGCCGGTGCTCGCCGCTCTATCGCCGCCCCGCAGGCGCAATCTCGTGCGGCACTGGATGCGTTGCAACGGCGTCGGCCCGCCGTCGGCAAGGGTGCTGGACAACGGGTTGGAGGTTTTGCTGAAGGCGCGGCCGGACAGTGCGCCGGAGGTGCACTGGAAAGGGGGAGGGTTGCGGCGCTTCCGCGATCGCATCTATCTCTTTCCCGCCCCCCTCCCGCCGGTGCCCCGCGGAAGGGTGTTGCGGTGGAGCGGGGAGAGGGCTTTGCGGCTTCCCGAAGGCCTCGGCGAGCTGCGCTTGAAAGGGGAGAGACCGCCTTGGTTTCCACGGCAGGGGGTGGAGATCTCTTTTCGCCGGGCCGGTCTGAAGTGCGGTCTGGCCGGGCGCGCGGGACGGCTCGGCTTCAAGCGCCTGGCCCAGGAGCTGGGCATTCCGCCCTGGCTGCGTCCGCGCCTGCCCCTGGTGGTGATCGGCGAGCGCTTGGCGGCGGTGGCCGACAAGGCGGTCTGCGAGCCGTTCGACGGCGACGACACTCCTTTCGAATGGATGCGTGGGGGCTGGCTCCAATATTGATTCCGGGACGGCCGCGGGGCGTTCGACGCCGACGCCCTGAATCACCGCGTTTTCCATGTTGACCTGCCTTGACAATATCAGTACTTTAAGATGTTTGAATCTGACAGTCGGCACTGGCCCGACAATTGCCGTTCAGGAGGTTGAGAAGGTGGAATTGAGTGGCGCGGAAATCGTTGTCCAGGCGCTGATCGACGAAGGCGTCGAATACATCTGGGGCTACCCCGGCGGCGCCGTGCTGCACATCTACGACGCCCTGTTCCAGCAGAAGAAGATCCGTCACATTCTGGTGCGCCATGAGCAGGCGGCCACCCATGCCGCCGACGGCTACGCGCGCGCCACCGGCAAGCCGGGGGTGGCGCTGGTCACGTCGGGGCCCGGCGCCACCAACGCGGTCACCGGCATCGCCACCGCCTACATGGATTCCATTCCCATGGTGGTGCTCACCGGTCAGGTGCCCACGCCGTTCATCGGCAGCGACGCCTTCCAGGAGGTGGACATCACCGGCATCACCCGCCCCTGCGTGAAGCACAACTTTCTCATCAAGCGGGTGGAGGACATCGCCGAGACCATGGCCAAGGCGTTCTACATCGCCACCACGGGGCGGCCCGGGCCGGTGCTCATCGACATTCCCAAGGATGTCACTGATCCCAACGTGCGCATTCCCTACGAGTATCCCAAGAAGATCTCCATGCGCTCCTACAAGCCGGTGGAGAAGGGGCATCCCAAGCAGATCCGCAAAGCGGTGGATCTGATGGTCAAGGCGCAGCGGCCGGTGATCTACACCGGCGGCGGGGTCATCCTGGGAGACGCATCGGAGGAGCTGCGCAAACTGGTGGAGGCCACCGATTTCCCCGTGACCCACACGCTCATGGGGTTGGGCGCGGTGCCGGCCTCCGACCGCCGCTTTCTCGGCATGCTGGGGATGCATGGCACCTACGAGGCCAACATGGCGATGCACGAGTCCGATCTCATCGTCGCCATCGGCGCCCGTTTCGACGACCGCGTCACCGGCAAGCTGGCCAGCTTCTGCCCCCAAGCCAAGATCATTCACGTGGACGTGGACCCGGCCTCCATCTCCAAGAACGTGAAGGTGGACGTTCCCATCGTCGGCCAGGTGAAGCCGGTTCTACGGGACATGCTCAAGGTTCTCTCGGAGCGCAAGACCAAGCCTGACGCGGAGGCGCTGAAGAAATGGTGGGAGCGCATCGAGGGGTGGCGTGCGGTGGAGTGCCTGAAATATCCGCCGTCGGACAAGGTGATCAAGCCGCAGTTCGCCATCGAGATGCTGCACAAGGTGACCCGGCGGCGCGATTTCTACCTCACTTCGGACGTGGGGCAGCACCAGATGTTTGCCGCCCAGTTCTATCCCTTCGAGAAGCCGCGGCGCTGGATCAACTCAGGGGGGCTGGGCACCATGGGGTTCGGTTTGCCGGCGGCCATGGGAGTGCAGCAGGCCTTTCCCAAGGCGACCGTGGCCTGCGTCACCGGCGAGGCGAGCATCCAGATGTGCATCCAGGAACTGGCCACCTGCTCCCAGTACAAGCTGCCCCTCAAGATCATATTGCTCAACAACGGCTACATGGGCATGGTGCGGCAGTGGCAGGAGCTCTTCTACGAGGGGCGTTACTCCCACTCCTACGTGGACGCGCTGCCCGATTTCGCTGCATTGGCCGAAACCTACGGCCACGTGGGCATGACCATCGAGGATCCGGGCGACCTTGAAGCGGCTTACAAGGAGGCTTTCGCCATGAAGGATCGGCTGGTCTTCATGAACGTCTTGGTGGACCCCGAGGAGAACGTCTATCCCATGATCGAGGCGGGCAAGGGGCATCACGAGATGCACATGTCGCCCTATCTCACAGCGGAGAGGGAGTTGGCCTGATGCGACACATCATTTCCGTGCTGATCGAAAACGAGTCGGGCGCGCTGGCGCGCGTCGCTGGATTGTTCGCCGCCCGGGGCTACAATATCGAGTCGCTCACCGTGGCGCCCACCGAGGACGCCACGCTCTCCCGGATGACGCTGGTGACCAAGGGCGACGAGCGGGTCATCGAGCAGATCGTCAAGCAGCTGAACAAGCTCATCGACGTGGTCAAGCTGCTGGACCTTTCGGAAGGGCCGCACATCGAGCGCGAGCTGATGATGGCGAAGGTGAAGGCGGAGAAGGGGCTGCGTGAGGAGCTCAAGCGTCTGGCCGACATCTTTCGCGCCAACATCGTCGATGTCACCGCCACCAGCTACACCATCGAACTCACCGGCCATGGCCACAAGCTCGACGCTTTTCTGGAGGCGGTGCCGGAAGGGGCGATCATCGAAGTGGTGCGCTCCGGGCCGTTGGGGATCGGACGGGGCGCCAAGGGCGCGGGCCTCTGATTCGACCGCTCTCCATTCAATAACAGACAAAACGGGTACATCATGAGCATCAACATCTGCTACGACAAGGATTGCGACCTCTCGCTCATCCGCAGCAAGAAGGTCACCATCATCGGTTACGGTTCCCAGGGCCATGCCCACGCCAACAACCTCAAAGATTCCGGCGTCGACGTGACGGTGGCGCTGCGGCCCGGTTCGCCTTCGGTGGCCAAGGCCGAGGCCATGGGCCTCACGGTGAAGCCCATCGACGAAGCGGTCACCGGCGCCGACGTGGTGATGGTGCTGGCGCCCGACGAGCACCAGGCCCGCCTCTATCGCCAGCTGATCGAACCCAACATCAAAGAGGGCGCGGCCCTGGCTTTCGCCCATGGTTTCGCCATCCATTACAACCAGATCGTCCCCCGGGAAGACCTGGACGTGATCATGATCGCTCCCAAGGCGCCCGGCCACACGGTGCGCAGCGAATTCGTCAAGGGAGGCGGCATTCCCGATCTGGTCGCTGTCTATCAGGACGCCACCGGCGAGGCGCGCGCCATCGCGCTCTCCTACGCTTCGGCCATCGGTGGCGGCCGCACCGGCATCATCGAGACCACCTTCAAGGACGAGACCGAAACCGATCTCTTCGGCGAGCAGGCGGTGCTGTGCGGCGGCTGCGTGGAGCTGGTGAAGGCCGGCTTCGAGACCCTCGTGGAAGCGGGATACGCGCCAGAGATGGCCTATTTCGAGTGTCTTCACGAGCTCAAGCTCATCGTCGATCTCATGTATGAAGGCGGCATCGCCAACATGAACTACTCCATCTCCAACAACGCGGAGTACGGCGAGTACGTCACCGGACCCAAGGTGATCAACGAAGAGAGCCGCAAGGCGATGCGCGAAGCGCTGAAGAACATCCAGAACGGCCAGTACGCCAAGGAGTTCATCCTCGAGGGGATGGCTGGGTATCCTTCCATGACTGCCTACCGGCGGCTCAACGAGGAACACCTCATCGAAAAGACCGGGGCCAAGCTGCGTGCCATGATGCCCTGGATCCAGAAGATCGTAGACAAGAGCAAGAACTGATCGGGTCTTTCTCCGGAGCCGCCACCCGGCTCCGAAGATCGCTCGTTCAGGGCAGCCAACCTTCGTCGGTGGGGCCGAAACGGGGATAGTCGGCGCCTTGCGGCAAGCTGAACTTGCCTTCGGGCGCGAACCGAGTGAGCGGCAGCACCAGCAGCTCGGGGCGCCCATGGGTGCCGATGAGCGACATGCGCAACACCGCGTCGAGATAGCCGTCGCCGTTCACGTCGGCGTAGTCCACGGAGAGGATGCGGTAGCCCGGCGCCCGGTGGTCTTCTTCGCACTGCAGACTGTCGTCCACGAAGAAGATATGGCCTCGAAAGACGCCGTTTCGGAAACGGCACTGCTGCGGATCAGCTCCCGGGATCTCGGTCGGAATCCCAGGGTGCTCCTGGTGCATCATCAACATGGAGAAGTCGGGCATGCCGGGCAGGGGATCGGGGCAGGCAGTGGGGTCCCGCAGCAACAGATAGAGATCGCAACCCGGCCTCAGCGGCAGGTCCGCCAGTCGGGCGTTGAAGAAGTCGTAGTCGCTGACGAAGTCCTTTTCCGCTTTTCTTGGGTTCTTGTTCAGGTAGTTGAGATAACGGCAGTCGTCGTCGGCCTTGATCCAGAGACGGCGCTGCACCCGGTTTCCCCAGTGGCCGGCTCCCTCGAGGAGGCGGCTGTTGAGTTTCTTGCAGTCTCTCGGGATCACGAAGGTCTCTTCCTCGTAACGGGAAAGGGGCAGAGTGATCTCGTAGGACTTGACCTTTTCGCCGGTGTAGGGCGCCGTGAACCAGGGAGTGTTCTCCGGTTCGCCGGCCGCGGCTTCTACCGTCCAGGCTAGGGATGCCATCAGCATGGCGAGAAGAAAGGGTCTCATGGTCAGCGCCTCCTGGTCCTGATGCCCGTGGCTTGCTGTTTGTTGATCATGCGGATGAGCCGCTGACTCAGATCCTTGGTCAGGTTGGCGAAGATGCGAGCGCTGATGCGCGGCCGGTGGCGCAAATTGCGTTCGATGGTTTCGCGGTTGAGCACCAGTACCGTGCTGGGCTCCACGGCCCTGGCATCGGTCTTCCGTGGAATGCCCGCAAAGAGCGCCACATCTCCAAAGACGTCTCCCGGCGAGAATTGTTCCAGCTTGTCGCACTCGCCCTTCTCGGCGGGCAGGCAGACCTCCACTTTGCCAGTGAGTAGCAGGTAGAGTTCATTGCTCTCGTCCCCTTGGCGGAAGACCAAGTCGCCCTGGTCGAACTGCTGGATAGAGCCGGAAAGGATGAACTGCCGGATCTGCCACGGATGCAGGTCTTCGAATAGTAGGCTTTTCTCCAGTATCTGTTTGCGCAGTTGCAGGGAGAGCAGGTCCCAGATGGTGACGAGGCGCAGGGAGGAGATGGCCAGGGGCGTGATGATGAAATCGGCGAAAAGGGCCACCAAGATGACCAGGGCGCCGAGCATGCCGAATTGGACGATGGGAGGAAAGCTGGCCTGGGTGAAGACCAGAAAACCGGCGACGAGCGCCAGCGAGGTGGAGACCACCGGCAGCGCCTCGCTGTAGATGGTCTGCTGCATGGCCGCCGCGTGGCTCTTGCTCGCCTTGAGTTCACGGTTGTAGCGCAGCATGAAGTGGAGCGTGTCGTCCACGGCGATGCCGATGGCGATGGCGGCCGCCATGGTGGTGCCGATGTTCAGCGGAATATCCATGAAGCCCATGAAGCCGAACATCACGAAGACGGGAAAGATGTTGGGAAGGGTGGCCAGCAGGCCGACGCGCACTTCGGTGAAAAGAACGCCGATGATCAGCACGATGATCACCAGCAACAGGGCGATGGATTCGAATTGGCCGGAGATCATGGCGTGGGTCGCCAGGAAGGTGAGCACCGAGTCGCCCGTGATGTGGGCGCGCAGGCCGGGATCGAGATGGTTGTCGATGAAGCTTTGCAACTCGTTCAGCACCTGCTCGAGCTTTTCGCTGGAGTCGATGTCGTGCCGTACCAGGATGCGCGCTTCGCTGAAGTCCTTGTTCACGTAGGAGCGCACTTCGTCCTGTTTGAGGAAGATCATCAGCTCGGTGACCGCGTCGTCCGATTCCGGCATGATCGGCTCGTCCAGTTCCTGGAAGGCTCCGTTGAGCAGAGAGAGGTAGTCGGCGAAAGAGGTAGTGGATCGGGACCACCCTTTTTTCTTGATGAACGCCTGGATCTTGGCCAGCTCTTCCAGGTAGCGCACCTTCAAGAAGGTGTCCTCGATGCCGGACTCCACCACGATGGAGAGCGTCTCGAGCCCGGCGAGATTTTCGTTGACCAGGGCGATTCGCTTGCGTACGGGGGAATCGTCGCCGAGGCTGTCGATGGCGTTGTGATTGATGTGAATGCGCGGGATTCCCGCCAGTGAAATCGCGGTCGCTCCCAGGAAGAGAAGGATGATGCCTTGGCGGTGACGCCGCAGAAAGCTCCAATAGGCGCGCGCCAGGTGGCGGCTCTTTTCGCCGTAGATCTTCGCCTTGCCGTCGAGCTGCCACTTTCCGGCCAGGGAGAGAACCGAGGGGATGAGGATGATGGTGGCGAGGAAGTTGAACAGCAGGCCGGTGGAGGAGACCAGGCCGAACTGCCACAGCACGCTGATGCGGCTCAGCCCCACCGAAAGAAAGCCGAGATAGGTGGTCACAAAGGTGAGCAGCACGATGGTGCCCATGCGTTTGGCCATCTGACGGAGTGCTTCCCGATTGGCGAGCCCCTCGCGTTGTCCCTGGCGGAATTCCGACAGCAGATGGATGTCCTCGGTGGAACCGACGATCACCAGCAGGATGGGAACGATGGAGGTGACCACGTTGAGCGGAATGCCGGCGTAGGCCATGAAGCCCAGGGTCCAAAGGATGCTGAAGCCGGCGCTGAGAAGCGGCAACAGGATGTCGATCAGCTGCCGCAACAACAGGAAAAGGGCGATGAGCAGGGCTCCGATGGCCAGGGGAAAGAGATGGACCTGTTCTTCCTGGATCCGGTGCACGATCTCGGAGCGGACCTCGGGGAAACCGATGGCGAACGCGGGGTCGTAGAACTTCCTGAGCTTGGCGACGGCCGCATCCAGCGCGCTGGTGATGGTTTTGTCGTCGTGCCGTTGCCCCGGTTTCAGGATCACCGCGGCCGCCATGATGTCGCGGTCGGGCGATATCAGCACGTGGCGGAGAAAAGGGTTCTTGCGCGCTTCCTCCAGGATCTTGCGCTCTTCTTCAGGAGTCTTCGGCAGCTTCTCCAGGTAGGGCTTCTTGTCGAGGTAGCCGTTCACCGTCTTCACCCAGGGGATGGTGAAGAGACTCTCCACCCGGTCCACGAAGGGGAGAGACTCCACCTCCTTCAGCACCTTCTTAAGAGCCGTCAGTTTCTTCTCTTCCAGCAGCCGCGGGGACTGGAGATAGATCAGGATCACCTGTTCGTCGCCGAAAAGGCGGCGGGTGCGGTCGTAGAAACGGTGCTCTTCATCGTGTTGCACCAGCATCTCTTCCGCGGAGACGCGGATCTGGAGATCCGGAAGTTTCAGCGCGAACGCGATGGAGAGCGCCAGGACGATGCCCAGGCCGACGAGCGGACGGTTGGAGAAATAGATGAGCAGACGGTTCATGTCGAAGGCGGAACGTCGGAATCCGGCTGCGCCGCTTCGGCGGTGAAACGGCCGGGAAGCGGGGGCTTTCCGCGTTGGCGATGGAGGTCCGTCATGAAGTGGAAGTCTACTACGGAACCGGGTGGCAGTCAGTTTGTGTCCTCCATCAGTTGCTCCAGCGGAAGAGATTTGGCGTTATACTCTCCGTCCATGAACGGAGAGGAAGCGGGAACCGAAGGCAAGGAGCAGGAGATGGTGGCGGCGCAGCGCCAACGGGGGCGCGGCATCTATCTGCTTCCCAACCTGTTCACCACCGCCGCGCTCTTCGCCGGCTTCTACGCCGTGCTGGCGGCCGTGAACGGGCTCTTCGAGAAGGCGGCCGTGGCCATTTTCATCGCCATGGTTCTGGACGGCCTGGACGGACGGGTGGCACGGCTGACTCATACCCAGACCGCTTTCGGCGCCGAGTACGACAGCCTTTCGGACATGGTCGCCTTCGGCCTGGCCCCGGCGCTGGTGATGTACGAGTGGGCGCTTCATTCGCTGGGAAAACCGGGATGGCTGGCGGCGTTCGTCTACACGGCTGGAGCGGCGCTGCGCCTGGCCCGGTTCAACTCCCGGCTGGAAGTGGCGGACAGCCACTATTTTCAAGGCCTGCCCAGTCCTTCGGCGGCCGCCATCGTCGCGGCGAGCGTGTGGGTGGGGGTGGACAACGGGGTCTCCGGCGCCGATTGGGCCATCTTGGCAGGGCTGCTGACCGGCGGCTGCGGGCTTCTCATGGTGAGCAACGTCCGCTATCAGAGCTTCAAGCACATCGATTTCAAGGGCAAGGTGCCGTTTTTCGTGGTGGTGGCCATCGCGCTCGCTTTCGCCATCATCCTGGTGCAGCCACCCCTGGTGCTGTTCACCATCTTCGGCATCTACGCGCTTTCGGGCTTGGTGACCGGAGGATACGCCCTGTTGAAAGGCCGTTGAATGGGCGAGCCGTCTCGACCGTCTTGGCAGCGGGGCTCTCCTGGGTTATAGTCGAACGTCCTTCTAGAGCGAAGCCCCGGCGATGTGGATTTCCTTTCATACACTGCCGCTTTCAGCGCCCGTCGTCTCCCATCGAGGCCTTCCGCTGCCCGCAGGCCCTCTGCTGCCCTGAGGGGCAGCGACACGTCTCACGCCCTGGCGAGGGCCACATCCACGCAGATCATCCCAATTTCAAGAACGATTTCTTGCCCTGCTGTGCGCGGGGCGGAGTGAGAGGCCATGAGCAGTGACAGATTGATCATTTTCGATACCACTCTGCGCGACGGCGAGCAGAGCCCCGGCGCGTCCATGACGCGGGAAGAGAAGGTTCGCATTGCCAAGAAGCTCGAACAGATGCGGGTGGACGTCATCGAGGCGGGTTTCCCCATCGCCAGTGAAGGGGACTTCGAGGCGGTCCGGTCGGTGGCCGAATCGGTGAAGGAGTCCACCGTCTGCGGTCTGGCGCGGGCACTGGAAAAGGACATCGACGGCGCCGGCGAGGCGCTCAAACCGGCCCGTTCCTTTCGCATCCACACCTTCATCGCCACCTCGCCTATCCACATGGAGCGCAAGCTGCGCATGAGTCCCGACCAGGTGGTGGAGCAGGCGGTGTGGGCGGTGAAGAGGGCACGCAACTACACCGACGACGTGGAGTTCTCCGCCGAGGACGCCGGGCGCACCGAGATGGATTTTCTTTGCCGTATCGTGGAGGCGGCCATCGAGGCCGGCGCCCGCACCATCAACATCCCCGACACCGTGGGGTACAACCTGCCGCACCAGTTCGGCGAGACCATCCGCCGCCTCATCGAACGGGTGCCCAATTCCGACAAGGCGGTCTTCTCGGTCCACTGTCACAACGATCTGGGCCTGGCCGTGGCCAACTCCCTTTCGGCGGTGCTCAACGGCGCCCGGCAGGTGGAGTGCACCATCAACGGCCTGGGCGAGCGGGCGGGCAACGCCGCTCTCGAAGAGGTGGTGATGGCGGTGCGCACCCGCCAGGACATCTTTCCCTGCGATACCGCTCTGGACACCACGCAGATCGTGGCCTGCTCCAAGCTGGTCTCCAGCATCACCGGATTTCCGGTGCAACCCAACAAGGCCATCGTCGGCGCCAACGCCTTCGCCCACGAGTCGGGCATCCACCAGGACGGCGTGCTCAAGCACCGCGAGACCTACGAAATCATGCGCGCTCAGGATGTGGGGTGGACCGCCAACCGCATGGTGCTGGGCAAGCACTCCGGCCGCAACGCTTTCCGCACCCGCCTGAAGGAGCTGGGCATCGAATTCGATTCGGAGGAGAAGCTCAACGAAGCCTTCGCCCGCTTCAAGGCATTGGCCGACAAGAAACACGAGATCTTCGACGAGGATCTGCAGGCGCTGGTTTCGGAGACGGTGCACGAGACCTATGAGCCGCGCATCAAGCTGGTGAGCCTGAAAGTGTGCAGCGAAACGGGGGAGACGCCCAGCGCCGACGTGGTCCTCTCCATCGACGGGGAGGAGAGAGGGGTCTCGGCCAAGGGCGCCGGCCCGGTGGATGCCGCCTTCAAGGCCATCGAAACGCTGGTGCAGACGGGAGCGAAGCTGACGCTCTATTCGGTGAACAACATTACCAGCGGCACCGATTCCCAGGGGGAGGTGACGGTGCGGTTGGAGCGGAACGACAGCATCGTCAACGGCCAGGGGGCCGATACCGACATCGTCATCGCCTCCGCCAAGGCCTACATCAACGCAGCCAACCGCCTGATGGCGCCGTTGGAGCGCGAGCATCCCCAGCTGGGTGATGTCTGAAGCCACGGACGCCAACCGCCAGGCGCGCATCGCGTCTTGTCTGCGCGCCATGGGCATCGTCAGGTATCGCTTGCGCTCGCGGCAGGATGCCGGCGGCTCTTCCGAAGCGGAACCTGTGCCCCGCCCGGCAGCTTCGTCGCCGGCCGAAATGGATTGGGGCGAGTTGGAAAAGGCGGTGGCCGGTTGCCGAGCCTGCAAACTGTGCGAGAGCCGGCGAAACACGGTTTTTGGCGTGGGGGACCGTTCCGCCGACTTGATGATCGTCGGCGAAGCTCCGGGGGCGGAAGAGGATCGCAAGGGTGAACCTTTCGTCGGTCGGGCGGGCATGTTGCTCGACAACATGCTGGCCGCCATCGGCCTTCAGCGCCAGCAGGTCTATATCGCCAACATTCTGAAGTGCCGGCCGCCGGGCAACCGCAATCCCACCGTCGAGGAGGCGGCGGCCTGCGCGCCCTACTTGCAGCGCCAGATCGAGCTGGTGGCGCCCCGCTTGGTGTTGGCGGTGGGGGGCGTGGCCGCCCACAATCTGCTCAGTACCGACGAGAGCGTGGGCAGGCTGCGCGGCTGCGCTCATCGATTGCCCCATGGCGACCGGGAAGTGCTGGTCACCTACCACCCCGCCTATCTGCTGCGCCGGCCCGAGGAGAAGGCCAAGGCGTGGGCCGACTTGCAACTGCTCGCGAGGCGGCTCCATGGCTGAGGCCTTTCTCCAAGAGGAGGCGCTCTTCGCGCGCGCCATGCGGGAAGCGGATCTCGACCGGGTGTTGAGCATCGAACGAAGGGCTTATCCCCACCCTTGGAGCCGTGGCATCTTCAACGACTGTCTTCGGGTCGGCTATCACTGCCGGGTGTATGAACAGGAGGAAGAGCTCATCGGCTACAGCGTCCATTCGGTGGCGGTGGGAGAGGCCCATCTTCTCAATCTCTGCGTCTCCCCCGCTCACCAGTCCCGGGGATTCGGGCGGCGGATGTTGCGGTCGGTGATCGAGGAGGCGGCGCGACAAGGGGCCGATACCCTTTTTCTGGAGGTGCGCCTCTCCAACCATCGGGCCCGGGCGCTCTATGAGTCCGAAGGATTCAACGAGGTGGGGCGTCGGTTCGACTACTATCCGGCCGACGGCGGACGGGAAGATGCCCTGGTCTATGCCCGGGCGCTGAAGTGAGGGGCCCGCGGGCGCTCGCCGGGGTTCCGCCCTTGAACGAAGGTGTAACTGATGAGTGAACTGCCCCTCTGGATGAAGGTGTTGGCCTTTCTGCTGCTGGTCCCTTTGGGCTGGGTGCTCTACTTCTCCGGTTCCGCGCTCTTCAATGTCTGGGCGGTGCCGATGATGCAGGGGCTCTCTCCGGAGCAGGCGCACCAGGGCATCGTGCCGGTGCTGGTGGGCATCTCCTTCCTGGCGGCGTCGATCGGCGCTTTTTTCAGCGTGTTTCTCTACGAGCTGATCGGCGGGGGGCGTCCTCTGCTGGCCGCCACCCTGTTCGCCCTGCCGTTGGTGGGGGCGCAACTCTACGCGCTCTGGGGCAAGCGGCTCACCACCGACATGGTGGCGGTCTACCTCATCGAGATGGTCATGATCTGGTTCGCGTACCTGCTGCTCTCCTATCTTGGCAGAGCCGTGCGGCGCCGCTTCTTCTCTTCGCGGGAGGCCGCCGTCTCCTGAGCGTCGTCAGGAGCCGCTCTCCAGGGAGGAAGAGTATCCGCCTCTTCTTGCCAGAGAGTTGAGCCGCGCCCGTTTCAACAAAGCTTGCTGCGCCGCTTCGCGATTTTCCGGTTTGCCCATCCAGGCGTGCAGCGCGGGCTGCTGGAGCGCGCGGCCGTAGGAGATGCTCAGTTGCCAGGGCGCGTTGCCGCGCGCCTGATTGATGGCGTTGAGGTTGGCGGTGGCTTCCTCCGGCCCCTGGCCTCCAGACAGGAAATTGATGCTGGGCACTGCGGCCGGAACCACCCGCTTGAGCACGCGCAGGGTGGCTTCGGCCACCTCTTCCGGCTCGGCGCGCCGACACTCTTTGCCGGGCAGCACCATGTTGGGCTTGAGCAGCATGTATTCGAAGCGCACCTTGTGCAGGTGCAAGGCGTGGAACACTTCGTGCAACACCTGCTCGGTCACTTCGGCGCAGCGGTCGATGTCGTGGTCTCCGTCCATGAGCACCTCGGGCTCGACGATGGGCACGACGCCCAGCTCCTGGCAAACGGCGGCGTAGCGGGCCAGCACCTCGGCGTTGGCCTTGCGGCCCAGGAGGGTGGGGTTGTGGCGGGTGACGGGATAGACCTCGCGCCATTTCGCGAAGCGCGCGCCCTGTTCCATGTAGGTTCGAAGCCGCTCTCCCAATCCGTCGAGGCCGCGGGTCACCAAGTCGCCGGGCGCTCCTGAGAGCGGCCCCTTGCCCTTGTCCACTTTCACTCCCGGAACGATTCCCTGCCGCGCGGCCGCCTCCGGAATGGGGACGCCCTCGTCGGTCTTCTGGTCCAGGGTCTCTTCGAAAAGGATGATGCCGGAGATGTATTCGCCAAGTCCCGGGGTGGTGACCAGCAGGGAGCGCCAAGCGCGGCGGGTCTCCTCGGTGGACTCCACGCCGATGGGTTTGAAGCGTTTCTCCATGGTGGGCAGGCTCTCGTCGGCGGCCAGGATGCCGCGATGATCGTCCACCATCTCCTCGATGGTCTTCTCGAGTTGGGATATGGGGCTCATCGCTCCTTCCTCCGAATCGTTAGCGCAACGGCACGCTCAGCACCTCGCAACGCGCCCGGTTGAGAACGGCATTGGTGGTGGATCCCAGCAATCGCGCCAGTCCTTTGCGGCCGTGCGCGCCCATGACGATGAGATCGACATCCTGCGCCTCGGCGAAGGAGAGAATGGTGCCGGCCGCGGAACCCAGCAGCACCTCCACCCGGGGGGCGGGTTCCAGTTTCAGCTCTTCGATCCATTTCGCAAGCCGTTCGCCGGCCGTTTCCATGAGCGTGTCTTCATATTCCAGGGTGGGGGGCACCAAGGGGTCGTAGAAGTCGTCGTAAAGGACGAAATCCTCCACCACGTGGAGAAGAGTCAGGCTGGCGCCGTGTTCTTTCGCCAGCGCCGCGGCTCGCAACACCGCCCGCTCCGAATGTTCGGAAAAATCGACGGGAGCGAGAATGTGCTTCCAGGATTCCGGGAATTTCGAAGTCTCCTGCTCTCGTTCCGCTTCCTTTCGTTCGAAAGGCTCTCTCACCCAGTCCCAGGCTTCCGAAAGCTGATCCGGGGTGAAGAAGCGGACCTCGGTGTCGATGAACGGCCGCGCCAGCAGCGTCAGCCACTTCTCCCATCCTCTGTCGCCCACGATGGCGATGCGGCGGAAAGCGTCCAGATGGTGGCGCGCGAACTGATAGTCGTCCCTGACCGCCTCCAGCTCCCACCCGTGGAAGTTTTCGAGTTCGAGAAGCAAAGAGAGTT
>JALSRN010000084.1 GCA_026984735.1 Sedimenticola sp. | reverse complement strand
CGGATGTTATCTTGTACGCAATTTCGTGCCACCCAGATGGGTCTTCCGGTGTCCGATTTCAACGCCCGATTCCATTGCGTGGGACTCTTCGCCAAGCCTGGCGACACCGCCCTGGTGCCCACGCTGGCGGCGTTACGGGTCCATCTCATCGAGCGCGGTCTGGAGGTGCTGCTCTCGCCCAGCGCCGCCGAGGCGCTGGAGCTGGAATCCGAGGGCGTCTCCTTGAAACCGCTGGCCGAAAAGTGCGATCTGGCGGTGGTGGTGGGGGGCGACGGCACCTTTTTGAGCGCGGCCAGAGATCTCGTCGATTACGACATTCCGCTGGTGGGAGTCAACCTCGGTCGCCTGGGCTTCCTGGTGGACATCTCCCCCGAACGGATGACCGGCGTCCTGGACGCCATGCTGCAGGGCGACTATCTGGAGGAGCACCGTTTCCTCCTGGAGGCGCGCATCGGCGAGCGCCACCGGCGGCTGGCGCTCAACGACGTGGTCCTGCACAAATGGAACATCGCCCGCATGATCGAATTCGAAACCTGGGTGAACGGCCATTATGTGGACGCCCAACGCTCCGACGGCATCATCGTCTCCACCCCCACCGGCTCCACCGCCTACGCCCTCTCCGGGGGCGGGCCGCTGCTCAAGCCGGGACTCGACGCCATGGTGCTGGTTCCCATCTGTCCTCACCATCTGAGCAACCGCCCCATCGTCATTCCAGGCGACAGCGAAGTGGTGGTGGACACCAGCGGCCGTACCGACCACGAACACGTTCGGATCACCTGCGACGGCCAGACCAGCCTGCGCCTGGAGCCGGGCGAAAAGCTGGTGGTGCGCAAGTACCGGCAGAACATCCGTCTGCTGCACCCCTCGGATCACGACCATTTCGACCTGCTGCGCGCCAAACTGGGGTGGGGAGGCCGTCCCTGATGCTGCGACATCTCCTGGTGCGCAACCTGGTGGTGGTGGAGGAGGCGACGCTCGACCTAAACGGAGGGATGACCGCCCTCACCGGCGAGACCGGCGCCGGGAAATCGATTCTGGTGGACGCCCTGGCCTTGACCCTGGGGACGAAGGCCGATAAAGGCGCGATCCGCACCGGCGCCGAGGAGGCCGAAGTGAACGCCGTCTTCGACCTTTCCGATCAGCCGTCGGCCCGGGCGTGGCTGGAGGAGCATGCCCTTCTCGCCGACGGCGACTGCTTCTTGCGGCGCGTTCTCTCGCGCAAAGGGCGCTCCCGTGCTTTCATCAACGGTCGGGCCGTTCCCTTGCGGTCGCTCCAGGAGCTGGGGGAACGGCTGGTGGCCATCCACGGCCAACACGCCCACCAGGGGCTGCTGCGGCCCGCCGTGCAACGGACGCTTCTCGACGGCTGGGCGGGTCACCGAAGGCTGCTGAGCGAAGTTCGCCGCCGCTACCGGGAGTGGCGGGATCTTCGCCGCCGTCTGCAAGCGTTGGAGAGCGAGAACGAAGACCGGGAAGGCCGCATCGACTATCTCCGCTTCCAGCTGGAGGAGCTGGCGACGGTCGCAGAAGAGCTGCATCGCCTGGAAGAGCTGGAACGGGAACAGCGCCGCCTGGCGGGCGCCGAAGAGCTGCTGGAAACCATCGGCCAGGTGCGGGCCCTGCTGACCGAAGAGGAGCCCTCGGCGCAGACGCTGCTGGATCGGGCGTTGTCGGAGGTGGAACAGCTGGCGGCGGAAAGGGCGCCGGAGCTGGCTCCCGCTGCAGAACTGCTCGAGAGCGCCCGCATTCAGCTCCAAGAAGCGGCCATCCTGGTGCGGGACTTCGGCACCTCCATCGAGCCCGATCCCGAGCGGCTCGCCCAGGTGGACCGGACCCTCGCCCGCATCCACGACCTGGCGCGTAAGCATCGGGTGGAGCCCGCCGACCTGCCGGAGACGACGCAACGACTGAATGCGGAGCTCCAGCATCTCGAAAACGCCGATGCGGAGATGGTCGGGCTCAAACGCGCCGAGGAGGCGGCCAGCCAGGCCTACCGGGCCGCCTGCGCCCGGTTGAGCGAGAACCGGAAACGGGCCGCCGCCGCTCTGGCCTCGGAGCTCACCGAACGCATGCAGGAGCTCGGCATGGAAGGGGGGCGTTTCGAAATCGAGGTGAGCCCCCTGCCCTGGGAGGAAGGGTCGGCCGCCGGCCTCGACCGGGTGGAGTTCCTGGTGGCCACCAACCCCGGCGAAACCCCCGCTCCCCTGGCCCGGGTGGCCTCCGGCGGCGAACTCTCCCGTCTGAGCCTGGCCATTCAGACGGCCACCGCCGATCTGGGCGAGGCCGCCACCCTTGTCTTCGACGAGGTGGACGTGGGAATCGGCGGGGCCGTGGCGGAAACCGTGGGCCGGTTGCTGCACCGGCTCGGCCGTTCCCGCCAGGTCTTCTGCGTCACCCACCTGGGCCAGGTGGCGGCCTGCGCCGACCACCATCTGAAGGTGATGAAAGAGAAGAAAGGGGAGAGGGTTCGCACCCGGATCACTCCCTTGGACGAAGAGGCGCGGGTGCGGGAGATCGCCCGCATGGTGGGCGGCAGCCGTGTCACCCGCCAGACCCTCGCCCACGCACGGGAGATGGTGGCGGGCGCCACGAGCTGAAAACCGAAGCGTGTCACCCCTTCGGCCGGTTGGGGCAATCGGGGTCGAGACACTCTCCGTAGATGATGAGGGCGTGGTCCCGGATGCGGAAGCCGTGTTTGTCGGCGATCTTCTCCTGGCACCCTTCGATGGTCTTGTCCACGAACTCTTCCACCTTGCCGCAATCGAGACAGACGAGATGGTCATGATGCTCGCCGCGGTTGAGCTCGAACACCGCCTGGCCGCCTTCGAAATGGTGGCGCTCCACCAGCCCCGCCGCCTCGAATTGGGTAAGCACCCGGTAGACGGTGGCCAGGCCGATGTCCTCCTGCCGCGCCAGCAACTCCTTGTAGACGTCTTCGGCGGTCATGTGGCGCAGAGGGCTCTGCTCCAGGATCTCGAGGATCTTCATGCGCGGCAGGGTCACCTTCAACCCGGCTTTCCGAATGACCTGCTTCTCCTCCATTCGCTCTCCTCCCGGGGCGGATGCCGCCTGGAGCGGAATCCGCTATCATGTGCCCCTGAGTCTATCAGGGCGATACCTGTACTGGCCAATGCGTAAGCTTCTCATTTACATCCTGTCGAGCGCAACCCTCGCCGGCTGCAGCAGCATCGACATCGACAAGGACCGCTGGGACCTCTTCGGCGACGTCATTCCGCGATCTCTCGAGAAGCTGCCTTTCGTCCACCGCCCCCTCATCGTCCAAGGCAACCTCATCACCCAGGACAGCGTCAACCAGCTGCGTCCGGGCATGAGCAAGCCCCAGGTCCGGCTGGTGATGGGCACCCCCTTGCTCCAGGATCTGTTTCACGATAACCGCTGGGACTACTACTACGGCGTGGGCATCGGCAAGATCGAACTGGAGAAGCGTCTGACCCTCTATTTCGACGAAAACGGACGCCTCGCCCGCATCGTGGGCGACTATCAGCCCCTCCCCCCCATCGAAGGCAAAGGCAAGGTGAAAGAGGTGGAGACGGTCATCGAGGTACCGGATTGGCATCCACCGCCCAAGACGCTCTTCGATCAACTCATGGAAACCGTGGGGTTGTCGAAATTGGAGGCGGCCGTGGTGAAGCGTTCCCTGGAGAAAGGGAGCGAAACGGTCAGGAACAAGAAAGAGATTGGAGAAACCGACAAGGACTCCACGAAGATACCGAAGTAGGAGGAGATTAGCTCCTTCTGAAAGACGGCCCGGTCGTCTCTGTCGTCTCAATCGGCCATCTTCAGCCGCAGCCCCACGATCTCGGCATTGAGCACCCGCATCATCTTGCGGATGGCGCGATCGATGAGAGGCGCCTGCGCCTCCTCCAGCAACGCGCCGCGGCCTTCACGGAAGATCTGCGCCAACGCCTCTTCCTTGAGCTGGGCCGCCTTGTTGCCCTGGCCATCCACGAACACCATGGTGCCGGTGTACTTGCTGCGCCACACCAGCTTGCAGACCAGAGGCTCGCCCTCTTCTCCTTCCGCCGGCAGCAGCCGCACCCAGGTTCCCTCGGCGATGGTCGCCACCGTCTGATCGAACTCGTCGGGCTCCCGTTCCGGTTCGCGGGCGGCCGCCGCCTCTTCCTCCTCGGAAGCCGTCTCCTCCACGACGGAAGGCTGCGAAGGCAGAGGCCGGAGCGCCTCGATGAAACAGCCTTGGAGACCGTTGAGCAAACGAGCCGACTTTTTCTGATCCAAGGAGATATAGGCGAACCCCTTTTTCAAGCCGCCGATGATTTCCGGGATCTCGGCCAATAGCTCGTCGCGCCTGAAAGAGCCCCTTCTCGAGGAGGAGAGATATTTCTCCATCAGTCGGGCGATGCCCACGGCTTTCTTCCAGTTCTGGCCGTCATCGCCTTCCCGCAGCCAAAGAATGGTGAGCAACTTCTTCCATGGGCCCGTTAGAATCTTCTTCGCTGCTTCCGGCAAGGTATCGAGCTTGAGGCTGCCCAACAGTTTATTCACTTCCATTTTGGCCACCGTCAGCTGCTCTTCGCCGGAAACGGCTTGGGCGAGCCGCTGCTCCATGATCTTTCTCACCCGTTCCCGTTTCGCCATCCAGGCGCCGAACTCAGCCCGCACCTCCTCGAAGAGCGCCACATCCTGGTCGTATTCATGGATGATCCGCTCCACCGCCCGTTTGACCTGGTGGTAGAGACTCTTTTCACTTCGGTCGCCATCGTCGCGCCAGCCCATGCTCGCTTCCGCCAGTTCGTCGATGAGCTTGCGCGCTGGGTGGGCATCGTCACGTAGGAAGCCCGGATCGGTGATGGCCACTTTGAGCACTGGGATCTGCAAGCGAGCGATGAGCGCACGCATGGGGTCGGGAAGGTTTGGATCCTCCAATACATGGTTGAACAGCGCCAGAATCATGTCGATGGTCCGCTTTTCCGGCTCTCCAACCCGCTGCTTCTCCTCACCCTGGGCACCACTGCCGAGAACAGCCATCAATTGCTGACGCAGATACTCCTGCAACAGTGCCGCGTCCATCCCCTCCAGCTCGTCGTCGGCAAGTACCTGGTTCTGTAGCCGTCCGAGGGACTCCATCAGCACAGATCTCGGCATGACGGGAAGTTGGGGGTTGGCCGGAAGCGGCAAAGGGTGCAACGCAGCCGCTGCGCCGAGCTGCTGGAGATATTTCCAAATCTGATCGAGGGAAGGAACGCCACCGCTCTCCTCCCCTTCGCCAACCACGGTGGAATCGGTGGCCCCCCCACCGTTCGCAGGCGCCCCGCCTCCGCCATGCGCGCCACCACCGCCCTGGCTCCGTACCTCCCCCGGATAACGGAGCTCGGGCAGAACGCCCTCTTCGATCAGAAATCGGTTCATCGTCCGATAACAGGACCCCATGCGAGAAAGCACCGTCCGATCGAAACATTTGTACACCACGATCCTGGCCAACACCTCGGCATCCCACTGTTCCAGCGCCTCCTTGAACGCAGCGGCCAACAGCGCTGGAGAAACTGGATTGGCTTCCAAGGGTAGATCGCCTTTCCCCAGCATGTGGATGAAGCGGGCGTTGATCGCCGCCAAATCGCGGTGAAAATTGTCATTGGCCTTGTTGACCATGGTGGTGACGGCGAGCTCCTCCTCCAGCTCGTCCTTCTCCACCAGGGAGAGAGCCTGCTCCTCCTGCACCCGGGTCTCTTTGGCGGAAAGGATGGTGCCGCCGTTCCAAAAGGTCTGAAAGGCATCCTCGATCAACTGCAAGTATTCCGGCTCCAATGTTTTCTGCATCAGCCGGATGCTGCGCATGGCGTCGAAGAAGATGGTCTGCTGGCTGTTACTGGTGGAGTTCTCCGCCAATTTGAAGAGATCGTCGTCGACCTGGGCGAAAAACTCCCTCATCGCTTCGTCGAGGGTCTGGAAAAGGATGCCGCGGCAAGTGCTAACCGCTTTCTCGTATTTTCCTGCCTTCACCACCGGGCCGCGGTCAGGACGGTTCCGCTTTAGATAGACGACACTGGAGGTCTCTTTCATTGATCCGGCTCGATGTCAATAAGGTCTGGGAATTGATCTCAACTATAGGAGAGATGCTGCAATGATTCTGTGCACCACCTCACACCTCTTTCTGGCGACCATTCGACCGAGTTCTGCTCAGCCAACTGCCCGAAGATCGAGACGAAAGGCCAACTGACGCCACGTGGCGAAAACCTCTTCCCTTCCAATTTTTGACATCCCTCAGATTTGCTTACAATCCACCCCACGTTGCCTATAAACGACATTTGAATAAAATTATAACTTATTGATTTATAGTTAAAATTTAAATATCTTTAATATCGCGGGCTGTGCACCTCCTGCCCCCGCAATTTCTCGATTCCTACGATTCAATACCTCCGGACGCCTGGCGAATGAATCCAGATCCTTCATGGCCAATGAATTTACGCGAAGCTCCCCTCCGGTTCAGCGGTGGTACCCACGACAGGCGACCTCTGGTATCCCTTGCTTCATGCAAGGTGCCGTGTTGCAATTTCATACTTCATCTTTTCATCATTACCGCGCTGTTATCAAGCATGCGCTCCTCAAGACCAATGAAGTGGAAAGTGGCCATGCTCCTCTGCTTACTCTCGCTTGGCCGTCTCGTTGAGGCCGCAGAGTCGGTGGCTTTCTTTTATGGAGCCCATCCTCCAGTCCACCTCCTCGCCCATTTTCATCATGTGGTGGTGGAACCCGATGAGTTCAGCAAAGAGCAGCTGAAGAGGCTGCAACGAAATGGACGCGTCGTCCACGCCTATGTGAGCGTGGGTGAAGTGGGCAGAGAACGACCGTGGTTGAAAGAGACCAAAGAGGTTTGGCAGCTGGGTAAAAATCCCGACTGGGGAAGCCGGGTGATGGATCTCTCTTCGCCAGGATGGCGGAACTACCTGTTCGAGCACCGTTTCCGGCCGCTTTGGAAAGAGGGGTATCGCGGCTTTTTTTTGGACACCCTGGACAGTTACCTCCTGGCGACCCGGAGCGGCGAAGCGCGCAAACGCCAGCAAGCGGGCTTGACCGAGCTCATTCTCCGGTTGCGACGGGAGTTTCCCCAAGCTTCCATCTTCGTCAACCGCGGCTTTGAAGTCATCGAACAGGTGGCCGGAAGCATCGACGGGGTGGCCGCGGAATCGCTTTACAGAGGTTGGGATCCGGGAAGCCAGGAATACCGGAAGGTGGCGCCAAAGGATCGCCGATGGCTTCGAAAAAAGTTGAAGCAGATTCGGAAACGGTATCCCCACCTCATGGTGATGGTCCTCGATTACCTCCCTCCGGGAAAATGGGAAGAGGCGCGAAGAGTCGCCGACCGGATCCGTCAAGACGGCTTCGTCCCCTGGATCTCCACCCCGGCCCAGAACCAGATGGGGGTGGGGTCGGTGGAGGTGCTGCCGCGCGAGGTGTTGATGCTCTGGGACAGCAGCCAGGAACCGGAAGGAGAGCTGGCCTTCTCCGACATTCACCGCTTGGCGGCAATGCCGTTGGAGTACCTTGGATTCGTTCCTGTCTATCGCGACATCCGCAAAGGATTGCCGGAAGGCCCGCTATCGGGCCGCTACGCGGGAGTGATCAGCTGGTTCTCCAGAAACGTCTCCACC
>JALSRN010000083.1 GCA_026984735.1 Sedimenticola sp. | reverse complement strand
CGATGTCGCTGACGATGTCGTAGGGGTTCCAGCCTCCCTTGGCGCGCACTTTCTCGCGGCCGTGCTGGTAACCGAGCAGCAGGCGGTCGCTCCGCGCCAGGCGGATCTCGTTCTCCCACTTCACCTCAGTGCGGTCGGTGTGGACGTAGTCGCTGCTCTGGTTCTGGTCGGTGTGGTCGCGTACCTGGGCCAGCCGCAGAGTGCTGGCCCACCCTGGAGTGAAATCGGCCCGCCAGTCGAGGCTGCTGCGGCTGTCGAGGAAGTCCTGGTCCAGCGGATTGCCGAAAAAGCCCAGATACTCGTTGTTGCCCTGAGCCTGCCAGTGGCGCACGTCGAAGGCGTGGATGCCGGCGTCGAAGCCGGCCGAGAGGTTGAAGCTGGTGTTGCGGTAGCCGCGGTCGATCTTGGAGCTGATCAGCGGGGGAAAACCGTCGGTGCGCTGGTGCGAAATGGCGGCGCCGAACCGTTTGCCGTCGCCGCTCCAAGAGACGCGGGCGCCCCCCCGGCGGGTGTCGTTGCCGCCCGCCTCCAACGAGCCGCCCCAATCGGCGCCGGCCGCCTCCCGACGAGTGATGACGTTCACCACGCCGCCGATGGCGCCCGAGCCCCACAGGGTGGCGCGCGGCCCTTTGTAGATTTCGATGCGCTCGACGTTGCGTGGGTCGATGTGTTGGATGGCGGCGCTGCCGACGCTGCCGGACTGGATGGGCACGCCATCGATCATCACCAGGTTCTGATCGCTTTCGGTGCCGCGGATGAAGAGAGAAGTGGCCTGCCCCGGGCCGCCGTTGCGGCCGATCTCCAGGCCGGTGTGGAAGCGCAGCAGGTCGGCCAGGTCGAAGGCGGGAGCGTCTTCGATCTCGTCGAGGCCGATCACCGAGACGCTGGCGGGCAGTTCCGCCGGGTCGGCGGCGTAGCCGGTTGCGGTCACGATCAGGGGTTGCAGCGATTCGGCGGCGCAGAGCGCCGCCGGCCCCAGAAGCAGGGCCAGAGCGAGCGGGGATTTCATCTTTTTGGGTCCTCCTGAAGGCGCACACCCGCGCCGGTTGAACGGGACGGTCAGAGGGCCGGTCTCCGGACTGATGGGGCGGGCTCGCGCCCGGGGAGCGGCGCCTTCCCATGGCCATGGCCACAGTGGCGTGATGCCGCTCCCACCCAATCACCGTTGCGGGGGCAGTGCCGGATTTGCGCCGGCTTCCCGTTTCACCCCGGATCGCCGATCCGGGGCACCCTCTGGCGAGGGCGGAGTCTGGCAGTTGCAGAAGGAAGCGTCAAGGGAACTTCGGAAGATCCCGGTCCACGACCGATCGGTCTCGATCCTTCACGGCGATTTGCAGCCGAACGGCGTCGACCTTCGCGGACTGTTAAAATGCGCGTTTTCCAGTTCTGCGATCCGGTCAGCGCTATGTTTCGACGCCTGCGAGAAGACATCCGCTCGGTCTTCGACCGGGATCCGGCGGCCCGCACCACTTTCGAGGTGCTCACCACCTATCCCGGCCTGCATGCCCTGTTGGCGCACCGCGTGGCCCATTGGCTCTGGAACCATCACATGAAGTGGCTCGGCCGCTTCCTCTCGCACCTGGCCCGCTGGCTGACCGGCATCGAGATCCACCCCGGCGCCCGCATCGGCCGCCGCTTCTTCATCGACCACGGCATGGGCGTGGTGATCGGCGAGACCGCGGTTATCGGCGACGACTGCACTCTCTATCATGGCGTCACCCTGGGCGGCACCACCTGGCAGAAGGGCAAGCGCCATCCCACCCTGGGAAACGACGTGGTGGTGGGAGCCGGGGCCAAGGTGCTGGGGCCCATCGAGATCGGCGACGGCGCGCGCATCGGCTCCAACGCCGTGGTGGTGAAGCCGGTTCCCGCCGGTGCCACGGTGGTGGGCATTCCCGGGCGCTTGGTGGAGCGGCGGCAGGCCGGCGACCACGAGCGGCGGGAGAAGATGGCGAAAAAGATGGGGTTCGACGCCTACGGTGCCACTCGCGACGCCCCCGACCCGGTGGCCAACGCCATCAACTGCATGCTTGACCACGTGCATGTGCTGGAGGCCAAGGTGTCGCGCATGTGCGAGCTGCTCAAACGCATGGGTTACGAGGACGAGGAGGCGGAACTGCCCGAACTGAGCTCCTGCGAGATCCGCTCCACTGCCGACGAGCTGGAGCGGCTGGACGAAGAGCCGCCGGGGGAGTCCTCCGATAATACTTGACTGTTTTACTTGGTCTTGTAGACTGCGCTCCATTCTCAGCGAATGGAGCCGGGCATGCGCCTCACCACCAAGGGACGATACGCGGTAACCGCCATGCTCGACCTGGCCCTGCACGATGAGCAGGGACCCGTGAGTCTGGCCGAGATCGCCGAGCGTCAGGGCATTTCGCTCTCCTACCTGGAGCAGCTCTTCGCCCGCCTCCGCCAGCGCGAGCTGGTCACCAGCACCCGGGGACCGGGCGGCGGCTACCGCCTCGGCCGCGACCCCAGCCGGATCGATGTCGCCGGCGTCATCACCGCCGTGGACGAACGCATCGATACCACCGCCTGCGGCGGACTGGGCAACTGCAATGGGGACAAGCGCTGCATCACCCACCAGCTCTGGCAGGACCTGAGCGACAGCATCCACCGTTATCTTCGCGGAATCAGCCTGCAGGACCTGATGGACCGGGTCCCAAGCGCCGAAAGCGGCACCCGCGTCGCTTCCGTCGGGTTGGAAAAGGAAGGGACCGCCAAAAAAAGAAGTCTCGGCGAGGCCGGCTGACACCCCCCTCGCACCAAAAATTCCTCCTTCCTCATTCCCCCGCCTTTCCTTTCTCCGTCATTCCCACGCCTCTTCCTCGTCATTCCCGCGGAAGCGGGAATCTCATGGCAGCCTGGCATGTTTTGGATTCCGGCTCTCCGCTACGCTCCGGCCGGAATGACGAAAAAGGAAGAAGCTCCGGCCGGAATGACGAAAGGGGAGAGGCTCCGGCCGGAATGAGGAAAGAAGGGGAGGGCTCCAGCCCGAATGACGAGGGAAAGGGAGGTGACGGATCGCCCTTCATGAGGCAGGATAGGGGCCACTTCGTCTCCGGTATCCGCGCAAAGGAATTTCGTCATGGCAAGAGAGCAGTGGAAATCCCAGCTCGGCTTTCTGCTGGCAGCGGTGGGGTCGGCAATCGGGCTGGGCAACATCTGGCGTTTCAGTTATCTGGCCTATGAACATGGTGGCGGCGCCTTTCTGGTGCCCTACCTGGTGGCGCTGTTCACCGCAGGCATTCCTCTGCTGATTCTCGAATACGGCATCGGTCACGAGCGCGTGGGGTCGGCGCCGCTGGCCTACGCCAAGATCAGCAAGCGCTGGGAGTGGCTCGGCTGGTGGGCGGTACTCTTCGTCATGTTCGGCATCGTGCTCTACTACACGGTGGTCATCGCCTGGTGCCTGGACTATTTCGTACTCTCCTTCGACCTCGGTTGGGGCGACGATCCCAACGGCTATTTCTTCAAACGCTTTCTGCAGGTGAGCGGTTCGCCCGCCGAGATCGGTGAGATCCGCACCCCCGTGCTGGCCGCCCTGGCGGTGGTCTGGCTGATCAACTGGGCGGTGGTCTACCGCGGCGTGCAGCGCGGCATCGAGCTGGCCAACAAGGTGCTCATGCCCACCCTGCTGGCGCTCATCGTGGTGCTGGTGGCCTGGTCGCTCACCCTCGACGGCGCGGGGCAGGGCATCGCCGCCTATCTGGAGCCCGATTTCTCGCGCCTTTCCGATCCCAAGGTGTGGATCGACGCCTACAGCCAGATCTTCTTCACCCTCAGTCTTGGCTTCGGCATCATGATCGCCTACGCCAGCTATCTGCCCCGGCGGGCCGACATCACCCGCGGTGCGCTGCTCACCGCGTTCATCAACAGCGGCTTTTCGCTGTTCGCCGGGTTCGCCGTCTTCGCCGTCCTCGGCTTCATGGCCCAGGCTCAGGGCAAGGCCATCGGCGACGTGGCCAGCCAGAGCATCGGCCTCGCCTTCGTCGCCTACCCCAAGGCGGTGAGCCTGATGCCTGGCGGCAACCTCTTTGGCGCGCTCTTCTTCCTCTGTCTGGTGGTGGCGGGGATCTCTTCCGCCGTCTCCATCATCGAGGCCTTCGTGGCCGCCATGGTGGACAAGTTCGGCGTGAGTCGGCAGAAGCTGGTCACCCTTCTCTCGGTGCTGGGATTTCTCGGCAGCATCGTCTTCACCACCCGCGCCGGCCTTTTGTGGCTGGACATCGTGGACCATTTCGTCACCCACTACGGACTGGTGCTGGTGGGCATCCTGGAATGCTTCGTGGTGGGGTGGCTCTTCAACCTGCCCCAGCTGCGCCGCCACATCAACCGCGTCTCTTCCGTGCGGCTGGGCGGCTGGTGGGACTTTCTCATCAAGCTCTTCGTGCCGGGCGTGCTGGCGGTGATCCTGGCGGGCGACCTGGTGAACGAACTGAGCAAGCCCTATGGCGACTACGGTTGGGCCGCGGTGATCCTCATCGGCCGCGACTGGCTGCTGCTGACCCTGGTGGGCGCCTTCGTGCTCGCCTGCCGGCCCTGGCGCACCGGCTCCCACGAGGAGGGGGGCAGGTCCGACGCTTGATGGGTCCTTTGTTTTCCTATCTTCGGCCTCATCTTCCCATTCTGGCACTGGCCGGGCTGGCGATGGTGGGAGAGAGCCTCGCGGCCCTGGCTACCCCCTGGCTGGCGGGCCGTTTCGCCGCCAGCCTCGCTGCCGACGGCAGCAAGATCCGACAACTGCTGTTGCTGTGGGCGCTGCTGCTGACGGGGCAGGCGGTGCTGCGCTATCTCGGCGCCTACCTGGTCACCCGCAGCGGCGCGAGATTCCTGGCGACGCTCAGCAGCCGTCTCTACGAACACCTGCAGGCGCTGCCACTCACCTATCTTCAGGGGCGGCGGCGCGGCGATCTGCTCGCCCTGTTCTCCAACGATGCGGCAGTGCTCGCACACTTTCTCACCGGCACGCTGGCGGGGGTGTTGCCCCAGCTGCTGGTGCTTGCCGGAGCCTTTTTCATGATGTGGCGACTCGATCCCCTGGTGGCCGGCTGGGCGGCGGCGCTGGTGCCGCTCTTCTTCCTCGTGCTGAAGTGGCTGGGAAGGAGCATCCGCCCCGTGTCCACGGCGCTGATGCAACAGCAGGCCGAGGCCCTCGCGGTGGCGGAGGAGAATCTGGGGCTGTTGCCACTGGTCAAGGCGTTCAATCGCCAGGCGGCGGAGGCCGGCCGCTTTCGCCGCGAGATCCGCAAGGTGCTGAGGCTGCGCCAGCGACAGCTCCACCTCCAGGCGATGCTGGGGCCGGCACTTCAACTCATGGCTTCGCTGGGGATCCTTTTCATGTTGTGGCTCGCTGGCGGGCGGATGTTGGCGGGGCAACTCACCATGCCCCAACTGGTGAGCCTGCTGCTCTACGGTCTTCTCTTCGCCCGTCCGGTGAGCGGCCTGGCCAACCTCTACGGTCAGCTCCAGCAGGCGAAGGGAGCGGTGCGCCGCATCGCCGAGATCTTCGCGGTGGCGCCGGAGCCGGGCGACCGGGGAAGAATCGAGCTGCAGAAGGTGCGGGGAGAGATCGAATTCCGTCGCCTCCATTTCCGCCATCCTGGTGGGCCGGAACTGTTCGGTGGGCTCGACCTGCGGGTGGCCCCTGGCGAAACCGTGGCCATCACCGGCCCCAACGGCGCCGGCAAGACCACCCTTCTTCACCTACTGATGCGGTTCATCGAACCGCAAGAAGGAGAGATCCTCATCGACGGCACGGAGCTGCGCGAAATCACCCTCGCCAGTCTGCGGCGTCACATCGGCTTGGTGTCGCAGCCGGTGCTCCTAGCCGACGCCAGCGTGGCCGAGAATATCCGCTACGGCCATCCGCAGGCCACCCGGGAAGAGGTGAAGGCCGCGGCCCGCGCCGCCCATGCCCACGATTTCATCACGGCGCTGCCCGAAGGTTACGACACCCGTGTCGGCGCCGAGGGCCAGCGGCTCTCCGGCGGCCAGCGTCAGCGTATCGCCCTGGCGCGCGCGCTGCTTGGCGATCCGCCCATCCTGTTGCTGGACGAGGCCACCGCCATGCTGGACGCCGAGGGCGAGCGGCGCTTCATCGAAGAGTCGCGTCCCTTGCTCGAGCGCCGCACCGTGCTGCTGGTGAGCCACCGCCCCGCCACCCTGGCGCTGGCCGACCGGGTGGTGGAGCTGGGCGGAGCCTGAAGCGGCTTCAAGGCGGCCTGGAAGGCGGGTTATCATTCCCACACTTCAAGCTGGGAGAGGCGGCGCAAGGATGGAATACAGGCTCAAGCCCGGCCTTCTGCTACAGGCCGTGGGCGATGAAACGGTGATCCTCGATCCCGAATCCGGAAACTATTTCACCCTCGACGAGGTGGGCAGCCGGATGATCGCGCTCTATCGCGAATGTGCGCAGATGGAAACCACCGTCAGCCGACTGCTGCGCGAATACGAGACCGACGCGGCGACTCTGCGCCACGACCTCGAAGCGTTGCTGGAGGAGATGGAGCGGCAGGGACTGGCGCAGCGGGCCATCACCGAACCGTGAAGCCGCCGTCGAATGCCATGGAGCTGGCGCGTTTCGTCGAGGCTTGGCTGGAGCTGGCCCGGGTGGACCTGGCCATCCGTTTTCTACCCTATCGACGGTGGCGGCACTGGCTGGAAAGCGAGGGCGAGGTGCGGCCTTCCTCGGCGGCGCCCGTCGCGTTCTGCGTGCGGGCGGTGGAGCGGGCGGCGCGCCGCCACTACGCCGACATGAACTGCCTGCGGCGCAGCCTGGCGCTGCGACGACTGCTGGCCAGGCGCGGCGTCCCGTCGCGGTTGCATCTTGGCGTGCGTCCGCAAGGCGGGGAGATCGAGGCCCATGCCTGGGTGAGCAGCGGCGGGACCGTTCTCAACGACACCGCCGACGTGGCCGAGCGTTATGCCGAGCTCGGCCGCGAAGGCTGGGAAGAGGCGCTCGCACGGAACCCGGTGGTGAAGGAGTCGTGAGCCTCTTCCGCGCCCTCCTTCCCGGCGAGGGTCTGCTCTTCGCCTTCATGGCCCTGGTGGCCTGGCTCCCCGTGCCCCTGGGCAGCAACCGCATGCTTTACTGGAGCCTGGCCGAGATCGCTGCCGCGCTCCTCTTCCTTCTCTGGCTGTGGCAATACGCCCGCGGCCGGCTTGAGATCCCCATCGCGGCGCGCCGGGCTTGGCCCGCGCTCCTGCTTCTCGGCTTGTGGCTGGCGTTCCTCACGATCCAGATACTGCCGCTGCCTCTCGCCGTAGTGAAGACCCTCTCTCCCGAGGCGGCGCGCATCCATTTGCTCACCTACCATCCGGGAAAGGGGCCTCCTTGGGTGACCCTTTCGGTGGATCCGCACCACACCCTGGTGAGCCTGCACAAGAGCATCGCGCTGGTGCTGCTGTTCCTTCTCACCCTGCTGCTGATGCGTCGCTTCGCCCATCTGCGCTGGATGGCCCGCGTCCTCTTCCTAATGGGAACTCTCCAGGCCCTTCTCGCCATCCTCGGCTATCTCTTCGGCTGGCACTTCTTCTACAGCGGTTCGGCCACCGGCACGTTCGTGAACCGCAACCACTTCGCCGACTATCTTACCCTGACGCTCGCCGCCGGCATCGGCCTGCTGCTGGCGCAACTGGGAGGAGCGTCTCCCTCCCGGGCCGGCCGCGAGCGGTTGCGCCGTTTTCTCGATTGGATCATGGGCGCCAAGATGCGCCTGCGCGCCTACCTGTTGGTGATGACCGCGGCGGTGATCATGACCCATTCGCGCATGGGAAAC
>JALSRN010000082.1 GCA_026984735.1 Sedimenticola sp. | reverse complement strand
ATCATGCCGCGCACCGTCTCGACCTGGTGGCTCTCCAGGCGCGGCTCCCGGTCCCGTTCGGGATCGAAGCGCCAGACACGAATCTCCATCAGTACACCCTCTCCTTCGGCGGAATGCTCTCCACGGTAAGCGGCCGGGTGCGCACCGGTTTGTAGTCGAGGCGGTCGCCCTCGCGGAAATAGAGGCTGTGGCGCATCCAGTTGCGGTCGTCCCGGTCGGGGTAGTCGGGGCGGGAGTGGGCGCCACGGCTCTCCTTTCGGGCCAGGGCCGAGAGAATGATGGCCATGCCGGTGTCGATGAGATTCTCCAACTCGAAGGCCTCCACCCGGGCAGTGTTGAAGACGCGGCTGGTGTCGCGCAGCCGCACCTCGTCGAGGCGGTCGCGGATCGTCTTCACCTTCTCCACCCCCTCGGCCATGATCTCCTCGGTGCGGAAGACCCCGGCGTGCTCCTCCATCACCCGGCGGAACTCCGCCCGCAGCTCGGCCACGCTCACGCCGTCGCCGTCGCGCTCGAAGCGCTGAAACCGGGCCATGGCGCGCTCTTCCGAGGCGGAATCGGTGGGCCGCGCGTGGGGATTCTCGCGCAGGTAGTCGAGCATGTGCAGACCCGAGAGCCGGCCGAAAACGAGAATGTCCAGCAGCGAGTTGCCTCCCAGCCGGTTGGCGCCGTGCACCGAGACGCAGGCGCACTCCCCGGCCGCGTAGAGGCCGGGCACCGGCTCCTCGGGTCCGTGGCGCGCCGGGGCCACCACCCGCCCGAAGCGGTCGGTGGGAATGCCGCCCATCATGTAGTGGGCGGTGGGATAGACCGGAATGGGCTCGAAGGCGGGATCGACGCCGGCGAAGATGCGAGAGGTCTCCCGGATGCCAGGAAGGCGCTCGGCCACCACCTCTTCGCCCAGGTGGTCCACCTTCAGCAGCACGTGGTCTTTCGCCGGTCCGCACCCGCGCCCCTCCTTCACTTCGGTGACGATGGCGCGGGAGACCACGTCGCGGCTGGCGAGATCCTTTGCGTGGGGCGCGTAGCGCTCCATGAAGCGCTCCCCTTCGCTGTTCACCAGGTACCCCCCTTCGCCGCGCACCCCTTCGGTGATGAGCATGCCGCGGCCGGCGATGCCAGTGGGGTGGAACTGGAAGAACTCCATGTCCTGCAGCGGCAGGCCGGCGCGCAGCACCATGGCCAGGCCGTCGCCGGTGTTGATGTGGGCGTTGCTGGTGGTGCGGAACACTTGTCCGCAACCGCCCGTGGCCAGCAGGGTGGCGCGGGCGTGGATGAAGAGCGGCTCGCCCGTGGCGATCTCCATCACCAGGGCGCCGGTCACCGCCCCTTCCTCGTCCTGCAGCAGGTCGATGGCGAAATACTCGGTGAAAAAGTGGCTGCGCGCCTTCAGATTCTGCTGGTAGAGGGTGTGCAGAATGGCGTGACCGGTGCGGTCGGCGGCGGCGCAGGTGCGGGCCGCCTGCTCCTTGCCGAAATGGAGGCTCTGGCCGCCGAAGGGACGCTGGTAGATACGACCGTTCTCCAGCCGGGAGAAAGGCACCCCGTTGTGTTCCAGCTCGTAGACGGTGGGAATGGCCTCGCGGCACATGAACTCGATGGCGTCCTGATCGCCCAGCCAGTCGGAACCCTTCACGGTGTCGTACATGTGCCAGTGCCAGTGGTCCTCCTCCACGTTGCCCAGCGCCGCGTTCACGCCGCCCTGGGCCGCCACCGTGTGGGAGCGGGTGGGAAAGACCTTGGAGACCACCGCCACCTTGAGGCCGGTGCCGGCGAGCTGGACGGCGGCGTTGAGCCCGGCGCCGCCGGCGCCGATGATGAGCACGTCGAAATGACGCCTTCCGGGTTTCATCGCACCTCCATCAGGATGGCCGCCAGCCAGAGGCCGTTGCCGGCCAGGAAGAGCATCACCGCCGCCAGCAGCGCCAACCGCAGCGCCGGAGGCTTCACGTAGTCCAGGATTACGTCGCGCACCCCGATCCAGGCGTGCAGCAGCACGGCGACGACGAAGAGTCCGAACGCCACCCACACCGTCGTACCGCTCAGCCAGCGGCGCAGCCCCGCCGCGCTTTCGAACGGCGCTGTCGCCAGCCGCCCCAGCAGATAGATGGCGAAGAGGCCCACATAGACCGCGGTGGCGCGCTGCCACAGCCAGGCGCGGAAGCCGGCGAGCCGTCTAGCCGTCATCCCAACCCTCCGGCCAGCAGCAGCGCCAACAGAGGCGCGCCGGCCAGCACCGCCCAGGCGCTCTGGCGGTAGAGCGGCGCCTGCACGCCCAGGTCGGCGTCGATGAGCAGGTAGCGGACCCCCGCCAAAAGATGGTGCAGCAGCGCCCAGGAGAGCAGGAAGCGCGCCGTCCATCCGCCCACGCCGTGGAGCAGCGCCGCCACGCGGGCGAACCCCGCCTCGCCCGAAAGCGCCAGTTCCAGCAAGCCGATCAGCAGCGGCAGCGCCAGAAAGAGGAGCACGCCGCTGACGCGGTGGGCGATGGAAAGCACCCCCGCCACCGGCAGGCGGATCTGCAACAGATTGAGAAACACCGGGCGTGTGGAGCCGTGCATGCGCGGAATCGACCTGGAGTGGCTACCCTTTCAATGTAGCAGACCCGGCGCCGTCCGAGGAAATTTCGCGCAGCAGCCGGAAGAGCTTTCTTCCCGCCCCCGTGCGCTTTTGCTCCCGAAGCTCCTTGCGCGCGGCGCGCACCAGGGCGCGGAGCCGTTGCCGGTCGGCGCCGGGATGGGCGTCGAGAAACTCCCCCAGCGCCGAGTCGCCCTCCTCCACCAGGCGGTCGCGCCACCGCTCCACCTGGTGGAACCGGCGCCGCTCCTCCGCCTGCAAGAGATCGCGCCGTTCCATCCAGGCCCGGGCCGCCTCCAGGCCGTTCTGCTGGAGCCGGCGGACCAGGAACTTGATCTGCCGGTTGCGGGCGCCCGAAGCCTTCATGCCCCGCGCCAGCCGCAGCCCCTCCTGAAGATCGGCGTCCAGCCCCATGCGCGCCCACTCCCCTTCGCCGCACTCGAGCAGCGAGACCACCAGTTTGCGGATGGCCGCCATCTCGCGCTTCTGGGCGCTCTTGTTGGGACGGACGGCGAAGCCCTCCTCGTCCACCTCTCTCACGTCGGCTCCATGTGCACGATCTGCAACTGGGGATGGATGTTGCCATGAAACTCGTTGGCCTCCAATCGGTAGGCGAGCAACACCCGTTCCGGCACCGCCTCGGGAAAGGATTCAGCCAGGTTGAAGCCGATGGCGTCGAGCATCGGCTCGCCGCCGACGGGGCGCACCACCAGCTTCCAGTGGCGCTCCTTCAACAGCCGCTGCTGCACCACCTCGAAGGTGCCGTGAAACAACGGCTCGGGAAACCCCTGGCCCCACGGCCCGGCGTTGGTGAGCTCCAGAGCCAGCTCCAGCCCCAACTGCTCGGCCTCGATCTCGCCGTCGGAGAGGATCACCGGCTGCAGATCCTCGGCCCGCAAAAGGCGCCGGGCCGTCTCGTCGAAGCGCAGGGCGAACTCGTCGAAGGCGCCCATCTCCAGGGTGAGCCCCGCCGCCATGGCGTGGCCGCCGAACTTGCGGATCAAGCCGGGATGGCGCGCCGCCACCTCTTCCAGGGCGTCACGAATGTGGAAGCCGGGAATGGAGCGCGCCGACCCCTTCAGTTCCCCCTCGCCACCGGGCGCGAAAGCGATCACCGGGCGCAGGTAGCGCTCCTTCACGCGAGAGGCCAGGATGCCGATGACCCCCTGGTGCCAGTCGGGGTGGCGCAGACAGAGGCCCCAGGGCAGCGACTCCTCGGCGAGGGACAAGGCTTGCAGATGCGCCTCGGCCTGGCGCTTCATCTCCTCCTCGATGCGGCGGCGCTCGCGGTTGTGGCTGTCAAGCAGGGCGGCCAGGGGACGCGCCTGTTCCAGCGTCTCGGCCAACAGACACTCGATGCCCACCGAGATGTCGTCGAGGCGGCCGGCGGCGTTGATGCGCGGACCGACCACGAAGCCCAGGTCGGCGGCGCGCACCCGCCGGAAATCGCGTCCCGCCAGCTCCAGCAGCGCCAGGATGCCGGGCCGGCAGCGGCCGGCGGCGATGCGCTTGAGTCCCTGATGCACCAGCACGCGGTTGTTGCGTTCCAGGGGCACCACGTCGGCCACGGTGCCCAGCGCCACCAGATCAAGGAACTCCGCCATTTTGGGCTCGGCGCGCTCCCGGAACCAGCCGCGCCGGCGCAGCTCGGCGCGCACCGCCAGCAGCAGGTAGAAGGCCACCCCCACGCCGGCGGTGGCCGAAAGAGGGTGGTCCGCCACCAGGTTGGGGTTGACCATGGCGTCGGCCCGCGGCAAGACCTCGCCGGGGAGGTGGTGGTCGGTCACCACCACCCGCATCCCCAGCTCCCGCGCCCGCGCCACGCCCTCGACGCTGGAGACGCCGTTGTCCACGGTGATCAACAAGTCGGGGTTGCGTTCCGCCGCGATCTCCACGATTTCGGGGGTGAGGCCGTAGCCGAAGTCGAAGCGGTTGGGCACCAGGTACTCCACCGCCACGGCGCCGAGCGCGCGCAGAGCCAGCAGCATGAGGGCGCTGCCGGTGGCGCCGTCGCAATCGAAATCGCCCACCACCAGGATGCGCCCACCCTCCTCCACCGCGTCGGCCACCAGCGCCGCCGCCTTGTCGATCCCCTCTAGCCGCGTGGGCGCTTCCAGGCGATCGAGGCCGTATTCGAGCTCCTCGGCGGAAGCCACGCCGCGCGCCTGGAACACCCGTCGCAGCACGGGGTGAACCCCCTCCAACACCGCTGAAGCGGAGGCAGGCGTGCGGGTTATAATGGTTTTTTGCATGGAACGACGGCGCATTCGGCTTGGGCGAAGCATACCTCAGATCGATACAGTGGTCTTGCGCGCCGCCCTCCTCCTTGCCGGCGGGCGCCATCCATCTCTGGCGCCTGCCGCTGGACGCGCCCCCTGCCGATCCCTCTCTTCTCTCCCCCGCAGAGCGGACCCGTTTGGCGCGGATGGTCGAGGAAAGGTCCCGCCGGCGGCGGGTCAACGCGCGCGCCTTTCTGCGGCTGTTGCTCGGCCGCTACCTCCAGCGGGACCCCCGCGCCATCGAACTGACCACCGGGCCCGACGGCAAGCCCGCTCTCGTCGGTGGAAGCCTGCACTTCAACCTGAGCCATTCGGGAGCGCTGGGACTGGTGGCACTCTCCCGCACCTTCGAGGTGGGCGTGGATCTGGAACGGATCCGGCCGGTGGCGCGCATGGAGCGAATCGCCGCGCGGCTGTTCGACCCCGACACCCGGCAAGCGGTGGCGAACGGCGCCCGCGAGCTGCGCCTGTTCCGGTTCTTCGAGGCCTGGACGCGGCTGGAAGCCCGGCAGAAATGCGTGGGAACCGGACTTTTCGGCAAGCGGCAAGAGCGGCTGGAGACGATCACGCTGGAGCCGGAGCGTGATTGCCTGGGGGCGCTGGCCTGGCGGCCGCTCGAAGAGAGAGGGAACCTCTTCCCTCCGCCGGAGCTGGCTTTTTTTCAATTCCACCCCTGAAACGGTAAAATCGCGCCTTTGCCGCTGAACGGGAACTCTTTGTCGATGAACTTGATCCAAATCGCCGTCCTGGCCCTGCTCCAGGGGCTCACCGAGTTCCTCCCCATCTCCAGCTCGGCCCATCTCATCCTCACGCCCAGGCTGCTGGGTTATCCCGACCAGGGGCTCGCCTTCGATCTGGCGGTCCACCTCGGCACGCTGCTGGCGGTGCTGATCTATTTCCGCCACACCATCTGGGAGGTGCTGCGGGACTGGTTCGCCTCGCTGCCCGCCTCGGGCCGGGCCACCGCCAACAGCCGCCTGGGCTGGCAGATTCTGCTGGCCACCCTGCCGGTGATGGCCATCGGCGTACTGGTCAAGGATCTGGTGGAACACCAGCTGCGGGCGCCCCTGGTGATCGCCACCACTACCGTTCTCTTCGGCGCGGCGCTGCTGTGGGCCGACAAGGGTTTTCGCCACCACCGGCCGCTCGCCGCCATGAGCTTCCGGGACGCGCTCATCGTGGGCGTGGCCCAGGCGCTGGCGCTGATACCCGGCACTTCCCGCTCGGGGATCACCATGACCGCCGCCCTGATGCTGGGCTATTCGCGCCAGGCCGCCGCCCGATTCTCCTTTCTGCTGGCCATTCCCACCATCCTCGCCTCGGTGGTCTGGGTGGGGAAGGATCTGGTGACCGAGCCGGCGCCGGTGGACTGGACGGCGCTGGGGCTCGGCGTGCTCCTCTCCTTCGTCGCCGCCTTGACGGTGGTCCATCTCTTCCTGAAATTCATCGAGCGCATGGGCATGGCGCCCTTCGCCTGGTACCGCTTCGCCCTGGGCGCGGTGCTCTTCTACCTCTTCTGGTGATGCGATGATCTCTCTGTTCGACAGTTTCCTGTTGCCCCTGCGCAGCCTCGGCCTTCTCTTCACGCCGGGCCTGCGCCGCTATGTCTTCCTGCCGCTGCTGGTGAACGTACTCATCTTCGGGTTCACCGCCTGGCTGGGCGCCCACTATTTCGCCCAGTTCATCCAGTGGGCCCTGCCCGCCGACAGCTGGTGGCACTACCTGGAGTGGCTGCTGTGGCCCCTCTTCGTGGCCGCCTACCTGCTGCTCGCCTTCTACGGCTTCACCATCGTCGCCAACCTCGTCGCCTCGCCCTTCAACGGCATTCTGGCCGCCCGGGTGGAGGAGAAGCTCACCGGCCGCCTCCCGCCCGATTCCGACACCGGGCTGATGGCCGAGATCGGACCGGCCGTCGCCGGCGAGCTGGGCAAGCTCTGGTATTTCGCCAAGCGCGCCGTCCCGGTGCTGATCCTGATGGTGATTCCCGGCGTGAACGTCATCGGCTCGCTGCTGTGGGTGTTGCTGGGGTTCTGGTTCCTGAGCCTGGAATACCTCGACTACCCCATGGCCAACCACCATCTCCACCCCGCCGAACAGCGCAAGCGGCTCAAGGAACATACCCTCCACGCCTGGGCCTTCGGCGCCGGGGCCAACCTGTTGATGATGATTCCCGCCGTCAACCTGGCCGCCATGCCCGCCACCGTGGCGGGCGCCACGCGGCTGTGGCTCAAGCTCTTTTCCGAAAAGGGGTGACCGGCCCTGTTCGCCGTTTCAGCGGAAGATCGACTGCCGAAACTCCAGGGCCTCTTCCAGATTTCCGCTCCCCGGCCGCGCGGAGAGAGACTGCGCGGGAACGACCGATCCTTTCTCGGCGAGAGCACCCCAGCTCGTCATTCCGGCCGGAGCCGAAGGTGGAGGGCCGGAATCCAGCAACACCGCCCCTTTCGAGCCTTGAAGAACTCCTCCCTCAACCCTGGACGATCCGTCGCGCCGTCTGCCGCGCCTGCTCCAGGTCCACCGCCAACGGCCGCTCGTCCGGCGGCGACTCCTGGTAGAGGTGGATGGTCTGGGTGGGAAAGGCGAACTCCACGCCCAGGGCGTCGGCCAGACGCAAGGCGTCGAGGAGGAAGCGGTGGCGCTCGCGCAGCTCGGTGGTCCAGTCGGGGGTCTCCCAGAAGACGTAGATGAGGATCTCCAGGGCGCTGGCGCCGAGATCGTTGAACCAGATCTGGAAGTAGTCCTTGCGCATGTAGGGATGCTGGCGCACGATCTCGCGCAGCCCTTCGCAGAAGGCCTCGATCTTCTCCGGAGGGGTGTCGTAGGTGACGCCGAACTTCTGCTTGTAGCGGCGGTAGCGGCGCGCTCCCATGTTGTCCACCTCGGCGGTGATGAAGCGCGAGTTGGGAATGGTCACCAGCGAGTTGTAGAAGGTGCGGATGCGGGTGCTGCGGAACCCCATGTGCTCCACCGTGCCTTCGATGTCGTCCACGATGATCCAGTCGCCCACGGTGAAGGTGCGGTCGAGCAACACCGTGATGGAGCCGAAGAAGTTCTGCACCAGATCCGTGGCCGCCAGGGCGAAAGCCAAGCCGCCCAGGCCGAGGCCGGCGAGCAGGCCGGTGACGTCGATGTTGAGGTTGTCAGCCACGAAGACCACGCCGCCCACGGCGATGAAGATCTTCAAGGTGCGGCTGACCATAGGCACCAGCACGTCGTCCACCCGGTTGTCGGTGGTGGCGGCCTTCTCCGCCAGCAGAGCCGAGATCACGTCCACCAGGCGCCACGCGGTCCAGACGGCGGCGATGCTGGCCAGCAGCTTCACCGCCACCAGCAGCACCAGCAGCACCGGCTCGGGCAGGCCGAGGAAAAGGATACCGACCCACCAGACGAAGGCCATGAGCGCCAGCCCCAAAGGCCGCAGCCGACGGTCGGCGTCGGCGATACGCTTCTTCACTTCGGGAAAACGGCGCAGCCACTGGCGCATGCCGGCCCGGGCCAAGGCCTGGGCCAGCTTGTCGAGCACCACCCCCACGGCGATGATGAGCAAAAGCCCCAGCCACTGCCAGTTCTGAAGGATGAGAGTGCGGTGTTTCAGCCACTCCGGAAGCCTCCTCTGCAGGCGGATGTGCAAGGGCAGCCACTGTTCGTTGCTCTTGCCCCCCACCTTGGCCTCGCGGTTGGCCACCTCGTCGAGAATGGCCGGCAGCGCCGCCACCGTCTCCCTGTCGAACAACCAGCGGCCATCGTCGAGCCGGCGAATGCGCACCTCGCCGCTGCGGTAGCGCTCGAAGACCCAGGGACGTCCCTTTTTGCGGTTGGGCACCCGCTTCAGATCGACGGCGCGGGTGCGATCGAGCACCTCCAACAACATCCAGGCCAGATCCTCTCCGCGCTCCTTGCGCACCAGAGGGTTCACTTGGCTGAGATCCAGCGTGGAGACGGCATCGGCGATGCGTTCCGGTTTGCCCCGCTTGATGTCGTTCATGGCGTGCAGGAAGGTGGCCATGGTGGCGCGGGGGCTCTCCAGGGCGGCGGGCACCGACGGGGTCTTCTCCTGCGGCTTCTGCGGCGCTTTCTCCGCGGCCGCGGCACCGAAGGCGAAGAGCCCGAGAATCAGCAAAAGCAGACTGGAACGGCGGAAACGAAACTTCATGGCTTTTTCAACGAACCTCCTTCGACCTTCACAGCGTTCATCTCCCCGAGGAGCGGCGGCTTTCGCCGCATCGGGGGGGATCCGATCTCGCCCAGCGCCCAGCGGTTTTCCTCATCGTTCTCAGTAGTGGGGCGGAATCTCTTGGCCGGGCGGCGCCTCCGGCTCATTGCGCTCCAGCTCCCGCAGCCGCAGGGCGATCCGCTCCATCTCCCGCTCCAACGCACCCAAACGCTTCTCCTGGCGAAGAAGAGCGCGAGTGAGCTCCTCGATCGCCTCCTCCTGGAAGGCGAGGCGGGACTGGAGCTCCTCAATGGCCTCCATCCGACGCCTCCAGCAACCGCTTCAGCCCAGCTTCGTCCAGAATGGTCACTCCCAGCTTGCGCGCCTTGTCGTACTTGGAGCCGGGGTGCTCCCCCACCACCACGTAGTCGGTCTTTTTCGAGACGCTGCCGCTCACCTTCGCGCCCAGCGCCTGCAGCTCCGCCTTGATCTCCTCCCGCGGCCGGCTCAGGGCGCCGGTGAGAACGAAGGTCTTGCCGTGCAGCGGCAACTCTTCCGGGGAGGGCGCCGGCTCGCCCTCGGGCCAGTGGACGCCCGCCTGGCGCAGCCGGCGGATTACCTCCTGGTTGTGGGGCTGGCGGAAGAAGCCGGCGATGTAGGCCGCCACCACCGGGCCGATGTCGGGCACCTGCTGCAGCGCCTCCTCGGAAGCCGATTCGATGGCCTCCAACGAACCGAAATGGCGGGCCAGAATCTGCGCGGTGGCCTCGCCCACCTCGCGGATGCCGATGGCATAGAGAAACCGCGCCAGGGTGGTCTCCTTGCTGCGCTCCAGGGCGTCGAGCAGGTTCCGCGCCGACTTCTCGCCCATGCGCTCCAACCCCACCAGCTGCTCCTTGGTCAGGGCGTAGAGATCGGCGGGATCGTGCACCAGCCCCTTGTCCACCAGCTGATCCACCAGCTTGTCGCCCAGCCCCTCGATGTCCATGGCGCGGCGCGAGGCGAAGTGCTTGATCGACTCCTTGCGCTGGGCCGGACAGAAGAGGCCGCCGGTGCAGCGGGCGATGGCCTCCCCTTCCGGCTTGATCACCTCGGAACCGCACACGGGACACCGCTTGGGCAGATGGATCTTCCTGGCGTCGGGAGGGCGGCGGTCGAGAAGCACGCGCACGATCTCGGGAATGACGTCGCCGGCCCGGCGCACATAGACGGTGTCGCCGATGCGAATGTCCTTCTTTTCGATCTCGTCCATGTTGTGGAGCGTGGCGTTCCGCACGACGACGCCGCCCACCTCCACCGGCTCCAACCGCGCCACCGGGGTGACGGCGCCGGTGCGCCCCACCTGCCACTCCACGTCGCGCAGCACGGTGAGCGCCTCTTCCGCGGGAAACTTGTGGGCGATGGCCCAGCGCGGCGCCCGCGACAGGTAGCCCAGCCTCTCCTGAGCGTCGAGATCGTCCACCTTGAAGACCACCCCGTCGATGTCGTAGTCGAGGTTCTCCCGTCTGGCCAACATGGCGCGATGGTATTCGAGGCAGGCCTCCACGCCGTGGAGCACCTGCAACTCGGGCGAGACCGGCAGACCGTAGCCCCGCAGAACGGCCATGCTGCCGCTGTGGGTGTCCGCCAAGCGCTCCACCGAGAGCTCGCCCCAACCGTAGGCAAAAAAGGTGAGCGGGCGGCGGGCGGTGATGCGCGGATCCAGTTGGCGCAGACTGCCGGCGGCGGCGTTGCGCGGGTTGGCGAAGGTCTTCTCTCCCTTGCGGCGCGCCTCCTCGTTGAGGCGGATGAACCCCGACTTGGGCATGAACACTTCCCCGCGCACTTCGAGCACTTCAGGCCAATTCCCGCCGAGCAAACGCAAGGGAATGGCGTCGATGGTGCGCACGTTGGCGGTGACGTCCTCGCCGCGGTAACCGTCGCCCCGCGTGGCGCCCTGCACCAGCACCCCCTTCTCGTAGCGCAGGCTCACCGCCAGCCCGTCCAGTTTCGGTTCGGCGGCGTATGCGATGGGGCCGGCGCTTCCCAACAGCTTGCGCACCCGGGCGTCGAACTCGCGCAACTCTTCATCGCTGAAGGCATTGGCCAGCGACAACATGGGCACCTTGTGGCGCACTTCGCCAAACTCCTTCAGCGGCGCGGCACCCACCCGCTGGGTGGGGGAATCGGGCGTGATCAGCTCGGGGTGCGCCGCCTCCAACGCCTGCAGCTCGCGCATGAGGCGGTCGTATTCGCTGTCGGGAATCTCGGGGTCGTCGAGGACGTAGTAGCGATAGTTGTGGTACTCGATGAGCTTGCGAAGCTCGTCGATGCGCTTGCGCACATCCGCCTCCGCTCCCCCCCCCTTGGCGCCCCCCTTGCCGCCCATGTCGCCGGCTCAGGCGCGCTGCAACTTTTGCGAGAGCCGCAGCTGGCGACGGTGTTCGGCGATGGCGTCGCGGGTGTGCTGGATGCTCTGCTTGGTGAGGGTGGAGCGGTTCTCGTCCTGGAGCACGCCGCCCAGGAGCGCCGCCGCCTGGTTGGCGGCGAAAAGCATTTCGGAATAGATCTCCAGACCGTCGCGGACCCCGGGAAGCTGGGTGAAGAAAAGCAGGCCGGGCGTGGTGAAGGAGTCCATCTCCTCCCAGGGGAAATGGCCCGGCTCGAGCATGTTGGCGACGCTGAAGAGAACGCGGTCGGGATGGCGCGGATCCTTGCGATGGAAGATGTCCATGGGACCCGGCTCGAGACCGGCCGCCTCCATCGCGGAGAGCACTTCAGGGCCGGTGAAGACCCCCTCTTTCTTCACCAGTCCGATCTGCACCACCATCTGCGGAACCCCCTCCCGCAGCACCGGATCGGTGTGGAGATAGTCGTCCTGTTCGGTGGCGCTGAAATCGAGTTCGGGCTGCAGCGGCTCCGGTTCCGGCTCCGACTTCTCCCTCTTCACCAGCCGGATGGAGATTCCCGGCTCCGGCGAGATCTCGTCGCCGTTCGCGGAAAAGCTGGGAATGTCGCCGCCTTCGTCCTCCTCGTCGAGGCCATACTCCTTGCGGATGCGGCGGGCCTGCCGCAGGCTCAACCCCTTGAGCTTGCGCCGCGAACGCTTGTATCGGTCCCAGAGGTAGATGGCCGCCACCAGCACCATGCCGGCCACCAGCAGCATCAGTCGTAGTTGATCCGCATCCATCGTCATCGGTCTTTCCGGCCCAGACAGCGTGGATTCTATCCTTTATCGGCCTTCGAAGGTATCCGGGATGACCCGGGCGCCTGATGGGCGAAGCGGGTGCCCGGGGAGAAGGCCACCATCCGCCGCGGCCGCTCCCGCAGGCGGTCGCGCGCGAAGGCGGTCAGCGCCTCGCGGTCGAGCTTTTCCACCGCATCCGCCAGCCGTTTGCGGTGGTCGAAACCGTACTGCTCCCGAACAAGATCGTCCAGGTAGCGCATGGTCCGCTCCAGCAGGTTCTGATCCCTCTTGCGCAGTTTGCTCGCCAGGCCCGCCTGAAAAGTGGCGAAGGTGGCATCGTCCATCTTGGCGAGACGGGACTCGATGCCGGCGACGAAGCGCTCAATACGCTTCTCCACCTCCGCCGCCGGAACGGCCGAGGACTGCACCAGAAAGAGCAGGCCGGGCATTTTCTGGCGCTCCCAGGGCACGGCGGCCACCACGTAGCCCAGCTGCTGCTCGGTGCGCAGAGCGCTGTAAAAGGGATTTTGCAGAATCTGCGCCAGCAGCCGCCAGCGCGCCTGCTCGGCCAGCGAGCGATCGGCCCCCTGAAAATAGAGCGCCACCACCGAATCGGGGTGGTCCACCGGATACCGGATCCTCACCGTCTCGCCCGGCTCGAGGAGACGCACCCGGGGATCGGGAACCGGCGCCAGCTCCGACTTGGCCAACAGCCGCGCGCGCAGCCGCGCCTCCATGGCCCGCGCCTCCTCCGCGGTGAAATTGCCGTGCGCCAGCACCCGCACCTCGGCGCGCCGGAACAGGCCCTCTCCGTAGCGGCGCAGCTCCTCGCGGGTGAGCGGTTTCAACGCCTCCAGTTTCTGACGCGGGCTCCAGGAGGGCTTCACCAGGGCGCGATCCAAGGCGTGCAGCACCTGCCGGAACGGCCGGTCGAGCGCCTCGTTGGCCAGATCGCGCTCCAGCTTGGCCTTGAGCACGCGAAACCGTTCTTCCGGAAAATCGGGCGTGGCCAGGGCGTCGAGCACCTTGTCCAACAGCACCGGCTGCTTGTCGTCGTAACCGTGAATCAGCAGGAGCAGCCCCCGCTGGGTGGGCTCGAGGGAGTAACCGAGACCGGCCTCCTGCGCCGGATAGGCCCAGGCGTTGAGGCGATCGTTCACCAAGTCGGTGAAAAGCTGCAGGGCCACGGCGTGGCGGGCGCTGTCGCGGGCCGCGGGAAGCTCGAAGCTGGCCGCGAAAGCGCCCCGCGGCACGCCGAAGGATTCGTCCTGCTGGAACCACAGATCCAGCCCCCGCGCCTCCACCAGCCGCTTGGGCACGGGCGAAGCGTCGGCCGCCGGCTTGAGCGCCACATGCTCGGGCAGGAAGGGATTGGGTTTGGGCAGCGCCAGTTCCGAAAGCCAGCGCGCCCTTCCCGCGCCGCTCGACGAAGGGGGCGTGCCGATGGCGTAGGGCACCTGGTACCACTTCTCCACCTTGTTGGTGGGCAGATCCTGATCCACCAGAGTGAGCGAGAGGTTCTGCGGAATCAGGCCTGCCAGCATCCGCTCGATCAGTTCCGGATCGAAACGCTCGAACAGCTTGCCGGCGGTGAGCAGGTCGGCGGGGGGGTAGTCGAGCAGCCGACTGGAGAGCTCCACCGCGTAGTCGGCCGGCGCCTCCTTCTCCTGGAAACGGAAATCGAGCGCCTGCAGACGCTTCAGCTCCTGATAGCGCCAGGACTCCACCCCTTCCCGGCGCAAAAGGTCCGCATAGGCGAAAAAGGCGTCGACGATCTCGCGGACGTGCTTCATTCCCTCGGCGGTCAGCTCCATCTCCACGTTGAAGATGGACTCGCCGTCATCCAGCTCCTGGCCCGAGGCGGTGAGCGAATCGAGCCAGCCGCGGCGTCGCAGGCGGTCGTGCAGGCTCCCCTCGCCCTCGTCGCCCACGAAGTTGGCGATGTAGTAGAGCGGCTCTTCGCGGTACCAGTGCCGCACCGACGGCAGAAGAAAGCTGAGCTCCATCTTGTGCAGCCGTTTCAGCGGCACCGCCGACACCTGAACCGGCAGCTGGCCGGGAAGGTAGAGGCGCTGGCGGGGCGTGGCCGCCCAGCGGCGCTTGTCGCGGTCGGGGACGGCGGAGAACTTCTCCTCCACCCAGCGGCGCAGCACCGGCAACGGCTGCCGGCCGACCACCGCCAACCCCATGAGGTTGGCCGAATAGTGCTCCCGGTAGAATTTCAGCAGATCGTCGCGCACCGGATGGCCGGGACGGTCCGCCAGGGTCTGCAGGTTGCCCACGGCGAAACGGGACCAGGGGCTGGCGGGGTTGTAGCTCTGGCGCTGGGCCGCGGCGATGCGGCGGTCGTCGTCCTTGAGCTTGAGCTGGTACTCGGAGTGGACGGCGTGCTTCTCCCGCTCCACGTAACGGGCGTCCATGAGCGGCGCGATGAAGAACTGGGCGAAGCGGTCCAGCGCCGACTCCAGCGCTTCCGGCTTGATGTCGAAGAAGTAGGTGGTCTGGTTGCCGGCGGTGAAGGCGTTGTCCATACCGCCGTTCTTCTTGATGAAGTCGGAGTACCCGTCCACCTGAGGATACTTCTCGGTCCCCATGAAGAGCATGTGCTCCAGAAAGTGCGCCAGGCCGTCGCGGCCCGGCGGGTTGCTGTTGCTGCCCACGCCCACGGTGAGCGCGGCGGCCGCCTTGTCCGCCTCGGGATCGGAGACCAGCACCACGCGCAGCCGGTTGGGCAGCTCCAGATACTGGTACTGCCGGTGGTCGTTGGGGCTCTTGACGATCTCCACTCCGCCGGCCAGCAGTGGGAAGAGCAGGAACAACGCGGCGAGGAGCCGCGGAAGGGTGCGCTTGTCGTTCATGGAAAAAGACTCACTCCAGGATTGTCGTCCATTGTCGTTCGTTTTTCAGACCGGGCGGGCGGCAGGTCGTTCCCCGCCGACGGACTACGACCATGCCGCCGCCAACTGCAGCACCACCCAGCCATAGAGCCCGGCCAGCAGATCGTCGAGCATGATGCCCACTCCCCCCTTCACCCGCCGGTCCAACCAGCCGATGGGCCAGGGCTTGAGGATATCGAAGAGGCGGAAGAGAAGAAAACCGGCCGCCACCCAGAACGCTCCTTGGGGAGCGGCGGTCATGGTGACGAAGAATCCGGCGAACTCGTCCCACACGATGCCGCCGTGGTCGTGCACCCCCAGGTCCCGCGAGGTGCGCCCGCAGATCCACACGCCGGCGAGGATCACCCCCGCCAACACCGCCAGATAAGCCGCCAGCGGCAGCCGCGCCAGCAGCAGGTAGGGGGGAACGGCCGCCAGGGTGCCGAAAGTGCCGGGCGCCACCGGCGCCAAGCCCGAGCCGAAGCCGAAGGCGAGCAGATGGACGGGATTCTTCAGGTCGGGACGGTTCATGCGAAATGGTCGTAGCCGCGCAAGGAGGGCAGGGGCCGCCCTCCCTCGTCGAAAACGGCGACCCCGCCCCCCGGCACCATTTCGCCGATGCGGGTGCAGGCGACGCCGCTGGCCGCCAGCGCCTCCAACCGCCCCGGCGGCACCGTGAAGCAGAGCTCGTAATCGTCGCCCCCGGCGAGCACCTCCCCCCAGTCGCCTCGTGCCTCCACCTCTCGGCGCACCTCCGCGGAGAGCGGAAGGCGCGCCGCTTCGACGCGCGCCCCGCAACCGCTGGCGTCGCAGAGGTGGCCCAGGTCGGCCACCAGGCCGTCGGAGAGATCGATGCAGGCCGAGGCGATCCCCACCAGCGACCGCCCCTCCTCCAGGCGGGGCTCGGGACGCTCCAGGCGACGGCGCAGCGGCTCGGGCGCCGTGCCTTCGGTGCGCAGCCTCCGCAGCGCCAGGGCGGCGTCCCCGAGCGTGCCGGTGACGAAGATCCCGTCGCCGGGCTCGGCCCCGTCGCGCCGCAGCGCCTTCCCCGGCTCCACCAGACCGGTGAGCTGGAGGCTGACGGCGAGCGGCCCGCGGCAGGTGTCGCCGCCCACCAGGGCCACCCCATGGCGCCGGGCCAGCTCCCCCAGCCCCCGGGCGAAAGCGGCGAGCCAATGCTCGTCCGCCTCCGGCAGGGTGAGGGAAAGGAGCGCCCAGGCCGGTTCGGCGCCCATGGCGGCCAAGTCGCTCAGGTTCACCGCAAGCGCCTTGTGGCCGAGCGCCTCGGGATCGGTGCCGGCAAGAAAGTGGCGGCCGGCCACCAGGGTGTCGAGCGTGAGGGCCAGGTCACGGCCGGGCGGCGGCCTCAGCAACGCGGCATCGTCGCCCACGCCCAGCTCCACCCCCTGGCCGCGCGGCGCCAGCTCCGCGAAGAAACGCTGGATGAGTTCAAATTCAGCCACGCCGCCGGGCGGCCGTTTCCACCGGGCGCAGCCGGCAGGCCACCTTGTCGAGCACGCCGTTGACGTACCGGTGGCTCTGCTCGGCGCCGAAGACCTTGGCCAGCTCCACCGCCTCGTTGATCACCACCTTGTAGGGCACCTCCGGATGGGCGGCCAGCTCGTAGGCGCCCAGCCGCAGCAGGGCCCGCTCCACCAGGTCGAGCTCCTCCACCGATCGGTCGAGAAGGGGAGCCAGGGTTTGGTCCAGCTCGTCCAGACGGGCGGGAACGCCACGCACCAGGTCGCGGAAATAGTCTACCTCGAAGCTCTTGGCGGGATGCTCCTCGAGGAACTGGGCGACGATGCCTCCCAGATCGTCTCCGGTGACCTGCCACTGGTAGAGCGCCTGGAGCGCCAGGCGGCGGGCGTGACTGCGCTTGCGACTCACAGGGCGCGCAGCAGATTGACCATCTCGATGGCGGTGGCGGCGGCTTCGCCCCCCTTGTTGCCGGCCTTGGTGCCGGCGCGCTCGATGGCCTGCTCGATGGTGTCCACCGTGAGCACTCCGAAGGCGATGGGCACGCCGTGCTTGAGCGTCACCTGGGCCAAGCCTTTCACCGCCTCGCCCGCCACGTATTCGAAATGGGGCGTGCCGCCGCGAATCACCGCCCCGAGGGCGATGATGGCGTCGTAGTCGCCGCTGGCGGCCACCTTGTCCAGCACCAGGGGCAGCTCGAACGCCCCGGGCACCCGCACCACGGTGATCTCTTCGTCGCTGGCGCCGTGGCGCCGCAAGGTGTCGATAGCGCCCGCTTCCAGATGCTCCACGATGAAGCTGTTCCAGCGCGAAACCACCAGACAGTAGCGCGCGCCGCCGGCCGCCAGGTTGCCTTCTATGGTCTTGATGTTCATCTCAACTCTCTTCCGCTTGCTGTGAATCGGAGCGTGCCCCGCCGGCCTCCTCCGGAGACTCGAAATCGACGAACTCGGTCACCTCCAGTTGGAATCCGGCCAGGGCGTGCAGATGCTTGGGAGCGCTCATCACCCGCATCTTCTTCACGCCGAGGTCGATGAGGATCTGCGCGCCCACGCCGAAGGTGCGCAGCTCCCGGTCGCGGATCCTGCCCAGATCGATGCTGGGCCCCTCCTCGCCGGCGTTCTTCAGATGGCACGCCTGGATCCGTTGAACCAGGTCCCGGGCGGTATCGTGGTTGCGCAGGATCACCACCACGCCGCTGCCTTCGCGGGCCACCTGCCGCATGGCGTTCCTCAGCGGCCAGCCGCATTCGGGGTAGGTGCTGCCCAGCAGATCGCAGAGGCTGTTCTGCACGTGCACCCGCACCAGCACCGGCTCGCCGCCCTCGATCCGGCCTTTCACCAGGGCGAGATGCACTTGATCGTCCACCACGTCCTGGTAGGCGATGACGCGGAATTCGCCCGCTTCGGTGGGCAGCAGGCACTCGTTGACCCGCTCCACCGTCTTTTCATTGCGAATGCGGTACTGGATGAGGTCGGCGATGGTGCCGATCTTGAGGCCGTGCTCGGCGGCGAACCTCTCCAGATCGGGGCGGCGCGCCATGGTGCCGTCTTCGTTGAGGATCTCCACGATCACCGCCGCCGGCGTCAGCCCCGCCAGGCGGGCCAGGTCGCACCCCGCCTCCGTGTGGCCGGCGCGCACCAACACTCCCCCAGGCTGCGCCATCAGAGGAAAGATGTGGCCCGGCTGCACCAGGTCTTCCGGCCGGGCGTCGGGCTTCACCGCCGCCAGCACCGTCTTCGCCCGGTCGGCCGCGGAGATGCCGGTGGTCACCCCCTCCGCCGCCTCGATGGAGATGGTGAAGTTGGTGGACTCGAGCTGGTTGTCGGCGTTCACCATGAGCGGCAGCCGCAGCTGCTGGCATCGCTCCTTGGTGAGGGTGAGGCAGATGAGTCCGCGGCCGTACTTGGCCATGAAATTGATCGCCTCCGGCGTCACCTTGTCGGCGGCGATCACCAAGTCTCCCTCGTTCTCGCGGTCCTCGTCGTCCATGATGACGACCATGCGACCCTGGCGCAGATCTTCGATGATTTCTTCGGTACTATTCAGGGCCATGGACACGATTTTCGGTCGTTTTGGGGAAGCGGGTAATTTTAGCATGAAGCAGCCGGAGGAAGGGGTCATCAAGTTCCGCTTCGACCATGAGCCCGGGGCGGCGCCGGACGAGTCGACCACCGCGCCCCTGCGCGCCTGGTTCCGCATCCTGCGCCGGCTGGAGCTGGTGGGGCAGGATCCGGCGCGCTACCAGGGGGCGGCCTGGGGCAACCTCAGCCGCCGCCTCGGCTCTGGGTTCGTCGTCACTTGCAGCCAGACCAGCGGCCGCCGCGCCCTGGAGGCGGATCACTTCGCCACGGTGGAAAAGTGGTGGCCGGAACGCAACCGGCTGCGTTCTCGAGGCCCCTGCCCGCCCTCTTCCGAGAGCCTCACCCACGCCATGCTCTACGACGAGATCCCCCGGGCCAATTGGGTCTTCCACGCCCATACCCCGCTCATCTGGCGCCGCGCCGAAGCGCTGGGCCTCCCGGTCACCGATCCGGCCGCCGAATACGGCACGCCGGAGATGGCCGACGCCGTGCGAGCGGTGGTGGCGGGATTGGGGCGCCCCTCCAGCGGCCTTCTGAGCATGGGTGGCCACGAGGACGGCGTTCTTGCCTGGGGAGGCCGCGCCGAAGAGGCCGGCTGCCGGCTCATGGAGGCGCTGGCGGCCGCCCTGGCTTGCGGATGAGGACCTCCCTCTGGCGCCCGACCGGAATGAATTCCAGAATTTCAATGTTCCCCTCCCGGCACCAGCCATGTACATCGGAACGGCAGGGGGATAGTTGATAAGCCGGTGGACCTCGGTGCCCGGCGGCAATTCCTCCACCGCCTTAGTTGATAGCCAGCAGATAACCGGGGCAGGCCTGGCCACGGGCGTCAAATGCGAGGATGCCAGCCTCGTCAACCACTCGACACTTTACCGTCGACCCTCGCCGATCACAGCCCTCTTTACCAGTATGGCTTTCTTGAAATCGAAAACAGTTCCCCTGGCCAGTCCACGATGCGGAAAAGGCGGCTCCTCTCGCTATTAACCCGGCATCAATCTATGTCACCCTCAGTCACCACGAGCGCGCTCGTGGCGAGGCGCCGCGCCGAAGGCAGGGTCGTTCCCTGTCGAGGTGCGGCAACGACGTCCACGGGGGCGCTCGTGGTGACCGAACCGATTGAATTTCAAAAAGATCGGGACGTCAGACAGAAGCCAGCACTTTGTTGCACTTCTTGCCAATGGAATCACCATTGCCTGCGAAGCGCGCCGCGTTCCGACTTCTGTCTGACGCCCTGAGGATGGCATAGATTGATGCCGGGTTAATAAAATACGGCCGACGCAAAAAGAAGGGGGAGCCGGAACAGCAGGTCTTCCAGCTCCCCGTACGAAAAAGGCCGGGAAAAGGCTTTTTCATTCACCCACGAAACATGGGCAGCGCTTTTACTTCTTCTTCAACTTGGAAACGAGAAGGGCACCTGCCGCCCCCACCGCCATCAGCGCCGCCACCGAAGGTTCCGGAACATTGGGCGGGCCGCCAGCCGTGGTAGTATAAGCAAGGGCCAAACCAGGAACGAGCCCAACCGAGAGGATCAACAGTGCACGAGACATGGCTTTTCCTCCTTTCACATGACGTGATAAAGATAATTAAGTTGTGTGAGCAGCAATGAGACATCCGCCCGCTCTGGCACACAATAACTAGAGCTGCATAACTCGTGCCGGAAAAATAAAGTTACTTATATTTTCAATAACTTGAAATACAAAGTCTTCGTTTTGGCATTGATGCCGAAACAGACTGTGTAAAAAAAATCGACATCTTTTCTTTGTTTGGACATCCTCCTCAGTTGCGAAAGCCTGCACGGCTCAAAGCTTCCAGGGTCACGCCCGCTTCGCCGGGATCGGCCGCCCGTTCGCCCAGCAGCAGCCGCTCGAGATAGCGCGCCAGCAGATCCACCTCCAGATTGACCCGGGTCCCCGCCGCGTAAGTGTCCATGATGGTCTCTTTCAAGGTATGGGGCACGATGTTGAGATGGAAGCGGGCCCCTTCCACGCCGTTCACCGTGAGGCTGGTGCCGTCCACGGCGATGGAGCCCTTGTGGGCGATGTAGCGGGCCAGCTCCGGCGGCGCTTCGAGGGTGAATCGCACCGAGCGGGCGTCCTCGCGCCGGTCGATCACCGTCCCCAGCCCATCCACATGGCCGCTCACCAGATGGCCTCCCAGCCGGGTGGCGAGCGTCAGCGCCTTCTCCAGGTTCACCGGACTGCCCGGCCGCAGTCCGCCCAGCGAGGTGAGCGAGAGGGTCTCGCGGGAGACGTCGGCCACGAAGCCGTCCCCCGGCAGCTCCACCGCAGTGAGGCAGACGCCGTTGACGGCGATGCTGTCGCCCAGCCGCACGTCGCCGAGATCCAGCTTGCCGGTGCGGATGCGCAGCCGCGCGTCGCCGCCGCGGGGCTGGAGAGAGTGGACGGCACCGACGGCCTGGATGATGCCGGTGAACATGGTCAGCCCTGTTCCGGCCGCATGTGGGGAAAGAGCAGCACGTCGCGAATGGAGGGGACGTCGGCGAAGAGCATCACCAGCCGGTCGATGCCGATCCCTTCACCCGCAGTGGGCGGCAGTCCGTACTCCAGGGCGCGCACATAGTCCTCGTCGTAGTGCATCGCCTCGTCGTCGCCCGCCTCCTTCTCCTCCACCTGCCGGCGGAAGCGTTCCGCCTGATCCTCGGGGTCGTTCAGCTCGGAGAAGCCGTTGGCGATCTCCCGGCCGCCCACGAAGAACTCGAAGCGGTCGGTGACGAAGGGGTTGGTGTCGCTGCACCGCGCCAACGGCGAGACCTCCGTGGGGTACTCGGTGATGAAGGTGGGATCCTTCAGATTGTGCTCCACCGTCTTCTCGAAGATCTCGATCTGGATCTTGCCGAGCCCCCAACCCTCTTTCACCTCGATGCCCAGCCGCTCGGCATGGGCCGCCGCCTTCGCCCGATCCTCCAGGTCCTCCGGCGCGATGTCGGGATTGAAACGAAGGATGGACTCCTTCACCGTCATGCGGGCGAAGGGCTTGCCGAAATCGTAGGTTTCGCCCTGATAGGAGATCTCGGTGCTCCCCTTGATGTCGCGGGCGATGCCGCGCAGCAGCTCCTCGGTGAGGTCCATCAAATCGTGATAGTCGGCGTAGGCCTCGTAGAACTCCAACATGGTGAACTCGGGATTGTGGCGGGTGGAGAGGCCCTCGTTGCGGAAGTTGCGGTTGATCTCGAAGACCTTCTCGAAGCCGCCCACCACCAGCCGCTTGAGGTAGAGCTCCGGCGCGATGCGTAGATAGAGCGGCAGATCGAGGGCGTTGTGGTGGGTGACGAAAGGACGCGCCGTGGCGCCGCCGGGGATCACCTGCATCATGGGGGTCTCCACCTCCACGAAGCCCCGCTGCTTGAGAAAGTCGCGAACGTAGTCGATGATGCGCGAGCGCATCAGGAAAACCTCGCGCGACTCCGGATTCATGATGAGATCGAGATACCGCTGCCGGTAGCGCAGCTCGGTGTCGCTCAGACCGTGCCACTTCTCCGGCAGGGGGCGCAACGACTTGGTGAGCAGCACCGCGGTGTCGAGGTTGACGTAGAGGTCGCCCTTGCCCGATTTGTGCACCGGCCCCTCGCCGCCCACGATGTCGCCGATGTCCCAGCCCTTGATCTCGTCGAGGAGCTCCTTGGGCAGCTTCTTGCGGTCCACGTAGAACTGGATGCGCCCGCTCATGTCCTGGATCACCAGGAAAGGCCCCCGCTTGGCCATGATGCGCCCGGCCACCGCGGCGCGGCGGTCCATCGCTTCCAGCTCTTCCTTGGAATGGCCGCCCAGCTCGGCCTGCAGGTCCGCCGCCAGGTCTTTCCGCTTGAAGTCGTTGGGAAAGGGAACGCCGCGCTCGCGCAGCTTTTGCAGCTTCTCGCGGCGCTGGGCGATGAGTCGGTGTTCTTCCCGGGTCGGTTCAGTCATGATTTTCGGATCTTTGGTCGCTGTCGGTGTGATTCACGACGGGGCATGAAGAGTCAGAGCCCGCTCTTGAGGCTGGCCTCGATGAAGGGGTCCAGGTCGCCGTCCAGCACCGCCTGGGTGTTGCCCACCTCCACGCCGGTGCGCAGATCCTTGATGCGCGACTGGTCGAGAACGTAGGAGCGGATCTGACTGCCCCAGCCGATGTCGGCCTTGCTCTCCTCGAGCTCCTGCTGGCTTTCGCGCCGCTTCTGCATCTCCAGCTCGTAGAGCTTGGCCTTGAGCTGTTTCATCGCCTGCTCCTTGTTGGAGTGCTGGGAACGGCTGTTCTGGCACTGCACCACGATGCCGGTGGGCAGGTGGGTGAGGCGCACTGCCGATTCGGTCTTGTTGACGTGCTGGCCGCCGGCCCCCGAGGCGCGGTAGACGTCCACCCGGATGTCCGCCGGATTGAGGTCGATCTCCACCGAGTCGTCCACCTCCGGCGAGACGAAGACCGCCGCGAAGGAGGTGTGTCGCCGGTTGCCCGAGTCGAAAGGCGATTTGCGCACCAGCCGGTGCACGCCCGTCTCGGTGCGCAGCCAGCCGAAGGCGTAGGGACCCTCGAATTTCACCGTGGCCGACTTGATGCCCGCCACCTCGCCGGGCGAGACCTCCATCAGCTCGGTCTTGAAACCGTGCGCCTCGCCCCAGCGCAGATACATGCGCAGCAGCATCTCGGCCCAATCCTGGGCCTCGGTGCCGCCGGAACCCGCCTGGATCTCGAGAAAGGCGTTGTTGGCGTCCATCTCGCCCGAAAACATGCGCTGGAACTCCAACGCCTCCACCTCTTTTTCGAAGGCGTCCACGTCGGCGGAGACGGAAGCCAGCGCCTCTTCGTCCCCCTCCTCCGCCGACAGCTCCAAGAGCTCCTCGGCCTCGTCGAGGCCGTTGGAGATGCGCTCGATGCCTTCCACCACGTTCTCGAGCTGAGCGCGCTCGCGCCCCAGCGCCTGGGCCCGTTCAGGCTCGTTCCAGACATCGGGATCCTCCAGCTCGGCGAGTACCTCCGTCAGCCGTTCCTTCTTGCCGGCATAGTCAAAGATACCCCCTGAGGGACTCCAGGCGTTCCCTCAAATCGGCGATCTTGTTGCGGATCGGATTGATGTCCATGGTCTCCTCGAACTCGTCGGTCGCAGCCGGAAGGAAAGGTGCCGTATTCTACGGCCTCGGCGGCCGCTTGAAAAATGCAAGATGCGGAACTTCCCGCCGCGGCGACGCAGGAAGCTTTGATGCTCCGCTTTTCCTCGTAGTATATTCTCCCGATTCCTCGCCAACCCGAAACCCCAACCGAATCAGGGATGGTTCCATCGACCCTTAGCCGCTTTTCGCCGCAAAGACCGGCCGAGGAGCCGAAGGGCGAAGCGCGACGCCGCGCCGCCTTCTCTCCTTCGTCGGCCCCGCGCACACGGCGCCCATGAGCCGGAACGCGAAAGCATCCGTCGGCGAAGGCGTCGCGTGGGGCTGCGCGCTCCTTCTGCTGCTGCTCCACGGCTGCGCCGCGGTGGGGCCCGATTTCCGCCCGCCGGAAGCTCCTCCTCTGGACCGTTGGGAGACCACGCTGCGCGAGCTCATCGGCGAGAGCGCCGCCGGGGAAGCGATGGAGCTGCAAAACTGGTGGCGCAACTTGAAAGATCCGCTCCTGGAACGGCTGATCGGCGAAGCCGAACGCAACAATGCCGGGCTGCGGCAGGCGGGGCTGCGCGTCCTCCAGGCACGGGCACTCTTGGGAGCCGCGACCGCGGAGCGCCACCCACAGATCCGGCAGGGGAGCGGAGAAGCCCTTCACACCGTCCAGCACGGGCTCGACGACACCCCCGGGGTGAGCGGCCGCTACCACTCCTATTCACTCGGATTCGGCGCTGCATGGGAACTCGATTTCTGGGGAAAGTTCCGCCGCGGAGTGGAAGCCGCGGACGCCCGATTCTTCCGTTCGCTGGAGGCTCAACGAGCCATGCAGGTGCTGGTCAAGGCGCAGGTGGCCAGGCTCTATCTCCAGGCCCGCGTGCTGACGCTGCGCATCGCCATCGCGCGCAAGAACGCCGCCCTGCAGAAACGCAGCCTGGAGATCGCCACCGAGCTGTTCCACGGCGGCGACACCTCGGAGCTGGATCAACAACAGGCCAAGACCCAGTATCTCTCCACCCTGGCGACCATTCCCGAACTGGAGCGCCAGCGGCGGCAGGTGCTCGACGCTCTGGCGCTCACCCTCGGCAGGGCGCCGGAAAAGCTGCCCGAACTGGAGAACGACGGCTACCGCCTGCCGCGGGTTCCCCCGCTTCTCCTCGCCGACATCCCCAGCCGGCTGCTGCTGAGACGACCGGACGTGCGGGCGGCGGCCTGGGCGGTGGCCGACCGCTCCGCCCGCATCGGCATCGCCGAGGCCGACCTCTACCCCACCCTTCGGCTCCTGGGCAGCCTGGGCCTCTCCAGCAGCGACCTTCCCAACGTGCCGGACCTCTCTTTTCTTTCCATCGGCCCCTCCGTCACCTGGAACCTCTTCGACCAGGGGATCCTCCGCAACAACGTACGGCTGCAGGACGCCCGTCTCCAGGAAGCCCTGGAGCGCTACCGGGAAGTGGTGCTGAACGCGGCGCGCGAGGTGGAGGATGCCGCCGCGGGGCTGCTCGGCACCAGCCGGCAGGAACGGCTTCTGGCGCAGACCGTGGCTTCGGCGAAGCGGGCCCTTGCCATCGCCAACACCCGCTACCGGGAGGGATACAGCAGCTTCCAGCGGGTGCTCGACGCCCAGCGCGCCCTCTTCGCCCAGGAAGACCGGCTGGTGAGCCTGCGCGGCAGAAAACTTCAGTATCTGATCGAGCTCTACGAGAGCCTGGGCGGAGGCTGGAGGCCGGCCACCCTCGACGACATCGCGCCGCCGCGGGTCCGCAGGGAGATGCGCCGGCGCACCGACTGGGGCCCCCTCCTGGACGCTCCGCTCCCCCGCGAACTTCCTTCACCCCAGCCAACCGGAAAGCCCTCTCATGACTGAGCCGACGACCGATAGGGAGAAGAGAGCGGCCCGGCAGGTGACGCGCGCGGCCGTGGTGGTGCTGGCGGCGCTGCTGGGCACCTTCGTCTGGTATCTCTTCGCCGACCGCTACACCCCTTACACCCAGCAGGCGCGGATCGAAGGATTCGTGGTGGGCGTGGCGCCCAAGGTATCCGGGGTGATCACCAAGGTGTGGGTGGTGAACGATCAGCAGGTCCAAGCCGGCGACCGCCTGTTCCAGATCGAGCGCGCCCCCTACGAGATCGCACTGGCCCGCGCCAAGGCCCAGGTGGCGGAGGCTCGGGCGCAGCTGGAGGCCGCGCGGGCCGCCGTGGCGGTGGCGCGATCGCGCCTCGCCTCCGCCGAGGCCGGGGCGGAAAAGGCGAAGCAGGATGCCGAGCGCCAGAAGCGGCTGCGGCGTCGGGACAGCGGCACCGTCTCATTGCGGCGGGTGGAGATCGCCCAGGCCTCCCTGAAGGAGGCGGTGGCCAAGGTGCGGGGCGCCGAGGCCGACCTGAGAAAGGCGCAGGAGCAGCAGGGCAGCGCCCGGCAGAAGCTGGAAGCCGCCCTCGCCGGAGTCCGGCAGGCCCGGCTGGACCTGGACAACACCCTGGTGCGGGCCAGCGGCGGCGGCACCGTCACCGATCTCCAGGCCCATGTGGGCCGCTACGCGGGCAAGGGGCAGGCGGTGCTCACCCTGGTGGCCACGAAGGAGTTGTGGATCCAGGCCCGCTTCACCGAAAACAATCTTGGCCATCTGCGGGCGGGCACGCCCGTGGAATTCGTTCTCGACGCGCTGCCCGGCCGGGTGTTCGAAGGAGTGGTGGCCACCATCGGCCCCGGCGTCTCCGCCTGGAAGCGGCCGGCGCCCGGCACCCTGCCCACCGTCACCAACTCGCGCGAATGGCTGCGCCGGGCGCAACGCTTTCCGGTGGTGATCCGCTTCTCCAGGGAGCAGAGGGGATTGCAAGAGGAGCAGCTGCGCGTTGGCGGGCAGGCGGAGGTGATCGCCTACACGCCGGAGAGCCGTCTTTTGAAGCCCCTGGGCCGGCTCTTCATCCGCTTCATGAGCTGGCTCTCCTATCTCTACTGAAGGCACGCCATGGAGCCCAAGGCCCGCCACGTGCTCCGCTTCGCCCTGGTGACGGCGCTCTCCGCCACCGCCGCCGAGGCCCTGGGCCTCACCTACGCCTTCTTTCCGCCGGTGCTGGCGATCCTGCTGGCCGCCTCCCCCGGCGCTCCCATGCGGCCGAAATCGCTGGCGGTGCTGGTGTCGGTGATTCTGCTGACCATGGGAACGGGGCTGTTGCTGATTCCCTTTCTTCGACATCAGCCCCTGTTGGGCGTCGTTCTGGCGCTGCTGGGGCTCTACGCCGCCTCCTGGCTGATGGTGCATTGGCGCCAGGACGCCCTGGGCCTCTTTCTCGCCACCGGCTTCCTGCTCGTCTCCGCCCTCGGCGTCCTCGACGAGGGCCTGGCCCGGCTGATGATCGAATCGCTGGCCGGCGGCATGGTGCTCGCGGTCTTTTTTCAGTGGCTGACCCACCCTTTTCTGCCGGGAGAGGAGCAGCCGCTTCCCCCGAAACACCCGCTTCCAGAGCTGGAACGATCGAAATGGCTCGCCACCCGCAGCGTGCTGGTGGTCTTTCCCGTCTGGATGGTGGCGCTCACCGATCCTTTCCGCTGGCTTGCGGTACTCACCAAGGCGCTGACACTTGGCCAGCAGGGTTCCCGCGAGGACGCGCGCTACACGGGGCTGGAGATGGTGGGCGCCACTTTGCTGGGCGGTGGGCTGGCGCTCCTCTTCTGGGGATTACTCGGCATTCTGCCCAACCTCTGGATTCTCTTTCTCCTGGCCCTGCTCGTCGGGCTCTGGGGCGGCGCCAAGATCCACGGCGTGCGGACGAGCCGTTTTCCGCCGACCTTCTGGATGAGCGCCTTGATGACCTTCTGGATACTGCTGATGCCCGCCATCGCCGACTCCGCGGCGGGCAAGGATGTCTATCAGGCCTTCTTTCTGCGTTTTTCCCTCTTTCTCGGCGTCACGCTCTACGCCTGGTTCAGCATGGCGCTTCTGGAAGAGTGGCGCAGACGCCGTAGACTCCGCAAAGAGGCGCGGGGCGCGAGAGCCGCAACAAGCGTACAATAGCCGCCGATTCCCATTCCGCAGCAAGGATTCCCACCGCCCGTGACTCCACCCAAAAATAAAAAGGCATCGCGCCGGCGCGACCCTTACCGGGCGCGCGAAGCGCGCAAATACGCCAACCCCATTCCCAGCCGGGAGTTCATCATGGAGACCCTGGAAGCCCAGGGCGCCCCCATCAAGTTCGAAGAGCTGGCCCGCAAGCTGGAGCTGAAGGATCCCAAGCAGCTGGAGGCGCTCTCTTTCCGCGTCAAGGCCATGTTGCGCGACGGCCAACTGGTGAAGAACCGGCGCGGCGGCCTCTGCGTGGTCAACCGCAAGGATCTCATCGTCGGCCGGGTCATTGCCCATCCCGACGGCTTCGGCTTCGTCAAGCCCGACGACGGCGGCGAGGATCTGTTCCTGTCGCCGCGGGAGATGCGCTCCCTCTGGAACGACGACCGGGTGGTGGTTCAAGTCACCGGCATGGACCGGCGCGGCCGTCGCGAAGGCAGCCTGGTGGAGATCCTCGAGCGCGCCCACCACCAGGTGGTGGGAAGGGTGCACATGGAAATGGGCGTGGGCTTCCTGGTGCCCGACAACAAGCGCATGACCCACCGCGTCATCATCCCCGACGAGCACATGGGCGGAGCCCGCGAAGGGCAGATGGTGGTGGTGGAGATCCTCGAACACCCCACCCAGTGGCGCCAACCCATCGGCAAGGTGATCGAGGTGCTCGGCGACCATCTGGCGCCGGGCATGGAGACCGATGTGGCCATCCGCGCCCACGACATTCCCGTGGTCTGGCCCGAGGAGGTGGAAGCGGAGATCGCCGAGCTCACCGAGGAGGTGCCGGAGGAGGCCAAGGAGGGGCGGGTGGATCTGCGCAAGTTGCCCCTGGTGACCATCGACGGCGCCGACGCCCGCGACTTCGACGACGCCGTTTTCTGCAAGCGCACGCCCAAGGGGTGGAAACTGCTGGTGGCCATCGCCGACGTCTCCGCCTATGTGACGCGCGGCTCGGCGCTGGACCGGGAAGCCTACAAGAGGGGCAACTCCACCTATTTCCCCGACCGGGTGATCCCCATGCTGCCGGAGCTCCTCTCCAACGGTCTCTGTTCCCTCAACCCCCATGTGGACCGGCTCTGTCTGGTGGCCGAGCTCTTCATCAGCCGCGAAGGCAAGATCCAGCGCTCGCGCTTCTACGACGGGGTGATGCGCTCGGCGGCCCGCCTCACCTACGACGAAGTGGCGCGCATGCTCTATCGAAAAGACGAGCCGCTGCGCAAACGTCACCGACGGCTGCTGCCCCACCTGGAGGAGCTGGACCGGCTCTACCGCGCGCTCCATCGCGCCCGGGAAAAACGCGGCGCCATCGACTTCGAAACGGTGGAGACCCGCTTCCTCTTCAACGAAGAGGGGAAGCTCGAGGCCATCGTCCCCTACGAACGCAACGACGCTCACCGCATCATCGAAGAGTGCATGCTGGCGGCCAACGTGGCGGCGGCGCGCCTGCTCGAGCGCAAAAAGATCCCCACTCTCTACCGGGTCCACGAGCGGCCGAGCGAAGAGAAGCTCAACGAGCTGCGGGAGTTCCTCGGCCGGCTCGGCCTCCATCTCGGCGGCGGCGACGAACCTACGGCCAAGGACTATGCAAAACTGCTGCAACAGGTGCAGGGGCGGCCCGACGCCCACATGATCCAGACGGTGTTGCTGCGCTCCATGATGCAGGCGGTCTACTCTTCGGAGAACATCGGCCATTTCGGTCTGGCCTTTCCCGCCTACACCCACTTCACCTCGCCCATCCGCCGCTATCCCGACCTGCTGGTGCACCGGGCCATCCGCCACCTGCTCACCGAAAAGAAGGCGGAGACCTTCCCCTACTCCTTCCCTGAGATGGCCACCATGGGCGAGCACTGCTCCATGACCGAGCGCCGCTCGGACGAGGCCACCCGCGACGCCGCCGACGCCCTCAAGTGCGAATTCATGCTGGACAAGGTGGGCGAGTCCTACGAAGGGGTCATCGTCAGCGTCAACAGCTTCGGCATCTTCGTGGAGCTGAAGGATCTCTACATCACCGGGCTGGTGCACATCACCCAGCTCGATCACGACTTCTTCCACTTCGATCCGATTTCGCACAAGCTCATTGGCGAACGCACTGGAAGGACCTACCAGCTGGGCGACGCCGTCCAGGTGGTGGTGGCGGCGGTGAGCCTGGACGACCGCAAGATCGACCTCGCCCTGGCCAAGCGCGAAGGACGAGCGGAGAAGCGCAAGGGCCGGGGGCGCCGAGACGAGCGCCGACGCCGCCGGTGAGGGTTCGGTCACGCTCTCCGCGGTCGAAGAAGGGCGCCGGATGACCGGAGAGCGGCTCATCGCCGGCATCCACGCAGTGCGGGCCGCCTTGAGGCACGGGGCCGGCTCGCTGCGAAGGGTGTGGTACGATCCCGCCCGCCGCGACCGGAGGCTGGGGCGGCTGCTGACGGAACTGCGACGCGCCGGCGCGCCGTTGCAGGCCGCCGACCGCGCCACCCTCGACCGTCTCGCCGAGGGCGCCGCCCACCAGGGCGTGGTTGCCGAGGCGGCCCTGCCCGCCGGCCAGGACGAAAAAGCGCTGGAGCGGCTGCTCACCGGCCTGACCGAGCCCCCCTTCTTGCTGGTGCTCGACGGCGTGCAGGATCCCCACAACCTGGGGGCCTGCCTGCGCAGCGCCGACGCCGCCGGCGTCCATGCGGTGATCGCCCCCCGCGACCGCGCCGCCGGTCTCACGCCGGTGGCCTGTAAGGTGGCGTCGGGCGCCGCCGAATCGCTCCCCTTCGTTCAGGTGACCAACCTGGCCCGCACCTTGCGACGTCTGCGCGAAGCGCACGGCGTCTGGGTGGTGGGCACCGCCGGCGACGCCGACACCCTGCTCTACGACGCCGATCTGCGGGGCCCCCTGGCCCTCGTCATGGGTGGAGAAGAGAAAGGACTGCGCCGCCTCACCCGCGAACAGTGCGATCGGCTGGCGCGCCTGCCCATGGCCGGGGCGGTGGAAAGCCTCAACGTCTCGGTGGCCGCCGGCGTGGCGCTCTTCGAAGCGGTGCGTCAGCGCAGGGCTTGAAAAGCGCCGCAGCCATCCCCATGTAAAAAATGCCGGTCCTTCCCCTGAGGGAAAGGCTGGAAAATTCCTTCGTGGAATCTTCCATTTCAGCGATTTCGCTTTACGCCCTTTTTCCACTTGCCGGAGTGGCATGCGCAGCTCCTCCGCCCTTTCGACAGCCGCGCTGATGCCGCCCCGTCAAATGGAGTGGTTCCACGATCCATCTGTTTGTTTTCTTTTGAGTTTCACTGAAGTTCACGTGAGGTTCGATTGCAAATGGACAAGATCAGGATCGCTATCGTCGGCATGGGCAACTGTGCCAGCTCGCTCATTCAGGGCATCCACTACTACAAGGACAAGGATCCGGCCGAAGCCATCGGCCTGATGCATCCGGTGATCGGCGGCTACGGCCCTTCGGACATCGAAGTGGTGGCCGCCTGGGACATCGACAAGCGCAAAGTGGGCAAGGATGTCGCCGAGGCCATCTTCGAGAAACCCAACTGCACCACCGTCTTCTGCCCCGACATCCCCGAAACGGGCGTGAAAGTGGAGATGGGCCGCGTCTTGGACGGCTTTTCGGAACACATGCGGGAGTATCCCGAGGCACGCACCTTCGTGGTCGCCGAAGCGCCCCAGCCCGACAAGGAGCAGGTGGTGCGCCGTCTGAAAGAGAGCGGCGCGGAGGTGCTGCTCAACTATCTGCCGGTGGGTTCGGAGGAGGCGACCCGATTCTACGCCGAGTGCGCGCTGGAGGCGGGAGTCGCCTTCGTCAACAACATCCCCGTTTTCATCGCCTCCGACCCGGAATGGGCCGCCCGTTTCGAGGAGGCCGGTCTTCCCATCATCGGCGACGACATCAAAGCCCAGGTGGGCGCCACCATCACCCATCGCACCCTCACCGATCTCTTCGCCAAACGCGGCGTCAAGCTCGAGCGCACCTACCAGCTCAACACCGGCGGCAACACCGACTTCCTCAACATGCTCAACCGCTCTCGGCTCGCCTCCAAGAAAGAGTCCAAAACCGAGGCGGTGCAGGCGGTGGCCGCCGAGCGCCTCGACGAGGAGAACATCCATGTGGGCCCCAGCGACTACGTCCCCTGGCAGAAGGACAACAAACTCTGCTTCATCCGCATGGAGGGCAAGCTCTTCGGTGACGTGCCCATGAACCTGGAGCTGCGCCTTTCGGTGGAGGATTCGCCCAACTCGGCGGGCGTGGCCATCGACGCGGTACGCTGCGCCAAGCTGGCGCTGGAGCGCGGGCTGGCGGGCGTTCTCCACGCCCCTTCCAGCTATTTCTGCAAGCACCCGCCGCGCCAGTACACCGACGACCAAGCCTACCGACTGATGGAAGCCTTCATCGCCGGCGAGGAGGGCAAACTCCATGAAGTGCCTGATACTGGCCGCGGGGAGCGGCAGTCGGCTGCGGCGGCGGGCTGACAGCAAACCGCTCTTCCCTCTCCTGGGAGTGCCACTCATCGAGCGGACCATCCGCTCCGCGCAAGCAGCCGGAGCGGATGACTTCGTGGTGATCACCGGACACCGAGCGCAACCTTTGCGCGCCTTTCTACACCGCTTGTCGGGCCGCATCGGCGCGCCCATCGCCACGGTGCACAACGCCCGCTGGCGGGAGGCCGGAAACGGCGTTTCGGTGTCGGCGGCCGAAGGAAAGATCGAAGAGCCCTTCCTGCTGCTGATGGCAGACCATCTCTTCGACCCGGAGCTGCCGCGCCGGCTCATGGAAGCCGGCGCGCCCGAAAACGGGCTCCGCCTGGCGGTGGACGGCAACCGCACCAACCCGCTGGTGGATCTGGAAGACGTCACCAGGGTGCGACGCGAGGGAGAGCGCATCGTCGAGATCGGCAAGGGACTGGAATGGTACGACGGCTTCGACACCGGGCTCTTCCTCGCCACGCCCGCGCTCTTCGAGGCCCTGCGAGAGGCGCAGGCGGAGGGCGACACCACCCTTTCGGGCGGCGTGCGCCGGCTGGCCGCCCGGGGAAAGGCGCTGGCGCTGGACGTCACCGGCGGCTTCTGGTGCGACTTGGACGACGAAGCGGCTCTGAAGAAGGCCGAAGCCGTCCTGCTCCAGCGGGCGGGCGGAAAGGAGCGCGACGGACCGGTGGCCCGCTGGATCAACCGGCCCCTTTCCATTCGCCTGTCGCGGTGGCTGGCGCGACTGCCGGTGACCCCTAACCAGATCTCGCTGCTCAGCTTCCTGGTTTCGCTGCTGGCCGCCGGCCTTTTCATGCAGGAGGGCTATCCGGCCTTGGCGGCGGGAGGCGTGCTGGCCCAGCTGGCTTCGATCATCGACGGCTGCGACGGCGAGATCGCCCGACTCAAATATCTCGGCAGCGACTATGGCGGTTGGCTGGACGCGGTGCTCGACCGCTACGCCGACGCCCTGCTGCTCTTCGGCCTCACCTGGCACCAGCTCCACATGGGCGGTGGCGACGCCGTCTTGGCGGCGGGCTTCCTGGCCATCGTCGGCTCCTTCATGGTGAGCTACACCGCCGACAAATACGACGGCCTCATGCGCGAAAAAGGGGGCGGCCGCTTCCGCATCGGCCGGGACGTGCGGGTCTTCGTACTCTTCCTCGGCGCCCTGTCGAACCAGGTCACCGCCGTCCTGACGCTCATCGCCGCCGTGATGAACCTGGAAACCCTGCGCCGGCTGGTGGTGTGCCGTGGATAGTTTCGAATGCGCCCGCCGGCGCATTCTCGAACGGGTGGCGCGTTCGCAAGTCCCCGAGGATCCGCGCCACGCCGAAAACACCCTGGAGTGGCTTTTGCGGCTGGAACCCGACGCCGATCCCGCTCTGCGGCTGGCCGCTCTCGGCCACGACATTGAGCGGGCGAGAAGCGGCCGGCTGCGGCGCGAGGCGTTCGGCGATTACGACCTTTTCAAGGCGGCCCACGCCCGGGAAGGCGCGCGGCTTCTGGAGCCTCTGTTGCGCGAGTGCGGAGTCGATGAAGCGGTGATCGAGGAGACCTGCCGGCTGGTGGAAAAGCACGAGAGCGGCGGCGATCCTCGCGCCGACCTGCTGCGGGAAGCCGACAGTCTCTCTTTCTTCGAGGTGAATCTACCCCTCTACCACCGGCGGGAAGGAGACGCGGAAACCTTGCGCCGCTGCCGCTGGGGGCTTTCCCGGCTCTCCGCCCGGGGACGCGAGATTCTCGCCGAACATCCACCCGACGATCCCCACCTGGCGCGCCTCCTCCGCTCCGCCGCGAAGGGAACCCCTTCTCTTTAGGCGGCAGCCGGATTGGGAGTCCAGGACCTTTCTCGCCCTGGAAAAGCCCGACCATGCAAAAAACCCGATCACCTGCCAGGCGATCGGGTTTTCCATAGGATTTGGTAGCGGGGGCAGGATTTGAACCTGCGACCTTCGGGTTATGAGCCCGACGAGCTGCCAGACTGCTCCACCCCGCAACTGACGGCGCACATGATACTCAACTCGGAAGGTTTTGCAAGCCCGGCACGAAAAATCCGAAAACGGAGGGCCGCCGGCGAATGGAGACGCCTTCGTCGCCCACCGGGTCACTGCCATTCAGGAAGAAAGGGTGCGCGATCCGCCGGCGGCGGATGCTGTCTCCTCTTTTTTCGATTCATGCAGGCCGTACTTGCGAATGAGCCGGTAGACCTGCCGTTCGCTGATTCCCATCACCTGCGCGACCGTGGCCCGATGGCCGGAATATTTTTCGAGAAGCATGCGCAGATAGCTGGCTTCGATCTGCTCGAGAGTCGGTTCGGTGGAGGCGGGAAGATCCAGCTGAAACCGTTGTTCCTCGGGTTGACAGGCCCGAAAAGTGAGATGTTGTTCGCGGATGGTGCGCTGATTCCGGGAAAGGATGATCGCTCTTTCCACCACGTTTTTCAGTTCCCGCACATTGCCCGGCCAATCGTAGGCGACCAGCTTGCGCATGGCGCTTTGGGTGACCTTTTTTTTGACCCGCATGGAAAAGTCGTGATTCCGCAGGAAATGTTCCACCAGGAAGGGAATGTCTTCGCGACGCTCTCGCAACGGCGGAGTGTAGATCGTAAAGGCTTCGAGGCGGTAGTAGAGATCGGCGCGAAAACTGCCCTCCTCCGCCATCTTTTTCAAATCCCGGTTGGTGGCGGCGACGATCCGCACATCGGCGGGAAGGTCGCGGGTTCCTCCCACCCGACGAAATTTTCCGGTTTCGAGCACCCGTAAGAGCTTCGCTTGGATCGGCGCGGGGATTTCGCCGATCTCGTCCAGGAAAAGAGTGCCTCCCGCCGCCCCTTCGATGAGCCCCTGCTTTCTGCGATCCGCCCCCGTGAAAGCCCCCTTTTCATGGCCGAACAGTTCCGATTCGAAGAGGTTCTCCTGAAGGGTACAGCAATCCACCGCCACGAAGTTCCTCTTGGCGCGGGGGCTGGATTCGTGAATGGCGCGCGCAACCAGCTCCTTGCCCGATCCGCTCTCCCCCAGAACCAGCACGGTCATGTCGCTGGGCGCCACCGCCTCGATGAGCTCGGTGACGCGAGCCAACGCCTCGCTCTCGCCGATCATGAAGGAGTGGATTCCGCTCTTCGCCTCCAAGCGCGACTTGCAGAACCGATGGTCCGCGCGCAACGCCTCGGTCTCCAACACGCGCTGAACGATGAGCAAGAGTTCATCGCCGCTCACCGGCTTGGTGAGATAGTCGGCGGCGCCGGCGCGCATCGCTTCCACCGCGCTCTTCACCGTTCCGAACGCCGTAAGGACGATGACCGGCGGAGCCTCCCCTCCCAATTCCAGCCTGGAAAGGCAGTCGCCGTCCGGCAGGCGCACGTCGGAAATGATCAGATCGGGTTCATGCTGCCTCATTTCACGGTCAGCCTGCTCCAAGCTGTGGACTCCCACCACATGGTAGCCC
>JALSRN010000081.1 GCA_026984735.1 Sedimenticola sp. | reverse complement strand
ACCGTGGAGAGCATTCCGCCGAAGGAGAGGGTGTACTGATGGAGATTCGTGTCTGGCGCTTCGATCCCGAACGGGACCGGGAGCCGCGCCTGGAGAGCCACCAGGTCGAGACGGTGCGCGGCATGATGCTGCGCGACGCGCTCTTGGAGATCAAGGCGCGGGACGAATCCTTCACCTTCCGCCACTCCTGCGGCGAAGGGGTGTGCGGTTCCGACGCGGTGAACGTCAACGGTCGCAACCGCCTGGCCTGCATCACGCCCATGGCCGAGCTGAAGGAGCCGGTGGTGGTGCGCCCCCTGCCGGGGCGCCCGGTGATCCGCGACCTGGTGGTGGACATGAGCCGCTTCTACGCGCAGTACGAAGCGGTGCAGCCCTGGCTCAAGCGCCGCGACCCCGAACCGGAGCAGGAGGTGTTGCAGAGCCCGGAGGAGCGGGCGCGGCTGGACGGCCTGTGGGAGTGCATCCTCTGCGGCTGCTGCTCCACCGCCTGCCCCTCCTTCTGGTGGAACCCCGACAAGTTCCTCGGTCCCCAGGCGCTGCTGGTGGCCTGGCGCTTTCTCGCCGACAGCCGCGACCAGGCCGAGGAGGAGCGCCTCGACGCCCTGGACGGCCCCTACAAGCTGTTCCGCTGCCACACCATCATGAACTGCGTGGAGGCCTGCCCCAAGCACCTCAACCCCACCCGCGCCATCGGCCACATCCGCGAGCGGATGCTGAAGAAATCGGTGTGAGATGACTCCGGAGGAGGAGAAGCGCCGCCTCGCCTGGCAGTGCCGGCGCGGCATGCTGGAGCTGGACGAGCTGCTCCTCCGTTTCGTCGACGACCACTACGCCGATCTCGGCGCGGGGGAGCGGGAGTCTTTCCAGGCGTTGCTCCGCGAGCCCGATCCGCAGCTCTTCCACTGGCTGTTCCAGGCCCCCGAGGCGGCGCCGGAGCGCTACCGGGCGCTGATCGAGCGGCTGACAGCGGCGTCGCGGCTGCTATAATCCGCCTCCGTTTCCGCCACCGCCGTTTCCGCCCCTCTCTCCATGAGCGACCTGCAAACCGAGCTGGCCCGCCGCCGCACCTTCGCCATCATCTCGCACCCCGACGCCGGCAAGACCACCCTCACCGAGAAGCTGCTGCTGTTCGGCGGTGCCATCCAACTCGCCGGCACGGTGAAGGGGCGCAAGGCGGCGCGCCACGCCACCTCCGACTGGATGGAGATGGAGAAGGAGCGGGGCATCTCGGTCACCTCCTCGGTGATGCAGTTTCCCTACGCGGGGCGCATCCTCAATCTGCTCGACACCCCGGGCCACGAAGACTTCTCGGAAGACACCTACCGGGTGCTCACCGCGGTGGATTCGGCCCTGATGGTGATCGACGTGGCCAAGGGGGTGGAGGAGCGCACCATCAAGCTCATGGAGGTGTGCCGCATGCGCGACACCCCCATCCTCACCTTCGTCAACAAGCTCGACCGTGAAGGACGCGACCCCATCGACATCCTCGACGAGATCGAGGCGGTGCTGGGCATCGCCTGCGCCCCCGTCACCTGGCCCATCGGCATGGGCAGGCAGCTGCGCGGCGTCTTCGACCTGCGCAGCGAGACCACCCATCTGTTCAGCTCCAAGGACGGCTCCCGGGCGCAAGAGGGGCAGACCATCGAAGGGCTGGACAACCCCGAGCTGGCCGAAGCCTTGGGCGGGCACGAGGTGGAGGCGCTCAAGGAAGAGATCGAGCTGGTGCGCGGCGCCAGCCACGAGCTGGACCTGGAGGCCTATCTGCGCGGCGAGCAGACTCCGGTCTTCTTCGGTTCGGCCATCAACAATTTCGGAGTGAAAGAGCTGCTGGACGCTTTCGTCGAATACGCTCCGCCGCCGCGCCCGCGCCGGGCGGTGCAGCGCACCGTGGAGCCCGGCGAGGAGAAGTTCAGCGGCTTCGTCTTCAAGATCCAGGCGAACATGGACCCGGCCCACCGCGACCGCATCGCCTTCCTGCGCGTCTGCTCGGGGAGCTACCGCAAGGGGATGAAGATGCGCCACGTGCGCATCGGCAAGACGGTGCAGGTGAGCAACGCCATCACCTTCCAGGCCGAGCGACGGCGCCAGGTGGAGGAGGCCTTCCCCGGCGACATCATCGGCCTGCACAACCACGGCACCATCCAGATCGGCGACACCTTCACCGAGGGCGAGGAGCTCAAGTACGAAGGCATTCCCTACTTCGCGCCGGAGCTGTTCCGCCGGGTGGTGCTCAAGGACCCGCTGAAGACCAAGGCGTTGCAGAAAGGGGTGCTGCAGCTCTGCGAGGAGGGTGCCACCCAGGTCTTCCGGCCCCTGCGCAACAACGACATGATCCTGGGCGCCGTGGGCGTGCTCCAGTTCGAGGTGGCGGCGGAACGGCTCAAGAGCGAATATGGCGTGCAGGCCATCGTCGAGCCGGTGAACATCCACACCGCGCGCTGGATCGAGTGCGACGACGAAGCGCTGCTCAAGCGCTTTCGCGACAAGGCCCACGACAATCTGGCGCTGGACGGCGACGACCGCCTCGTCTATCTTGCCCCCACGCGGGTGAACCTGAACCTCACCGAAGAACGCTGGCCCGAGATCCGGTTTTTGGCGACGCGGGAGCTGTAGCGACTACACTTGGACTTCTGTGTTCGGAAAGCCAACGCAAAGACGGTACCCGCGCGGAAATGACAAACTGCGCTCGTTGTCCCGGACGGAGCGAAACGGAGATCCGGGATCCAGGTGCTCGGTTTCCTGGTGGATTCCCGCATTCGCGGGAATGACGAAGGAGGGGGTAACTGCGTGGGAATGACGAAGGAAGGGCAGCTGCGCGGGAATGGCGAAGGAGGGGCAACCGCGCGGGAATGACGACCTGCATTCGTCATCCCGGACGGAGCGAAGCGGAGATCCGGGATCCAGGTACCCGGTTTTCTGGTGGATTCCCTCATTCGCGGGAATGACGAAGGAGGGGGTAACTGCGTGGGAATGACGAAGGAGGGGCAACTGCGCAGGAATGACGACCTGCATTCGTCATCCCGGACGGAGCGAAACGGAGATCCGGGATCCAGGTGCTCGGTTTCCTGGTGGATTCCCGCATTCGCGGGAATGACGAAGGGGGGTAACTGCGCGGAAATGACGAAAGAAGCTGGATTTTCGCCCGCGGAGGAGTAACGAACATTGTTTCTCGCACGGCGCTGGTGAATCGCGTAGTGGCGCTCGAACGACAACAGGATCTTCAGGAGGTGACGATGGAAAACGAACAGGTGGAAGCCCTCATCAAGACCGGCATTCCCGATGCCGAGGTGAAAGTGACCGGCGACGGCCGCCATTTCGAGGTGGAAGTGGTCTCTTCCGCCTTTCAGGGCAAGAGCCTCATCCAGCGCCACCGCATGGTGATGGCCGCCGTGAAAGAGCAGATGGCCACCGACGAACTTCACGCCCTTTCCATCAAGAGCGCCAAGACGCCGGAAGAGGCGGCCAAATGATGTTGCGGGCACTGCCACTGTTGGCGCTGCTGTTGCCGGCCAGCGTCCTGGCCGGCGAAAAGATCTTCACCGGCCACTATTTCGAGCAGGCCGGTGCCGGCCTCTTCGAAGCGTGCCTCACCGGCGATCGCTGGCCGGTGGCGAAAGAGGGGGCTCAAGCCCGCTTGCAGCGCCTCGTCGCGGAAAAACGGAAAGGCGAGCCCCTCTGGGCGAAGGTGGTGGGCGAGCTGCATCACGAACTGGACCTGGTGAAGGGCACCCGCCGAACGTACCTGGTGGTGAATCGCGTGATCGAGAGCGGCGCGCGCGCGTGCGAGAAGAAGGCCGACCGCTCTCTCAAGAATACGCAATGGAACCTCGTGCGCCTGCATGGCAGAGAGGTGGGCGAGGGTGCGCGGCGCAAGCCCTATCTCATGTTGCGCGCGGACCGCGACGAGGCGGCCGGCTACGGCGGCTGCAACCACTTCGCGGGCGGTTACCGGCTCCAAGGCCGGGCGCTGACTTTCGGCCCTCTGGGAGCCACCCGCATGGCCTGCAAGACCGGCTACGAGCTGGAAGCGGCCTTCTTCAAGGCGTTGGAACGGACGCGAAGCTGGCGCATCCGCGGCGACCTGCTGGAACTTCACGACGGCGAAGGCAAGCCCATCGCCCGGTTCGTCGCCGCGAGCCCTCATTGAGGATTGCGGATTATTAACCCGGCAGGCGCGGGCCGCGTTTGGCGGGGCGGTAGCCTTCGAGCTGCAATTCGCGCCCCAGCATGCGGGAACAGAAAGATCAGCGCATTCGAAGTCTGGGCTGGGTATCGACCGACATCTTCCTGTCCACCGCCAAGTGAGATAAGGAAGCGGGACACCTCGGCATCGTCCAATTCGTCCGGCTCCTTACCGGACCCGAGAAGAAAGCGTCGTACCCAATTCCGATATACCTCCTCGGCGCGGATGGAATAGTGCATGGAGCGAAGCGTGCGCGTCAGCTCCACCAGCAGCAGCCGTATGGCGTTCACTTGTTGCCGAAGCCGCCATGCGGGATTCTCCGCGTCCTGCGTCAACTCACGAAGATACCCGTTGATCTCCTCATTCTTCCGTAAGAGTACCCAACCCCCACCCCGGAAAAGTCGAAAGCAACGCTTCCGGGTGTCGGACATACCGCGGCCGGTATTTCGTGGGAATACCCTTGGCGACCAGCGGATCGAAATGGCGCTACCGACGGAAACACCTCTCCGGGGGTGAGGTCATGCTGTCGGGAGACCTCTGCGACCGTCGTTTTCCCCTTGAGAATGTCCACTACGACCTGTGTCTTGCGCTTGGCCGTCCACCGTTTGATCTTGTTTTGCTGTTTGTTCATGTTGCCCTCCTTGTTTGCACTATAGCCTGTGCAGCTTTGAAGGGGGTAACTTCACCATCCTGCGCATGGTCGATGAGGCCCTCAGGGCGCTGGACAGCGAATTCAACGCCATCCACGCCAATCCGGGGCGGGATTCGTTCCCGCCTTTGATGCTGCGGATCCAGCTTCTGATGGCGTTCTACACCATTCGCAGCGTGCGGCAGCTGGTGGAACAGATCGATTACAATCGTTGCTCGGCTGGTTCGTGGGCTTCTCCATGGATGATCGTGTCCGGCCTTGCTCGAGAGCCATCGCCCCAAGGATGAAGAGGAGCCGCTGTGCTTCAGCCGCCGCTCACCGTTGGAAAGTCAGCGTCGGTCGGGTTATTTTCAACGGCCCGTTAGGTCGGTTGGCGTGATGCATTGGGCACAATGATTGTTCGGTAACCCAGATAGGAGATGACGTATGAATGAAGTGGTATCGAAAGAAAAACAAACTACCGAGGGCGTAGCCCAAATCGTGTATATCCTCTACCTGGTTGGTATCGTAATTGGTGTGACTGGAATAGTTGGTGTCGTAATGGCGTACCTCAACAGAGAGGGTGCTCCAGATTGGCTGAAAACTCACTACCAATTTCAAATCAGAACGTTCTGGATCGGAGTTTTGTACATTGCCATCGGTGTGCTTTTGTCATATTTCGTTATCGGATATTTAGTGTTTTTGTTTTGGGCGATTTGGCTAATTATACGTTGTGTTAAAGGCATGAAGTTGCTGGCGCAAAAAGAACCGCACCCAAATCCGACAGGATGGTTGTTCTAATTGCGCTTAACGATCGCGTCAACTCGAACTGCTCGAAGAAACGCCGTTTCGCTATACAGCTTTAGGTGGATGGTTGCGCAAGGTGACAGGGCAGACCGCTGTGGCGGTCTGCCCTGTCACCTTGCGAAATGTTGAGTTTTGGAGAGTGTCCAGAATTATTCGCGTGTTTGTTTGGCGGTGTTTTTGGTCCAGGTTCCTGCCGCACAGGGCTCGGCGGCATCGTAAAACCGCAATAGCTCCATTCTCAGATAACGCTTCGTTCCCCAACGCGTGCCGGGAATGTGTCGTAGCGGAGCTGTGGCCGGGATCCATGCCGATTTTCCGTCCGGGAAGGCGCCAACCACTCGGGTTCGTCGCCGAATCTCCCGCATGATCCGCTCGAGTGGGTTGTTGGTACGGAAACCGACTGAATCCAGTGAGATCGACCCGCCAGGCGACGGTGGGTTGGCGCTGAGAGGTTTTTACAGTGGGGATGGCGCGGGGCGCGTTCCGCCCCTCCGAAAGGGGGGAAGAAACGTCAGGCCGGTTTGCCGATTTGTGAAATCTTCACCCGCCACTCCTTCGGGCCTTGCTGGTGCACCGATTCGCCGCGGCTGTCCACGGCCACCATCACCGGCATCTTTTCCACCTCGAATTCGTAGATGGCTTCCATGCCCAGGTCTTCGAAGGCCACCACCCGCGCTTTGCGGATCGCCTTGGAGACCAGGTAGGCGGCGCCGCCCACGGCGATGAGATAGACGGCCTTGTGGCGGCGGATGGCCTCGATGGCTTCGGGGCCGCGCTCGGCCTTGCCGATCATCCCCATCAGCCCCAGCTCGCCCAGCATCATCTCGGAGTAGCCGTCCATGCGAGTGGCGGTGGTGGGGCCGGCGGGGCCCACCACCTCGTCACCCACGGGGTCCACCGGCCCCACGTAGTAGATGAAGCGGTCGCGGAAGTCCACCGGCAGGGGCTCGCCGCGCTCCAGCAGTTGCTGGATGCGCCGGTGGGCGGCGTCGCGGCCGGTGAGCATCCGCCCGCTGAGCAGCAGCCGCTCGCCCGGCTTCCACCGGGCGATCTCTTCGCGGGTGAGCCGTTGCAGGTCCACCTCCCGGGCGTCGTCGCCCGGTTGCCAAGCCACCTTGGGCCACTGCTCCAGATCGGGCGGGGTGAACTCGGCCGGGCCGCTGCCGTCGAGCTCGAATTCGATGTGGCGGGTGGCGGCGCAGTTGGGGATGAGCGCCACCGGCAGGGAGGCGGCGTGGGTGGCGTGGGCCAGGATCTTCACGTCCACCACGGTGGTAAGCCCGCCCAGCCCCTGGGCGCCGATGCCCAGGGCGTTGACCTTTTCGTACAGCTCCAGGCGCAGTTCCTCCCTCCAGTCGGCGGGGCCGCGCGTCTGCAGCTCCTGGATGTCCACCGGCGCCATGAGGGATTCCTTGGCCAGCAGCATGGCCTTTTCCGCAGTGCCGCCGATGCCGATGCCGAGGATCCCCGGCGGGCACCAGCCGGCGCCCAGGGTGGGGACGGTCTCCAGCACCCACTGCACCAGGTCGGCTCCGGGATTGAGGATGGCGAAGCGGGACTTGTTCTCGGAACCCCCTCCCTTGGCCGCCAGCTTGATGCGCACCTTGTCGCCGGGCACCAGGCGGGTGTGGATCACCGCGGGGGTGTTGTCTCCTGTGTTCCTGCGGCGGCCGTAGGGGGGAGCCACCACCGAGGCGCGCAGGGGGTTGTTGGGATCGGTGTAGGCGCGGTGGACCGCCTCGTTCACCAGGTTTTCCAGGTCGGCGCCGGGCTCGAAGCGGGCCTCCATGCCGATCTCCAGAAAGGCCACCACGATGCCGGTGTCCTGACAGACGGGCCGGCGGCCTTCGGCGGCCATGCGCGAGTTGACCAGGATCTGGGCGAGGGCGTCCTTGGCCGCCGGCGACTGCTCCCGCTCCCAGGCCCAGCCCACCGCCTGGATGTAGTCCAGGGGGTGGTAGCAGGAGATGAACTGCAGGGCGTCGGCGACGCTCTCGATGAAGTCTCGGCTTTCGATGATGCTCATGGCGGGAATCGGCCTACAGGTCGAGCAGCAAGCGGCTGGGATCTTCCAGCAGCTCCTTGATGGTCACCAGGAACTGCACCGCTTCCTTGCCGTCCACGATGCGGTGGTCGTAGGAGAGGGCCAGATACATCATGGGGCGGATCACCACCTGGCCGTTCTCCGCCACCGGCCGCTCCTGGATCTTGTGCATGCCGAGGATGCCGCTCTGGGGGGGGTTGAGGATGGGGGTGGAGAGCAGGGAGCCGTACACCCCGCCGTTGGAGATGGTGAAGGTGCCGCCGCTGAGCTCTTCGTAGCTCAGGGTTCCCTCCTTGGCCTTCTGGCCGAACTGGCGGATGGCCTTCTCGATCTCGGCGAAAGAGAGCTGGTCGGCGCCGCGCAGGATGGGCACCACCAGCCCGCGGGGCGATCCCACGGCGATGCCGATGTCGTAATAGCCGTGATAGAGAATGTCGTGGCCGTCCACCGAGGCGTTGAGGATGGGGAAGCGCTTGAGCGCCTCCACGCTGGCCTTGACGAAGAAGGACATGAAGCCCAGCCGCACGCCGTGCTCCTGCTCGAAGCGCTCGCGATAGCGATTGCGCAGGTCGATCACCGCCTGCAGGTTCACTTCGTTGAAAGTGGTGAGGATGGCGGCGGTGTGCTGCGCCTCCACCAGCCGCTCGGCGATGCGCGCGCGCAACCGGCTCATGGGCACGCGTTGCTCCAGGGGGGCGCCGGGGGTTCCCCGGCCGGCCGCTTCGCGTACCGTGGTGGCCACGCTCTCGGCGTCGGCGTCCTGTTGCGGCGGATGGGCGTCGAGCCAGGCCATGACGTCCGATTTGAGGATGCGGCCGTTCTTGCCGGTTCCCCGGATCCGGGTGGGGTCCAGCTTCAGCTCCTTGATGAGGCGGCGCACCGCCGGGCTGAGCACCGGCTCCGCCTTGGGTGGCGCTTCCGCCTTCTTCTCCGCGCCTTTCTTATCTTGCGCCGAAGACGCCGGCTCGCCTGCCGGTTCCCCGGAAGCCGGCTCCGCTGCGGCTTCGGCCTTCGTCTCCTTGCCGGGCTCCAGCAGCGCCAGCACGTCGTCGGCCTCCACCACTTGCCCCTCCTTCGCCTTGATCTCGGCCAGCACGCCGTCGGCGGGGGCGGGCACCTCCAGCACCACCTTGTCGGTCTCCAGGTCGAGCAGGTTCTCGTCGCGGCGCACCGCTTCCCCCTCGCGCTTGTGCCAGGCGAGCACGGTGGCGTCGGTGACCGATTCGGGCAGGGTGGGAACGCGGATCTCGATGGCCATCAGAACATCCTCTGGTTCAGTTCGGGATCGAAGCGGCCGCGCAGGGCGTCGTCGATGATCTTCTGTTGCTCCTCCACGTGGATGCGGTGGTAGCCGGTGGCCGGCGCCGCCGCCGCCGGACGGCCCACGTAGAAGACCCATTTGCCGGCTTTCACCATGCGCGAGAAGCGGTGTTTGATCTGGTCCCAGGCGCCCTGGTTCTGGGGCTCCTCCTGGCACCAGACGAAGGTGTGGGCGATGGGAAAGGAGGCCACCATGGCGTCGAAATCGGCTCGGGGAAAGGGGTAGAGCTGTTCCAGGCGCACAATGGCCACCTTCTCCAGGCCGCGGGCGCGGCGCGCCTCCAGCAGCTCGTAGTAGATCTTGCCGGTGCACATGATCACCTGCTCCACCTGCTCCGGGTCGAGGGGATCCTGCTCGCCGATCACCGGCCGGAAGGCGCCGTCGGTGAAGGCGTCCAGCGGCGAGGTGGCCAGGGGGTGGCGCAGCAGGCTCTTGGGAGTCATGACGATGAGCGGCCTGCGGTAGCGGCGCAGCATCTGCCGGCGCAGCAGATGGAACATCTGCGCCGGCGTGGTGGGGACGCAGATCTGGATGTTGCGCTCGGCGCAGAGCTGCATCCAGCGCTCGATGCGGGCCGAGGAGTGCTCCGGTCCCTGGCCTTCGAAACCGTGGGGCAGAAAGAGGGTGAGGCCGCACAGCAACCCCCACTTGGCGCCCGCCGAGGTGATGAATTGGTCGATGACCACCTGCGCGCCGTTGGCGAAGTCGCCGAACTGCGCCTCCCAGATGGTGAGAGCCCCCGGCTCGGCGGTGGCGTAGCCGTACTCGAAGCCCAGCACCGCCTCTTCCGAGAGGGGAGAGTCGATGATGACGAAGGGGGCCTGGTCGGGACGGATGTGCTGCAGAGGAAAGTATTTCTCGCCCGTTTTCTGGTCCACCACCATGGCGTGGCGGTGGAAGAAGGTGCCGCGGCGGCAGTCCTGGCCGGAGATGCGCACCGGGATGCCCTGGTCCACCAGCGAAGCGTAGGCGAGGTTCTCGCCGAAGCCCCAGTCGGCCAGTTGCTCGCCACGGGTCATGCATTGGCGGGCGTGGAGGATGCGCTCCACCCGCGGATGGAGCTTGAAGCCTTCGGGCAGGGCGGTGATGCGTTCGCCCAGCAGCCGCACCTTCTCCAGAGGGATGCGGGTCTCCACCTCCTCGTTCCACTCGCCATCGAGATAGCGCCGCCAGTTCACCCGGTAGGGGTTGTTCACCTCGCACAGCACCGGCCGGCTGACGATCTCGCCCTGGTCGAGCTGATCGCGGTAGTGGTCGATCATCGCCTGGGCCTCTTCCGGCGTCACCACCCCCTCGGCGGCCAGTTTGTTGGCGTAGAGGGCGCGGGTGGTGGGGTGCAGGCGGATCTTCTGGTACATGAGCGGTTGGGTCACCGCCGGCTCGTCCGCCTCGTTGTGGCCCTGCCGGCGGTAGCAGACCAGGTCGATCACCACGTCCTTGTGGAAGTGGTTGCGGTAGTCCAGGGCCAGCCGGGTGACGAAGATCACCGCCTCGGGATCGTCGCCGTTGACGTGGAAGATGGGCGCCTGGACCATCTTGGCCACGTCGGTGCAGTAGGTGGTGGAGCGGCTGTTGACCGGGTCCGAGGTGGTGAAGCCGATCTGGTTGTTGACTACGATGTGCACCGTGCCCCCGGTGGTGAAGCCTTCCGCCTGGGAGAGATTGAAGGTCTCCATCACCACCCCCTGGCCGGTGAAGGCGGCGTCGCCGTGGATCAGCACCGGCAGCACCTGGTCGCCGGCGTGGTCGCCCCGGCGGCGCTGGCGGGCGCGCACCGAGCCTTCGATCACCGGGTCGATGATCTCCAGGTGCGAAGGGTTGAAACCGAGCACTACATGGGTGATGCCGCCGGGCGTCTCCACGCTGCTGGAGAAGCCCTGATGGTACTTCACGTCGCCCGAGGTCATCACGCCGTGGCGGCGGCCGCGATCCTGGAACTCGTCGTAGATCTCGGAGGGCGGCTTGCCGATGATGTTGGTGAGGACGTTGAGTCGCCCGCGGTGGGTCATGCCGATGACGATCTCCTGCACGCCGTCGCGGCCGGCGCGCTGGATCAGCTCGTCGAGGAGGGGGATGAGCGACTCGCCCCCTTCCAGCGAAAAGCGCTTCTGCCCCACGAAGCGGGTGTGCAGATATTTCTCCAGCCCCTCGGCGGCGGTGAGCATGCGCAGGATCCAGCGCTTGTCCTCCGGCTCCAGCTCGGGGCGGGTGCGGTAGGTCTCCAGCCGCTGCTGGATCCAGCGCTTCTCCACCGTGTCGGTGATGTGCATGTACTCTGAACCCACCGTGCCGGTGTAGACCTTCCGGAGCAGCTCGACGATCTCGCGCAGGGGCAGACGTTCGGGGGCGAAGAGGGAACCGGTGTTGAAGGTGCGGTCCAGGTCCTCTTCCGAAAGGTTGTGGAAGGCCAGAGTCAGTTCGGGGAGGGGCTCCACCTCGGAGAGATGGAGGGGATCGAGATCGGCGTTCTGGTGGCCCCGCACCCGGTAGGCGTTGATCAGCCGCAGCACCGAGGCCTGCTTGGCCGCGGCCACCGCCGCCAGGGTCTCGTCCCCGCAGACGCCGAGGACCGGACGCCGTTCGCGGCCCAGTCGGCGGAAATTCTGCTGGATCTGGCGGTGGGAAGGGTCTCGGCCGCTGTAGCCGTCCACCTGGGGCAGCGACTCGAACCGCTCGCGCCACTCTTCCGGCACGCTGGCCGGATCTTGCAGCCAGGACTCGTAGAGGCTCTCGATGAAAGGGGCGTTGCCGTCGTAGAAGGGGGAGGATCGGCGCAGTGCCTGGAGCAGGTCGGACATTTTGTGACGGTCACCCAAAAAAGTGGAGGAGGTTCGAACCTGCCGTTGCGAAGGTTTTTGCGTTTTCCAGAGTCTAGCACAGGAAGGGAAAGAGGAAAGGGAGGACGCCCGAGAATTTCAGATATTTGTCTTAATTTGTTGGAGCGATTCGGCGGCGGCGTTCGGCTGGCCCCGCCTGTGCGTTGTGACGCGTTTTTGGAAAAGCGCCGGTTTTCCATCAGCGGATCGTTGTAAAATTAAAAAATGGTAGCACGCAGAAGAGCATTGCCGGCCCGCTTCAAGATCCAGATCTCCTCCCTGGAGGCGGAGGTGGCCTTCTGCAATGCGCTCATCACCTTTGCGGGCCAGATTCCGGAGACGGTCTATCAGCGCGCCGAAATCCGCGTCTACCGCACCCTGGAGCGGTCGCTGCGGGAACGGCTGGAGGCGGCTCGGCGGGAGGCGCGTGAGCGCGTCGAGAAGCTGCGCGCCTGAAGGAGACCGCCTGCCGCGTCCTTCCCATGAAGTTGCTCGCCATCGACACCACCGAAACCGCCTGTTCCGTCGCCTTGCAGCTCGGCGGCGAGTGCCGCTGGCGCCATCGTGTCGCTCCCCGTCGGCACGGCGAGCTGCTCCTTCCCATGGTGGAAGCGCTCTTCGCGGAGGCGGATCTCGACCTTGGCGAGCTCGACGCCATCGCCTTTTCCCGGGGGCCGGGCTCTTTCACCGGCGTGCGGATCGCCACCGCGGTGGCGCAAGGGCTGGCGCTGGGCGCGGATCTTCCCCTGGTGCCCGTCTCCGGGCTGGCGGCGCTGGCCTGGGGGGCCTTCCGGGAGATCGGCGCGGGGCATGTGCTGGCGGCTTTGGACGCGCGCATGGGCGAACTCTACTGGATGGCGGCGGCGGTATCTTCGGAAGGGGTGGAAGCTCTCGCCGACGAACAGGTGGCGCCGCCCCCGCGCGTGCGGGCCGCGTCGAGGGGGGACTGGGTGGCGGTGGGCAGCGGCTGGGACGCCCATCTGCAAGCGCTGGCGCCGAGGTTCAGGCCGGCGCGGGTGCTTCACCAGCGTCAGATTCATGCGCGGGACGTGGCTGCGCTCGGCGCCATCCTGTTCCGAAGCCGGGGCGGGGTGCCGCCCGAAGAGGCGCTGCCGGTCTATCTGCGCGACCAGGTGGCGCGCAAGTCAGCCGCCCACCCGTTCCCGTAGCGCCTCTTCCAGCGCCGCCAGCCGATCGGCGTCGGTGAGGGGGCGGCAGCCGCTGTCGGCGATGGTGAAACGATCGTCCACCTCGGCGCCGATGGTGGTGATCTTGGCCTGGAGGATGCGCACCTCCTGTTCCGCCAACACCTGGGCGACCAGCGCCAGCAGGCCAGGGCGGTCGGTGCTCTTCAGGTGCAGCCGGGTGACGTGGTTTTCCCTGTCCTGGACGATGCGCACTTCGGAGGGACGGGCGAACTGCTGCAGTTTCTTCGACAAGGGACGCTGGGGCACCGAAGGCGCGGTCTCTTGCATGAGCCCTTCTTCGAGGGCGTCGATCACCTCTCGTTGCCGGAATCCGGTCTCCACATGGCTGCCGTCGTGCTCCAGCACGAAGAAGCTGTTGAGGGCGAGCCCCTCGTCGGTGGTGTGGATGCGCGCTTCCAGCACATTGAGATGCAGCCGGTCGATGAGCGCGGTGCAGCGTGCGAACAGACCCTTGCGGTCGGCGGTGACGATGAAGATCTCGTCGCAGCCGCGGTTGCGCGCCGGCCGCAGCGCCACCAGGGGGCGGGGACCGCCAGCCTGTCGCAGCACCAGCTCGGTGTGCCAGGCGATTTCGTCGGGATCGCTCTGCAGAAAGTGCTCCAGGGTCAGTTGGCGCCACAAGTCGATGGCCTGTTCCCGCGCGATTCCCCGCTCCGCCAGCAGGCGCAGCGCCTCGGCCTGTTTCGCCTGGACCAGCTCGTCCTGTCCCGGCGCCCGCTCCACCCCGCGCAGCAGCAGCCCGCGGGTGTCGTGATAGAGGCGGTTGAGCAGAGAGGCGGTCCAGGAGTTCCAGCGCGCCGGGTTGGTGCCCCGGATGTCCGCCACCGTGAGCAGGTAGAGATAGTCGAGACGGGAGAGGTCGCCCACCCGTTGAGCGAACTCCCGCACTACCCGGGGATCTTCGATGTCCCGGCGCTGCGCGGTCATGGACATCACCAGATGGTTTCGCACCAGCCAGGCTACCAGTTCGCTATCGTATTCCGAGAGGTGGTGCAGGCGGCAGAAGCGGCGGGCCTCCTCGGCGCCCAGCACCGCGTGGTCGCCGCCGCGCCCCTTGGCGATGTCGTGGAACAGCCCCGCCAGGTAGATGAGCTCGGGCTTGGCCAGCCGCTGGAACACTTGCGAACAGAGCGGAAACTCGTGGGCGAACTCCGGCAGCGAGAAGCGGCGCAGGTTGCGCACCACCATCAACGAGTGCTCGTCCACGGTGTAGACGTGGAACAGGTCGAACTGCATGCGCCCGGTGATGCGTCCGAAGGCGGGAACGTAGCGCTCCAGAACGCCGTAGCGATGCATGCGCCGCAGCTCGTGGGTGATGCCCCGGGGCTGGCGCAGAATCTCCAGAAAGAGAGAACGGGCGCGGATGTCCTGCCGGAAGGTGTCGTCGATCAGATGCAGGTGGGCGCGCACGAGACGGATGGTGCTGGCCCGCACGCCCTTCAGTTCCGGGTGCTCGGTCATCACCAGAAAGAGTTCCAGCATGGCGAAGGGATAGTTGGCGAAGAGCCCGGCGTCCACCACTTCGAGAAAGCCGTTCACAGCGCGGAAACGGCGGTTGATCGGCCTCGTCTCCTGGGGATGGTCGGCCTCCAGGATCGCTTCGCGGAAGAGCTGCAGCAGCATCTCGTTGAGGCGGTTGAGCTCCATCACCGTACGGTAGTACGCCTGCATGAAGGACTCCACCGCCAGATTGGCATCGTCGTCGCAATAGCCGAACTGGCGGGCGATGGCGCGCTGGTACTCGAAGAGGAGGCGGTCGTCGTGACGGCCGCTGAGCAGGTGGAGCGCGAAGCGGATCTTCCACAGCAGGTGCTGGCCGTCCATGAGCGCGGTGTATTCGGCGTCGGTGAGAAAGCCCCGGTGCACCAGCTCGAGCAGCGTCTGCGCGCCGAAATGGCGCTTCACCACCCAGCCGATCATCTGGATGTCGCGCAATCCGCCAGGACTGGACTTGATGTTGGGCTCCAGGTTGTAGGCGCTCTCCTCGTAGCGGGCGTGGCGCTTGCGCTGCTCCTCCAGCTTGGCGGCGAAGAAGCGGTCGCTGGGCCAGATGCGGTCGGGGCCGGTGGCGGCTCTCATGGCGTGAAACAGGGATTCGTCGCCGGCGAGATAGCGCGACTCCATCAGATTGGTGACGATGGTGACGTCCCGCTCCGCCTCTTGTACGCACTGCGCCAGGGTGCGCACGCTGTGACCCACCTCCAGCCCCACGTCCCAGAGAAACCTCACCAGCCGTTCCAGCGACTCCTTCATGGCGCCGTCCGGTTCTTCACGCACCAGGATGAGCAGGTCCACGTCGGAGGCGGGATGGAGTTCGCCCCGCCCATAGCCCCCCACCGCCACCAGGACGGCGGAATGGGGCGCCATGAAGGCGCGCCAGATGCGCATCAGCACCTGGTCCACGAAAGCGGCGCGTTCGTGGACCAGCTCTTCCACGGGATCGCCGGCCTGGAAACGGGCGGCCAGCCGCTCCCGGCTTCGGCGGACGATGTCGCGGTAGGCGGGCAAAGAGGGCTCGGGCGCTTCCGGCGCCTGGTCGAGCTCCTCCAGCAGGGTCAGAGGCATCAGGCGGAGTTGGCGGCGAGGGCGGCTCTCTCCTCCTCGCGCAGGGTGAGCACCTCGTAGCCGGCTTCGGTCACCAGCACCGTATGCTCCCACTGGGCCGAAAGGCGGCGATCGCGGGTCACCACCGTCCAGCCGTCGCCGAGCTGTTTCACCTCCTTGCGGCCGGCGTTGACCATGGGCTCGATGGTGAAGGTCATCCCGGCTTCCATCCGCGGGCCGGTGCCGCGCCGACCGTAATGGAGCACCTGGGGCTCTTCGTGGAAACCGCGCCCGATGCCGTGGCCGCAGTATTCGCGCACCACCGAGTAGTGGTTGGCTTCGACGAACTTCTGGATCGCTTCGCCGATGTCGCCGAAATGGGCGCCGGGGCGCACCACCTCGATGCCCCGCCACATCGCTTCATAGGTGATGTCGCAGAGCCGCTTGGCCGAAGCCGAGGGCTGGCCGATGCAGAACATCTTGCTGGTGTCCCCGTGGAAGCCGTCCTTGATGACGGTGACGTCGATGTTGAGGATGTCCCCCTTCTTCAGCTTTCTGTCGCCGGGAATGCCGTGGCAGACCTGGTGGTTCACCGAAGTGCAGATCGACTTGGGAAAACCGTGGTAGTTGAGCGGCGCGGGGATGGCCTGCTGCACCTCGATGATGTAGTCGTGGCAGATGCGGTCGAGTTCGCCCGTGGTGACGCCCGGCTGCACGTGGGGCTCGATCATCTCCAGCACCTCGGCGGCCAGGCGGCCGGCCACGCGCATCTTCTCGATCTCTTCGGGCGTCTTTATGGAAATGGGCATCCAGGGCGGGAATTGTTGTGGGGGGGGGCGTTATGGTATAAAACGCGCCGCCAAACGGCAAATACACACGCGGATCCGTCGCGGAAACGCCGGGGTGCCCTTCGGAAGATTCGGAAAAGGGGTTGGCGGTTCTGGATCCGCGGAGGCTCAACCCTGAAAAAATGAGGTATTTCAATGAGTAAAGTGACCATGCGCCAGATGCTGGAGGCTGGCGTGCACTTCGGGCATCAGACCCGCTACTGGAATCCGAAGATGGCTCCCTACATCTTCGGGCAGCGCAATAAGATCCATATCATCAACCTCGAAAAGACCCTGCCGCTATTCGACGAGGCGATGAACTTCATCGGCAAGCTCGCCGCCAACGGTGGCAAGGTGCTCTTCGTGGGTACCAAGCGCGCCGCCAGCGGCGTCATCAAGGAAGAGGCCGAACGGTGCGGCATGCCCTATGTGGACCATCGCTGGCTGGGCGGCATGCTCACCAACTACAAGACCATCAAGCTCTCCATCAACAAGCTCAAAGAGCTGGAAGCGATGGCCGCCGACGGCTCCATGGAGCAGAAATTCTCCAAAAAGGAGGCGCTGGGCCTCAAGCGCAAGCTGGAGAAGCTGGAGCGCAGCGTGGGGGGCATCAAAGAGATGAAAGGGCTGCCCGACGCGCTTTTCGTCATCGACACGGGGCATGAGGACATCGCCGTGGCCGAGGCGCGCAAGCTGGGCATTCCGGTGGTCGGCGTGGTGGACACCAACAACGACCCGGAGCTGGTGGATTACGTCATTCCGGGCAACGACGACGCCATCCGTGCCATTCAGCTCTATGTGCAGGGCGCGTCGGCGGCCATTCTGGAGGGCCGCGCGGTGGCGGCCCAGGCGGTGGCTGGCGGCGTCACGGCGGAGCCAAAAGAGAAGGGCGAAGCCGAGGCCGAGGCCGCCGAAGGCTGATTTCGCATGAAGTGACGGGCTTCGGTGTCCGTACCGCCGGGCAGGGGGTCCGTGAATTTTGCCCGACACGGCGTCTGGCGCCGTGCCGGGCACGGTCCATTTCAGAATTTTCAGAGGTACAGACCATGGCAATTACAGCAGCTCTGGTGAAAGAACTGCGTGAGCGCACCGGTGCCGGCATGATGGAATGCAAGAAGGCGCTGGTGGAGACCGACGGCGACATCGAGAAGGCGATCGAAAACATGCGCAAGTCGGGCCAGGCCAAGGCGGCCAAGAAGGCGGGCCGCATCGCCGCCGAGGGCGTGATCGTCATCCTTCCCAGCGAAGACGGCAAGAAGGTGGCCATGGCCGAAGTCAACTGCGAGACCGACTTCGTGGCCAAGGACGACAACTTCCTCTCCTTTGCCAACGCCGTGGTGGAGCGGGTGTTGGAGAGCGACGTGGAAGACGTGGAGGCGCTTAAGGCGCTGCCGCTCCACGAAGGCGAAGACACCACGGTGGAAGAGGCGCGCCAGGCGCTGGTCTCCAAGATCGGCGAGAACATCAACGTGCGGCGCTTCGTGCGCCTGGAAGCGGAGGGCGCCATCTCCACCTATCTGCACGGCAGCCGCATCGGCGTGTTGGTGGATCTGAGCGGGGGTGACGAGCAGCTGGGCCGCGACATCGCCATGCACATCGCCGCTTCCAACCCCGTTTGCGTGGAAGAGAAGGACATTCCCCAGGAGCTCCTGGCCAAGGAGCGCGAGATCTTCGAGGCGCAGGCGCGGGAGAGCGGCAAGCCCGAGAACATCATCGAGAAGATGATCGAGGGCCGTCTGAAGAAATACATCGGCGAAGTCACGCTCGCCGGCCAGCCCTTCGTCAAGGATCCCGACCTCAAGGTGGGCAAGTTGCTGGCCGATAAGGGGGCCACGGTGAACCGCTTCATACGTTACGAAGTGGGCGAGGGCATCGAGAAGAAGCAGGAGAACTTCGCCGAGGAGGTGAAGGCGCAGATGCGCACCTGATCGGCGGTTCGTCCGGCGAAGATGGCGCGTCTCCCGCAAGGGGGCGCGCCGTTTTTTTTTTCGCTGAAGGCGTTTCTATTGGAACTCGGGCGGCAGCCCGGCAGCGGTGGGCGTGGATTCCCGCCTGCGCGGGAATGACGAACCCCCTTCATCATTCCGGCAGAAGCTTTCTTCTTATTCGTCATTCCGGTTGGAGCGAAGGAGGGCCGAAATCTGGGGAGGTGTCGCGCCATTGGGAGATTCCCGCCTGTGCGGGAATGACGAACCCCCTTCATCATTCCGGCAGAAGCTTTCTTCTTATTTGTCTTTCCGGCTGAAGCGTAGCGGAAGGCCGGAATCTGGGGAGTGGCCAGTTTCCATGAGATTCCCGCGTGCGTGGGAATGACGAAAAGAAAGAAAGAGCGCGGGAATGACGAAAAGAAAGAGAGTGGGAATGATGAAAAAGGGGCGCGGGAATGACGATGTTTTTCGTCATCCCGGACGGAGCGCAGCGAAGGTCCGGGATCCAGCGGGCGATGGCCGGAGCCCAGCGGCCTTTGGTCTTTTCTACCCGATCAGTCGAAAGCCGGGCCAGGTTTCCGGCCCAGTTTTTTCAGGATCATCGCCAGGGGGCAAAACCCCGTGAAAGCGCTCTGGAAGAGGTTGGCGCCGACGAAGGCCGTGAACCACAGCCAGTATCTGGAGACGAACAGGGGGCTCTCGGGCACGCCGAGCGCCAGGGAGAGCAGGATGGCGAAGCCGGCGAAAGCCAGCACCATTCGATCGATGGTCATTTGTGAATCCTCATTCGTCAAAAGGTTGCGGATCATCGTAACAGGTGGGACGCCATTTTCCTCCCATTTCTAGCCGGGGGTTTCCCGAGGGGTGGAAGAGGTTTCCGGAGGAGGTCCGTTCCAAGCCTGCTGCAACAGCGCGCGGACCTCTTCGTCGGTGGTCTGTCCGAAATCGAGATACCACTGCCCCACCGCGGCGAAGTTCGGAGGCGTCAGCAGTGCCACCACTTCGTCCACTTCCGACTGGAGGGAACGGACGGTGTCGGGCGGCGCCACCGGCACGGCAACCACCAGACGCGCCGGATGCTGCGCCCGCAGTGCCTGCACGGCGGCGCGCATGGTGGCGCCGGTGGCCAGTCCGTCGTCCACCACCACCACGGTCCGCCCTTCCACGCGGGGCGGGGGGCGGTCGCCCCGATAGGCCCGCTCCCGCCGTTGCAGCTCCCGGTATTCCGCGCGCGCCACCTCTTGGATCTGGTGTTCCGGAATCCCCAGGCCCTTGATGATCGCGGGGTTGAGCACCTCGATGCCGCCGGAGGCGATGGCGCCCATGGCCAGCTCGGGTTGGCCAGGGGTGCCCAGCTTGCGCACCAGCAGCAGGTCCAGCTCGGCGTTCAGCGCCCGTGCCACCTCCCAGGCGACGGGCACGCCGCCGCGCGGCAGCGCCAGCACTAGCAGCCCGGGCTCGCCGGCAAGATGCCGGAGCGCTCGGGACAGCCGTCGGCCGGCGTCACGGCGGTCTTCGAAGAGAGTGTCGACCATGGCGCCTCATTCGGCCGGCAGCGCCAGGTCGTCGCGCAGCACGATGATCTGTTTGTGGTCGTCGCCGTCCACAACTTCCACGCTGTGCAGGCCGTCCACGCCCAGGTCCACCCAGATCTCTTTCGGTTTGCGGATCATGTGCTCCAGATCCTCGGAGAAGACGCTGAGGACGTCGTCCTTGGGATCGTAGCTGATGCCGGTGAAGGGGATCCAATCCGCCTCGATCTCGTCGCCGATGTCCAGGCCCTCCACCTCGATCTCGGCCTGTTTGGCGGTCAGCCCCTTGGAAACCCGGTCGAAAAAGGTTTTCCACTGCGCAGACTCCAGTTTTTCCAGTGCCATCTCGTTTCCTCCACTTTGGGGTTGGATCGGGTCTTCGAAAAAGATGGAGACGTTTGCGCCGATTTCAATCGTTTTCGGGCACCAGGGAGAGGGCCTCGATCAGCACTTCGGGGCCCGCTCCGGGCAGGTAGGCGTGGCGGGAGAGATGGCGTCGCCACCGTTTGGCGCCCGGGCGTCCGCGGAACAACCCCAAAAGATGGCGGGAGATCCGCTTCAGCGGCACTCCCCGGGCGCGCTCCCTCTCCACCATGGGCAAGAGGGCGCGCACCAGCTGGTGGGGGGTGCCGGGGTGGCGATCCTCGCCGAAGAGACGCCGGTCCACCTCGGCCAGCAGCCAGGGATCGTGGTAGGCGGCGCGGCCCACCATGACGCCGTCCACCCGCCGCAGATGGGCAAGCGCTTGGTCCAGGGTGAGGATGCCGCCGTTGAGAACGATCTCCAGGGAGGGAAAATCCTTCTTGAGCCGGTACACCCGCTCGGGGCGCAGCGGCGGGACCTCCCGGTTTTCCTTGGGGCTCAGCCCTTGCAGCCAGGCCTTGCGGGCGTGGACGATGAAGGTTCGGCAGCCGGCCCGGGCCACCTTTTCGACGAAACGGTGGAGGCTGCGGTAGTCGTCCTGGTGGTCGATGCCGATGCGGTGTTTGACGGTCACGGGCAGAGAGGTGGCCGATCTCATGGCGGCGACGCACTCGGCCACCCTTTCCGGTTCGGCCATCAGACAGGCGCCGAAGCGCCCCGACCGCACGCGGTCGGAAGGACAGCCCACATTGAGATTCACCTCGTCGTAGCCCCACGCTTCGGCCAGCCGCGCGCAACGGGCCAGCTCCTCGGGTTCGCTGCCGCCGAGTTGCAGGGCCAGCGGGCGCTCTTCGGGAAAGTGGGCGAGGTGGCGTTCGGCATCGCCGTGGAGCAGGGCGCCGCTGGTGACCATTTCGGTGTAGAGCAGCGCGCGTCGGCTGATGAGCCTTACCAGGTAGCGGAAATAGCGGTCGGTCCAGTCGAGCATGGGCGCCACGCTGAAGCGCCGGTCCAGGGGGGTGGCTTCCTTGGCGACGTACGGGTCAGCCACCGGTGGCGCTCTCCGGTTGCGCCTCCTCGGGCTTGTTCGGCGCCACCCCCTCCACCTCCAGGGTGATGTGGCTCACCCGGGGCAGCCGTTCGCGGATACGCGCTTCGATCTCGTCGATGATCTCCTCGGTGCGGGCGATGACCGCCTCCACCGAAGCGCGGGCCGAGGCCCAGTGGCGATAGCGCTTCTCCTGTGCCCGGCGGCCGGGCAGGCTCTCCAGGATCTGGTCGCAGCGTAACTGGATCCGGTCGTAGAGATCGACCACCATCGCCTCTTCGCGCAGCTCGATCTCGGCGATGAGCACCGTGTGGTTCTCGTCGATGATGAGGGAGCGCAGATCGTGGTAGCGCTCCACCTCGGGATGTTCCGCCACCACTTCGCGGAACAGCGCCTCGGCTTCGCGGTCGCGGATGTCAGCCAGGAACCGCATGTTGACGAAGCCCAGATAGAAGGCGATGGCGCCCAGCATCAGAGCGATCAGCGCCGAGAAGAGGATGTCGTACTCGGCACGGCCGGTGAGGGCGGTGAGCAGAATGCCCACCGCCGCCAGGGCGAGGCCCAGCATGGCCGCCGAATCCTCCAACACCACCGCCGCCAGGGTGGGGTCGTCGGCCTCGGCCAGGTAGGCGAGCACGTCGCTCTCCCCCTCTTTGCGCATGCGGGCGAGCAGCTCGCGGGTGGCCACCACGAAGGAGTAGCCCTCCATCAGAAAGGCGGAGCCCAGCACCGCCAGGTTGAGCCAGAGGGTGGGAATATGGAAACCCGCCAGGGCGACGGTTTCGCTCAGGTGGCTCCGGCCCACCCCCTCCCAGCTGTGCCAGGCGTGGGCCAGGCCCAGGCCCGCGCCGATGGAGAAGAGGCCGATGGCCGACCAGAGGTTCCACAGGTATTTTTTTTGGCCGTGGCCGAAGGCGTAGATCTGGTCTGCCGGTTTTTCCGATTCGCGCAGGCCAAGGAAGAGGAAGCCCTGGTTGAGCGTGTCCATGAGGCTGTGCACCGCCTCGTTAATCATCGATGCCGAACCGCTCGCCAGACCCGCGACGAACTTGATGACGGTGACCAGAAAGTTGGAGGAGATGGCGGTGAGGACCGCCTTTTTAGATGCGTGCGACATTTTTCTCTTCCGCTGCCTGGGGACGGCGCTGCCACAGGCCGAGGTCCATGAAGGTCTTGACGAGCGCCAGCAACACCAGGGCCAGTTGCGGATAGGGCAGCACCGTCAGCAGGAAGCCGCTGCCGAGCACCACCAGGTGCAGCACCACGATGCGGCGGTAGGGTTCCCCCATCACCTTGGCCGCATCGGCGGTGGCCAGCCGTCCGCTCCCCAGGTCCTGGAAAAAGTCCACGCCGTGGCTGATCAACAGCCCCAGCACCGCCAGCCCCATGCCGACGCCACCGAGATTGGCGGCGAGTGTCTCCGGAGTCAACTTCTGATGCAGAAAGAGTTGGAAGACGAACATGCCGTGGACCAGGGTAAATAGCCCGTAGTGGAACAGAAAGAAGAGGGACGTGAAGAGGTTGGAGAGCGGCGGAAGGCCTCCCGGCGGCTTGCCCGCCAGCAGGATGCGCGGCATCTGCCAGAAAGCCACCACCACGTTCTCCGCCCAGTAGAGCAGCAGAATGCGCTCCGCCGGCCAGCCCAGCGCCAGGGCCAGGGCCAGGGAGAAGAGGTTGGCGCCCAGTTGCATCAGCGGCGATGAGTTCATCTTCACGAGAGCGGCTTCAGAAAAAGCCGGGAGTTGCGCTGCCAGTTGTAGAGATCCCGACGCCGCCCGGGCAAGCGCTCGAGCCCGGCGGGCTGGAATCCCCGTTCGCGGAACCAGTGGGCGGTGCGTGTGGTGAGCACGAAGATCGATTCCATGCCGGCTTGGCGGGCGCTCCTCTCCATCCATTCCAGCACTTGGTCGCCGCGCCCCTGGTTGCGGTAGTCGGGGTGCACGGCGAGGCAGGCCAGCTCCGCCGTCCGGGATTCGGGGAAGGGGTAGAGGGCGGCGCAGGCGATCACCGTACCGTCCCGTTCGATCACGGTGAAATGATCGATCTCGGTTTCGATCCGTTCCCTCGAGCGGCGCACCAGGATGCCCGCCTCCTCGAGGGGCGTGATGAGTTCCAGGATGCCGGCCACGTCGTCGATGGTGGCCTGGCGGATGCTTTCCCACCGTTCCCGCGAGATCAGAGTGCCGCAGCCGTCCCGGGTGAAGAGCTCGCGCAGCAGCACGCCGTCCTTGCGCCGGGGAAGAATGTGGGTGCGCGCCACGCCGTGGCGGGCGGCGTGCACGGCGTTGCGGAGCACCCGGCGCATCTGTTCGCCCAGTTTCCGCCGCCGCTGCAGCAGCCGTTCCACTTCGTCGGGAAGGAGGCTGCTGATCGGGCGCCTGCGGCTGTCGAGCAGCTTGTCGTCGGTGAGGAAGAGCAGCTTGTCGGCGCCGAGGGCGATGGCGGTTTCGGCGGCGACATCGGCGGCGTTGAGATTGAAGACCTCGCCCGTGGGCGAGTAGCCCAGCGGCGGGACCAGCACCATGGCGCCATCGGCCAGCCGCCTGCGCATGGCTTCGGCGTTGATGCGGCGCACCTCGCCGGTGTGCAGGTAGTCCACGCCGTCGATGATGCCCAGGGGGCGGGCGGTGACGAAATTGCCCGAGTCCACCTCGATGCGGGCTCCCGACATGGGGGAGTTGGCCAGCCCCATGGAGAGCCGCGCCTCGATCTCCACCCGCACCGCGCCGGCCGCCTCCTTCACGCACTCTAGCGCGGCGTCGTCGGTGACGCGCATGCCGTTGACCACCTCCATGGCGGCGCCGCGCGCCTGCAGACGCGATTCGATCTGGGGACGGCTGCCATGCACCAGCACCAGGTGGATGCCGAGTCCATGCAGCAGGGCGATGTCGTGGATGAAGCTGGAAAAGGCGGCTTCCTCCACCAGCTCCCCGCCGAAGGCGAGCACCATGGTGCTGCCCCGGTGAGCGTGGATGTAGGGGGAGGCCTTGCGGAACCAATTGACGAAAGCGTCTTTCATGAGGGAATCATACTCAACCGCCGGGGGATTCGTCAGTGCCGACGGTCAGTCGCTGGTCTCCATGCAGAAGCGCTGGATCAGCGCCCGCAGCAGGCGCGCGCCCGGCTCCACCTGGCTCAGGGAGAGGAATTCGTCCGGCTGATGTGCCTGCTCGATGGAGCCGGGACCGAGGATCACCGTCTCCATCCCCAGGGCATTGAGCAGCGGTCCCTCGGTGGCGTAGGCGACCGCTCGCGCCGGCTGGCCGGTGAGCGCCTCGGCGGCCTGCACGATGGCGGCGGATGCGGGGGTCTCCATGGCGGGGATGCCTTGGAAGAGGGGACGCGTCTCCAGCTCGAGACCGGTGCCGGCCAACGCCCTCCGGAGGCGCCGCTCCAGCTCGCCTCGGAGCCGTTCGATCTCCATCCCGGGAAGGGGGCGCAGGTCGATGTGCAGTTCGCAGGAGCCGCAGATGCGGTTGGGATTGTCTCCTCCGTGGATGTGGCCGAGGTTGAGGGTGGGCACCTCCACTTGGAACGCCGGATTGTGGTGCCGCCGTTGCAGCTCGCGGCGCCAGGCGAGCAGTTCGCCCATCACCAGGTGCATGCCTTCCAGGGCATTGTCGCCCAGGGAAGGGTCGCTGGAGTGGCCGGAACGGCCGGTGACCCGGATGGCCTCCATGGCGATGCCCTTGTGCATGCGCACCGGCCTCAGCCCGGTGGGTTCGCCGATGACCGCGTGACGCCCCAGCCGGCGCTGCGCCTGCAGCAGAGAACGGGCGCCGCACATGGTGCTCTCCTCGTCGGCGGTGGCCAGCACGATCAGCGGCCGCTTCAATCGGGCCAGGTCGAGCCCTCCCAACGTCTCCAACACCAAGGCGAAGAACCCCTTCATGTCGCAGGTTCCCAGGCCGTGCAGACGGCCGTCCCGCTCCACCAGGGTGAAGGGATCGCTGTGCCAGCGCGATTCGTCGAAAGGAACGGTGTCGGTGTGGCCGGAGAGCACCAGCCCGTCTAGGCCCTCCCCTCGGCTGGCCACCAGGTTGAACTTGCCGGGGCAGCCGGGAACCGCCAGCTTCTCGGTGCGGAAACCGAGCGCGTCCAGCCACTCTTGGAGGAGGTCGGTCACCCGCACGTTGGATTGATCCCATTCGGGGCTGACGCTGCTCACCGAGGGTTCGGCGACCAGTCGTTGCAGCAGGGTGCGGAAGGGAGGGACAATGGTCATGCGTGCAAGCCGTGGGACTCCGTGTGATTCACAGAAACTGGCGCAGGTTGGAAGAATATGATTTCTGCGACGCCCTGACCAGGGAGCAGTGGGCATGGGAGTTCTTGCGGCGCAATCGGGACTATCGGCGCGAATGGCGCCGCTTCATCGAGACTTGGCGCGCTCTGGAGGCCGATTACGGTAGGCCGCCGAATCGCGATTTCTGCGCCTGGAAGAACGATCCCCGCGCCTGGGTGCCGGCAGAGGAGTGTGGCGAGGGGGATTGCCGCATCGACGGCGGCAAGGTGCTCATCGAGTGCGCCCTGGGCGCCCGCTGGGGCTTCCACAAGTTTCCTCCTGATCCAGCGGACGACGATCCGGTGGGGGAAGGGCGGCTGACCTGGCGGCCCCTGCCGCCCGAGCCGTTGCCCGAGGCCGGCCAAGCGTGGCGGCCGGGCCTGGAGACCATGGCACTGGTGTTCGACCTTTCCCTTCCGTTGAAATCCCAATTGGAGCAGGCCCGCCGACAGCTGCAGATGGAAGCGGCGCGACGCCGTCGGCAGGGGCTGGTGCCCAAGCGGGTGGCGACCCTCAAGGAAGAGTGGAAAGGGTTGCTGCGGCTCATCGACGCGGAGGCGGCAGATGAACGGGCGGATCTCTTCATGCTGGAGCCCCGTGGGGATGCCGATTCGCAATGGCGGCGGGCGCGTGCCATGATGAACGGAGGCTATCTTCGAATCTTGCGGCTGCCGCCTTGAGGACGGGGCAGCGATACGAGAGGAGGCTGGAGCTCTTTCATGGCCAGCACGCTTGCGCGATTGCGGAATACCGCCGGAAAGGGAGAAGACGCTTCGCTGAACGAGGCGTTCTGGCGCTATTTTCAGAAAATCCACTGGTTCCAGAACACCGTGGCGGCGGTGATCGGCATCTTCATCTACTCTCTTTTCGGCGTCGTCGATTATCTGGTGATGGACGGGGCGGTATCGGCGCTGTGGCGCATTCGGTTCGGCGTGACCCTTCCGCTCCTGGTCGCCACTCTCACCTTGCAGTTCATTCCGCCGCTGGGAAGGCCGCTGGCGGGGCCCATCATCTTCATCGCCATGTTGCTGGGCGGCGGCTCCATCGTCCTGATGAATCTCTACATGCCGGAGACGGCCCACAATCTCTACTTCACCGGGCTGCTGCTGGTGATGATCTTCGGTCACGTCTTCTGGCGCGCCCACTATCTGTGGCCTTTCAGCGCCTCCTCGCTGATCTTCGCGTTCTATCTATGGCTGATGCTGGGCCGAGGCCACATCACCGACGACCAGCTGGTGGCTTCCGTCTTCTATTACATCTCTTCGCTGTTCATCATGACCTACACTGGCTGGTTCATCGTGCGACAGGAGCGCCGCTCCTTTCTGTTGCAGCAAGAGCTGCAGCAGGCCGCTGCCACCGACAGCCTCACCGGCATCGCCAACCGGCGCGCCTTTTTCCTCCACCTGGAGCGGGAGTGGCGGCGGGCCCACCGCCAGGGGGAAGGAATCTGCCTGCTGGTGGTGGATCTGGACAACATGAAGGAGATCAACGACAGTGGCGGGCACGCCAGTGGAGACGCAGCCCTCAAACAAGTGGCGGAGGCTCTTTCGAGACACGCGCGCCGGCCGGGAGACCTGGCGGCGCGGCTCGGTGGGGACGAATTCGTTCTGATCCTGGCGGGCAGCAAGGGCGAAGCCGCCTGCGAAGTGGCGGAGGCGCTGGTGGAGGAGATGAAAGGGGCCGGAAACGGAGTCACGGTGAGCATCGGCGCCGCCTGCGTGAGCCCTGCCAGCGAGTCGGGCCAGGAGCGGCTTCTGCGGCTTGCGGATCAGGCGTTGTACGAAGCCAAGCGCCAGGGTCGTTCCCGCGCCGTCTGCCGACATCTCTCGGTGGAGGGAAAGGATCAGATCTCGGCCTGATCTTCGCCGCGCGCCAAGCGGTGGATCCAGCGCTGCAGAAGATCGGTCTCCTGCATCAGGAAGCGGCGGTCATGGTAGACGTGGGTGATCATGCTGATTCCCTGACCGCGGGCCAGGAGGCGGCGGGCGAATTCACGCGCTCGTCCGGCGTAGCCCAACTCGGCGAACTGGTCCGTGAGCCAGTCTTCGAAGAGGAGGAACATCGAGCGGGCTTCGGCCTGGAGCGAGGGGTCGTTCTTGCCCAGCTCGGCGTTGAGCGTGCCCATGGGACAGCCGTACCGGGCCAGGGAATCGGCGCTGTCCGGAAGGATCTCCAAAAAGCGGTCCAGTCGTTCGAGGGGGGTGGGATAACGCTCGTTCCAGGACTGGAGCATTTGCTCGATGCGCGAGATCCGATATTTAAGCGCAGCATGAAGAATGTCTTCCTTGCTCTTGAAATAATAATAGATGTTCCCCCTTGGGACGCCCGATGCATTGACCACGTCGGTGAACGAGGTGTTGTGATAGCCCTTGTGGTAGAAGAGCCGGTTGGCCGCTTCCACGATTCGCTGGCGGGTGCGTTCGCTCTTTCTGGTCACTCCCCGTTCTCCTTGCTGCCGGTGTCGCAGCGCAGCGGCTTCGAAAGACGGTCGCCCATTTCTTTCCGGCTTTTCGGAAATTATAGACGAGAATGGAAGAATCAAATTTTGGATGACCGTCTGTCCACGGGGTGAGCCAGGCACGGTCGAGCGGGGTTCGGTGCCAGACCATTAAAAAAGTGTTAACCTCTCATCCGGTCGATCGCTTCCCGGCGCCTTGGAAGTTTCGTTTCGCTTCGTGCTGGACAGTGGGCGATCGAGTGGATTGGATGGGTATCCGGCTTGTCTGGGAGGAGCACTGGCAGTGGCTGAACCGGTAGTGGTCTATGAACCGCAAGGAGGGGGGGACAGCAACATCCAGGCCATTCTCGAATTCCTGGGACACTCCGTCACTCGAGCCGCCAGCCTGGAAGCGCTGGAAGATGCGCTCGAAAAAGCGCCTGCCGATCTGTTGACGGTGGTGGTGGGCGAAACCGAGGAGGCGCGTCAGCGCGAACTGGCGGCGCTCGTGGAGACGTTGGCGCCTTCTATTCTGCCCTTGGTGCTGTTCCGGCCGGCCGTGGAGGGCGAACCTCCCGTCGTTCTGAACTTTCCCAGAGAGTGGCCGCTGGTGCAGCTTCCGCCGAGCCAGGAGGAGCTTTCCCAGGCTTTGGAGCAGGCCCGGTCGCAACGGGGCAAGCGGCCGACGAAGGGCAGTCGGCCGTCCCACCTCTTCCGCAGCCTCATCGGACGCAGCCCCGCCATCCAGCGGATCCGCAACGAGATTCAGCAGGTGGGACCCACCGAAGCCAATGTACTCATCCTGGGCGAGTCGGGCACCGGGAAAGAGGTGGTGGCCCGCAACATCCACTACTACTCCAAAAGACGCGACAAGCCTTTCGTGCCGGTCAACTGCGGGGCCATCCCCCGTGATCTGCTCGAATCGGAGCTCTTCGGCCACGAAAAGGGCGCCTTCACCGGGGCGCTCACCGCGCGGGAAGGGCGTTTTTCCATGGCCGCCGGCGGCACCCTCTTTCTGGACGAGATCGGCGAGATGCCGTTGGAGATGCAGGTCAAGCTGCTGCGGGTCCTGGAGGAGCGGACTTTCGAGCGGGTGGGAGGCAACCGGACCATCCAGGCGGACGTGCGCATCGTGGCGGCCACCAACCGGGACCTGGAATCCATGGTGCGGGAAGGCAAGTTTCGTGAAGATCTCTACTACCGCCTGGAGGTCTTTCCCATCCAATTGCCCCCTCTTCGGGAGCGCATCGAAGACCTGCCGCTCCTCGTTGCCCAGCTCAACGAGCGGCTGGAGCATGAAAAACAGTGTTCGGTCCATCTCTCGCCGGACGCGATACGGGTCTTGTCGGCCTACTCCTGGCCCGGCAACGTTCGCGAGCTGGCCAACCTCATGGAGCGGTTGGCGATCCAGTATCCGCACGGCCTCGTCCAGGTTCGCGACCTGCCCCTCAAGTACCGGGCGGGGCAGGAGACGGAGTCCGAGACCTCCGTTCAGGAAGAGCTGCATGCCGAGCCCGACTCCCATGTGGCGGCAATGAGCGGCGGAGTCCTGCCGCAGATTCCTCCGGGAGGGCTGGATCTGAAAGCCTACATCTCGGAAATGGAAGTGGCGCTCATCCGCGAAGCTCTACAGGAGTCGGGGGGAGTGGTGGCCCATGCTGCAAAGCTGCTCGGCCTGCGGCGCACCACTCTTGCCGAGAAAATGCGCAAATACGGGCTCAATCGCTGACCAACGAGGTTTGGTGCCCTCATTCGTCCAATGCGCTTTTCCGCCTGAGCACCGCCTCCTTGCACAGCACGTGGCGGCTGATGAGATCAGAATCCTCGTCGCGCATGTGCATGAATTCCACACCTACGCGATACGGAAAAGGCTCGCTTTCGGGGGTTCTCTCTTCCCGACAGTAAACCACGCGCGCGAAGGTCTCTATGCCGACGCTCGTGGGTGGGAGCAGAAGCCGAAGCTTCAGGAGCTTACCCCGCTCCAGCGGTTCTTGAACCTCAAAAGAGATGCCGCCGGCACTGAGGTTGACCTTCTGCGTCGGCAGATTTCCTGCTTCTCCATCGCTGCGAAATAGAACCTCGGCAAGCATGTCGAGCTTGTCGTTCACCGCTTCGAGATAGAATGCCAGATCCTCCGAGCGCTCCTTCAGGCGGGCCATCACCGGCCGCAGCGATCTTTCCATGGCGGTGAATTTCGCCTTGATATTGAAGCTGTTGGTCCGGGCATTGGACTCTTTGTTCCGCTCTTCGAGATAGGTTTCTTCGTCGACCACCTGATAGGTGAGGGCGATGTCGTCGCAGATGCGGAAATAGCCGCGGCGTTCGCGCATCTCCTCGCAGTTGCCATCGGCGGTGGAGATCTTGGTGTTCATCATTTCACCTCTTTGACGCGGGGAGTGATGTTGCTCGTGGCGGCGGATTCTGGCTGGCTCGCCTCGGCTTTTTTGACGCCGTCATCCACGTTCTTTGGTTCCTTCACCGGTTTTTCCTTGTCTTTGCCGTAGACCAGCGTCACCTCCACCCGCCGGTTCTGGGCACGCCCCTGGGGCGTGTCGTTGGACGCAATGGGACGTGTGTCGCCGTAGGCGGCGATCTGAAAGCGATGCTCGTCGATGCCGCCCGCCTTGCGCAATTCGTGAAGGACGGTGACGGCGCGCGAAGAGGAGAGCTCCCAATTGGAGCGGAAACGGTGGTTGTGAATGGGCACGTCGTCGGTGTGGCCGGCCACCACGATGGTGCCCCGGGTCTGGCGAAGCGCCGCTACCATCTTTTCGATCACTTTTCGGAAAGGCTTGATCATCTCCGCGCTTCCTGAGGGAAAAGAGCCCTTCTCACGGATACGGATGATGATCTTTCTGCCGCGAGTCTCCACTTCGATCAGGCCCTCCTTGATCTCTTTGGCCAACGCGAGTTTGATCTTTTCGCTCTCCTTTTCGATCTCTCTCTTCTCCTCGTCCGTGGGTTTGGTGACGCGGTCGCCCAGGATCGGAAACTGGTGAAAATCGTCCATGGTGGACTGTTTCACCTGATTCAGAGGCGTGGGTTCGGCGCGGCCGGGAGAGAATTCGCGGGCGATGACGTTGACCCCTTTGGGGGGGTCCTTGACCTTGACATCGCGCTGCACGCCAAAGGCCTCCTTCATGGAGCCGGCCACCTGCTTGTATTTTTGGGCGTCCATTTCGGAGAAGGAGAAGAGCAACACGAAGAAGGCCAGCAGCAGGGACATGAGGTCGGCGAAGGTCATCACCCACATGGGGATGCCTTCGGGACACTTCTGTTGCTGGCAGTCGTCGCTCATGGTCGGTGGTTCAGCTGCGAAGGATCAGGCCGCCTTCTCCGCCTTGTCCGGCTTGTCTGCATTCGGTAAATAGGTGCGCAGCATGCCCTCGATGACCCGTGGGTTCATCCCTTCCTGGATGGCGGAGACTCCCTCGAGGATCATCGATTTGTTGATGCGTTCCTCCTTGCTGCGAATGGCCAGTTTGTCGGCGATGGGCAGGGCGATGGCGTTGGCGATCACGGCGCCATAGAAGGTGGTCAGCAAGGCCACCGCCATGGCTGGGCCCAGCGCCTTGGGATCGTCCATGTTGGACATCATCTGCACCAGGCCGATGAGGGTGCCGATCATGCCCATGGCCGGTGCGATGTCGCCGATGGACTTGAAGATGGCCACTCCGTCCTCGTTGCGTTCGATGGTGAGGTTGATGTCCTTGGAGAGCATCTTGCGGACGAACTCGGCGTCGTGACCGTCCACCAGCAGTTCGATTCCCTTCTTCAGAAAAGGGTTCTGAACTTCCACCTGTTCCAACCCCAGGAGCCCCTCCTTCCTTGCGATGTTGGCCAGCTCCACGCTCTGCTCGATGATCTCTTCGGGTTTCTGCGCCTTATGGATGAACGCCTTCATGGCCACGCCGAAAGCACCCAGGGTGTAGGAGAGGGGGAATTTCATCAGAGTGACCATCGCCGTGCCGCCGGCGACGATCATCAGGCCGGGGATGTTGATGAACATTCCAAAATCGCCGCCCAGCATGATGGAGACGATGATCGCTCCCATGGCGCCGAGAAAGCCGATGAGCGTGGCCAGATCCATATCGTGAACCTCCGGTCGAAACGGGGTTTGTGGTTAGCGTCGAAAACGAATCGCTGTCCGCTTTCGCTTCCACTTCTTTATCGACATGGAAGGGGGTTTCTTTAACCCAGCCTTTGCGTTTCCGTGCGGAACGGAGAAGAGGTAATCGGCATGGTGGCGCAAAGGGAGCGAATTTTTTATTTGACTTCGCAGCGGTTTCTGCCGTTCTTCTTGGCCTCGTAAAGTGCTTGGTCGGCCCGTTCGAAGGCGCTTTCCGGAGTGTCTCCCTCGCGGTATTCGCTCACGCCGCAGGAAACGGTGATGGTGACCCGCTTCTCGCGGAAATGGAAGCCGCATTCTTCGACGCGTTTACGTAATTTTTCTGCGGCCTGCAGCGCCGCCTTGGCGTCGGTTTCAGGCAGGAGAACGACGATCTCCTCGCCTCCATAGCGTCCGATGAAGTCGGTCTTTCGGATTGCCAGCGAGAGTTCGCGGGCGATGATGCGCAACGCTTTGTCGCCGGCCTGGTGGCCGTAAGTGTCATTGATGCGTTTGAAGTGATCCACATCGAGGATGAGAATAGAGAGCGGCGATCCATAACGCTTCCAACGCTCGTATTCCTGTTCCAGACGTTCCTGGTAGGCAAAGCGATTGGGGAGGCCTGTGAGCGCATCGGTAAATGCCTGGCGTCGCTCTTCCTGCACCTGGCTGCGCAGCGTTTCGGTCTCTTCCTCCATGGCTTGCAGCCTTTCCATGAGTTCAGCCATCTCCTGCTCTTTCTTCTCCAGCAAGCGCTGCTCCACCTGCTGGTGTTCCTCCATGTGCTTCCGGATGGTGTCGACCCGCTGCTGCACCACCGTCTTCAGCGAGGCCAGATCGGTGGCTTCGCGCGCCTGCGTCTCCATGTCACGGGTCTGCTCCTCGATTTCCTCATCGAGGCGCTTTCGATTTTCGAATGCTTCGTTGGTGCTGGAGTCGCTGGCCTCGAGCGCGCTTTCGATGTGGGTAAGGCGCTCCGTCAACTGGCCGAGAAACTTTTCAAGCTCCAGTCGTTCCCGCTCGACCTTTCCACGGATCTCTTGAATGAGCAGGTTGATCTGCTCGAGAACAGAGGGGATCTGTTCCGCTGCCAGCGCCTTGGCCACCCGTTCTTTGAGCTCTTCCAGCTTGTCCTCCAGTTGCGGCGGAGGGCAAAGACTGCCCATCAGCTCCAGCAGTCGATGTTGAACCGCCTTGAGAAACTGGCCGGAATCCTCCTCTTGCCGGCTGCCGCTCCCGAAGAGGGAGCCGATCAAGCCCGGTTTTTTGGAGGGCTTTTTCGCAGGAGCGCTGTTGAGCGCCTCTTGGAGGAGGGTGGCGCATCGTTCCAGCACCTCCAGCGCTTCTATTTCGTCACGGGCGGCGTATCCCTGGTCCATCATTTCTCGCCACTCCGCCTGTATAGGAGCGGGCAATTCGAGTTTTCCCAACGCCTTGGCGAGGATCTGGCCGGGTTTACGGGCGGGGCGGCGCTCCTCCGCACGCATCAGCGCCCGATAAAGTACCTCGGCATGGTGTTTGAGGTCGGGGAGGGAGTCACGGTTGCGCAACTCGTCCTGAAGACGTTCCAACACCCCGTCCAGGCGATCGTCCCAGCCGTGGGCGGCGAAGGTCAGGCGCAGCAGAATGTCCCGGAAATCGGCCAGATTCCCGGCGTCCTCGCCGCCAAGTGCGGCAGAGGCTGATGCTGAGGAAGCCTGGCTTTGCATTGAATGTCGTCCCAAAAAACAGTGGCCTGTACCCCTTTTCGGCCATCTCTGGAAAAACTTGAGGGCGTCTCAGACGAATGAGGCATTGGCAAATGAGCCGGATGCGGATTTTTCAATCAGGCAGTACGGGAAACCGCCGCTGCCTGGTGACGATGATGAGACTCTTTGTTGTACAGCATGGCCAAGTCTGCCTTTTCAAAGAGTGCCTTGCCATCTTCTCCTTGGTCGAGAATGGCGGTGCCAATAGTTATCGAGACGGGAATGGTTTGATCGCCATAGACGCACCGGAGGGCGGCGATGGCTGCATGAAGGCGTTCCTCCAAGATGCGCACGCCCGTGTCATCGATGTTGGGCAGCAGCAGTACGAATTCGTCGCCTGCGTAGCGGAATACCATGTCGGAGCGGCGCACACTGCTTTTCAGTGCTCGCGCCACTTCAGCCAGGACTTGGTCACCGGCCAGGTGACCGATCTGGTCGTTGATCTGTTTGAAGCGATCCACGTCGATCACCATCAGGCCCAGGCGTTGCTGCTCCCGCCGTGCCCGGCTGATCTCCCTTTCCAAGTCGTCTTCGAAGGCTCGGCGGTTTTTCAGCCCGGTGAGCGGGTCGTGCGAAGCGGCTCTCAAAGCCTGTCGGTAATGTACGGCGTTGCGCAGAGGGAGGACCAACACCCCCAGCAGGGCTTCGATCCGCGCCAGCTCCTTTTCGGTGAAAGGGTGGCGGCGGTGGAAACGGATGGTTCCCAAGTGTTCTCCGCCGATGAGCAGCTGGTATTCAGCGCGATGGCGCGCTCTGGCACCTTCGCGCAAGTCCAGGTCCAGAGACTCGCTGATGTAATGCTGGGACTGGCAGGGAATCTCTCTTTTGAGATGATGGAAAAAGATCTCCAGCAGCTTTTCGATGTTCAGCGTGCTCTGGAGTTCCAAGATGAGTTGGTAACCGATCGGGTCGCCGCAAGGATCTTCGGAAGAAAGCGGTGCCTCGGAAAACCGTCGTTCGGTGCCCTTGTCCATCAATTCCAGTCTGTTTTCCATGAGTCGAGTTCCTAGAGTGGAATGTTCACGGCAATATAGGAAGCGAAAAACGTGCCAATTGGTTCCCAGATGGCAAACTATCGCCTAATGGTCGGTGTTCTGGATGGAAAAGGGTGCGGGTCAAATGTAAAAAATAATTTAACTATGTTGTTTAACATGTTGTTTTTTATTAAAAAATATGTTTTTTACTGTCTTCCCAAATGCGTTCCTGTCCGAACGAGATTGGGATGACGGTTGAATTTCAGGGGGGATACAGCGGAGAGAACGCAGAAAAAATATCGAGAAAACGTCAAGAATATGGCGTCTAACCCATGAAGGGGAGTGACGGAATCCGGTCAGGCTTGGCCGATGAGGCGAGAGGCGGGACGAGGTTTCGATGCGCCGTCGGCGCTGTAAAGGCGGGTATCGGAGGAGTCGCCGCGGAGGATCTGCAGGGCTTGGCTCAGATGGACCTGCCCGATCTCGATGGTGGCGCTGTTAATCCGGTTCAACTGCTGGCAGCCCTCGGCCAGAGTGGTGAGCCGCCGCCAGCAGTCGCCGAGCCCTCTGCCGGGGAAGAGGGCATCGAGCGTCTTTTCCACTTTTCTGCTTTCATTGGGAATGCCAAGGTTGCGAAAGAGCTCCTCACGGCGCTTGTCCAGGGTGGCCAGCTCGGACACTCGCAGCGACTTTGCTTCCAGCAATTGCTCGAGCCGTTCGGGCTTTCTCGCTAGTAAAAGCTGGGATTCCTCGCGTAACAGGGCGGCGAGGGCATCCATCTGTTCCAGCTCCTGCTCGATGAGCCAGGAGAGTTGGTTGCCAATCGAGGGTGAGACCGCCATGGCGCTCATTTGCCGCCGGCGAGGAGCCGGTCGAATGCTGCCAATTTTTCCGCGATCCGCGTGGGATTCACTTGGTAGGTACCGTCCAGAATCGCTTGCTTGGCTTTTTCAACACGCTCCACGTCCACGACCGGCGTATCGTTCATGGCCACCCCCAATCGTCCCACCCGTACGGCGGTTTCCGAAAAGCTCACGGTGTCCTGCACCGAGGAGCGCTCTTTGCCGTCGCTTCGCTCCAACGGTTCCCGCTCGCTGGGCCGAAGGCTGTTCCCATCGCCGGCGATCTGCGTTTGGCTTGCATTCAAGCCATTGATATCAATGGGCATTTTCTTTCTCCTGCGGATTGTGTTTTGGATCCGCCAACCCCAATGGCGGCCGATCCCCGCGAAACTTAAATCATTTTGTGACGGTAATCACGTTTTCGGCATCCCTCTCAGGGACTAACCCGAACCAAGCCGTCGTCCGTGACCACCCCTTCTACGATGCGGCGGGAGGAGAGGTTGCGGACGCGGATACGGTCTCCCCGCGCGCCATGGGATAGTGCCTCTCCCGGCATGCGCACGTCCAGGCCGTTGCCGCCGGCCACCAGGATCACCCGCTGGCCCCGCTCGACCAGGCGCGGCGCCTGCACCATGGCGGGCACCAGGGGTTGCCCCATGCGCAGGTTTCTTCTAAGCCGCATTCCCATCACTTTGGAGAGCTGGTGGAAATAGCCTTGGGGCAACTTGGCCAGGTTGTATTCGGCCAGCCGCACCTTGGAGCCGTCGAGGATCTCTCCTTTGGCGAGGGGCGCGGCGGCCACCACCACCCGGGCGTAGACTTCGATGGTCACGGGCACATAGAGTGTCCAGGGGGTGCTGCCGTTGCACCGCACTCCTACGGTGGTGTTGCCCATTCGCCGGGCGCCCGAAGGGAAAAAAGCCTGCAAGGGCTGGTCGCAGCGGGCGAGGCGCAGCCGCGGGTCCAGCCGTCCCGGCTTGATCTTCACCACCTGCCGCAGCGCCTCTTCGTCGAGCTGCTGGCGGGCGAACCGCTTCGCGGTATCTCGGATGGAGTCGCGGCTCTGCAACTCCGTCCCCTGGACTGGAGTTGTCGCCAGAAGAAGGGCCAGGCCGAGATGGCCGAGTCCTTTGACCATGGTTGCTCCTCGTCGAGTCGTGGATGCTCTATGCAAAGCAACTTGTGTGCCCAAAAGTTCGGAACAACCGAGAAAGGGGTCCCGCTTCTTCTCTTCGAAAATAAAAAGGAACGGAAAAACAGTAACTTGAAATAGTGGTGTCCATTCGTCGGAATATCGTCTTCCGGCTGCGACGGAATCGAGATGGCCGGGCGAGCGGTATTTTGACGTCTTTTCTCAGAAAGAGGCGTCAGAAAATCGTGCTTGGGCAAAGCAAGCCGGCCGCCTTCCTCCATATATAGAGTGAAAGGAGCATCCCCAAACCGCCGGCAAGGCGGCAAACTCTTGCCGCGAGAGGAGGAAATATTTTGAGGTAAAATCATAACGCATTGAAAAACATAAGATTTTATTTTATGGCATGTTCCTTGCTCAATTTTTTGCACCAATGCACTCAAGTTGGAGCAGGAGATGCCGATCAATTTCGATTCCGCTTTGGGCATTCATGCCAGGGCATTGCTGGTGCGATCCCGTCGCAATGAACTGCTCGCCTCCAACATCGCCAATGCCGATACGCCCGGCTACAAGGCGCGCGACATCGATTTCCGGGCCGCTCTCCAGGGAGCGGGGCGGGAAATCGGCCTGACCCGCACCCAGCCGGGCCATCTCTCGCTGGAGAACGACTCCGGCATCGACGGCGCCGAGCTTCTCTATCGCGTTCCCAACCAGCCCTCCCTCGACGGAAACACCGTGGATCCCGACCTGGAGAGGGCGGCCTTCGCCGAGAACGCGCTGCGTTACAACGCCAGCCTCACCTTTCTCGACCGAAAGTTCCGTGGGCTGATCCTCGCCATCAAGGGGGAGTGACGAAATGGGACTCTACAACGTCTTCAAGATCGCCGGATCGGCGCTGAGCGCCCAGTCGGTGCGGCTCAACACCGTCTCCAGCAACCTGGCCAACGCCAACAGCGTGAGCGGCACGCCGGAAGGGGCCTACCGAGCGCGCGAGCCGGTCTTCTCCTCGGTGCTCTCTTCAGTCGAAGGCGGGCCCGCCACGGTGGGGGTGAAAGTGACGGCCATCGTCGAGAGCCAAGCGGAGCCGGTGCGCGAATATCAGCCTGGAAACCCTCTGGCCGACGCCAAGGGGTATGTCTACAGGTCCAACGTCAACCCGGTGGAGGAGATGGCCAACATGATCTCCGCCAGCCGCTCCTATCAGAACAACGTGGAGGTGCTCAACACCTCCAAGGAACTGCTGCTCAAAACCCTGATCCTGGGACGATGAGTGCAACGAGAGCGAGATCATGATCAACGAGATGACCCGGAACGATCCTTTGGATTTCCTGCAGCCGAAAAGGGAAGCACCGTCCAAAGGGGGCAAGAAACAGGAGCTGGGACAATCCAGTTTCATCAAGCTGATGGTGGCGCAGATGAAGAATCAGGACCCCACCAAGCCGCTCGATCCCAACCAGTTCATGAGCCAGTTGGCGCAATTTTCCACCGTCAATGGAATTCTGGAACTGCAAAAAACCGTGGAGTCGGTGGCGCAAGGCATGGTGGCCGATCAGTCTGTAAGAGCCGCCGGCCTGGTGGGGCATGAAGTTTTGGCGGAAGGCGGTACCGCCGATTTGGCCACGGGTGGTTCCGTTGCCGGGGTGGTTCAGCTCGATGCGAGCACCAGCGACCTGACGTTGAAGATCTACGGCGACAACGGAGCGCTGGTTCGCACGCTGCCCATGGGATCTCACCAGGCGGGTCGGGTTCCTTTCCAGTGGGATGGCTTCGCCGACGACGGAGCGGCGGCGCGGCCTGGAAGATACCGGATCGTCGCGGAAGCGGCCGATCAGGATGGGGTGCATCAGGCGGTGGTGGCCCTTCCCCAAAAAGTGGAGAGCGTGGCCATTCCACCGCCAGGGGGCGAGCTCGAGCTGAATCTATCCAGCGGAGCCACCATTCCTCTGAGCGGAGTGCAGGAGATTTTGTGAGCGTCTAGAAGTACAGGCGTGGAAACGACGGGCGCTGCCCGTTCAAAGGTTGAATACAGACGACAGGAGGCAAAAAGATGTCTTTCAATACGGCACTGAGTGGGATCCGCGCGGCTTCCGGGGATCTCAATATCATCGGCAACAACATTGCCAACTCCAATACCACCGGATTCAAAGGATCCCGGGCGGAATTCGGGGATGTCTACGCCGCCAGCATGATGGGGGCGCCGGGAACGGCCATCGGCCAAGGGGTACGGTTGAAGGGAGCTGCCCAGCACTTCGGTCAGGGAAACATCTCCTTCACCGGCAATCCCCTGGACATTGCGATCAACGGCCAGGGGTTCTTCCAACTCTCGGACAAGACACAGGCATACACCTACACGCGAGCCGGAACCTTCCAACTGGACAAAGACGGTTACATCGTCAATTCGGACGGCCTGTTTCTCATGGCCAGAGGTGCGGACGCCAACGGCGCCATCACCGGCGGCATCGGTCCCGTGCGCATCGATACTTCCTACGCGCAACCGAATCCCACATCCACTGTGAAATCGACCATGAACCTGGATGCCCGTGCACCCGCCACAGATGCCAATTGGAGTCTCATCAGCGGCGTTCCCGATCCCGCCGGCTACAACTCCAGCACCACCTTGTCCGTCTATGACAGCCAAGGCAACGCTCACGACATGACCCTCTATTTCAGCAAGTTGGATCCGAACACCAATCCGAACACCTGGAACATGAGAATCATGATCGATGGGCAACTGCAAACGGACACCAACACCGGCAACAACTACACTCAAGTGGTGTTCAACGATGACGGTTCCTACAACAGCCCGGCCAACATTCCGATCAGCTGGACACCCAATGGTGGAGCTACCGCCAACCAGGCGATCACCGTCGATATCTCCAAGAGCACCCAATATGGTAGTGATTTCGCGGTCAATTCCAGTTATCAGGATGGTTTCTCCACCGGCCAGGTGTTGGGCGTGGACATCGATCAGAAAGGAATCATTTTCGCCCGCTACACCAACGGGCAATCCCGCAGCATCGGCCAGATCGTACTGGCCAATTTCGCCAATGAGCAGGGGCTCCAACCTCTGGGCGACACCGCCTGGGCGGACACTTCGGCCTCGGGGCCTCCGGTGGTGAGCGCGCCTGGAACCTCGGGCCTCGGAACCATCCAGTCGGGCGCTCTGGAAGAGTCGAACGTGGACCTCACCGAGCAACTGGTGAAGATGATCGTGGCTCAACGCAACTTCCAGGCCAACGCTCAATCGATCCAGACCGAGGATACGGTGACCCAGACCATCATCCAACTGCGCTGATTCCGCTAGGTGAACCCACATGGACCGCATGCTCTACATCGCCATGACGGGGGCCCGCCAGACCATGCTCTCGCAGGCCCTCAACACCAACAACCTGGCCAACGCCAGCACCACCGGTTTCCGCGCCGATCTGGCCGCCGCCGTCAGCCTGCCGTTGCAGGGACCGGGGCACGCTAGCCGCGTGTATGGCATGGCCGACGGCAACGGTGTGGATCTGACGCCGGGCAGCCTGCAGCGGACGGGCCGCGATCTGGACGTGGCGGTGAAGGGAGAGGGCTGGATCGCCGTGCAGGCGCCCGACGGCAGCGAAGCCTACACGCGAGCCGGAGACCTTCACGTGGACAGCTTCGGGATCCTCACTACCGGCGCGGGCCATCCGGTGATCGGCAATGGCGGCCCCATCGCCATTCCGCCCAACGCCAAGCTCGACATCGGCGCCGACGGCACCATCTCCATCCGTCCCTTGGGACAGGGAGAAAAGGCGCTGGCCATCGTCGATCGCATCAAGTTGGTGAAACTGCCGCACGACCAAGTGGTGAAAGGAGAGGATGGGTTGATCCGGCAGAAGGGCGGCGGCAAAGCGCAGGCGGATGCCTCGGTCACCCTCGTCTCTGGCGCGCTGGAATCGAGCAACGTGAACGCGGTGCAGTCCATGATCCGGCTCATCGAATTGGCGCGCCAGTACGAGAGTCAGATCAAGATGATGAAGACGGCCGAAGAGGACGACCAGGCCGCGGCCCGCCTGTTGCGGATGGGTTGATTCTTTCGGCAGTAATTCGACTAGAGGAGAAAGACCATGAATCCGGCACTCTGGATTGCGAAGACGGGCCTGGAAGCCCAGCAGACCCGCATGGCGACCATATCCAACAACCTCGCCAATGCGAGCACTACGGGTTTCAAACGTTCGCGGGCGGTGTTCGCCGACCTGCTCTATCGAAACCTGGCGCAGGTGGGCGCCCAGTCATCACAGGACACTCAGCTTCCCTCGGGGCTGAACATTGGGACCGGCGTGCGCACCGTGGCCACCGAAAAGTTGTTCACCCAGGGCAATATCGAGCAGACCGGAAATGCGCTGGACGTGGCCATACAGGGCCGCGGCTTCCTCCAGGTCCTCATGCCCGACGGGACCATCGCCTACACCCGGGACGGGACCATCCAGATGGATGCCCAGGGGCAGCTGGTCACCTCCATGGGGTATCCCATCGAACCGGGCATCACCATTCCCGACAATGCACAGAGCATCACCATCGGCTCCGATGGCACGGTTTCCGTAGTAGTGCCGGGAACCTCGGTTCCCACACAGCTGGGCACCATCCAGCTGGCCGACTTCGTCAATCCCACCGGGCTTCAGGCCATTGGCGACAACCTTTTTCATGAATCGGCTTCCAGCGGCTCCCCGCAAGTGGGTACGCCCGGTCTCAATGGGCTGGGAACCCTCATCCAAGGGTCCCTGGAGAGTTCGAACGTCAACACGGTGGAAGAGCTGGTGAACATGATCGAGACCCAGCGCGCCTACGAGATGAACTCCAAGGCCATCTCCACCGCCGACCAGATGCTCCAATACGTCAACAACAACCTCTGATGGAGAATCCCGACCATGGCCGCCCGCCCGCTCCATAGAACCGCCATCCTCCTGCTCGCCGCCTCGGCGCTGGCGGGGTGCGCCACGCCGCGTGGCGAGGAACCGGCCTTCCGCCCCACGCCGCCGCCGCCCGTCGCCGCCTCGTCGGCCAATCGGGGCGCCATCTACGATCCGGGCACGGCGCTCGCTCTGTTCGAGGACATCAAGGCGCGTCGGGTGGGCGACATTCTGACCATCGTCCTGGAGGAACGGACCAACGCGGAGAAGAAGGCGGACACCGCCATCGACAAGTCCAGCGACAGCTCCATCGGCGTCAATGGCACGCTCAACGACACCGCCATCCCCACCACCAAGGCGGGCCTCAACAGCGGGCACAAGTTCGAGACCACGGGCGACTCCAAGCAGAGCAACAAGCTGGAAGGGCGGGTCACCGTCACCGTGGCCCAGGTGCTGCCCAACGGCAACCTGGTGGTGCAGGGCGAGAAGTGGATCACCATCAACCAGGGCGAGGAGTTCATCCGCATCCGCGGCATCGTGCGACCGCTGGACATCGGGCCGGACAACACCGTCTCTTCCACCAAGGTGGCGGACGCGCAGATCTACTACAGCGGCAAGGGAACCATGGCGCGCGCCCAGCGGCCAGGATGGCTCACCGATTTCTTCCTCAGCCCCTTGATGCCTTTCTGAACGGGAGATGGCGATGCAAGCGATTCGCAGCTTTCTTTTCACCCTCTTGCTGCTGCCGGCGTTGGGCCAGGCCGACCGCATCAAGGATCTGGCCTCGGTGGCCGGCGTTCGTGAAAACCAGCTGGTGGGCTACGGCTTGGTGGTGGGCCTCGACGGCACCGGCGATCAGACCAGCCAGACCCAGTTCACCGCGCAGAGCCTCAAAAGCATGCTCGCCCGTCTGGGCGTGGCCATTCCGCCCGGCGTGAACCCCAAGCCCAAGAACGTGGCGGCGGTGATGGTGCATGCCACCCTGCCGCCCTTCGTCAAGCCGGGGCAGACCATCGACGTCACCGTCTCCTCCATCGGCAACGCTAAGAGCCTGCGGGGCGGTACTCTGCTCATGACCCCGCTCAAAGGAGCGGACGGACAGGTGTACGCCATCGCCCAAGGCAATCTCATCGTCAGCGGTTTCGGCGCCCAGGGCAACGACGGCTCCAAGATCACCGTCAACATCCCCAGCGCCGGCCGCATTCCCAACGGCGCCACCGTGGAGCGGGCCGTCCCCTCGCCGTTCGGGTTCGAACGGCAACTGGTGTTGAACCTCCACACGCCCGACTTCACCACCGTGGCCCGCATGGTGAAGGCGATCAACCGCACCCTGGGCGAAGGAACCGCCGTGGCGCTCGATGGCGCCTCGGTGCAGGTGCGGGCGCCCGCCGACCTCTCTCAGAAGGTGGCCTTCGTATCGGTGGTGGAGAACATCGAGGTGGAGCCGGGCGAGGCGCCGGCCAAGGTGGTGGTCAACTCGCGCACCGGCACCGTGGTGATCGGCAAGAACGTGCGCATCCTTCCGGCGGCGGTCGCCCATGGAAGTCTGGTGGTGACCATCACCGAGCGCAATTCGGTGAGCCAGCCCGCACCCTTCTCGCCTTCGGGCCAAACCACGGTCACGCCCCGCTCCAGCGTCAACGTAAGCCAGGAGGGCAACCACATGTTCATGATTCAACCCGGCATCGAGTTGCAGGACATCGTCAGGGCGGTGAACCAGGTGGGCGCCGCGCCCGGTGACCTGGTGGCCATTCTCGAGGCCTTGAAGGAGGCAGGCGCCCTGCGGGCGGAACTGATCGTGATCTGATGAACGGCTCCATCGCCACGGCCCGAATCTACACCGATTTTGGCGGCCTCGCCAAGCTCAAGGCCGCGGCGCGGGACCGATCGCCCGAGGCGACGAAAGAGGTGGCGCGCCAGTTCGAGGCGCTGTTCCTGCAGATGATGCTCAAATCCATGCGGCAGGCCGGCGTCATCGCCGACGGCGTCGAAAGCGACCAGGTGAAGTTCTATCAACAGATGTTCGACCAGCAGGTGGCGTTGGAGCTTGCCGGTCACCAGACCATCGGCCTGGCTGCCTATCTGGAGCGGGGGCTGCAGCGGCCACCGGCTCTTTCGGGAGCGAAGGACGGCATGGCGCTGCCGCCGCGGCGCCATTTTGCCGCTGTTCACGGAAAGGCGGCTCCGTCGCGTTCCGAGCCCTCTTCCGAACCCTCTTGGCCGCCGGCGGATCCCATCGCCTTCGTGGAGCGGCTCTGGCCCGCTGCGAAGCGGGCTGCCAACCTATTGGGCGTGCAACCGGAGGCGATCTTGGCGCAGGCGGCCCTGGAGTCGGGCTGGGGGCGGCGCACGCCGCGCAGCGGCGCAGAGGAGAGCTTCAATCTCTTCGGCATCAAGGCCGACCACCGGTGGAAAGGGGATCGCGTCACCCTGCCGACCGTGGAGTACCGCGACGGCGTGGCGGTGAAGGAGCAGGCTGCTTTCCGCAGCTACGCTTCGCCGGAGGAGAGCATCGAAGACTACGCCGCGTTCCTCCAGGAGAATCCCAGGTACCGGAACGCACTGGAAAAAACGGAGGATGCGGCGCGGTTCGTGGAGGAGCTTCAGAAGGCCGGTTACGCCACCGATCCGGCCTACGCCGCCAAAGTGGGCCGCATCCTCTCCAGCGAGAAGTTCGCTCAGGCGGTGGCGAAGCTGAAGGCGGGCTGAAAAAAATGCTCAAGTGTTTCGAGCAGTGGCCGAAGAGAAGGATATCCCTGGAACACCGAGCACAGGGAGGTGTCGGCTCCGGGGGTCCGCGCAAGGCTGAGGAGAGATCGATGAAAGGCACAGACAGAGGCCGCCCGCAAGAGGGGAGACCGCCATGGGCATGAGCAGCCTTTTCGGCATCGGCAGCTCGGCGCTGGCGGCGTTCCAGCGCGCGCTCGACACCACCTCCCACAACATCGCCAACGTCAACACCGAGGGCTACAGCCGCCAGCAGGTGGAGCTCGTCTCCCGAACTCCTCAATTCGCCGGTTTCGGCTATGTGGGCACCGGCGTGGAAACCCGCAGCGTGCGGCGGCTCTATGACGGCTTCGTGGAGAGCCAGGTGCGGGGCCATACCGCGTCCAACAAAGAGTTGGAGACGTTCCACAGCTTCTCGGCCCAGGTGGACGACGTTCTGGCCGACGCAGACGCCGGCATGAGCACGGCGTTGCAGCGGTTCTTCGGCGCCATGCAGGATCTGGCCAACGATCCCGCCTCCACGGTCACCCGGCAGGCGGTGCTCAGCGAGGCGCGCGGTCTTGCCGACCGTTTTCACAGTCTGAACAATTGGCTGGAGAGCGTCGGCGGACAAGTCGACAATGTCATCCAGGGAAGCGTGGACGAGGTCAACCAGTTGACCGCCGCCATCGCCGATCTCAATGAGAAAATCGTGTTGGCTCAGGGCATGGCCGGACAGCAACCTCCCAACGACCTGCTCGACCAGCGCAACAGTCTCATTCGCCAGCTGTCGGAACAGGTCTCGGTGACCACCATCGAGCAGGACAATGGCGCCGTCAACGTCATGGTGGGCACCGGCCAGGCGCTGGTGGTGGGCAATTCGTCCAAGCGGCTGGTCGCCTACCGCGGAGAAGGGGTGCAGCGTCCCTTGAAGGTGGGGTTGGAGGCGGGCGGAAACGGTATCGTGCCGGTAAGCCAGCAGCTCTCCGGGGGCGTGCTCGGCGGCGCCCTCGGTTTTCGGAAGCGGGTCCTCGACCCCACGATCGACGACCTCGGTCGCATCGCGCTCGGGGTGGGGCAGTTCGTCAACGAGCAGCAACGCAAGGGCATGGACCTCAACGGGGCTCTCGGTCAGGATCTTTTCTCCCTTGCCCCGCCCCAATGGGACGCCTATCCGGGCGTCTCCAGCTCGGTGAGCTTGGCGTGGGACGACATCGGCCGCTTGACCGGGGCCGAATACAAGCTGCAGTACGACGGCTCGACGTGGAATCTCACGCGAACCGATACCGGCCAGAGCGTGGCCATGAGCGGCAGCGGCACCGCGGCCGATCCCTTCGTGGCGGACGGCATGCGCATCGTGGTGGATCCGGCCGCCGCGGCTGGCGACGCTTTTCTGCTGCAGCCGGCGCGGGCCGGCGCTGCCGATCTCGATCTGAAGATCTCCGATCCCTCGCTGCTCGCCGCCGCGGCGCCGGTGATCGCTTCCGCCTCCGCTGCCAACACCGGCAGCGCCGCCATCACGCCGGGAGAAGTGAGCGACATCACCAACCCTGCCTTTCAAGCCAGCCCCGGCGCCTTGACTCCGCCGGTGCTGGTGCGCTTCACCAGCGCCACCAGCTATGAGATCTACGACAACAGCAACCCGGCGAGCCCGACCCTGCTGGAGAGCGTCAGCGGGTACGATCCGGCGGCCGGCGCCGATCTCTTCCCTTCTCCCGGCGGGCTCGACTACGGCTACCGCGTGCGCCTCAGCGGCGCGGCCGCCGCCGGCGACCAGTTCACCATCGATTACAACAGTGGCGGCACGGGCGACAACCGCAATGCCTTGGCGATGGCCGACCTGTTCAACCAGAAACTGCTGGGCGGCGGTTCCGAGAGCGTCAACCAAGCCTACCAGCGGATGGTGGGGGAGGTGGGCAGCACCACCCGGCAGGCCGAACTGGCCGGCGGCGCGCAACGGCGCCTGCTGGATCGCGCCGTGGCTGAGCGGGAGGCCATTTCCGGCGTCAACCTCGATGAGGAGGCGGCCAATCTGGTGCGCTTCCAGCAGGCCTACCAGGCCGCGGCCCAGGTGATCTCCGCCGCCGACAAGATGTTCCAGACGCTGCTCAACGCCACGAGAGGGTGACGACCATGCGCATCTCCACCAACCTCTGGTATCGCCAAAGCGTCAACAGCATGCTCGACAACCAGTCGAGCCTGAGCAAGACCCAGTTGCAGCTCTCCCGCGGGGAGCGGCTGCTGGCGCCTTCCGACGATCCGGCGGCGGCCACGCGGGTGATGCAGCTCGACGATCTTCTGGCCCACGTCCAGCAATATCAGCGCAACGCCGATCGCGCCGATGCACGCCTGCAGCGCGAAGAGTCGGTGTTGCAGGGCATGGCAAACACCCTGCAACGGGTGCGGGAGCTCACGGTGCAGGGGCTCAACGACTCCAACTCCCCGGAAGATCGGCACGCCATCGCCCTGGAGGTGCGGCAGCATCTGGACAGTCTGCTCTCCCAAGCCAACGAGACCGACGCCAGCGGGGAGTATCTCTTCTCCGGCTACCGAACCGGCACCAAGCCCTTCGTGGACGACGGCATGGGCGGCTACGCCTATCAGGGGGATCAGGGGCAACGGCTGGCGCAGATCTCCAAGAACCGCCACGTGGCCGTGAACGATCCGGGCGACCAGCTCTTCATGGGCATCGACGACGGCGCCGGCGGCACCACCGACCTGTTCGCCATCGTGCGCAAGGTGGCCGACGATCTCGATGCCGACGCGCCGGTGGGTGACAGCCTGACGCAGCTGGACAACGCTTTGCAGCGTCTGGATCAGGGCAGGGCGCGCATCGGCGCCCGCCGGAACGCCATCGACAACCAGCGGGGCATCCACGACTCTTTCTCCCTGCTGATGAAGGAGAACCGCTCCAAGCTGGCCGATCTCGACTACGCCGAGGCGGTGAGCCGCATGCAGCGCCAGATGCTGGCGCTCCAGGCCTCCCAGCAGACCTTCATGAAGATCGAAGGGCTCTCTCTGTTCAACTACCTCTGACTCTGGTTGTGGCATGACCTCCCGGCGCAGGGATGCGCCATTTTTTTTGCCTTAAGGAATTTCGCCCCCGGCCGATTGCATGGTTGGAAGCGGTGATTGTCCCCGACGAGGACATGTCCGCTAGGTACAACGCGCGGCCTCAGAGCCGCCAGAGACAGTGGAGAATTCACCATGGCAATGGTAATCAACACCAACATCATGTCGCTGAACGCTCAGCGCAACCTCAACAAGACCAACAATATGCTGGCCACCTCCATGCAGCGGCTGTCCACCGGACTGCGCATCAACAGCGCCAAGGACGACGCCGCCGGGCTGGCCATCTCCGAGCGCATGACCTCCCAGATCCGCGGCCTCAACCAGGCCATCCGCAACGCCAACGACGGCATCTCCTTGTCGCAGACCGCGGAAGGGGCGCTCAGCTCCTCGGGCGACATCCTGCAGCGGATCCGCGAACTGGCGGTGCAGTCGGCCAACGGTTCCAACTCCAGCTCCGACCGCAAGGCGCTGCAAGGGGAGGTGAACCAGCTGGTGGCCGAGCTCGACCGTATCGCCACCACCACCCAGTTCAACGGCAAGAACCTGTTCGACGGCAGCTTCGGCTCCCAGCAGTTCCAGGTGGGAGCCAACGCCAACCAAACCATCTCCGCCGCCGCAGGCAATTTCCGCACCAATGCATATGGACTGCAGCGAATCACAGGAACTGTCGACAGCGGTAGCGCCACCAAAACGCGTTTTGATGGCTCGAAAACGTTTGACATCTCTTCCACCGAGGGAAGCTCGAGCGGTATCAGCGTAGGCAATAGCGCCAAAGAGGCCGCAGCCAACATCAATGCCGTGAGCGACACCACCGGCGTGACCGCCAGCGCCACCACGGAGCTGGACATCTCATTCAGTGCTGCCGGCTCCTACACGTTGAAGATTGCCGCCGACAATTCCACGGCGGTCTCCGTCTCCTTCAACCTCAGTAGCGCCTCTTCGGCCAGCGGCTTGCAGGCAGCAGCCGACGCCTTCAACGAGGTGACCTCCAAGACCGGCGTGACGGCAAAAGTCAACGATGCGGGTACGGGCATCACCCTCACCCACAATACTGGAGAAACCATCACCCTGTCGGATACTGCCACACAGAATGCGGGTGATGTCACCGTGGGGGGTGCCACCCTAACCGGAGATACCAATGCGGACACCGCCTACATCGAAGGTCAGGTGATTCTTGATTCCGATAAAGCGTTCAGCATCACCGATAGCGCCTCTTCAGTTGCCGCTACCGGTTCGTCTTCGTTGAACGCTGTGAACACCATTGATGTCACCTCCTTCGACAACGCTACCAAGGCACTGGCGATCGTGGACGCGGCGTTGAACAAGGTGAACTCCCAGCGGGCCTCCTTTGGCGCGCTTCAGTCGCGGTTCGAGAACGCCATCTCCAACCTCTCGACCTCGTCCGAGAACCTCAGTGCCGCGCGCTCCCGCATTAAGGACGCCGATTTTGCCGCTGAGACGGCCGCGATGACCCGGGCGCAGATCCTGCAGCAGGCCGGCGTGGCCATGGTCTCCCAGGCCAATGCGGCGCCGCAGGTGGTGCTCTCACTGCTCAAGTAAGGCATCGGGAACCGGGGAGGACCTTCGGGTCCTCCCTGACCTGAGAGGGTAAGACCATGGTCAATGAAATATCCCGAAGTCAGCCCGGAGTGGTGCCGATCAAAGCGGTTGGCGAAGTGCGTCCCCCGGAGGGAGCGGCGCGCGAAGGCGGCCGGCCGGCGCCTCAAGGCGCCAGCGCCGAAGGAGTCGTTCAAAAGGGACGTCAGGCGGAAGGAGAACCGCTGGACGCCGTGGTTCAGAAGCTCAACGACTTCGTCCAGGTGGTGCAGCGGGAGCTGCAATTCAGCATCGACCGGGACAACGGTGAAGTGGTGGTGAAGGTGGTGGACGCCCGCACCAAGGACGTGGTGCGCGAGATCCCGCCCGAAGAGGTGCGCCAGATGCGCAAGCGCCTGGAGGAGGTCTCCCAGAAGCTGTTCGATTCCCAGAACGGGGCTGGGGCCTCGGTGCTCTTTCAGGCCAAGGCATGATTGTTGCTTGATTTCTGCCGGAAGCGGCAGGCGCCGGATTTCCGTGGGCGCCGCCGGCACACTAGAACGAGGAACTAGAAGATGGCGGGAATTTCCGCACCGGGTTTGGGCTCGGGGCTCGACATCAACGGCATCATCTCCAAGCTGATGGCAGTGGAGAGCCAGCCGCTGGCTAACCTGGACAAGAAAGAGGCCAACTTCCAGGCCGAGATCTCCGGCTACGGCTCGCTCAAGGGGGCGCTTTCCACCTTCCAGTCGGCGCTGGCCGATCTGCGGAAGGCCGAAACCTTCAGCGCCACCACGGGCAGCAGCAGCGACGAGTCGGTGCTGAAGGTCTCCACCGACAGCGGCGTGGTGCCGGCCAGCTACGACGTGACCGTGAACCGGCTGGCGCAGCGTCATAAATATGGTTCGGCGGAGTTCGCCTCCACCCAGACCTTCGGCGGCGGGGCTGGCGACTCGCTCACCCTCACCTCGGGAAGCGCCAGCTTCACCGTGGACCTCTCCAGCGCCATGACGCTCGAGGAGATCCAGGCGGCCATCAACGTGGACGCCAACGAGACCGGCATCACGGCGGGCCTGATCACTGGAGACAACGGCAATCAGACCCTGGTGCTCACCGCTGGCGACAGCGGCTACGCCAACCGGGTGCAGCTCTCCTATGGTGGCGCCCTGGACGCCACCACTTTCAACTTCTCCACCTTCAACCGCGACGCCAGCGGCAATCCTCTGGGCAGCGAGACGGAACTGGACGCCTCGCTGGTGGTGGACGGCGTCACCGTGACCCGGAGCAGCAACCACATCGGAGACGCGATCAAGGGGGTGACGCTGGATCTGGCGGCGCCGGGCAGTGCCACGGTGTCGGTGGACGAGGATCCCGGCGTGGCGGTCAAGGCGGTGAAGGCGTTCGTGGACGCCTACAACACTCTCAAGGGCTCTCTCGACGAGCTCGCCAAGGGCTCCCTCAACGGCGACGGCATCGTGCGGCGGGTGGAGTCGGGGCTGCGCAGCGTCTTCAACCGCAACTTCAGCAGCCTGGGCAGTTACCGCTACCTCGCCGAGCTGGGCATCACCTCCGACAAGGACACCGGCAAGCTTCAGCTCGACCAGAGCAGGCTGGAGGCGGCATTGCAAGAGAATCCCGACAGCGTCTCCAGTTTTTTCTCCGACAGCGATAAAGGTTTCGCCAAGGGGGTCGATACTCTTCTCGACGGGTTTCTCGGCAGCGACGGCATGATCCAGGGTGCCATCGACGGCGTCAACAGCAGCATCAAACGAATCGGAGATCAGCGGGAAGCCCTGCAGAGAAGGCTGGACATGATCGAAAAGCGCTACCGCGCCCAGTTCACCGCGCTGGACACGCTGGTGGCGCAGATGAACACCACCAGCAGCTATCTGGGTCGGCAGCTCGACGCGCTGGCCAGCATGACCAACGGCAAGAAATGAAACCCCACGAGCGACGGAATCGAGAGGTAGAATCGATGGCGAACCCCGCACTGAACACGGCCTTGTCCCACTATCGCAACGTAAGCACCGCCACTGGCGTGGAGGAGGCCACGCCCCACCGCCTCATCCAGATGTTGCTGGAAGGGGCGTTGGACAAGATCGCCGCCGCCCGGGGGCACATGCTGCACGGCGACAAGGCCGAGAAGGGGCGCCACATCAGCTGGGCCATCTCCATCATCAGCGGCCTGCAAGCCAGCCTGGACATGGAGCGGGGCGGCGAGATCTCGCAGAACCTCGACGCTCTATACGACTACATGGTGCGCCGCCTGGGAGAGGCGGGCGCAAAGGACGATCCGGCCCTCCTCGACGAGGTGGCCTCCTTGCTGCAAGAGGTGAAGGGGGCCTGGGAGCAGATCTCTCCCGAAGCCCGGCGGGTGGAACCGACGGTGGCGGCGAGGTGATCATGGTGGCGAAGGCCAGCGATTGCCCCGCCGACGTCGCTCCTCTGGACCGGCTCAGGGAAGCGCTGGAATTGACCCGAAGGATGCTGGAGCCCGCCCGGGCGGGGGAGTGGGAGCGGGTCCGCTGGCTGGAGTCGCGGCGCCAGCACATTCTCAAAAGCTGGTTCTCCCACGGCGAACTCCCCTCGCCGGAGACGGTGCAGACGGTGTTGCGCCAGATTCTGGACGTGGACCGGGAGGTCTACGCCCTGGTCGTCGGCGCACGCGACCACTCGGCCCGGATGATGCGCCAGGCGATTCGGGGGCGGGCCGCGGCCCGCGCCTACCAGGAGGCGGGCGGCGGTCGGGAATGAGGCGCTCCCAAGCGGGATTCAGTTGCTCCAGATCTCGGGTTCCAGCCCGTTTTCCCGGCTCCACACCAACCGCCCGATGATCTTGAATCGGGCCACCGACATGGCGCCCCGGCGCGCCCGCTTGCTGGAGGTCTCGTCGAGCGCCTCCAGAATCTCTTCGCGGCTCGCTTCGTAGATTTCGAAGGGCTCGTAGTCGGCATCCATCAGGCTCAGGATCACCAGGTCCCAGTCGCCGTCGCGGTTGAGCTGGCCGATGCGCTGGCCGCCTTTCCGTTCGTCCGCGATCACCCTCCCCTTGATCTGAATCTTAAGTCCCTCCCGCTCGCCGCGGCCGATGGCGTCCACGCCCCGCAGGCGCCGTTCGTTGAGTTCCAGATCCAGCAGCCGCGCGGCGTCGTGGCGGGCGATCTCGGCCGAGACCGGCAGCACCTGGCCGGTGGTGCGACGGAATTCCGCCGCCAGGCGACGGGTTTCCGCGATGAGCTTGTCCAGGGAGTAGACGGGCACCGGTTGGTCTTTGGATGGCGGCGATGCCACAGAGTATTCCTTTTCGCGCCTCTTCTGGCAAGGGCGCGGGGGAAGTGTCATCCCTGATGTCTCTTGTCCCTTTTCGTGAGCTTCGTCACGCAACTTTTCTGCGAGGCATGATGTTTTCGTTTCCCTGGTCGATAGTTTAGTCATGGCACGCATGTTGCTTGATATGTCGGAAAACGGGCAGGGAGGCGAAAAGTTGGCAGGGAACGCCGCCTGTGCCGGGCCGCCCGCGGCCATATGGACGAAGGAGACGACTGATGTATCTCGAACATTGGGGTCTTGGCCGGCCCCCCTTCAGGATCACGCCCGACACCGGCCTCTTTTATGGCGGGGCCTTGCGCGAGCCCATTCTCGAGGCGATCGAATACGCCGTGCTCCAGGGTGAGGGGATCGTCAAGGTGAGCGGCGAAGTGGGGGTGGGCAAAACCATGCTCTGCCGGGTCCTGGAGGAGCGCCTTGCCGGGCGCCTGGAGATCGTCTATCTGGGCAATCCCTCCCTCTCGCCGGTGGAGGTGTTGCGGGCCATCGCCTTCGAGATGGAGCTGAAACTTCCGGAAGGCGCCGGCCATCTGGAGATCATCCATCACCTGCACGAGGCGCTGCTGCAGCGCCACGCCGAAGGGCGGCAGGTGGTGGTCTTCATCGAAGAGGCCCAGAACATGTCCCTTGAGACCCTGGAAGAGGTCCGGCTCCTTTCCAACCTGGAGACGGGCACCTGCAAGCTGCTGCAGATGGTGTTGTTCGGTCAACCGGAGCTGGATCTGAACCTGGCGCGGCCGGAGATTCGCCAGCTGCGGGAGCGGATCACCCACAGCTTTCATCTGGAACCTTTCTCCCGCCGCGAAGTGGAAGAGTACCTCGAATATCGCTTGACCCAGTCGGGGTACCGGGGGCCCAAGATCTTCAGCCGCCGCGCGGTGAAAGCCATCGCCAGGGGTTCGCGTGGATTGGCGCGCCGCGTCAGCATCCTGGCGGATAAAGCATTGATGGCCGCTTTCACCGAAGGCAAGCATGTGGTGAAGCCGCGCCACGTCGCCTATGCGCTTGCCGATTCGGAATTCGGCGGCGGCATCGCCCGGTTCTTTCGGCGCGGAACCTTCCGGCCGGGATGGATGGGCCTGGCGTTTTTTGGCGTGGTCATGGTCGCGATGGGTCAGATGGTGGGGGCGGAATCGGAAGGCGCCCCATCGGCAGCGGAGCCGTCGCCTCACTTCCTCCAGGAGATGGGCTCATGAACCGGCCAGCGGTTTCCAGCTTCTTTCCACTGTTGGCCATCCTGCTGCTCGCCGGCTGCGCGCTCATGCCGCCGGAACCATCGATCGGCCATCTGCGGCCTCGCCCCGCGGCGGAGGGAGAAGCTCCGATTCCGCAACCGGTGCGACGGGCTCCCCTGTTGCCGCCGCCTGGAGAAGCGCCCGACAGCGAAGTCTATACCGTGGTGGTGGACAAGGTTCCAGTGGCCGATCTGCTGTTCGCCCTCGGCCGCGACGCCGGGATCAACGTGGACATTCTGCCCGGTATCGAGGGCGAAGTGACCCTGAACGCCATCGACCAGACCCTGCCTCAGATTCTGGACCGGGTGGCCGATCAGGTGGATATCCGCTACGAGCTCAAAGGCGACAGCCTCGTCGTCTCGCCGGACCGACCCTATGCGCAGACTTACAAGATCGATTATCTCTACATGGACAGAGACAGCCGGGGGCGGGTGAGCATCGCCACCCAGATCTCTTCCGCCGGCCCGGCCACCGAAGACGACGGTGGCTCGGGAAACGGTGACAACAACAGCGCGGCCAACAACTCCACCACCGCCATCGTCGACACCTCCCGTCACCACTTCTGGCAGAGCCTGGTCTCCAACATCGCCGCCATCATTCACGACGACAAGATCTTGCAGGCGACGACCACCGATTCGGGTGAGTCGCAAAGCGCTTCAGGAAACGAGGCGCAGATGGCGTCGCTGCCGGTTTCGGAGCGCTTGATCCCCCATCCCGAGGCGGGGCTGGTCACCGTGGTGGCGACCCAGCGGCAGCACCGCAGGATCCGTGAGCTCATCGAGCGCATCCAGGAGAGCACCCAGCGGCAGGTGCTCATCGAGGCGACCGTGGTGGAGGTGGCGCTCTCCTACGAGTATCAGACCGGCGTGGATTGGTCGCGCATCGCCGATAGCCAGGGGTTCACCTTCATGCAGAACACTCTCGGCGGAAACCTTTCCAATGCGCCCTATTTTCTTGCCCAATACACCAACCCCACCAGTACGCTGGGCAATATCAGCGCCTCCATCCGCATGCTGGAGCAGTTCGGCGACGTGAAGATCCTCTCCAGTCCCAAAGCGATGGTGTTGAACAACCAGACCGCGCTGCTCAAGGTGGTGGACAACAAGGTCTATTTCACCGTGGAGACCGATCAGAGCATCTCTAACGGCTTGCAGAACACCACCTTCCAGACGACGGTGCACACGGTGCCGGTGGGCTTCGTCATGAGCGTCACGCCGCAGATCAGTGAATCCGAAACGGTCATCATGAACGTCCGGCCCACGGTCTCGCGCATCGTCGGTTATGTGAACGATCCCAACCCGGCGCTCGCCCTCGCCGGGGTGCAGAGCCGGATTCCGGAGATCCAGGTGAGGGAGATCGAGTCTGTCTTGCGGGTCCACAGCGGCCAGATGGCGGTGCTCGGCGGTCTGATGCAGGACAGCTACGACCGTGGACGCAGCGGCATCCCGGGGCTGTCGCGCACCGCCATTGCCGACCTCTTCGGAACCCGGGACGACAAGCACGGTAAGACGGAGCTGGTGGTCTTTCTGCGGCCCACCGTGATTCGCAACGCCTCTCTCGACCAGGATCTGAAGTCTTTCGGCAACTACATGGAAGGGGCGCTGGACACGAGGAGGAAGATTCCGTGAGCCTGCTGATGGAAGCCTTGCGCAAAGCCGAGCGGCTGAAAGAGGGCGAGGACGGCAAGGCCGAAGCCTCCGCGGAGGAGGCGGTGGTGCTCGAACCGCTTGACGAGGATTCCGTGCTGACGCTCGACATGGAGGAGGAAGAGTCGGAAATGGCGGCCGAGGGTTCCGCCACCCCTCCAAACGAATCCTTTTTACCCGAAGAACCAGTGGCGCAGCCCACCCCCAAAAGGGAGCAGATGGTGGTGGAGTCCCCTCACCCTCTTGCCGAGGGCGACAGCGGCGAAATGGACGGGTCGCCGGTGGAGACCGAGCGCCCGCAAACGCGGGCCAAGGCCGAGCCCGAACCGCCGGTCGAACCTGAACTGGCGGTCGAATCCGAACCGGCTGTGGCGGGGCAGAGCGGGCCCGCTGGGGATTTCAGCCGGCTCTTGCTGGAGACCCAAAGGCGCCGACGTCGGCTCGGTCGTTTGGCCGTGGGCATGCTGCTCTTGGGGTTCGTGTCCGTGGTGGCACTTGCCACCTGGTATTACAACCGGCTGCAGCCGGAGGCCGTGGCCTTCGCAGAAGCGGGTGAGGCCACAGCTTCCAGCGTCGTCGAGGAAGAAGCGGCTGCGGCTGGAAACGCCACGAGAGGCGCAGCAGTGCGCCTTGCCGGGGCCGGCGTGATAGGTGCGATGTCGGCGCGGGCCAACGAGGCCGGCGCCGCGGAGAATGATTCCGCCGCTCCTCTCAAGAGAAACAACGAAAGAACGCACTCCCCGGCCGAGCCTTCCTCGAAGAGTGGAACAGCGGGAGACGAGCGCGGTCACGCTGGAGAGAAGACGGCTGCGGAGGCTGCATCCGTTCGAGACAGCAAACCGCGAACGCCCGCTGCTGAGGCGCCCAATAGCGCGAAAGAGGCGTACAGGAAAGCGGTGGACGAGCGATCAGAAAGGGAGAGAAAAACAGACGCGCGCATCGAGATCCGGCGGGGCCGCGCCAAGTCTCGTGGCCGGGGCACGCTGCAACGCGCCTGGAACGCTTTTCATCGGGGCCACTACCAGGAGGCGAAGCGACTCTACCGTTCGGTTCTCAAGAAGGATCCGCACAACAGAGACGCCTTGCTGGGGCTGGCGGCCGGCGCCGTGGCATCCGGAAACGAAGAGCAGGCACAGCGATACTACCTCGATCTGCTGGAGCGGAATCCGCGGGATCCGGCGGCGCTGGCCGGGATGATCGCTTTGCGTGGATCGGGCGAAGCGGCCCAGGCGGCCTCGCGGATCCGTGACCTGATTGCTGAAAATCCCCAGTTGGGTGGCTTGCACTTCATTCTCGGCAATCTCTATGCCGACCAATCCCGCTGGGGATACGCCCAGCAGGCCTATTTCCGCGCTCACGTGCTGGATCCGCAGAATCCCGACTACATCTTCAATCTGGCAGTGAGTCTGGATCATCTCGGAAAGCGCAAGCAGGCGCTGGACTACTACCGCCAGGCGGTCGCCGCAGCGGCCGGTCGCAGAGTGGGCTTTTCGCTGGCCGCAGCGCGCCAGCGAATCGCCGCGCTCGATAAGGAGTGACCTCCATGGACGCCCCACGCCGCAAGATGAGGCTGGGAGAGCTGTTGGTCAACCGTGGAATGATCACGGAGGACCAGCTGAAGATCGCTCTCATGGAACAGCGTAACCAGGGAATCCCGCTGGGAAAGATGCTGGTGCGGCTGGGGTTCGCCACCGAGTCGGTGATCAAGGAAGCGCTCTCCGAAGTCCAGGAGACCGAGATCATCGACCTGGAACGCATCACCCCGGATTTCGAAGCGCTTGCCTTGCTGCCAAGGGAGCAGGCGCAGAAGTTTCGGGTGTTACCGGTGGCCTGGGACGGCGAGCGGCGCCTTCTCACCATCGCTATCTCCAACGTTTACGATCTCACCCGCATCGATCATCTGCGCATGCTGCTCGGCAACGACGTGGCCATCCGGCCACTGCTGGCTGGCGACGTGGAGATCGAGAAAGCCATTGACCAGTATTACGGGATCGAGCTCTCCATCGACGGCATCCTCCATGAGCTGGAGACGGGGGAGATCGACGAAGATTCTCTGCAGCTGGGTAACGCCGAGTACACGCAGCCCATCGTCCGTCTGGTGGATGCGCTCCTGTCCGACGCGGTCCGACGCGCGGCTTCCGATATCCATTTCGAGCCGGAAAGGGGGTTTCTCCGGATCCGCTATCGCATCGACGGCGTGTTGCGCCAGATTCGCAGCCTGCACATCAGCTACTGGCCCGCCATGGTGGTGCGGCTCAAGGTCCTGAGCGGGATGAACATCGCCGAGATACGGGCCCCCCAGGACGGCCGCTTTTCCAAAGTGATCACCGGCCGGGAGATCGACTTTCGCGCTTCGGTGCATCCCACCACTCACGGCGAGAACTTCGTGCTGCGGGTGCTGGATCGGGAACGAGGCATCATGGCCCTCGAAGAGCTGGGGTTGCAGGAGGACGCGCTTTCCACCCTGAAGGTGATGCTCGCCCGACCGGAAGGGATCGTGCTGGTAACCGGCCCCACCGGCAGCGGTAAGACGACCACCCTCTACTCCATGCTCAACGAGGTCAACCGAGAGTCGGTGTGTATCATGACGCTGGAAGATCCAGTGGAGTATCCGTTGCAGATGGTGCGGCAGACCTCGGTGAACGAAGCCGCAAAAATCGATTTCGTCAACGGCATCCGTTCCATGCTGCGGCAGGATCCAGACGCCATGCTCATCGGCGAGATCCGCGACGAGGAGACTGCGGAGATGGCGATCCGTGCGGCCATGACCGGGCACCAGGTGTTCTCCACGCTGCATACCAACAGCGCCGTGGGCGCCATTTCCCGGCTGCTGGATCTGAAGGTGTTGCCGGACATGCTGGCTGGAAACATCATCGGCATTCTGGGACAACGGCTGGTGCGGAAGCTCTGTCACCAATGCAAGGAGGTCTATCTTCCCGATCCGCTGGAAAAACGGCTGTTGGGAATCGAGGAGGACCGTCAGATCTACCGGGCGGTAGGTTGCCAGGCCTGTGATCACACTGGTTACAAAGGGCGCATGGCGCTGCTCGAGCTGCTGCGAATGGATCCCGATCTGGATGAGATGGTGCTGGAGCGGCGTCCCCTCGGCGAATTGCGGGAGCGGGCCGTGGCCAAGGGCTTCCGGTCCCTTGCAGAAGACGGGGTGCAGCGGGTGCTGGAGGGTCACACCACCCTCGATGAGCTTTCCCGCGTGGTGGATCTGACCCACAGATTGTAGGAGAGGAGATGCCCCTGTACGACTACAAGGCGGTGGACCCCAACGGCAAAGTGGTGGCCGGAACCTTGGACGCCAGGGACGAAGAGGATCTTCTGATTCGCTTGCAGGGGATGGCGTTGGAGCTGGTGCGCAGCCGCGAGATCAAGCCCAGCCGGTTTTTCGGAAAACGGAAGATCACGCGCCGGGATTTGATCGATTTCTCCCTCCATCTGGAGCAGCTTTTGCGGGCCGGAATATCGGTGCTTGAGGGACTGGAGGACATCCGTAGCAGCACCACCAATCCCATGTTCCGCGGCGTCCTGGCGGCGGTCATCGCCGACATCGAAGGAGGGTTGACACTTTCGGGAGCGCTGGAGCGCCATCCGGAGGCCTTCGACAAGGTGATGGTCTCTCTGGTGAGGGCGGGTGAAGAGTCGGGGCGGCTGGCGGAGGTGTTCAAGAACATCACCGACGCGCTCAAATGGCAGGACGAGGTGATCGCGCAGACGGTGCGCGCACTGCTTTATCCTGCTTTCGTCATCGTCGTAGTCTCCGGCGTGGTCAGCTTCATGATGATCTATCTTGTGCCCCAATTGGTTCGCTTCATCACCAGTCTCGGGCAGGAACTTCCGCTCCACACGAGAGCGCTCATCGCCACTTCCAACGCCTTCGTGCACCACTGGTATCTGGTTTTCGGCGTTCCTTTGGCCTTGGTGGCGGCGTATCGGCTGTTGCATCAGCGCAGTCCCGGTTTCCGACTCTGGGCCGATCGCTACAAGCTGCGTATTCCGGTAATGGGGCGAATACTGGAGAAGATCGCCCTGGGACGCTTCGCCGGCTACTTCGCCCTCACCTACAGTTCCGGAGTCAGCATCATCGAAGGGTTGCGGCTGTGCCGGGACGTGGTCGCCAACGCCTGGATCGCCAAGGGCATCGAGGAGGCCGAGTGGCATCTCACTCAAGGGGACGCCATCAGCTCGGCTTTCGACAAGGTGGGGCTCTTTCCAGTCCTCATCGTTCGCATGTTGCGGGTGGGCGAAAGCACCGGCTCGCTGGACGAGGCATTGCGCAACGTCGCCTATTTCTATGAGCGTGAAGTGCGTGAAGCGATCGAGAAGATGCAGACGCTCATCGAGCCGGCGCTGACCGTGGTGCTGGGCGCCATCCTTGGCTGGGTCATGCTCTCGGTGCTGGGTCCGGTGTATGACAGCATCTCCAGGATCATGGTGGGGTGACCAAAAGATGAAGCGGATTCTCCATCTCACCGACCAGTCGTTGACCGTCTTCCTCGTGAAAGGGAAGCGCCTGTTGGGAAAGCAGGTCTATGACGCCGGTCCCGACGGCCGCGACGCCTTTCGGCGGGATCTCGGTATGGCGCCGGAGATCACCAACCGTCTCGTTCTGGACATCATCGAGGAGGAGTTTTACCTTGAATCGATTCCCCATCTCTTCTCCCTGGACAAGAAAAAGGTCGTCGCGCGGCGCCGCAGCCAGCGGTTCGGCAACAACCCGTGGGTCCATTCGGAGCGGCAGGGAAGAGAGAAGAGCGGCCGTCGGGACGATCTGTATCTCTTCTCAGGCATTATCGGCAAGGATACCGTTCAACCTTGGCTGGAAATCCTGCATCACCACTGCAGTCCTCTGGAGGTCATCACCTCGGTGGCGCAGCTGGCGCGGCGGATGTACCGGGTGCTGCGTCTGAAGCAGGAACATTTGCTCTTCGTCAGCCATGGCGGCGGAGGCGGCATCCGTCAAAGCTATCTGGTGAAGGGCCGTCTTCGGCAAAGCCGCCTGGCTCCCACTTCCCAGCTTTCGGAAGGAGGGTATGCGGAGCAGATTCTGTGGGAGATGCAGCGGATGCGGCAGTTTCTCGCCAGCAACGCCAAGTTGCCCTACGATCGCGTTCTTCATGCTTGTCTCCTCGGGAGCAAGGAGCTCATCGAAAGGGTGAGCAGGCAGATCGATCCGGCGGACAAGGTGGAGCTGCACGGCTATGACCTGGCAGCGCTCTCGAGCGCCCTTGGCTTTCGGGACGTAGAGGAGAGCGCCGCCGCCGACGCGCTCTTCGCCATGCTGACGGCCACCTCTTGGAACCTTCCTGGCTACACCGCCCCAGCAGACAGGATCGTCCACTACCACTATCGGGCGCGGCAAGCACTGCTGGCCGGCTCGGTTGGCCTGGTGGTGGGTGGCAGTCTCTTCTGGGGGTATACGCTCGATCGCATGCAATTGGAGCAGCAGACACTAAGCCAACTGACGGAGCGCTCGGCCGCCGATCGACAGAAGCTGGAGGCGCTTCAACAGGCGCATGCCCGATTCGACGCGTCGGGATTCGCCATGGAGGACGCAGTCCGAACCGAGGCCCTTCTGGCAAAACTGGGCGTTCGCCCTTTCGACTGGTTCGCCTTCGTGGGTTCCAGGCTTCTCGCCCATGAAGGGGTGCATCTTCGCAAGGTCGGCTTTCGTCTGCAGGGAGTTCCCGAAGACGAAAGCACCAGGGATGAGGAGGGTGGTCCCGAGAACGATACCACTTCTCTGCAAAGCAGTGCGCTGGAAACAGAGGGCAGCGAGGAGGCGCTTTCTACCTCCTCTTCGCCGGTGCCCAAGGTGGTCTTGGAAGGGGTGATGGACAAAGAGCTTTCCTACCGCGCCATGATGGACGATTTCCGCAAACTGGTGAAAGAGTTCGAGAAGAATCCCCGGGTAGCGCGGGTGGTGGTGGAGCAGTGGCCAGTGGAGATTCGCGCCGATCGCCCCCTCGACATGGAGCAGCGGCCGTCGTCCCGTCTTCCTTTCTCTTTCAGGTTGGTGTTGGTGGGGAGGGCGCTGCTGTGAAGGCTTCCTTCCCTTCGGATCTGGTGCGGTGGCGGCTGGTGGGGCCCCACGCCGTGCTCTTTCTGGTGGTGTTCTTCGTGTTTACCGTCGGCGGCTTCTTTCTCTGGAGTCAGGCCACCACGTTGCAGGAACAGGCGACGACGGCCCGACGGCAGTTGGCCCATCTTCAAGGGGAGATCAGGCATGAACGGGATTCCCTCCGTCTGGCGGAACATTACCAGAAAGCCTATACGCAATTGCGCCGGCACCATCTCGTGGGAAGCATCGACCGCCTACAGGTGATCGAGGTGATGGATCGGGTGCGCAGGCACCTGCAGATTCCGGAGATGCTCTACCGTTTTGATCCCGAACGGGTCGAAGCCTCGTATCTCGGGGTAGCGCCGCAGCAGTACCGATTCCACGTCACTCCGCATCTACTGCAGTTTTCCGTGCGGGACGAGACCGAGCTGCTTGGTGTGTTGGAGCAGCTGCGCAACCCTCTTTTGGGATTCCACCTGGTGGAGTCGTGCACCATGAGCCGTCGGAAAGAGGAGCTCTCTCTGGAGGGGAAGGGGAACATCAACGGCAAGTGCCGGTTGGCCTGGCTCTCTCTTCAGCCGCCGGATCCGGTGGCGGAACAGCGGCAGGGGGAAAACACCGTGGATGCCGGAGGCGCCGATGGTTCTTGATTTCCTCGTCCGCTGCTTCCGCCTTGCCAGGATGAGGCGTACTTCGGCCCCTCCTCGGAGGCTAGGCAGCCCCTCGAAAAAAGGATTGGCGGCGTGGCTGTCGTATTGTGTGCTGGGGCTGATGCTGTGGAGGATGGGAGCTGCGGATGCCGATGGGCTGGGCAAGTTGCTCACCACCCCGAGTGAGCGGCAACTCATCGAGGCCAGTCGGCGGCTGGAGCAAACGGGTGGCACGATGGGAGAGAAGAACGGGGCGATTCGTTTCGAAGGGGTGGCGAGAGACGAAGAAGGCGCCTTGAAAGTTTGGGTCAATGGCAGCGCCTTCTCCACCCCCGAAGCGCTGCGCCGCTCCGGCATGGCGCTGGTGGCCGGCGATGGGACAGAGGCGAGGCTGGTGGTGCACACCATGGAGGGAAAAACCGTTCAGTTGCTGCCGGGGCAGATCTATGATCCGGCGTCCGCAGCCGTTCTGGATACCTGGGAACAGGGTGCCGGCACGGGTGCCGAAGAGACGAAAGGAGAAGAGAACCGGATGGGGCCGGGAGAGGAAACACCCGAGGGGACGCCCTCTGCCGGAACCGGAGCGGCCCCCATCGCCGGGGACAAGGAGAAGGGTTTCCATGAGTCTTGATGTCGTCAAGGGGGAAGGGCGGTGCCTGAGCGCCCCTTACCGGCTGTCGCGCCACCACTGTAGAGAGCAAGGGGCCGCGCTGTTGATCTTCGCGCTCGTTCTCGTCATCGGCGTGGCCGCCTATTTTCTGCCGGCTTCGGTCTTCCGTTCCCGCGAACCCGAGGATCGGATCACCGCGGAAGCGCTGGCCAAGGCGAAGCAGGCACTGCTCGGCTACGCCGCGAGCTACCCGGACACCCATGGGGGCGCGCGCGGCCCCGGATTCCTTCCCTGTCCCGACACAGACGACGACGGCTACTCGAATCCCCCCTGCAACACCGGTGGCCAACTGACTTTGGGCCGCCTGCCCTGGAGGGAGCTCGAGGTGGGCGACCTGAGGGATGGAGCGGGAGAGCGCCTTTGGTATGCGGTCTCTTCCAACTATCGAGAGACTCCCCCGGTCGCGTCGCTCCAAAGCGACACGGCGGTGGCGCCTTTTTTCACGCTGGACAACGGCGGCCCGCAGCTGGCCGCCGTGATATTGGCGCCTGGAAGGCCTTTGACCGGGCAGTCTCGCCCGGCCAGTCTTCCTGGCGATTACCTGGAAGGAGTGAACGCGAGCACAGTCTATGCCGATCCGAAACGGTTCCGCAATTACCCCGCTGCGGACGGCAATGCCAACGACCGGGCTGTGGGCATCCGTCGCGACGAGCTGGCCGCGCGCATGGAGCGCCGGGCGCTGGCGGAAGCCGCGCGCCTGCTGAAGGGGTACGACGCGGCATGCGGCTATCTGCCCTGGGCCGCCCCCTTCGATCCCACGGCGCCCGCGCAGCGGGCGGTCGCCGGTCTTGCCGAAGGCGCGCTGCCCACCGATGCCGCCGCGGCCGGCCCGCCGAGCGTCACCGTCGAGTGGGGAAGCGCCTGCGCGTTCGGGGTCACCCCCGCCGTAACGGGCTGGCTCACCGCTGAAGGGTGGCAACGGTTGCTCTACTACGCGGCGGCCCCCGGCTGGCTGGAAGGGGGCAGCCGGGCGTGCGGCTCCTGTCTGGTGTTGAACGGCGTTGGAGGAATCCCGGCGCTGCTGGTCTCGGCCGGCAGGGCTCTTTCCGGCGGGCGTCCTTCGCCGCTTCCGGCTCGCTATTTCGAGGGAGAGAACGCCACCCCAGGCGACGGCCGCTTCGAGTCGCGAACGCTTTCCGCGGCTTTCAACGATCAAGTGGAGGCGTTGACGCTGCCATGAGCGCGCAGATTCGCCAGAAAGGGTTCACGCTGGTGGAGCTGGCGGTGGTCCTATTGATCATGGGCCTTGTGATCGGCGGCCTCCTGGCCACGGTGCCGGCGGTGCTGGAGAATCAGCGCTATCGTGACGTGCGCCAAGCGCTCGCACGGATCGAGGAGGCGCTCTCCGGCTATGCGCTGGCCAATGGTGGCGGGCTTCCAGCGGCCGACACCAATGGCGATGGGGTGGCGGACAGCGGCCAGGGCCGGGGGACCCTCCCTTGGAAGAGTCTGGGGTTGGATCCCTCCGTGGGCCGCTTCGATCCATGGAACCACCCTTTTCTCTACCAGGTGGACGCCAATTGGCGGGAGAGACCGCCGCCCGCTCCACCGGACACCGTTTCCGGTTTGCGGGTGGACGATCTTTCCGGTGGGCGCCTCACTCTGGCCGATCCTGCCGCGCCCGTGGCGGTGGTGGTTTCCTTCGGCGCCAACGGCGTGGGGGATGGAGACAACGGAGACGGCGATTCGCGCTACACCGCCGATCGCTATCTCGACGGCGTGTTCGACGACGAAGTGCGATGGCTCTCCCGTTACGTGCTTCTGGGCAGGCTGGTGGCGGCGGGCATCTGGCCGCAATGATCTCTTTCCCGGGCGCCGGGCAGCCGTTCAGTCGTCGCTCTCCCCGATGATACGAAGATAGGCCTCTTCCAGGTTGTGCGCGTGGGTCTCCTCGAGACAGGCGGAGACCGTGCCCACGAAGCGGAAACGCCGCTGGTGCAGAATGGCCAGCCGGTCGCACACCGCTTCCACGTCGTCCAAGAGATGGGAGCTGTAGAACAGCGTGGTTCCCTGTTCCCGCAGCCGGTGCAACACCCGCTTGACCCCGATGCGCGCCAGAGGATCGAGGCCGCTCAGCGGCTCGTCCAGGATCAACAGCGGCTTGTCGCTCAAGAAGACCGCCATGAGGCCGATCTTCTGCGTCATGCCTTTCGACAGGGCGGTGACCGGCTTGCTCAGTTGCGCGGCGTCGAAATAGAGCTCTTCGCAGATCGCTTCCACGCGCTTGGCTTTCCATGGGGTTCCATGGAATTGGAGAAAGGCGCGGAGGTAGCCCTCGGCGCTGATCCAAGCGGGCGGGGTGAAACGTTCGGGCAGAAAAGCCACCTGCTTGCGGCAGACCGGTTCCAGGCTGGAGCGGCCGAAGAGGCGGATGCCGCCCCGGTCCAGCTTCAGAAAATCGAGCATCAGGCGGATGAGCGTACTCTTGCCGGCGCCGTTTCCTCCCACCAGCGCCAGGTATTCGCCCGGTTCCACGCGGAGCGAGAGCCCCTCGAGCACCTGCTGTCGGCCGAAACTTTTGTGGATCTCTTGCAGTTCGATGGCGCGGGTCATGGTCGCTGATCTTCCGTACGGATCTGCAGTCGATGGAGGAACGCTCGCAGGGCCAGACGATCCTCTTTCCTGTCGAAGCGCTTTTCGCGCAGAGCCCTTTGCGCCAGCGTTCGTGCCTGCTCTTCTTTCCTGGCGTTGCGCAGCAGATAGAGCTGGAGAAAGCGGGCCCAATTGGGCGCGGAGGGAGGAGCCAGCGCGTACAGGTCCGCCGCCATGGCCAGCGGCAGCTCCCGGTTCCCCTTCTTGGAACTACGCCAGGCCAGCGAAGTGGCCATGGCCATCCAGTACCAGCGGTTTTCCGGGTCGCGGCGGAACATGCGGCGCACCAACTCGAACATGGCCCGGCTCATGGCCGGATCCTGGATACCGCCATAGATCATGGCGGCGAGAAAGATGGGGTAGGCACTGTGGCGCATCGCAAGATCCGCCCGCAGCAACCAGCGACTCAGTTTTCGGTAGTCGAGATCGGCAAGCCGCAACTCGGCGGCGGCCTGGGTGTCAAAACCCTGGAGCCAGAGGGTCAGGAAACGGCCCCCCGCTTCGCCGTCCCCCAGTCCGAGCAGTGGCGCCATGGGGATGCGGGGCGGCTCCGGCAGCCGTTGGAAAGGCGGCGTTTCCGGCAGTCGAAGCTGGGAGATCCAGAGGTCGAGAGCCAAAAGGGCGAGCAACAGGGTCGGCAGCAACCTGGCGTACGCGGCGCGGGTCATGTCGCCGCCTCTTTCCGGTTGAAGTCGAACCCGCCTGCAAGCAAGAGGAGAAGCACAAAAACGCCGCTCTGCAGCGCCTGCCAGCCGAGAAGCGCCCAGGAGGCGCCGTGCAGAATCATCGTCGCGTTGGCGTATTGGTACAGCGACGGGAGCAGATGCAGGACACCGTGCAGGGCGGTGCTCACGGCTTGGTCGAGCGTTTCGTTTTCGGTCCAACGTCCTCGCGCGAGCGCCGCCACATAGGCGTCGAGCCGGAGGAAGAGATAGAAGAGAAAGACGCCGATGGCGCCGCTGCCGACTCCGCGGAGCACGTTGGTGACGAAGAGAGCGAGGGCGGCCACCAGCCACAGCTCCAGCACGAACGATAACGTCCATTGAAGCGCGAAGAGCCAGTGGGCACCCAGGAGCTCGAGCAGCAGACCGGCGGCCAGCGCCACGGCTCCGGCCACGGCGAGCCAGGCGGCCAGCCGTTGCGCCAGAAGAGAGAAACGAGAGAGGGGAAGGGAGAGAAGCACCTGTTCGAACCGTTCGGCCCTTTCGCGGGCCAGGGAGCTCACCCACCAGATCACCAGGAAAGCCACCAGCAGCAGCCGCAGCAACCAAGCGGCGAGGGTGAGCACGGTCTCCCTTTCTTCGATCAGCGCCAGGGCGCCGCCGAACAACCCAGCCGCCCAGCACACCAGCAAAATGGCGGCGACGGCGCCCCAGAAGCTTTTTTGGCGGTATTCGCCCAGGAAGAAAAGAGTCAGCATTTTTAGGTCAAAGCCGGTTGGCGAGGTGAAGGAGATTGGCATTTATGTTGCATGATATCTGAGCGACGCACTCTTTGAGACGCGGTTCGCCAATTTTCCGGCAATTGCCAAAAAAACGTAAAGGATTTTTCCTGGAGGCCGTTAACGGTGATGCGCCCAAGGTGGAGAGGCTAAAAGGCCGGAGGTTGACCCAGTCTCCGTGGTTGTGGGGAAGGGATTCGCAACTGGATTCGATTTCTTGCAAAAGATTGGGAGATGACATGTTGATTGGATACAGACGAGAAGGAGGCTTCACCCTGGTGGAGCTGGCCATCGTGCTGGTGATCATCGGCTTGCTGTTGGGCATGGCCATGAAGGGCCAGCAGCTGATCTTCGGCGCCAAGGTGAAGAGCCTGGCGCAACAGTTCAACAAGTTCGACACCGCCAACCAGATCTTCTATGAGCGGTATGGCCAATATCCAGGCGACGGATGCACGCGGTCGAACCCCACCAGCATCCGACAGTGTCGCGGTTTTCGGGATGGGCGCCTCACTTCCCGCACGGAGTACGCGGCCTATTGGGCGGCCCTCACGAGCATGACCGACATCTTGAGTCCCTCCGATCGGGACTCGGTATTCGGACAGGATTGGAGCCTCTGTTGCGCGGTGCAGAACTACAGCCCGGCGGCGGCCGTATACGATCTTCCCGGCGGCAACCAAGTCGATTACCGCATCTTCTGCGCCTACGACCAGAAGTTCGACGACGGCCGCAGCAATGGCGGGATCGCCCGGGCCAGCCGAGGGTACAACCCGAATACCGACTGCTGGCAGACCAATACCAAGATGGATGCTTGGCGCGGGTTGGTTTTCTGACTCTTTCCTCCTGTAAGTGGTTCGATACCCCGGGGCCATCCGGGGTTTTTTTTCGATCGTGGGCCGGCGGCAATTTGTCGTTCGCTCCGTGAGCGGCGACGGAGTCTCGTCGCTTCTCGGTAAAGAGTCTGCGGTTGGGAAGCGATTTTCCTTCCGCGCCGATAGGCTGGCCACCCATGCCGATTCTGTGGAAGGTACAGCCGTAATTGGCCGATCGGGCGTGGATTCTTCGGCTTCCACATGTTTTCCAGTTCCCCACTTTTCCACTGTCGGTCTCACGGAGCCTACCGAATCCGTATTCCCCGGAGCGGGAGAAGCACGCTGAAACCCAAAAGGCACGGTTGTTGCATCTGCTCTCGCAGATCTCAATCGGGAGCAGAGAGGCCGATGGCCCAGGAGAATCGGGAAACCGTAGCGACGCAGCTCAAAAATGCCTTCGATGCCTTCAACGAGATCGGCACCCGGCTGAGCGATTCCTATCGGGCGCTGGAGGAGAAGGTCGCCCAGCTCACTCGTGAGCTGGCCCAGGCGCGCAGTGAGAAGCTGCAGCAGCTGGCGGAGAAGGAGCGGCTGGCGGTGCGCCTGCACGATCTCATGGAAGCGTTGCCTGGCGGCGTGCTGGTGTTGGACCGGGACCAGGTGGTGCGCCAGGCCAATCAAGGAGCCCGTGAATGGCTGGGGGGCGAGCTGGAAGGGCGCTCCTGGAGCGAGATCGCCCGGAGCGCCTTCGACGCCCACGATGAGGCGCTCCAGCTGCGCGATGGCCGTTGCCTGGCGCTCTCCGGCAGCCGGCTCGGCGATGGCGGCGAGCGGGTCGTGTTGCTCTCGGACATCACCGAGATTCGTCGTTTGCAGGAACAGGTCAGCCGCAAGGAGCGGCTGGCCGAGCTGGGGGAGATGTCCGCCCGACTCGCTCATCAGATCCGCACCCCGCTGGCGTCGGTGCTCCTCTATCTTTCGCAGCTCGACAGCCCGTCGCTGGAAGAGCGGCACCGGCGCCGTTTCGTCGCCAGGGCGAGGGAACGGTTGCGCCATCTCGAACAGACGGTGAACAACATGCTTGCCTACGCGCGGGGCGTTCCTTCCGGCAAAGGGAAGGTGTCCGTCGGGTGGCTGGCGGAGCAGTTCGCCCAGGTTATGGCGCCAGAGCTTTCGGCCTGCGGCGGCGTGCTGGAGGTGGAGGACGAAACCGGGCCGATGACGTTGGAGGCAGATGGCGACGCGGTGCTGGGGGCGTTGCTCAACCTCGGCGCCAACGCCGTGCAGGCTTGCGAAAAAGGCCCGCGCCTGCGCTTGAGAGCGAGGCGAACGGAGAATCTTTTGCAAATCGTACTGGAAGACGACGGCCCAGGCATCGACGCCTCGTTGCGGGATCGTGTTCTAGAACCCTTTTTCACCACGCGCCCCAACGGCACCGGCCTGGGACTGGCGGTGGCGAAAGCGGTGGCCCAGGCTCACGGTGGGCGGCTGACCATCGACGACTCCACACTGGGAGGGGCTGCGGTGGCTTTGGAGTTGCCGCTGGCGGTGGAGGAGGCGCTCCCCTCGGGCAGTCGGATGACTGAAAGGCGGGAAGCCGTTTCGCCCCTATCGGCAGGAGAGAAAGGATGAGCAGAGACAAGGTGTTGATCGTGGAAGACGACCGCGGGCTTCGGGAGGCGTTGCGTGAGACGCTCGAGATCGCCGGCCGCAGGGTGGTCACCGCGGAACACGGCGAGGCGGCGCTCGAACGGCTCGCCGCCGACCGGGAGGTGGCCTTGGTGATCTCCGACGTGCAGATGGCGCCGGTGGACGGCTTTCAGCTGTTGCGCGAGGTGCGCCGGCGCGATCCCGAGCTCCCGGTGGTGCTCATGACCGCGTACGGCACCATCGACAAGGCGGTGGCGGCCATGCGGGAAGGCGCCACCGACTATCTGGTCAAGCCTTTCGACGCTGCGGTGTTGCTGGAGATGGTGGAACGGTTCGCGGTGCCCACATTGGACGCTGGAGAAATGGTGGTGGCCGATCCCCGCAGCGAAGAGCTGGCGGCGATGGCGCGCCGGGTCGCCGCCAGTGACGCCACGGTGATGTTGTGCGGCGAGTCGGGCACCGGCAAGGAGGTGGTGGCGCGCTACATTCATCGCCACTCGGCGCGCAGCGAAAAGCCGTTCGTGGCCATCAACTGCGCTGCCATCCCCGAACAGATGCTGGAAGCGCTCCTCTTCGGCTATGAGAAGGGGGCCTTCACCAGCGCCTACCAGTCCCGCCCCGGCAAGTTCGAACAAGCCCAGGGAGGCACTCTGCTGCTCGACGAGGTGACGGAGATGGACGCCGGCCTGCAGGCCAAGCTGCTGCGGGTGCTGCAAGAGAAAGAGGTGGAGCGGCTGGGAGGCCGCGCCGCCATTCCGCTGGACGTTCGGGTACTGGCCACCAGCAACCGCGACCTGATGGAGGCGGTGGCGCAGGGAAGGTTCCGACAGGATCTCTATTATCGGCTCAACGTCTTTCCTCTCTGGGTTCCGCCGTTGCGTGAGCGACCGCTGGACATCCTTCCGTTGGCGAGAAGGTTCTTGGCTCGCTACGCGGAGGGTGGCCGTCCGCCCGAGTTTTTCCCCGACGCCGTCGCCCGGCTGCAGGAACACGATTGGCCCGGCAACGTCAGGGAGCTGGAGAACGTGGTGCAGCGGGCGTTGATACTTTCGGCTGGCGGCACCATCACGGCGAAGGAGATCCAGTTCGAGGCCATCCGGCCGGAGGCTGCGGGCAGGAGGGGGAGCAGGGCGACCGCGGAACGGTTGGAGGAAGACCTGCGGCGTCGGGAGGCGGATGTCATCCTGGCGGCGCTGAAGGAGGGTGGCAGCCGAATGGAAGTGGCCCGGCGGCTGGGTATCAGCCCGCGAACGCTGCGCTACAAACTGGCGCGGCTGCGCGAGGCGGGAATCCAGGTGCCGGCGTGAGGAATGGCACGAATAGTGCTTCTTTTCCAGACATGAGACGTATTGCCGTCGCCCGTGGAGCCTGATGGGAGAATAAAGGATGAGTAACGTCAATATCGACCAGCTTCTGCACCAGATGCGGCAAATGGCTGCCGCCGCCGGCGCCAGCGGCGTCCGTGAATCTTCTTCTCGGGAAGGAGGGCCAGCCTTCGAGCAGGTGCTGGGCGACTCCATTCGCAAGGTGAACGAACTGCAGCAGAACGCCAGCGATCTGGCGGCTGCTTTCGAAAAAGGCGATCCCAACGTGGATCTGGCGGAAGTGATGGTGGAGCTGCAGAAGGCGAGCGTCTCCTTCACGGCCATGACGGAAGTGCGGAACAAACTGCTCTCCGCCTATCAGGACATCATGAACATGCAGGTGTGAACCGCTGAGGAACCCAGATGGCACTGGTCAAGACAGACGATCTCATCGCTCAGGTACGGGGATTCAGCGCGCTGCCGGTGGTCAAGCAGCTCGGCTTGATGGTGGCGCTTGCGGCCACCATCGCTCTCGGAGTGGCGGTGGTGCTTTGGTCGCAGAAACCCAACTACAGCCTGCTCTATGCGGGACTTTCCGCCCAGGACTTGGCCAGCGTGGCGACCTCGCTGGACGACGCCGGCATTCCCTACCGGGTGGAGAACGGCAGTGGTTCCATCCTCGTGCCCGCTTCCAAGGTGCACGACCTGCGCCTGCGCCTGGCGGCCCGCGGGTTGCCCCACAGCCATGAGGTCGGATTCGACCTGCTGGACAAGGAGGAAGGCTTCGGCACCAGCCGTTTTCTGGAGAAAGCGCGCTATCAGCGCGCCCTGGAAGGCGAGCTGGCCAAGTCCATCGTCAGTCTCAACAGCGTGGAGAGCGCGCGGGTGCACCTGGCCCTGCCCAAGCAATCGGTGTTCCTGCGCGATCGGGACAAGCCCACGGCTTCGGTGCTGGTGCGACTGCGGCCCGGTGGACGGCTCAACGAGACCCAGGTGGCCGGAATCGTACATCTGGTGGCGTCCAGCGTTCCTGGCTTGGAACCCGAGGGCGTGACGGTGGTGGATCAGCGGGGGCGCCTGCTGAGCGACACCCAGGAACAGCGTGAGGCGACGCTCAACGCCACCCAGTTCGAATACAACCGTCGCCTCGAACAGGAGTACACCAAGCGCATCATGGAGATTCTCACGCCCATCGTCGGTGCCTCCGGCGTGCGCGCCCAGGTGACGGCCGATCTCGACTTCACCGTCAAGGAGGAGACACGGGAGAGCTATGCGCCCGAGAAAACGGCGGTGCGAAGCGAAAAGATCAAGGAACAGAAGAGCCGCGCGCCGAAGGCGGAGGGCGTCCCTGGAGCCCTCAGCAATCAACCACCCCGTGGTGCGGCGGTGAGCACGGAGGATGCCAGCCGGCCGTCGATGGGCGAGAGTTCCAAGGAGGTTGTGCGCAACTATGAGGTGGATCGCGCCATCAGCCACAGCAAGTATTCGCCGGGGCGCATCAAGCGGCTCTCCATTGCCGTGCTTCTCGACTACCGGAAAAAGCTCGACAAGGACGGTAAGGTGCAGCAGAGCCCCCTCGAGCAGGCGGAGTTGGCGCGCATCACCGAGCTGGTGAAGAAGGCGGTGGGATTCGACGCCTCCCGGCACGACAGCATCAACGTGATCAACATTCCATTCCAGGAGCAGGCTGCCTCTGAAGGAGAAGAGGAGGGCATCCCTTTCTGGAACCAGCCGTGGCTGTGGGATCTGGCCAAGCCGGTGGCGGGCGCGCTGTTCGTCCTGCTGCTCAGTCTCGGGGTGTTGCGTCCTATGCTCAAGAATCTGGCGGAGACCGGTCGCATCATCGAGAGTGAAGCCAACGCCCAACGGTTGCCGCCGGCAGGCGGAGCGGCTGCGGTCGCCGGCCTGCCTGGCCCGGCCGGTGGCGGGGGAGCGGCGGCCGTTGGCGATGGGGCCGCACAGAGTGTGGGCGCGGCGGCCGGAGGCGTGGCCCAGAATGGTGAAGATGAAGCACCCGGGAGGGCCCCTGGTGTAGACATCGGCATGGCCCGCTCATTGGTCCAGCAAGATCCGAAACGGGTCGCCCAGGTGGTGAAGACATGGGTGGCCGCCGATGAGTGAGAATAGCGTCGAGCTGAAAGGCCTCGAGAAGGCGGCCATCTTGATGATGAGCCTCGGGGAAAAGGAGGCCGCGGCCATTTTGCGCCACATGGAGCCCAAGGAGGCTCAGCGTCTCGGCGAGGTGATGGCCTCTCTCGACAACATCACGCGCGACAAGATCGAAGTGGTGCTGGAGGATTTCGTAGAGGCGGTGGAAGAGGAGACCGCATTGGGTCTCGACGCCGAGGATTTTGTGCGCAACACCTTCATGGAAGCCTTCGGCGTGGAAAAGGCGGCCGGCCTGATCGACAAGATTCTGACGCGGCCCAATTCCAAGGGGATCGAGACCCTTAAATGGCTGGACGCCCGGGCCATCGCCGAGATCTTCCGCCAGGAGCATCCGCAAATCGTTTCCATCGTGCTCTCCTATCTGGAGAACGATCAGGCCGCCGAGGTGCTCAAATACTTTCCGCCCGAGCGCCGTTCCGACATCGTGTTTCGCATCGCCACGTTGGACGGGGTGCAGCCGTGCGCGCTAGAAGAACTGGATCGCATTCTCGAACGGCAGTACGCCGGCTGCCTCGGGGTGACCAGCCCCGCCAACGACGGCGTCTCCATCGCCGCCAACATCCTCAACTTTCTCGATCCGGAGATCGAGAGCGAGATCACCGAGTTTCTCAAGGAGAACGATGCGAAGCTGGCGGAGAAGATCGAGAACAGCATGTTCGTGTTCGACAATCTTCTCGACGCGGACGATCGTGGGATCCAGGCGCTGCTGCGGGAAGTTTCGTCCGACACACTGCTCATCGCGCTGAAAGGGGCCGACGAAGCCGTAAAGGAGAAGATCTTCCGCAACATGTCCCAGCGCGCCGCCGAGATGTTGCGCGACGACCTGGAGGCCAAAGGACCGGTTCGCCTGAGCGAAGTGGAGGAGGCGCAGAAAGAGATTCTGGCCATCGCCAAGCGCATGGCCGACGCCGGCGAGATCGCGCTGGGAGGCAAGGGTGGCGAAGAGTTCGTCTGATTCGGAACTGTTCACCCAAGATGCCAGCGTCTTCCCTTGGCAGGCGCCCTCCCTTTCGGGAGTCGAGGCGCCGGAGGCAAACCTGCAACCCCCTACCGCGGAAGAGATCGAGGCGATCCAGCGGCAGGCCTGGAACGAAGGGTACGAACAGGGGCGGCACGAAGGACTGGAGGCCGCCGAGCGGGAGAGCTTGGAGCGGATCCAAGCCCTCGATCGCATCCTGGAGGAAATGGCCCGTCCTCTGGACGAGCTGGACGACCGCATCGAAGAAGAGCTGCTGGCGCTGGCGATGGCTGTGGCGCGGCAGCTCATTCGTCGGGAGCTCAAGACCGATCCGGGGCAGATCATCGGCGTGATCCGGGAAGGAGTCCGAATGTTGCCGTCCGCTTCCGGACAGATCCGCCTCGAACTGCATCCGGAAGATGCCAGGCTGGTGCGGGAACGGCTCGACCTGGGAGGCGAAGAGTCTCGCAGTTGGCGAATCCAGGAAGACCCCACCCTCAGCCGGGGCGGCTGCCGGATCCTCAACGACACCTCGCGCATCGACGCCACGGTGGAAAACCGCATCAACCAGGTGGTGGCGGCGGTGCTGGGAGGAGAGCGGGTGGAGGATCGCTCGTGACTTCGAACTCCATGGTCATGCGCCGACAGCGGGTGTGGCTGGAGCGCCTGGAGAAATATCGTCGGCGCGCCGAAGAGCCGGTGCCCATGGTGGTGGAGGGAAAGGTGACCCGGGTGGTGGGGCTGACCATCGAAGCGGTGGGGGTTCAGGCGCCGGTGGGCGCCCGCTGCCTGTTGCAAGGTCCCGGCTCTCTCGTGGAGGCGGAAGTGGTGGGCTTCGCCGAAGAGCGCACCTTTCTCATGCCCATCGGCGACAGCCGTGGCCTGATGCCGGCTTCGCGGGTGGTGCCGGGGGAAAGCGCTTGCGAGGCGCCGGTGGGTGACGAGCTGCTGGGAAGGGTGGTGGACGCCACCGGCAAGCCGCTGGACGGCCGGGGCGCCATCGCCTATAGCGGGCGCACGCCTCTGCTGGGTCGTCCTCTCAATCCTCTCGGCCGCGCCCCCATCGACACCCCCTTGGACGTGGGCGTGGCCGCCATCAATGCGTTGCTCACCGTGGGGAGAGGGCAGCGGATCGGTCTCTTCGCCGGCAGCGGGGTGGGCAAGAGCGTTCTGCTGGGGATGATGACCCGATACACCGACGCCGACGTGGTGGTGGTGGGGCTGATCGGGGAACGGGGCCGCGAGGTGAAGGAGTTCGTGGAGAAGATTCTCGGAGAGGAGGGGCGGCGACGCGCGGTGGTGGTAGCCAGCCCCGCCGACAATCCGCCGCTGCTTCGCATGCACGGAGCCTGGCTGGCCACCGCCATCGCCGAATACCACCGCAGCCGGGGACGTCACGTGTTGCTGTTGATGGATTCGCTCACCCGCTTCGCCCAGGCGCAGCGGGAAATCGCCCTGGCCATCGGCGAGCCGCCGGCCACCAAAGGCTATCCCCCTTCGGTCTTCGCGCGGCTGCCCCAGCTCGTGGAGCGGGCAGGCAACGGCAGCGAGAACGGCGGTTCCATCACCGCCTTCTACACCGTGCTGGCGGAAGGCGACGATCAGAACGATCCGGTGGTCGATTCGGCGCGGGCCATTCTCGACGGCCATGTGGTGCTCTCCCGGGAGTTGGCCGAGGGAGGGCACTATCCCGCCATCGACATCGAGGCCTCGGTGAGTCGGGTGATGAGCGAGATCGTGGATTCCTCCCATCTGGCGGCGGCGCGGCGGTTCCGCCAGCTCTATTCCACTTATGAACGCAACCGGGATCTGATCAGCGTGGGCGCCTATCAGGCGGGAAGCGATCCCCGGGTGGACGAAGCGATTCGTTATCACCCGCGGTTGGTCCATTTTCTCCAGCAGCCGCAGGAGGAGGCGCGCGATTTCGAGCGCAGCCTATCCGGTCTGCTGGAGCTGATGAACGACGAAGCAGAAGGAGAAGCGATCCGTGCCCAAGCGTGATTCACTTCGTTCGGTGGCCCGGGTGAGTCGGGAACGAGAGCGTAGCGCGGCCCGCGATCTGGGCGAGAAACGGCGCCACCTGGAGGAGCAGGAACGCCGCATGGCCGAGCTTCAGGAGTATCGGGCGCACTATCGGGCGCAACTGCAAGCATCGGGAGGCGCGGGGTTGGGCGGACGGCAATTCAATGAGTATTTACGTTTTCTGGCCCGCCTCGATCAGGCCATCGCCCAGCAGCAACGGGCGATCCAATCCTGCCGCCAGGCGCTCGGAGAGAGCCGGGAGAAGTGGCTGGAAAAGAGAAAGGAGGCCAAGGCCATCGACAAACTGATGGAGCGCCGCGCACGCCAGGCGGAATGCCGCGCACGACGTCGGGAGCAGGCCGAATGCGACGACCGCGCCGGTCGCCGTCATGGAAACCAGGGCGGCTGGCGCTGAAGAATTGGCTTGGATATTGCTGCATTTTCTCTGGCGGCATCGTTCTTTGGGTGCGGCCGGTGTCATACAGAAAGGTACGGTAGGAGCAAAGGAGGCATCTCGATGGCCATCGATTCGACCCTGGTGGGGGTGGTTTCTTCCTCGGCGGAAAAGCTTCCATCTGCGGATAGCGGGTCCGGGGACGCCGCCGCGGCGGACGCAGGCCCATTCGGTGGCGTGCTCGACAAGGCGTTCGGCAAACAGGTGTCGGAAAAGAAGGAGCGGAAGGGCAACGATTTGCCGGCGGCCGGCAATCCGCTGCCCCCGGCCGATTCCATCGAGACGATCGGCCAAAAGGCAGTCGAGGCGGATACGGGAGCCACGGAGGCGAAGCTTGCCGATGCCGATGCCGTGTTCGCGAAAAGCGTTTCCACCGCGGTGGATCCGACTTCGGTGTCCGAAGAACCGGCGGAAACGACGCCACGCCATCCGCAGCGGGAGCTGACGCTCCACCTTGCCGCCGAGGCGGATGATCCGGTTCGCGATTTTCACCACTCCCTCCCTTCCTTTCCCGGCTACGAGAACGCGGAAGTGGGTGATCGTGGGGGAGAGGCGAAAATCCCCTCCCCGGCCGATACGGTCGGGATCGCGGGGCATGTGCCGGTTTCGCCGAAAGAATCCGGCGGAAAAGGGGCGGCGGTCGAGAAACCTTTCACGGAGGCGTCCAACCTCGGCTCTATTCCATCCATGGAATCCGGTGCGAAGCTTGAGGGGGAGATCGCTTCGCCCGCGGTGTCCGATCTTCGGAAGGCAGCGGTGGAAGCAAGCGGGGAAAAAGAAACGAAGGAAACTTCTTTTTCGATGGTGCGGAACGATCGGAAAGAGCCTTTTTCCTCGTCCCGAAGCGGAGAGCTCGTTCCTCCCCGGGAAGAAAAAACGAAGGAAGGGGAGGCGAAAACCGCTTCGGTCGCCACTGCGCGGGCATTCATGCCCTCGTCGACCGCTTCCGTTTCTCCCGTCGGGCAGGGAGTGGAGCAGACAGCGCCGCCAGGTGTGGAATCGGTCTCCACGGAGGAGCGGAAGGCCAGCGCATCCTCGGCCAAAATTTCTCTGTATCGAGCCGTGGAAGAGAAGAAGGAGGGTCAGCGATTTCCACGGGAAAGCCAGCTGCCGTCTTCTTCTAAACCCGCACACAGGATCGCGCCCTTTTCGATGGAAGAGTCGCCGTCGCAGCAAAAAGGCGAAGAGAAAAAGGAGGGACCTTCTCCAACAGAGCGAAACCTCCCAGAGGGGGGTGTCCATCGCTCCCCGCCCGCTTTTTCCACGGAAAGAACCGCGGCGACGATGGAGCATTCTTTCGATATCGGCGTGCAACCCCAGCAGGATCTTCGCTCTCGTTCGGCCGCGCCGCCGGCTCCATCGCCCCACCACGCTTCGTCCGCCGCGGTTTCGGCAGGCTCTTCCGCCGAGGTGCAGATCGAGCCTCCGCTCGGCCATCGGGCCTGGGAGGAGAGCATGGCCCGCCACACGCTCAAGATGGCTGGTGAAGGGGTTTCCAAAGCGACGTTGCATCTCAATCCCTCCAGCCTTGGATCGATCCACGTGCAGGTGCGCACCAAGGGGGACGAGGCCCACGTCCAGTTCCAGAGCCAACACGCGCTGGTGCGTGAGGCGGTGGAAACGGCGCTGCCGCGCCTGCGCGAACTGTTTCATGGGAGCGGTTTCCAACATTTGGAGGTCCAGGTTTCTTCCCAAGGGTACGCCGGCGGTGGAGGGTTCGGTCAGGGCAATGGACAAGGGGCCATGGGCGGTACCGGCCAGGAACGAGGTTCCTCGACGGCGATGGGAGGTTCCTGGGCGGAAATGTCCGTGGAAGAGCCGGCTGGGGAAGAGGGGGCCGCCATTCCCGTCTCCGCCAGCGGCCGCCTGGACTACTATCTCTGAGTCGTATCGACAACCCGCCGGCGGGGGCGTCAAACTTCCGCCGTTTTTCTCGCCGTATTCTCGGCGGCTCGATCGTCCCTCCTTTTTCTTCGATTCAACCGATTGAAAGATAAATAAAAAACCAACCAACGCTCTTGGCACGGCTCCTGCATGAAGGGTTGCATCCATCGCAACAGGAAGTGGAGCCATGGCCAAAGCCAAAAAAGAAGATCTTGATCTGGACGTGGAAGGCGGCAAGAAGTCTTCCAAATTGAAATTGATTGTCCTCATCCTGGTTGGAACATTGTTGGTGCTCGGAGCGGGAGGAGGGGCCGCTTGGTATTTCCTGGGGATGCCCAATCCTTTGGCCAAGCAAGCCGGCGACGAGGCGGCGGCCGATGGCGAAGGGAGCGCCCATAAGAAAAAAGCGCACAAGAAAAAGTCGGAACAGGGGCCGCCGCTGTACGAAGAGCTCGATCCCGATTTCATCACCAGTTTCAAAGATCAAAGCCGAGCCCGCTTCATGCAGTTGCGGGTGAAGCTGATGACTCATGATCCCAACGTCATCGAGACCATCGACCAATACAAACCGGTCTTGAGGAACAACCTGTTGCTGCTGTTCAGCAGTCAGAAATATGAAGACGTGGTGACTCGTGAGGGCAAGGAGAAGCTGCTGCAGAAGGCGTTGGAAGAGGTCAACCGCACTCTCGACGAGGAAGCGGGGTCGGATGGCGTGGACGCGGTCTATTTCACCAGCTTCGTGGTGCAGTGAGTCCGGACGATGGCCGACAAAAGCGTACTCTCCCAGGATGAGATCGACGCCCTGCTCCACGGTGTGGAAGAGGGCAACGTGCCGGCGGGAAGCGGACGCTTCCAACCGGACGGGGAGGTGGTTCCTTTCGACTTCAAGGATCAGGAGCATCTCTCCCGCAACCAGTTTCCCCAACTGGAGCTCATCAACCAGCGGTTTCTGCGCGACTTCGACGCCAGCCTCTACCACATGTTCAAGCGGACTCTGGCGGTGGAGGTGGAGCCGGTGCGGCTCCTCAAATACGGCGAGTTCATCGACAGTATCGAATCTCCGGCGGCGATCAACCTGATCCAGATTCAGCCGCTCAACGGCACGGCGCTGCTGGTGATGGACCGACTGTTGGTGTTCCTGGCCGTGGACAGCTATTTCGGAGGGGGAGGGCGCATTCAGCAGGAGCCGGAGAAGAGCGAGTTCACGCTCACCGAGGAGCGCATCATCCAGATGCTGCGCGAGGCGGTGTTTCTCGATCTGGAGAGGGCGTGGGAGCCGGTGTCCAGATTGCACTTCGAACATCTCAAATCGGAGGTCAATCCGCGTTTCACCAATATTCTCACGGCCTCCGAGGTGGTGGTGGTGAGCCGCTTCAGGATTCGCTTCAGCGGCGGCGAGGGAACGATGCAGCTGGTGCTTCCGCTGACCATGCTGGAGCCGGTGCGGGAGCAGCTCGAGAACGGATTGGTGGACAACGGGTCGGTGGATGACCGGCAATGGCTCGCTTGCCTGCGTCGCGAGATCCTGGAGGCGGAGGTGGAGTTGAGCAGCGTCCTGGTGGAAGTTCCCATCAGTTTGCGCCAGGTGCTGGACATGGCGCCCGGCGACCTGATTCCCGCGGAACTTCCGGAGAAGATCGTGGTACGTGCAGCGGGCATTCCCGTTCTGCGCGGTGAGTTCGGCGTGGTGAAGGGAAAGAACGGGGTGAAGATCGACGCCCCCGTTTCCCCCTCTCACTTCGAATCGATGGGAACGGAGAGGAAAAGTTGATGAACGATCAAGTGGTGGACAACGAATCGATGGAGGCGCAACCGGCCGACGTGGTCGTCGACCAGGCGGTGGCGGCGGAAGCGGAGAGCCCCTCCGCCGACGCGCCCGACAAAGAAGAGACAGCCCCGACTTCCCCGGGGGAGAACGTCGCCTTCGATGATCTAGGCGATTCGGAAGCCGGCAAGGAACCCAATCTCGATGTGATCCTCAACATTCCGGTGACCCTCTCCATGGAGGTGGGCCGCACCCGCATGACCATCGGGGAACTGATGGAGCTCAAGCGCGGATCGGTGGTCAAATTCGATCGGCTCGCCGGCGAGCCCATGGATGTCCTCGTCAACGGCACCCTGGTGGCGCACGGCGAGGTGGTGGTGGTGAACGACAAGTTCGGCATCCGTCTCATCGACGTCATCAGCCCCGCGGAACGGGTGAGGAAGCTGCGCTAATGATGGTCTCGTCCGTCTTTTGGATGGCGACGCTGTTGACGTTGTCCGCTTCGGCGTTGGCGGGCGACGTGGACAGCGCCCCCCGGTTGGACTTCGGTGCCGAGTTGGTCCAGGTGCTGGGCGGCCTGCTCCTGGTACTGGGGTTGGTGGTGGCGCTCGCCTGGCTCACCCGGCGGCTGAACGGCGCCCGTTTCAATGGCGCGGGCCGGCTGCGGTTGGTGGGCGGGCTCTCGCTCGGCTCCCGGGAGCGGATTCTGGTGGTGGAGGTGGAAGACGTCCACCTGGTGCTGGGGGTGGCGCCGGGGCGGGTGCAGACGCTGCACGTGCTGGACCGACCTCTGCAGGACGAGGACCTTTCCCCGGCCGAGGGGGAAGAGGGCTTCTCGCGCCGGCTGGGCCGGCTTCTCGGCAGGCAGGCGCAGTCGTGAAGCGGTGGCTTCCTCTCCTTCTGCTGCTGGCATGGAGCCCCGAGCTGCTGGCCCAGAGCGGCCTCGCCGCGCTCACGGTGACCCCCAGCCCGGGGGGCGGCCAGACCTACAGCGTCACCATCCAGATCCTGCTGCTGATGACGGTGCTCAGCCTGCTGCCGGCGGCCCTCATCATGATGACCTCCTTCACCCGCATCATCGTAGTGCTGGCCATACTCCGGCAGGCGCTGGGCACCGCCCAGACCCCCTCCAACCAGATCCTTCTGGGCCTGGCGCTCTTTCTCTCGCTCTTCATCATGGCGCCGGTCTTCGACCAGGCTTATCAGAACGGCCTGAAGCCCTATCTAGACGAGCAACTGGGCGCCGAAGCGGCGTTGCAGAAGGTGGCCGAGCCTTTCCGCAAGTTCATGCTCAACCAGACGCGGGAGGACGATCTGATGATGTTCACCCGCATCTCGGGCCGAAAAGGGCTGCCCTCGCGCGACCAGGTTCCCTTTTCGTTGCTGCTGCCCGCTTTTGTCACCAGCGAGTTGAAAACGGCGTTTCAGATCGGATTTCTCATTTTCCTGCCGTTTCTGGTGATCGACCTGGTGGTGGCGAGCGTGCTCATGGCCATGGGAATGATGATGCTTTCGCCCATGATCATCTCAATGCCGTTCAAATTGATGCTTTTCGTTCTGGTGGACGGCTGGTCCCTCATCATGGGGACGCTGGCCACCAGTTTCTATCAGTAGGGAGATGTATCGGTGACGCCGGAATCGGTCTTGGACATCGGACGGAACGCGCTCATGGTCACCATGCTGCTGGCCGCGCCGCTGCTGCTCAGCGCGCTGGCGGTGGGTCTGCTCATCGGCATGATCCAGGCCGCCACCCAGATTCAGGAGATGACCCTCAGCTTCATTCCCAAGCTCATCATCCTGGTGGTGGCTCTGATGGTCGCCGGCCCCTGGATGCTGCGGGTGATCACCGATTTCACCGTCCGCCTGTTCCAGAACATTCCGGACTTCATAGGAGGCTGAGGCGTTGCTCCAGTTCAGCGTCACGCAACTGAGCGCATGGGTGACCGCGCTGATGTGGCCGCTGCTGCGGGTGGCCGGCCTTTTCATGACGGCTCCCGTCCTCTCGGCACCCAGCCTGCCGGTGCGGATCCGGGTGCTGCTGGCGGTGCTCATCGCCTGGTTGCTGGTGCCGGTTCTGCCGGCCATGCCCGCGGTGGATCCCATCAGCGGAGAGGCGCTGCTCATCGGCGTGGAACAGCTCCTCATCGGCCTCGCCATGGGGTTCATCCTGCAGCTGGTGTTCGCGGTCTTCGTGGTGGGCGGGCAGAGCATCGCCATGGCCATGGGGCTGGGGTTCGCCTCGGCAGTGGACCCCCAGAACGGCGTACAGGTGCCGGTGGTGAGCCAAGCCTTTCTCATCATGGTGACCCTTTTGTTTCTGGCGCTCAACGGCCACCTGGTGCTCATTCAGCTGCTGGCCGACAGCTTTCGGCTGTTGCCGGTGGGCGCGCCGCTGCCCGATGCGGCCCAGCCCTGGAAGATCGCTCTTTGGGGCGGGTACATGTTCGCGGGAGGGCTGCTGGTGGCATTGCCGGCCGTCACCGGCCTGCTGTTGGTGAACATCGCTTTCGGCGTGGCCGCCCGCGCGGCGCCGCAACTCAATATCTTCGCGGTGGGCTTTCCGGTGATGATCCTGGCCGGTTTTCTGTTGATCCTGATGGTGCTGCCGGGGCTCGGCGACCGCTTCGGCGGGATGATGCTCGACGCTTTCGATCTGATCCGACGGCTGCTGGTGAGCTGAGATGGCGGAGAACGCGAGCGCCGAAGAACGCACCGAACAGCCCACTCCCAAACGGCTCCGGGAAGCCAGGGAGAAGGGCCAGGTTCCCCGTTCCCGCGAGCTCACCACTCTGGCGGTGTTGCTGGTTTCGGCCGCCGCCTTTCTGTTTTTGGGAGGTGGCATGGTGGGGCGCTTGCTACAGATCATGCGCCGCTCTTTCGTCCTGGAACGCGACGCTCTGACCGACCCTTCCCAGCTTGTGCACTCTCTTTCCGGCAGCATCGGCGAGGGACTGCTGGCGGTGGCGCCGTTGTTCGCGTTGCTGTTGGTGACTGCGGCGCTGGCACCGTTGGCCCTCGGGGGCTGGACCTTCAGCGCCAAGGCGATCGCCTTCAAGGTGGAGAAGCTCGACCCCATCAAGGGCCTGGGCAGGATCTTTTCCCTGAAAGGGCTCATGGAGCTGGGCAAGACGCTGGCCAAGTTCCTGCTGGTGGCCGTGGCCTCGGCGGTGATTCTGTGGGGGCGGCTGGACGAGCTTCGTGCCCTTGCAAGCGAGCCTCTGCGACAGGCGCTGGCCCACGCCGGCTCGCTCTGCTTGTGGGCCTTTCTCTTCATCGGCTCGGTGCTGGTGCTGGTGGCGCTGGTGGATGTGCCATTCCAGTTGTGGCAGCACAACAAACAGCTTCGCATGACGCGCAAGGAGATCAAGGACGAGCACAAGGAGACCGAGGGCAGCCCAGAGGTGAAGGGGCGGATCCGGGCGATCCAGCGGGAGATGGCGCAGCGCCGCATGATGCAGGAGGTTCCCAACGCCGACGTGGTGATCACCAACCCCACTCACTATGCGGTGGCCCTGCGCTACGAGCGCGAAGAGGAGTCCGCTCCCCGGGTGGTGGCCAAAGGGGCGGATCTCATCGCCAAGCAGATCCGCACCATCGCCGAGGCCCACGGCGTGCCTGTGGTCTCGGCTCCGCCGCTGGCCCGCGCGCTCCACGCGCTGGTGGAGATCGACCAGGAGATTCCAGCGGAACTCTATGTGGCGGTGGCCCACATCCTCGCCTACGTGTATCAGCTCGATGCCGCGCTGGCCGAGGGGCGGAGACCTCCGGAGCCCCCCGAGGATCTTCCCGTGCCGGAAGCCTTTCGATGAAGAAGCGTGGTGAGAAGAGCCGGCCGGGGCCGGCATGGTGAAACTCGATGGAGAGCCGATGATGGAGAAATTCAATTTCGCACAGCTGGCCAGGAGCCTGCAGCGCATGGGGCTGGGTACGCCGTTGCTGATGATCGTCATGCTGGGCATGATGATGCTGCCGCTGCCGCCCATGGCGCTGGACACGCTCTTCACCTTCAACATCGCCATCTCCCTGATGGTGCTGCTGGTGGTGCTCTACACCCGCCGGCCCCTCGATTTCGCTGCTTTTCCCACCGTGCTGCTGGTGGCCACCCTGCTGCGTCTGGCGCTCAACGTCGCCTCCACGCGGGTGGTGCTGCTGGAAGGCCACAACGGCACCGAGGCTGCCGGCCGGGTGATCCAGGCCTTCGGGGAGTTCGTGGTGGGAGGCAACTACGCCGTGGGCTTCATCATCTTCACCATCATCACCATCATCAACTTCGTGGTGGTGACCAAAGGCGCCGGCCGGGTTTCCGAGGTGAGCGCCCGCTTCACCCTGGACGCCATGCCGGGCAAGCAGATGGCGGTGGACGCCGACCTCAACGCCGGCCTCATCACCCAGGAAGAGGCGCGCCGCCGCCGCGAGGAGATCGCCAGCGAAGCCGATTTCTACGGCTCCATGGACGGTGCCAGCAAGTTCGTCCGTGGTGACGCCATCGCCGGCATTCTGATTCTGGTAATCAACGTGGTGGGCGGTCTCTTCGTCGGCATGGTGCAGCATGGACTCGACTTCTCCCAAGCCGCCCACAACTACACCTTGCTCACCATCGGCGATGGCCTGGTGGCCCAGGTGCCCTCGCTGGTGCTCTCCACCGCAGCCGCCATCATCGTCACCCGCGCCACCGCGGCGAAGGAGATGGGGGAGCAGATCGTCGGCCAACTGCTGGGCAGCCCCAAGGCGCTGATGGTGACGGCCGCCATCCTGGGCGTGCTGGGCACGGTTCCCGGCATGCCCAATATGGTGTTCCTGCTGCTCGCCGCGCTGCTCGGCGGCGGCGCCTGGTGGCTGCGCCGCAGCCGCTCGAAGCAGGAGGCTCAAGAGGTTGAAAAGGACGAGCCGGAAACCCAGACCGCCGAAGAGAAGGAGCTGAGTTGGGAGGAGGTGGCCCAGGTGGACACGCTCGGCCTGGAGGTGGGCTACCGCCTCATTCCCCTGTTGGACAAGGCGCAGGGCGGCCAGCTCATGGGGCGGATCAAGGGCATCCGGCGCAAGCTTTCGCAGGAGTTGGGTTTTCTCATCCCTCCGGTCCACATTCGCGACAACCTGGAGCTGGCGCCGGGAGCCTATCGGATCACTTTGCGGGGCGTGCCCATCGGCGAAGGAGAGGTCCATCCCGACCGGGAGCTGGCCATCAATCCGGGCCAAGTGTACGGCGAGCTCAGGGGCATCGAGACGAAAGACCCCGCCTTCGGATTGGAAGCGGTTTGGATCGAACCCGGCCAGCGCGACGAGGCCCAGGCGTTGGGATACACGGTGGTGGACGCCAGCACCGTCATCGCCACCCATCTGAGCCACCTGTTGCAACAGCATGCCCATGAGCTGCTCGGTTACGAAGAGGTGCAGCAGATGCTCGACCTGCTCGCCAAGAGCTCACCCAAGCTGGTCGAAGACTTGGTGCCGAAGACCCTCTCTCTCGGCACCGTGCTGAAGGTGCTGCAGAACCTGCTCGGCGAGGGCATTCCCGTGCGTGACCTGCGAACCATCGCGGAAACTTTGGCGGATCAGGGGCGTGAAAGTCAGAATGCCGACGTTTTGACGGCGGCAGTCCGGAGAGCGCTTTCCAGGCAAATTTATCAACATATCAATGGGATGAAGGATGAACTTGAAGTCATTGCTCTTGATCCGAACTTGGAACAGATATTGCTTCAGTCGGTACAGGGACAAGAAGGCGGCATGGAGCCGGGTATCGTGGACCGATTGATGAACGACGTGAAAGAGCTGGCGCAGCGTGAAGAGATGGAAGGGCGGACACCGGTGCTGCTGGTGAGCCCGGCGATCCGCAATCTGCTGTCGCGTCTGTTGCGCAGCGTCATCCCCACGCTACAGGTGTTGGCCTACGACGAGGTGCCGGACAACCGGCGGGTGAAGGTGGTCTCTTCCGCCGGCGCCCGTCTCGAGCAGGCGGTGTAGGAGAGGGACAAACCGATGAAGATGAAACGTTATTTCGCACCGGACATGCGTCAGGCGATCCGCAAGGTTCGGGAGGATCAGGGACCGGACGCGGTCATTCTCTCCAACCGTCGGGTGGACGGAGGAGTGGAGATCATCGCGGCCGTGGACTACGACCAGGCATTGGTGAACCGGGCTCTCGGCATCGGCGAGCCCACCGGCGCATCGCGGAAGGCTGCCGCCTCGCCCTTCGAGCAGCCTCTGCGGAAAGAGGTACCCGAAACGGCCGGAAAAGCCCCCACGGACGCCGCTCCTCGGTATTCGGTGGACAAGGAGCCGCCGGTGGCCGCTCCCATGGAGCGGTTGGAACGCGAGATTCGGGAGCTGAAGGAGATTCTGCATTCTCCCCTGCTGCAGTTTGGCTGGGGCGAGATGAGAAAGGTGCAGCCGCTGCGGGCCAACCTGCTCAAACGATTGATGGCGTTGGGTTTGGCGCCTGGCCTTGCGCGGGAGATCGCCGACCAGGCGCTGGTGGGCGGGGGAGCCGGGGATGGCTGGGCGGAAGCGCTCAAGATGCTGGCGGGCATGTTGCCGGTCACCGAAGACGATCTGCTCTCCAACGGCGGCGTGATCGCCCTGGTGGGACCCACGGGCGTCGGGAAGACCACCACCGTCGCCAAGCTGGCGGCCCGTTTCGCGCTGCGCCACGGTCGGCGGCATATCGCCCTGGTGACCACCGACAGCTATCGCATCGGCGCCCATGAGCAGCTGCGCACCTACGGCAGGATCCTCGGCATTCCGGTGCAGACCGCCGGCGACCGCGACGAGCTGCAAGCGGTGCTCAACCATGCCCGGGACCGAAAGCTGGTGCTCATCGACACGGCCGGGGTGAGTCAGCGCGATCTTCATCTGATGGAACGGCTTTCCACCTTGAACGTGGGGGAACAGCGTATTCGCAACTATCTGGTGCTCTCCGCCACCGGGCAGACGGCGCTACAGCGCGAGGTGATCCGCAATTTCCGCAGGATCGGGCTGCACAACTGCATCCTCACCAAGCTCGACGAGGCCGGCAGTTTGGGAGGACTGCTGTCGGTGCTCGTGGAACATCAGTTGCCCGCCGCCTTCGTGGGTGACGGTCAGCAGGTTCCGGACGACCTCCATCCGGCGCGGGCGGAGAAGCTGGTTCAGCACGCCGTCACCCTCATGCAGCGGATGGAGGAGGCGCCCGAAGAGGAGGCGCTGGCATTCAATTTCGGAGGTTTGTTGGCAAATGCTCATGCATGAAGCAAAGGTGGATCAGGCGACGGGGCTGCGACGCATGGGAGCGCCGAAACCGGTCAAGGTGATCGCGGTGAGCGGCGGCAAGGGCGGGGTCGGCAAGACCAACGTTTCGGTCAATCTGGCGGTGGCCCTGGACGAGCTGGGCCGAAAGGTGATGCTGCTGGATGCCGATTTCGGGCTGGCCAACGTGGACGTTCTGCTGGGATTGAGCCCGGAATACGATCTTTCCCACCTCATCGAGGGGGAACGCAGCCTGGAGGAGATCATCGTGGAAGGACCGGGCGACCTGCGCATCATCCCCGCCTCTTCGGGGATCGGGCGCATGGCCTCGCTTTCGCCGGCGGAGCATGCCGGCGTGATCCGTGCCTTCAGCGAACTGAGCTACGACCTTGACGTGCTCATCGTCGATACCGCGGCCGGCATCTCGGACAGTGTGGTCAGCTTTTGTCGTGCCTCCCAGGAAGTGATTGTGGTGGTGTGCGACGAACCGGCCTCCATTACCGACGCCTACGCCTTCATGAAAGTGATGAACCGTGAATACGGCATGGAACGATTCCATGTGCTGGCCAATATGGCCCATTCGGTTCGCGAGGGACACGAGCTCTATCGGAAGCTCGCCCGCGCCACCGAGCGCTTTCTCGACGTAACCCCTGCTTATCTGGGAGCCATTCCTCACGACGAGCGGCTGCGCCAGGCGGTGCAGAAACAACAGGCGGTGGTATCGGCCTATCCCAGCAGTCCTTCGGCGCAGGCGCTGAAGAAGGTGGCGCGCAGCGTGGATGAATGGCCGCTTCCTCGCCAAGCGGGTGGACAACTGGAGTTCTTCGTCGAACGCCTCATCGACGCGGAACGTGAATACTTGGAGGAGACGCCATGAACATGGCCGCCCGGTATGCAGAAGCGGAAAAGCTCGACTATGAGCAGATGGTGGAGCGTCATCTGCCCTTGGTGCGTCGCATCGCCTACCATCTCATGGGGCGTATGCCCTCAAGCGTGCAACTGGACGACCTCGTGCAGGCGGGCATGGTGGGTTTGCTCGAGGCGATCAACAATTACGACGGAAGCAAGGGGGCCAGTTTCGAGACCTACGCCCGTATCCGGGTCCAGGGCGCCATGATCGACGAGGTGCGCCGGGGAGACTGGACGCCGCGTTCGGTCTATCGCAAGGCGAGGCAACTCGCCGAAGCGGTGCAGATGGTGGAGAACCGCGAGGGAAGGGAAGCGCGGCCCAGCGAGGTGGCCGAAGAGCTGGGATTGAATCTCGAAGAGTACAACCGCATTCTTCGGGACACGGCGGGGTGCCACGTGCTCAGTTATGATGAGCTCAATGGCGACGCCTGGAATCCGGATTCCGATCCGGATGGCGTGGGCCGGGGGCCGCTGTCGGAGTTGCACGACCTTCGCTTCAAGGAGGGGCTGGCGGAGGCCATCGCCTCCTTGCCGGAACGCGAGAAACTGGTGATGTCGCTCTATTATGACGACGAGTTCAATCTGCGAGAGATCGGCGAAATCCTCGGTGTGAGCGAGGCCCGGGTATGCCAGATCCACGGCCAGGCGCTCAATCGCCTGCGAGCCAGGATGCACGACTGGATCAGCGACGACGAATAGGAGCGAGGAAAAGTGCCGGAAAATCGGGTGGAGAAGCTGCTGCCGGTGTGGCCGGTGGCGCCGCTGAACGAGTTCCGGGCTGCCGCTGCCAGGAAGTCTCGGCCCGCGGACGAGTCTGGAAAGGAGGGGCCCGGTAGTCGCCGGCATAACCCTGCCGAGAAGGATGTTTCCAAGGAGTCGGACGAGGACGGTCATCTCGACCTTTACGCCTGAATCGAGGGAGAACGTTCGATGGCCAAAACAGAGCAACCGATGGAAGAGCGCGGCGCCGGCCAGCTCAGTGCCGATTTCGTTTCTCGTCTGGAGGCGCGTGAAGCTTCTCCCGAGGCGGAAGGGACGACGGATTTCGCCACAGTGCTGGAGAATCTTCCGCCCACAGGTCTCGACGGGATCTCCGATGCCTTCGCGCCGTCACCGGCTGGTGCCGAAAAGGGCGGGAATCGGGACCGCAACCTCAGCAGAGTGATCGGCCGGATCCGTGACGAAGGTCCTGCCGATCTGCAGAGCGGGGAACTGGAAGAGGACGTTCTGGAACTCTCTTCCGCAGTCCCCGCTGCCGTTGCGGGGAAAGAACCGGAGCCGGCGGTCGAGAGCGCAAAAAAAACGGGAACGCTTCTTTCTGAAGACGCCTCGGTGGAGCCGGAGTCGTTCACAAGAGGGAAAGGCCCAGGAATTCAGCCTCTTCTCAATTTGGTGTTGTTGGGGGCCGTGGCCGTTCTCGGGCTGCTTTATTACGGTCAGATGGAATCAGAGCGGCGGTTGCAGGTCCGCCTTGAACAGATGGAGAGCTCCGCTGTTCAGTTGCAGCGTATTCAGAGCAGCTTGCAGGAACGTCTGACGGAGATCGAAAAAGCGACGGATCGGGGCCGTTGGGTATCGAAAGACGAGCTGACCGCTGCGTTGGCGGCGCGGGATAAGGAAGCCAAGGCTCGTCTCGACGATCTCGACGCCATGGCGTTGTCCTTTTTCGTTCCTTTGCAACCGCTTTTCAAAGCTACCGAAAAATCAGGGGAGGCTACCGCCACGCAGAAAGGCATGTCTGTGGGAGTGGCAGCGAAAAAGTCGGTACAAAAAATCTCCACGAGCAACGAGAAGCGTTCCCCTGCGGGGAGAGTGAAAGCGGAGTGGGGCGTGGTGCTTCTCTCCTCCAGCAGCCGTCAGCAGGTGGAAAAGGCTCGCGCCGGGCTGGAGGAGCGGTTCCAGCAGTTGCAGATCAAGGCCGCCAAGGTGAAGGGGAAGACGGTGTACCGGCTCTTCGTTGCCGGGTTCCACAGCAAAGGTGAGGCGATTCGTTTCCGCAACCAATTGGGCCGCGAAAAACGCTTCCAAGGTGCTTGGGTGAGCCGCGGCTGAGCGAGCCGTTCCTAGTGGGAACCGTCTCCGCCGCGCTCAGCTCGGTGCCGGCGCGGAACCAGACGGGCCGTCTTCACGGCATTGTCCTGGATCTGCAGCACCTCCACCGGATAGCCGTTGATCAGCAGGCTGGTGCCAGGCTGGGGGATGGACTCGAGCCGTTCAAGGATGAGGCCGTTCAGCGTGCGTGGGCCGTCGGTGGGCAACTTCCAGCCGAAGGTTCTGACCAGTTCTCGCAGGTTGGCGCTGCCGCTGACGAGGTAACTGCCGTCCTCCTGAGGGATGACGTCTGCGATGCGGTCGGTGGGATCGCTGGTGAATTCACCCACGATCTGTTCCAGCAGGTCGCTCATGGTCACCAGCCCCAGCACATCGCCGTATTCGTCCACCACCAGCCCCACCCGCCGCTTGGCCTTCTGGAAATTGAATAGCTGGGTGTTGAGGGGAGTGCCCGATGGAATGTAGTAGGGCTCCTGGATGAGGCCTTCCAGTTTTTCCGGCGTCAGCTCGCCCTCCATGAGCGTTCTCATCAAGTTTCTGGCGTGGATGAAACCCACCACTCGGTCGATGCTGCCGCGATAGACCAAGGCCTGGGTGTAGGGCATCTCCCGCAGGTCTTCGAGCAGCTCTTCCCACGGTTCGTCGAGATCGATGCCATCGATCTCCTGGCGAGGGATCATGATGTCGTCCACCTTGGCCTTTTCCAGATCGAGGATGGCAAGCAACATCTTCTTGTGTCGCCGCGAGATCAGCGCTCCCGCCTCGTTGACGATGGTGCGCAGCTCCTCTTTGCTCACGGTCTCCTGTCCCACCTCCCCGGGATAGACGCGCAACAGCTTGAGCAGTGCATTGGCGAAGAAGTTGATCAGGACCACCAGCGGCCGCGCGACCTTCAACAAGGGTACGAAGATCCAGGCGGCGGGAAAGGCCAGGCGTTCCGGGTGCAGTGCCGCCAACGTCTTCGGAGCCACTTCCGAGAAGATGAGGATCACCAGGGTCAGAAAGCCGGCGGCGACGGGGATCGCTCCCTCGCCGCCCAGCCGTATGGCCAGCACCGTGGCCAGCGAGGAGGCGAGGATGTTGACGAAGTTGTTGCCCAGCAGAATGAGGCCGATGAGGCGGTCGGGGCGCTGCAGCAGCCGTTCGGCCAGGCGTGCCGCCTTGTGGCCTTCCTCCGCCAAATGGCGCAGGCGGTAACGATTGAGAGTCATCAATGCCGTTTCCGAGCCGGAGAAGAAGGCCGAAAGAACGATGAGAATGAAGAGGGCGGCGAAAAGGCCGCCTATGGGAATGTCGTCCAAGGGTGGAGGGATGACTTTGAATGTTCGCACATTCTCCGTTCTCCTCCCGCTGTCTGTCAAGAAGAGGTCTGGCGGGTTCCACAGGCCGCGCCTTTGCTTGCTTGGCAACGGTACGACGTGTATAGTTCGCACCACGCAACAGGCGCGTAGCTCAGCTGGTTAGAGCACCACCTTGACATGGTGGGGGTCGTTGGTTCGAGTCCAATCGCGCCTACCAAAATTTCTGAAAAAGGCTTGGAAAAGCGCCACGGTTTTCAAAGCCTGAAAAAACCCCCGAGGAAAAGCCCTCGGGGGTTTTTCGTTTTGACGTCACTTGGCGACCTCGTAGATCGCCCGTTCGGGGGAGGTGATGCGACCCCGCCGTTTCAGATAAGCCAGAGTCTGTGGCAGATTGGCCACTTGGATGCCGTTTTCCGCCAGGGCGGCCTTCAGCTCGCTAGTGGTGATGCGTCCCGCCTTTTCGATGATGCCGACGATGGCATCGGTGACATTGCTTTTGCCGCCCGATTTCTTTCGAGGGGTGCTCTTGCCGGTGAGACGGGCGATTTCGGCGTCGACCTCGGCCAGTTCCTTTTTGTGCCGCCTGACCAGGGCGCGGCGCTTGGCGCGCAGCTCCTTGATCAGCTCCTTTTTCGCCTCTTCCTCCTGACGGCGTTCCTCTTCTTCTCGGCGCTTGGCCAGTTCATACAATTCGGCGGAGGAAAGTTCTTCGATGGATGCGGTCTTTTTCTTGGCCATTATTGTCCTCTGTCATGGAATATATTATTTGGAAACATCGCGTCAAACCAACCTGAGACGACATTGATGACATCTCTATTCGAGCGATTTTCTATCCTAAGTTGGAACCTTACATTCACCTCCATGTAAAAGACCCAGGTAATATATGAAATATTTCAAAGGATGGCAAACGCCGTCCTTTTTCAGATCGGGAAATTTTTAATGATAGTTTTTGAGGGAATGGTGGCGTCCCAGGTTGGCGCAGGGAAGGTCGCCATTTCAGAAAATGCAGCCGCTTCAGCGTGATCGGGAGAGATATTGCATGACCGATTTCATGTCGCCGGCATGGACGATGCGCGAGCGCTTGTTGCGAAGCTGATAGTCATACATGGGATCGTAGTATTCGGTGAGAAGGCGGGCGATCCATCCTGCATGCACGTCGTGTGGCTGGCCGCGGCGCATCTTTTCGATGGCGCCGGTCAGCTCCCGCTCCATCTCCCGGTGGCGCTCGCCCCCCAGCCTGCGGGCGATGCGTCCGAGGCTCTCCACGGCGTATTCCGCCCAACGTTCGAAGCCCGCTTCCTCTCCATGGAGCTGCTGATACTCCTGCAGCGACCGGGTCACATACTCGTCGATGGAGTTGGCGATCCGCTCCTCCAGGGAGGCTTCAAGGATCACCAGCGGACTGCGTGACATCTTTTCGTACACCGGCGGGGGGAGGTGACGGGAGCCGACCGCTTTGCTCTCGTCTTCGAAAACCGCCGCTCGGTGCGGTTTGCGGCTCCGATGTTTCATCAGCGCCACGGCGAGCCGGTTCTCGAAATCGATCTGGGTGGGTTGGGGGGTGGCGTGACGGCCGAAGGCGGAGCCGCGGTGCCAGGCCAGCCCCTCCAGGTCGATGCTGTCGTCCAGACGTTGGATCAGAATCGTCTTTCCCACGCCGGTGCGGCCGCCGACCACCACTGTTTCGAGCTGCTGCATCGACCTCTCGAACTCTTGCAGCAAAAAGTTGCGCAATGCCTTGTAGCCCCCTTTGACGCGCGGATAGGCGATGCCGGTGGCCTCGAAGATCCACTCCTGGACGATCTTGGAACGCATGCCGCCGCGAAAGCAGTAGAGCGCGCCTTCGGGATGGGCGCGGACGAATTCCGCCCAGCGTTCGGTCCGCTCCCGCCGCGGCAGGCCGTCCACCAGCTCCCGTCCCAACTCCACCGCCGCTTCCTGTCCCGCCTCCTTGTAGCGGATGCCGATGAGATGGCGCTCCTCGTCGGTGAGCAGAGGCAGGTTGACCGCCCCGGGAAAGGCGCCGGCGGTGAACTCCACCGGAGCGCGCACGTCCAGCAGGGGGCGCTCCTCGAGGAAGAGGCGGGGGTAGTCGTTGATCTCGGGCAGCTCCATCAGCGCACCTCGATGCGAGGCCCTCCATGCCACGGCCTCAGCTCGCCGATGGGCTCCAGTTCCAGTCCGGAGGCGTGGAGCACGGCGTGGAACCGCTCTTCTTCCGCGGGCCGCACAGCCACCAGCAGGCCGCCGGAGGTCTGGGGGTCGCACAAGAGGGCGCGCCGCTCCTCGTCCAGGGGCGCCACCTGGTCGCCGTAGCTGGCGAAGTTGCGGCGGGCACCGCCGGGAGAGCAGCCCAGGGCGAGGTACTCTTTCACGTGGGGAAGGAAGGGCACCCGCTCGAAATCGATCCGTGCCGCCAGGTCGCTGCCCCGGCAGATCTCCAGCAGATGGCCCAGCAGGCCGAAGCCGGTGACGTCGGTCATGGCGGCGACCCCTTCCAGGCGGGCCAGCTCCGGTCCCACCCGGTTGAGCCGGCACATGGTGTCGGGGGCGATGCGCGCATGTTCCGGCTTGAGCTTCTTCTGCTTCTGAGCCGTGGTGAGGATGCCGATTCCCAGCGGCTTGGTGAGATAGAGGCGGCAGCCCGCCTCGGCCTGGTCGTTGCGCTTGAGGTGGCGATTCTCCGCGGTGCCGGTCACCGCCAGCCCGAAGATGGGTTCGGGCGCGTCGATGGAGTGGCCTCCCGCCAGGGGAATGCCGGCCTCGCGGCAGGTGTGGCGGCCGCCGTCGATCACCCGCTGGGCCACTTCCGGCCCCAGCTTGTCGATGGGCCAGCCGAAGATGGCGATGGCCATCAGCGGCGAGCCGCCCATGGCGTAGATGTCGCTGATGGCGTTGGTGGCGGCGATGCGGCCGAATTCGAAAGGGTCGTCCACGATGGGCATGAAGAAATCGGTGGTGGAGATCACCGAACGGCCGTCGCCCAGATCGTAGACGGCGGCGTCGTCGCGGCTGGCGTTGCCCACCAGCAGGCGGGGATCGGCGGGCATGCCGACGCTTCCCTGGAGGATCTCGTCGAGAAGGCGCGGAGCGATCTTGCAGCCGCAACCCGAGCCGTGGCTGTATTCCGTCAGGCGTATAGTTTCCATGGCGTGACAATCCGTCTGAAAAACAAGCTAATATAACACTTTTTTCACGAGAACCGCAGTGGATCTGGAAAGACGTTTCGGCGGCATCGGCCGCCTGCATGGGCCCGAGGCGCTGAGCCGTTTCCAGCGATCGCATGTCTGCGTGGTTGGCGTGGGCGGCGTGGGATCTTGGGCGGTGGAGGCGCTGGCTCGCAGCGGGGTGGGGCGCCTCACTCTCATCGATCTGGATCATCTGGTGGAGTCCAACATCAACCGCCAGCTGCCCGCTCTGGACGCCACCCTCGGCCGCTCCAAGATCGAGGTGATGGCCGAGCGCGTCGGCCAGATCAACCCCCATGCCAAGGTCACCCTGGTGGAGGACTTTCTCTCGCTCGACAACTTGGAAGCGTTGATCCACGGGGAGTTCCACCAGCTGATCGACTGCATCGACGACTTTCGCGTGAAAGCGGCCCTGGCTCGTTGCTGCCGGCGCCGTCGCCTTCCTCTGGTCACCGTGGGTGGCGCGGGGGGTAAGAGCGACCCCACGCGCGTCCGCGTGAGCGACCTCAGCCGCACCGAGCAGGATCCCCTGCTGGCGCGCACCCGCCGCCTGTTGCGCCAAGAGTATGGCTTCAGCCGCAACCCCAAGCGCCGCTTCGGCGTGCCGGCGGTCTGGTCCGACGAGCCGCCGGTGCGCCACTCCCTGCCCGGCGAGTCGTGCGAAGGCGGGGCGTCGGGACGACTCAACTGCGGCGGATACGGCTCCTGCGCGCCGGTGACCGCCACCTTCGGCATGACGGCGGCCGCGGTGGCGCTGCAGCGGCTCGCCGGCGGCAAGGGTTCGGCGGCCCTGTAGTATCATTCCCGCTGCTGTTCTTCACCGAGGTAGCCCAATGCTGAAACTGCGCGGCGCGCCCGCTCTCTCCGATTTCCGGCTGCGCAAGCTGGAGCAGAAGATCGCCGACCGGATCGGCCGGGCGGTGGGACTCTACGCCGAGTTTCTCCACTTGGTGGAGCTGTTCGAGACGCTGGAGCCCCGTGAGCTGGAGGTGCTGGAGCGCATTCTCCAGTACGGCCCGGCGTTGGAGGTGCACGAGCCCGAAGGGCGGCTGCTGCTGGTGACCCCTCGGCCCGGCACCATCTCTCCCTGGTCCTCCAAGGCCACCGACATCGCCCACAACTGCGGCCTGCAGAAGGTGGAGCGCATCGAGCGGGGAGTCGCCTACTACCTGCGGGGAGAGCTGGACGACCACCAACTGGGCGAGGCGGCGGCGCTGTTGTACGATCGCATGACCGAATCGGTCTTTTTCGGCCTGGACGAGGCCGAGGTGCTCTTCTTCCACGCCGAGCCGCGCACCTATACCGAGGTGGACGTCCTCGGCGGCGGACGCGACGCGCTGGCGGCGGCCAACGGCGAGTTGGGGCTGGCCCTTTCGGAGGACGAGATCGACTACCTGGTGGAGAGCTTCCAGGCGCTGGGGCGCAACCCCTCGGACGTGGAGCTGATGATGTTCGCCCAGGCCAACTCGGAGCACTGCCGCCACAAGATCTTCAACGCCAGCTGGGTCATCGACGGAGAGGCGCGGGAGAAGAGCCTCTTCCAGATGATCCGCAACACCACCGAGCGGTCGCCGGAAGGGGTGCTCTCCGCCTACAAGGACAACGCCGCCGTGGTGGAGGGGAGCCGCGGGCGCCGCTTCTTCCCCGCGCCGTCGGACGGCGTCTACGGCGAGCACGACGAGCCGATCCACCTGCTGATGAAGGTGGAGACCCACAACCATCCCACCGCCATCTCGCCCGATCCGGGCGCCGCCACCGGCTCCGGCGGCGAGATCCGCGATGAGGGGGCCACCGGGCGGGGCTCCAAGCCCAAGGCGGGGTTGTGCGGGTTCTCCGTCTCCAACCTGCGGATTCCGGGCTTCGAGCAGCCGTGGGAACGCGACTTCGGCAAGCCGGGCCGCATCGTCTCCGCCCTGGAGATCATGCTGGAGGGCCCCATCGGCGCCGCCGCCTTCAACAACGAGTTCGGCCGTCCCAACCTCTGCGGCTATTTCCGCACCTTCGAGATGGAGGTGCCGGCCGCCGAGGGCACCGAACTACGCGGTTACCACAAGCCCATCATGCTGGCGGGAGGGCTGGGCAATATCCGCGAGGAACACGTGGAGAAGAAACCCTTTCCGGCGGGTTCGCCCCTGGTGGTGCTGGGCGGACCGGCCATGCTCATCGGGCTCGGGGGCGGAGCCGCCTCCTCCATGGCCTCCGGAACCTCCTCGGAGGAGCTCGATTTCGCCTCGGTGCAGCGCGCCAATCCCGAGATGCAGCGCCGCTGCCAGGAGGTGATCGACCGCTGCTGCGCCCTCGGGGAGGAGAGCCCCATCCTCTTCATCCACGACGTGGGCGCGGGCGGCCTCTCCAACGCCCTGCCCGAGCTGATTCACGACGCCGGCCTGGGAGGGCGCTTCGAACTGAGAACCATTCCCACCGCCGATCCGGGCATGACGCCCATGGAGATCTGGTGCAACGAGGCCCAGGAGCGCTACGTACTGGCGATCCACGCCGACCGGCTGGAGCGCTTCCAGGCCATCTGCGAGCGCGAACGCTGCCCCTATGCGGTGGTGGGTGAAGCGGTGGACGAGGAGCGGCTGCTGCTCGGCGACGGTCTCTTCGAGAACAATCCCATCGACATGCCCATGGGGCTGCTCTTCGGCAAGCCGCCGAAGATGGTACGCGACGCGCGCCACCTGGAGGCGCCGCGCCTGCCGTTGCGGCTGGAGGGCATCGACATCGGCCAGGCGCTGGAGCGGGTGCTGCGGCTGCCCACGGTGGCGAACAAGACCTTTCTCATCACCATCGGCGATCGCAGTATCACCGGCCTGGTGGCGCGCGACCAGATGGTGGGTCCCTGGCAGGTGCCGGTGGCCGACGTGGCGGTGACCCTCGCCGACTACCGGGGATACGCGGGAGAGGCCATGGCCGTGGGCGAGCGCACCCCCCTGGCGCTGGTGGACGCGCCCGCCTCGGGGCGCATGGCCATCGGCGAGGCGCTCACCAACATCATGGCGGCGCCCGTCGAGAGGCTGGGGCGGGTGAAGCTGTCGGCCAACTGGATGGCGGCCGCCGGCCACCCCGGCGAGGACGCCAGGCTCTACGACACGGTGGAGGCGGTGGGCATGGAGCTCTGTCCCGCCCTCGGCGTCGCCATTCCGGTGGGCAAGGATTCCATGTCGATGAAGACGGTGTGGGAGGTGGAGGGCGAGCGCCGGGAGATGAGCGCGCCCCTCTCCCTCATCGTCAGCGCGTTCGCGCCTGTGGAGGACGCGCGCCACACGCTCACGCCCCAGCTGCGCACCGATCTGGGGGATACCGACCTCGTTCTGGTGGACCTGGGGGGGGGGCGCCACCGCCTTGGCGCTTCGGCCCTGGCCCAGGTTTACGACCAGCTCGGCGACCGAACGCCCGATCTGGACGATCCCGCCCTGCTGGTGCGCTGTTTCGAGCGGATTCAGGAGCTCAACCGCGAGGGCCTGCTGCTGGCCTTCCACGACCGTTCTGACGGCGGCCTGATCGTCACCCTGTTGGAGATGGCCTTCGCCGGCCGCTGCGGCCTGGAGATCGACATCGCCCCTCTGGGAGGGGACTCCCTGGCGGCGCTCTTCGCCGAAGAGCTCGGCGTGGTGCTGCAAGTGCGTCACAGCGACAGCGACGACGTGCTCGCGCTGCTCGACGAAGCGGGACTGGGGGATTGCTCCACCCTTCTCGGCACCACCCGAGAGGACGACACCATCCTCGTCCGCTCCGGCGAGCGGGAGCTCCTCCGCCGCCCGCGGGCGGAGCTGCAACGGATCTGGTCCGAGACTACCTTGCAGATGCAGTCGTTGCGCGACCATCCCGACTGCGCCCGAGAGGAGTTCGAGCGCATCGCCCGGCCCGATCCGGGGCTCTTCGCCGAGCTCACCTTCGATCCGGAAGAGGATGTGGCCGCTCCTTTCATCGAGGCGGCCCGGCCGCCCGTAGCCATCCTCAGGGAAGAGGGGATCAACGGCCAGCAGGAGATGGCCTGGGCCTTCCACAAGGCCGGCTTCGAATGCGTGGACGTGCACATGTCGGACATCCTCTCCGGCGAAGCGACCCTGGACCGTTTCCGGGGGCTGGTGGCCTGCGGCGGCTTCAGCTACGGCGACGTGCTGGGCGCCGGGGAGGGGTGGTCCAAGTCCATTCTCTTCAACGAGCGGGCGCGGGAGCAGTTCCAAGCCTTCTTCGAGCGCCCGGACACCTTCGCCCTGGGGGTCTGCAACGGTTGTCAGATGCTCTCCAACCTCAAGGAACTGATCCCGGGCGCGGGCCACTGGCCCCACTTCGTGCGCAACCGCTCGGAACAGTTCGAGGCCCGCTTCGTCATGGTGGAAGTGGAAGAGAGCCCCTCCATTCTCCTGGCCGGCATGGCGGGCTCGCGCCTTCCCATCGCCGTCGCCCACGGGGAGGGCCGTGCGGAATACCGCGATCCCGGCGCGGATCTGGCAAAAGGGGTCGCGCTGCGCTACATTGAAAACAGCGGTGAGCCGGCCGAGCGCTACCCGGCCAATCCCAACGGATCTCCCGAGGGAATCACGGGTCTCACCACCGAGGACGGTCGCGTGACCATCATGATGCCCCACCCGGAACGGGTGGTTCGCACGGTGCAGAACTCCTGGCACCCGGACGACTGGGGCGAGGACGGGCCTTGGATGCGGCTGTTCCGCAACGCCAGGGTTTGGGTGGGCTGAGAACCGGGCGACGCTCGCCGCGGGCGTTTCCCGACAGGGGCGGGGTCGAATGTGTCCAGAGTCTCGCCGGAGGGCGTCGGCGGGACGCGCGAGTCCGGGGAAGGCCCGAGGTCGAGCGCGCGGGGAAGTGCGGATAACGGCCCCGACGACGCCTTCCGGCAGGGCGCCACACCATAGTTTGATGCGAGAGATGAGCGATCACTTCAAGGAGAACGAAAACGGGGAACTCGTCACCCAGGAGGGGCGTCCCAAGCTCAAGAAGCCGCCTCTCTACAAGGTGTTGCTGTTGAACGACGACTACACCCCCATGGATTTCGTGGTGGAAGTGCTGAAGGCCTACTTCCACATGAGCGAGGAGAAGGCGACCCAGATCATGCTCCACGTCCATACCCGTGGGGTGGGGGTTTGCGGCGTCTTCACCCGCGAGATCGCGGAGACCAAGGTGGCCCAGGTGAACGAGCATGCCCGGGCCCACCAGCACCCGCTGCTCTGCACCATGGAAGAGGCCTGAAACCGAGCAGGTGAATCGAGATGTTGAGCCAGGAACTGGAGTACGTACTCAACCAAGCCTTCATCAAGGCCACGCGCAAACGGCAGGAGTTCATCACCATCGAGCACCTGCTGCTGGCCCTTTTGGGCAATCCCTCGGCGGTGGACGTGCTCAAGGCTTGCGGCGCCGATCTCGAAGCGCTGGCGGAGAAGATCGACCGCTTCATCGAGGAGACCTGTCCGGTCCTGCCCGAAGGGGAGGAGAGAGAGGCGCAGCCCACCCTCGGCTTCCAGCGGGTGCTGCAGCGCGCCGTCTTCCACGTGCAGGCCTCCGGCAAGAAAGAGGTGACCGGCGCCAACGTGCTGGTGGCCATCTTCAGCGAAAAGGATTCCCAGGCGGTCTACTTCCTCAACCAGCAGGGGATCACCCGGCTGGACGTGGTCAACTACATCTCCCACGGCGTCTCCAAGGTGAAGGACGACGAGCTCGGCGGCGAGGAGAACGCCGGTCGTGAAGGCACCGCCGAGATGGCTTCCGAAGGGGGCGAGCAGAAGAGCACCGCTCTCGACTCCTGGACCACCAATCTCAACGAACTGGCCCGCCAGGGCAAGATCGACCCGCTCATCGGCCGCACCCAGGAAGTGGAGCGCGCGGTGCAAGTGCTCTGCCGCCGGCGCAAGAACAACCCCCTGCTGGTGGGCGAGGCCGGCGTGGGCAAGACCGCCATCGCCGAGGGCCTGGCGCGCAAGATCGTCGAGGGGGAGATTCCCGAGGTGCTCGAGGACGCCACCATCTACGCGCTCGATCTCGGCGGCCTGGTGGCCGGCACCAAGTATCGCGGCGAGTTCGAGAAGCGGCTCAAGGCGGTGCTCAGGGAGCTGAAGAAGATCCCCCACAGCATCCTCTTCATCGACGAGATCCACACCATCATCGGCGCCGGAGCCGCCTCGGGCGGCACCATGGACGCCTCCAATCTCATCAAGCCCATGCTGGCCGCCGGCGAGCTGCGCTGCATCGGCTCCACCACCTATCAGGAGTTTCGCACCATCTTCGAGAAAGACCACGCCCTCACCCGCCGCTTCCAGAAGATCGACGTGGTGGAGCCTTCGGTGGAAGAGACGGTGGAGATCCTCAAGGGGCTGCGAAGCCGTTTCGAGGAGCACCACGGGGTCGCCTACACCGACGAGGCCCTCCAGGCCGCGGCGGAGCTGTCGGCCAAGTACATCAACGACCGCCATCTGCCCGACAAGGCCATCGACGTCATCGACGAGGCGGGGGCGGCCACCCGGCTGCAACCGGAGGAGAAGCGGACCACCGAGGTGGACGTGGAGCAGGTGGAAACGGTGGTGGCGCGCATCGCCCGCATTCCCGAGCGCAAGGTCTCCACTTCCGACGTGGAGGCGCTGCGCAACCTCGACCGTGACCTGCGCATGGTGGTCTACGGCCAGGACGAGGCCATCGATGCGCTCACCACCGCCATCCGCATGAACCGCTCCGGCCTCACCGACGAGAACAAACCGGTGGGTTCCTTCCTCTTCGCCGGCCCCACCGGCGTGGGCAAGACCGAGGTGACCCGCCAGTTGGCGCGCATCCTGGGGCTGGAGCTGATCCGTTTCGACATGTCGGAGTACATGGAGCGTCACGCGGTCTCCCGCCTCATCGGCGCGCCGCCCGGCTATGTGGGCTTCGACCAGGGCGGGCTGCTCACCGAGCAGATCACCAAGCACCCCCACTCGGTGCTGCTGCTGGACGAGATCGAGAAGGCCCATCCCGACGTCTACAACCTGCTGTTGCAAGTGATGGATCACGGCACCCTCACCGACAACAACGGGCGCAAGGCCGATTTTCGCAATGTGGTGCTCATCATGACCACCAACGCCGGCGCGGTGGAGATGAGTCGCCGCTCCATCGGCTTCACCACTCAAGACCACAGCAGCGACGGCCGGGAGGCGATCAACAAGACCTTCACGCCGGAGTTTCGCAACCGGCTGGACGCCATCATCCAGTTCAAGCCGCTCTCGCTGGAGAGCGTGGGCCGGGTGGTGAGCAAGTTCCTGTTCGAGCTGGAAGCCCAGCTGGCCGACAAGGATGTCACCTTCACTGTGGACGAGGAGGTGCGGCTGTGGCTGGCCGAGCGGGGCTACGACCCCAAGATGGGCGCGCGCCCCATGGCGCGGCTGATTCAGGAGAAGATCAAGAAGCCTCTGGCGGAGGAGCTGCTGTTCGGCGCATTGAGCCGAGGTGGACACGTGCGGGTCCGGCTGGAAGGGGAGGAGTTGGCCTTCGAGTTCGACAAGCAGCCGGAAGAGGCGTGAGAGGAGCGCGGTTCAGCGCTCGCGGTAGACGATGCGGCCCTTGGTGAGATCGTAGGGGGTCATCTCCACCTTCACCCGGTCGCCCGTGAGAATGCGGATGTAGTGCTTGCGCATCTTCCCCGAGATGTGGGCCGTGATCACGTGACCGTTGTCCAGCTCCACCCGGAACATGGTGTTGGGGAGGGTCTCTTTCACCACCCCTTCCATTTCGATTACATCTTCTTTAGCCATTGAAAACCGTCGTCTCCGCTTCGATGGGTTGCCAAGGCGGCGGATTATAGCACTTCGGTTCGCTCCACCGTATCGCCTCGATTCCGATATGGGGGTCGCTCTCAATCTCAACGCCGACTCCGATCCGCCGTGATGACCGACGGCCCCTTGTCGAGGGTCCACGGCAGGCAGGTCCAGTCGGCCGTGGAAGAGTCCCGATCGAGAGGGCGAATCGTCAGCTGTTTTGGCCTGTTCGTGCGAAAACGACTCGAAGAACGCCTCCACCGCAGCAAACTGCTGCTGCATCTCCTTCACATTCACATTCCGTTGGGGGAGCTTTGGCGGGAGTTCGAATCCGCTGACCGCGTCTTCCCCGGTGGAATTGACCTTCAACTCCAGTGGGCTATGCGCCAGGCAGCGCAGGATGTTGGTTTTTGCACTCATGCCGGCGAGGGTAGTCGGCATGGCGAGATTGCGTAATGGTGCAATATTGCACCACGAGAGCCATGCGCATAGAGCGCGCCTGTATTGGATGCGATGATTGGCTGGGGGCAGTGCAGTGCTGAATGGCGCCCGCTGGGCCTGTCATTCAGGCCAACGCGATTCTCGCCTGGTGCGTCCACCAGGCTGATCCACGCGCCATCCGGTAATTAACCGGCAGGGCGGGCAATGATCGTTGCTGTCAGATGTTGGTAATTGTTTACAGTTCGCCATCGATGGTGGCGTCGAAGGTGATGTTGTTGTCGGTGGCCGCATCTTGCAGCCATTTCAGGCGGGCGGTGACGTCGTGGACGATCTCTGGACCAGGAAGCGGTGTGTGGCAGTTGAAGCATTTGGCGGGGACATAAACCGCGCCCAGCGGAATGGAGACCGACGCGCCACACTTCCTGCAGGCCAGCCGCACGCCGGTGATGGCCTCGGCTTGGACATGGATGTGGGTAGTCATTCCTTCAGTCCAGCCGTGGCCTCGGCCTGCATGCGCTCGTACATGTTCTTCCACCAGCGTTGTTCTTCTTCCGTGATGGGCCGGCTGCGCTCGCGCGCCCAGCGTTCGCGGGTTTCTTTCATCTCCTGGAGAATCTCGATGGCGCGTTCGCGGGTGTAGCCATCCTCAATTGCTGTTCTGACGAAGAATTCATCCAAGCTTTCATCGCTGCTGAAATTCCTCGATGTCTTGACGTCTTTTTTGTCAATGATCTCACGCATGGTTCTGTATCCATTCTCAAATCCAAGATAGCGCAACTGCACGCCCCTCGGCAGCAAGTGTTCGCCTTCCTTCGGCTCAACGGCAAACGGCCGCATGTCCCTTGGGCTTTCCAGGTGCATCTCGAACTGATGCTCACCACCATACTGGCGGCCCTCGATGGTTGTTACAGAAGTATAACCGTTGTACTGCACCACCCGGCCCTTTTTGTGGGCGTATCGCCAGCGCTGGCGCAGTGGATCGGGCATGCCGGACAGCGACACGCCGCGCCAATACGTGCCTGGCACGGGCGGCAGTGCCGAGAGAGCCTCGTCCATGAATAGGGTCATGACGCCGATCCTGTAGAGCTGACCCTCTGGGAATGGCAGCGGTTCGTCAAGATGGACCATGAGCCGCGCCAGGGTGTTCATGGCCACATGGAGCGGCACGATGTCGTCATTGATGCCGAAGTGATACTCACGGTCGGTGTAAGCGCGAAGGATGACGCCTTGCTCCACGGTGATGTTGTGAGCCAGGGCGGCATTTTCCACGGCCTTGGCGTAGCGCGCAAATGCCTTGTTACCCATGGCCTTACGCAGCAGGCGGTTGCGATCGTCCCAGCGCTTGAGAGTGTCACGGAATGCGTCCAGCGCCTCGCGCAGTGCCGGATGCACGCACCACCCTGGCTCCCGCTGGGCCAGCTCGGCGGCGATGTGCTCGACCGGATCGACGTCCAGTCCACGGCCGCAGCGCCACTTGCGCCCCTCGATGGCGCGGGCGACGCCTTCCTCCGGGCCGTCGTGACATGGGGAATAGTCCCAGCCTGTGTCCGGCGTCGTGCCTGGAAACGGCTTGAATCCGCGCTGCTTGGCCTCGGCCTCGGAAAGGCTGATGAGGGTGCAGCGGCAATTGAACCCCGCCGGCGGAGTCCAGGTGCGCTGTCCGTTTTCGATTCGAGCGATCCAGATCGATGGAGGATCGGAATTCAAGGGCGAGTTCGAGTCGGCCTGCCAGGCAGCAAAGATCGCTCTCTACGTGCTGTCTCCGAAACGCCCACAGCGCAACAGAGGGGTGGAGCGGGCCAACGGCATCTGGCGCTACGAGTTCCATGCCAGTTACCCGCTGCCGACGACGATCCGGGAACTGCGCCCGCATCAGGCGTTGAAACAGAAAACACCTACCGAGCATCTTCGCGCTGGCCGTAGGTGAGGTCCCCCGCGTCTCGGTGTCTCAAATGTGTTGAACCAGGACATTGGCTTGAATATCTGTAACCGTTCGGTTGCAATTGTCCCCATCAAGGATGGGGTGACACTGCGTCGTCTGATCACTCGTCTGCGTAAGGCGTCGCTGGGCAATCTCGGTGCTGTGAAGCTGGTTGGTGATGGCGCCTTCGAGATGCGGGAGTTTTTCGGTCCCGGCTGGCGCATGTACTACACCCTGCGCGGCGAGGTGCTGATCGTGATGCTGGGCGGTGGCGACAAGTCCACCCAGCGCCGGGACATTGAGCGCGCCATCGCGCTGTCCAAGACACTGGAGGATTGACCCATGAGCCAAAAGATTCGAGTTTCCGAACTGCCGGATTTCGATGTGGCCGAATATCTGGATGACGATCAGGCGATTGCCGAGCATCTGACCTCCGTGCTGGAGGAGAACGACTCCGATCTGCTGGTCACCGCCTTGGGGATCACCACGTCGGGGGAGAACTGCACGAAGTCGCTCATTGCCAGCCTCCATCGTCGTTTCTCCGGGGAGGCCGCGCCACGACGAATTCCCGGGCGCCGTCGGTCACGAGCCGCAGACGCGTCTCGACCCACGTGATGCATTGCGACAGGTGGACCATGCCCTCGGCCACTTTAGAGGCATCCCTGTCAGCAAATGCCGCGGTGCGGGTTAATAGTAGGATCTACCATGATGCGATTATTGTTCCAGATGCTGAGCAGTTTCGTTCTCGGTTTCATATTGCTTTTCGGATCGCTCATGTACGGCTTGTCCTGGGTGAAGTTCGGCATGGCTTTTTTCGTGACCTTTCTCATCCTTCTCCTGATCGAGGATGTCCTCGCATGGCGGCGCAACAAGCGCATGAAGGAAATGGAGCGTCGCCTCCACCGCGTCTATCGTCGGCCCGGACCGCACTCAGGACGATGGGGATCTCCAGCAGGCGGGTGAACCCACCGGCTGAAGCTCGCCCATCCATTCCAGCGGCCGGGTCGGACGCCGCCATGCACGCCCATGTCGCCGGTCTCCGCCTCGAACCGGCGCTTCCGGCACGAGGCGTCGAAACTTCATCCACGGCAAAACGCGCCCTACTGTGCCGTCCGGGAGCGCGAGCCTTCGATCCCGCGGCTACCGTCCCGAATCGGCCTCGCCCCATGTCCGATCCGGCGTCATGATCGGCCGCCCCTTGTTCACAGCCAGCGCCGCTTCGTTGGAGGCCATGTGAACCGCGATTGGCGCCGCCGTTTCTGAAAAATCCGGAAAGCCGTGTCAATGCCCCTCGTAGAGCCGCGCCACTTCTTCGGAGTGGCACTCCAGGACGCGGTTGCGCCGCAGCTTGAGGGTGGGGGTGAGAAGGCCGTTCTCGGGGGTCATGGGCTCGTCGAGCACCGCCACGCGGTGGATGCGCGCGTAACCGGGAAATTCGCGGGTGCGCTCCTGCACGCGGATCAACGCCGCTTTCTGCACTCGCGGATCGCGACGGCTGGAAGGGTCGTCGGGATCCAGGTCGAGCTCCTCGGCGAGCCTTGCGAAGGCTTCGGGGTTGAGCACCACCAGGGCGGCGAGATAGGGGCGTCCCTCGCCGATCACCATGGCCTGGTCGATGAGGGGGTCCAGAGCGATGGCGTTCTCCATGTCGGCAGGCGGGATCTTCTCGCCGGTGGCCAGCACGATGATCTCCTTCAACCGCCCGGTGATGTGGATGTGGCCGTTGTCGTCGATGTGGGCCTTGTCGCCGGTGTGCAGCCAACCGTCGGTGTCGATCATGGCGGCGGTGGCTTCGGGGTTGTTCCAGTAACCCAGCATCACCGCGGGACTGCGGACCAGCAGTTCGTTCTCCTCTCCCAGCTTCACCTCCACGCCGGGGAGGGGGATGCCCACCGAGGCGGGCAGGTTGTCCTCCAGGGGGTTGGCGGAGATGACCGGGCTGGTCTCGGTGAGGCCGTAGCCCTGCTGCACCGGGATGCCCAGGCCGATGAAGAGACACGCCACCTCGGGCGAGAGGGCGGCGCCGCCGCAGACGGTGAAGCGGAGCCTTCCCCCCAACCGCTGCCGCACCTTGGCCCCCACCAGCCGGTCCAGCAGGGGATGGAGCAGCAGCTGCGGCGACCAGCCGCCCCGGCCCTGGTCCCGTTCGAACTTCCGCCAGCCCACCTCCACCGCCTGGAGAAAGAGCTTCCGCTTGAGCGGCGGCTCCCGGCGCAGTTTTTCCATGATGCGGCCGTAGATGCGCTCGAAGATGCGCGGCACCGAGATCATCAGGGTGGGGCGGATGATGGCCAGGTCCTCCGCCAGTTGCGCGATGGAGCGGTTGTAGGCGATGGCGGCGCCGCACACCATGGGGAGGTAGTAGCCCACGGTGCGTTCGAAGGTGTGAGAGAGGGGAAGGAAGGAGAGAAAGAGGTTGTCCTCGCCGATGTCGAAAAGCTTCAGGGCGGCGTGGATGTCCCAGAGAATGTTGTGGTGGCTCAGCATCACCCCCTTGGGACGGCCGGTGGTGCCTGAGGTGTAGACGATGGTGGCCAACTCCCGGGGCGCGCACTCCTCTTCCGCCAGGCCGTCGCCTCGGGCTGGTAGCCAGGAGTCGAGCGCGCGCAGCTTCGGGTGTTTCGCGGGTACCGGCTGGAGCGTCACGATGGTGTGGACGGTCTCCAGCCGTTCCAGCACCGGCGCCAACGCGCGCCACTGCTCCGGGCCTTCGATCACCAGAAGCGCCGCACCGCAGTCGTCGGCGATCCAGGCGATGTTGTCGGGGCGGTCGTTCACGAAGACGGGCACCAGCACCAGTCCCAGACCCAAGACGGCCTGGTCGCAGATCACCCACTCCCAGGAATTGCGACACATGATCATCACCCGGTCGCCCTTTTCGAGCCCCGAGGCGCGCAGCGCCTGCTGCCAGCGCGCCACCTGGATGGCGGTGTCGCGCCAGTCGTGTTCCACCCAGCGCTCTCGTTCGCGGTCGAACTGGATGTAGGCGGTGCGGTCCGGCGACCGCCTCACCCGCTCGCGGAAGAGGGCTGCCAGGGTGGGGGCCTGCTCCAGAGTGATGAACGAAGGGGATCTCATGGCTCTTCGGGGATCGTCTTCGCCGATTTCAACCGTTGCCAACCGGGGTCCGCGCGAAAGCGGTCGCCATGGCGCGCTTCGAGTTCGTGGAGTCGCGAAAGGAGGTCGTCCACTCCCTGGTGAACCGCCCAGTGGAGGGGGCCGCCGAGGAAAGGAGCGAAGCCGGTGCCGAAGATGACGCCGGCGTCCACCAGTTCCGGCTCTTCCACCACCCCTTCCCGCAGACAAGCCACCGCTTCGTTCACCAGGCGGAGCACGAGGTGGTCCGCCAGCCGTGACAGCCGCTGGGGATCGGCTCCCGCTGGTTTCTTGACCGGTCGCCCCTCCTTCCAGGAATAGAATCCTTCTCCGGACTTTTTGCCCAGCCGCTTTCGTTCCACCTTGCGTTGCAGGATCTCGGGCACTTCCAGACCGAAGGGAGCGGCCAGCTCCTGCGCCACCGCCAGCGCGATGTCCAATCCCACGGTGTCGGCCAGTTCGATGGGCCCCATGGGCATGCCGAAGGCCAGCGCCGCCTCGTCGATGAGGCCGGCGTCCACTCCTTCTTCGAGCAGGGTCACCGCTTCCAGCAGATAGGGCATGAGCACCCGGTTCACCAGGAAACCGGGGCGGCTGCGCACCGGCAACGGCAGCTTGCCGATCTGTCGGGCGAAGGCGGCGGCCCGTTCGACGGTGGCCGGAGGCGTGGTTTCGTCGTGGACCACTTCCACCAGCGGCATTTTCGCCACGGGATTGAAGAAGTGCAGGCCCACGAACCGTTCGGGATGGGCCAGATCCCGGCTCAACAGCTCCAGTGGAATGCCGGAAGTGTTGGTGGCGAGCAGCGCGTCGCTCTTCATGCGGGGTTCGAGGTCGGCGTAGAGCGCGCGCTTGGCCTGTTCGTTTTCGTAGATGGCTTCGATCGCCACGTCGGCCTTGGCGGCTCCCGCGCCTTCCGGGTCGGGGATGAAACGGTCGCTTGCCTTCTGTCGCAGATAGGGATCCCCGATCCGCTTGCGGAAGAGGGCGTGGGCCCGTTGCACGGCCCGGCCGAGGTCTTCCGGCGTCCGGTCCTGGAGGGTCACGGGCAGGCCGCGCAGGGCGCACCAGGCGGCGATGTCTCCGCCCATGACGCCGCCGCCCACCACATGAATCCGCCGCACCCGGGGGACGGCCGCCGCATCGCCCGACTTCAGCCGGTCTTGGAGAAGAAAGACGCGGATCAGGTTTTGGGCCGGCTCTCCCGTCAGCAGGCGGGCCACCGTTTCGGCTTCGCCACGGTACATGGCGCTACGGCTGCCGGCGTTGCGTCGCCAGTGGTCGATGAGCCGGAAGGGCGCCGGGTAGTGCTCCGGGCGCACTTTCCGGCTTACTTTCCGTTTCAGCAGGGCGGCCACCGCCGGACGCACCGGCCTCCATCCCGCCAGCCGTTGCCGCAGGGGTGGGTCGGCGGCCACCGGCGGGTTTTCGATGAGATCGATGGCGGCGTTGCGCAGTTGGCGGCGCGGCACCGCCAGATCCACCAACCCCACCCGCCGGGCCCGGCGGGCGTCCAGGTTACGGGCCGAAAGCATCAGCTCCAGGGCGCGCAGGTGGCCCATGCGGCGCACCGAGCGCAGGGTGCCGCCGAAACCCGGAAAGATCCCCAGGCGGATCTCGGGAAAGCCGATGCGGGTGTCGGGCTCGGTGGCGGCCGCCCGGTAGCGGCAGGCCAGGGCCAGCTCCAGCCCGCCACCGAGGCAGTAGCCGTGGATGAGCGCCACCGTGGGGAAGGAGAGCGCCTCCAAGCGCTGGAAGATCTGGTGGGCGCGGCGGATGAGGGCTTCCGCCTCGGCGGGGTCGCGCAGGCCGGCGAACGCTTTGACGTCGGCGCCGGCGATGAAGCCGGAAGCCTTGTCGGAGAGGATCACCAGCCCTTTGGGACGTTGCTGGGCGGCTTCCAGCAGCATCTCTTCGAGCGCCTCCAGCACTTCCGCGGTGAGAACGTTGGCGCCGCGGCCCGGCAGGTCGAAATGGAGCCAGCCGATGTTGCGAGGATCGGTCTCCAAGCGCCAGCCGCTTTTCATGCGCCACCTCCGGCACTCGTGTTCTCCACCAGCATGGCGCCTCCCTGGCCGCCGCCGATGCAGAGGCTGGCCATGCCGAGGCGGCCGCCGGTGCGTCGCAGCACCCGCAGCAGATGCAGGAGGATGCGGGCGCCGCTGGCGCCCACCGGGTGGCCGAGGGCGATGGCGCCGCCATCCACGTTGAGCCGCTCCTCGTCGATGGGCGAGAAGGGACCTTCCAGCCCCAGCTCGTCCCGGCAGAAGGTTTCGTCACGCCAGGCGGCGAGGCAGGCGAGCACCTGGGCGGCGAAGGCCTCGTTGATCTCCCAGGCGTCGATGTCGTCGCTGTCGAGCTGCCGCCGCTCCAGTATGGGGGCCATGGCGTGGACCGGTCCCAGCCCCATCAGCCGTGGCGAAAGCCCCGCCCACTGGCTGTCGAGGATGCGACCGAGCACCGGCAGGTCGTGCTTTTCCACCGCCTCCTCCGAAGCGAGCAGCAACAGACAAGCGCCGTCGGTGATCTGGGCGCTGTTGCCGGCGGTGACCTTTCCAACGGGACGGTCGAAGACGGGATGAAGCGTCGCCAGCGCCTCCAGGCTGGTGTCGGGGCGCAGGCCGGTGTCTTCCAGGTGGAGACGACCCCGACCGTCGTAGAGGGGAACCGACTCCTCCCGCAAAAATCCTTCGTCGCGCGCCCGCAGCAGGCGCCGGTGGCTGCGCAGGGCGAAGCGGTCCATGGCTTCGCGGCGGATGCCGAACCGTTCGGCCAGCTCCTCGGCGGTCTGCCCCATGGAGAGGCCGGTGACCGGATCGGTGAGGCCGCGCAGCAGAGCGACGATCGGCGCCAGATGGGCGGGACGCAACTTCGACAGCCGGCGCAGCCGCTCTCCCGTCGTGCGGGCGCGGTTCCATTGCGCCAGCCAGGCCACCATCTTCTCGCCCAGCATCACCGGATGGTGGCTCATCGCCTCGGTGCCGCCGGCCAACACCAGCTGTGCACGGCCGCAGAGGATCTCCAGAGCGCCGGTCTCCACCGCCTGCAGGCCCGAGGCGCAGTTGCGCTGCACCGTCATTGCCGGGGTCTTTTCACTGCACCCCATGCGCAGCGCGGCCACGCGCCCGATGTTGGCCTCGTCGGGGCCGGAGGAGACGCAGCCGAGCACCACCGCGTCCAAGGCGCTCGCCTCGAAGGGTTGACGTAGCAGCAGGGCGCGGCCGGCCGCCACCGCCAGGTCGGCGGCACGGAAGGGACCCGGGGCGCCGCCCGCCTTGAGAAAAGGGGTGCGCAGGCCGTCCACCAGATAGACGGGCCGGCGCTCCCAGGGCAGGGCCGGGAGGCTCATGGCCCCGCCTCCCGCCGCCGCTCCCCGCCGGCCATCAGGTCGAGCAGATGGCGGTGGCCGTAGTTGCGGAAGCTATCCACGGCGATCACCCGGCGCCGCAGCATGCGCATCTTCTCCAGCTCGCGCAGCTCCTCCTCGCGGATCAGCCCCTCGGCCAGCGCTTCGCGCGCCTGTTCCAGGTAGCCGCGGGCGCGGACGATTCCGGCGCGGCGGGCTTCGCGCAGGGTCTTCTCCAAGGGCTCCACCCGCGCCGCCTGTTCGAAGGCGGCTTCGATGACGCCCTGGCGGAAGGTCTCGTCGCGGGTGATGAAGATGCCTTCGGTGAGCCGGTCCCGGCTTTCGGAGGGGCGCAGCAGCAGCTGGGCGGCTTCATGGCTGAGACGGTCGTCCGGCCCGGCCCAGGGATAGCCGCTGGGAAAGAGCAGCAGCCGCAGGAGCCATGCCAGCGGCCGGAAGGGAAGATTGCGGATCAGAAGGCGCAGACTCTCTTGCATGCGGTAGAAGGATGTCTCGCAGGCCCAGCGCACCAGGGGCCACTCCTCCGCGGGTTCGCCATCGTCCCGGTAGCGTTTGAGAACCGCCGAGGTGAGGTACATCTCGCTGAGCAGATCGCCCAGCCGCGCCGACAGCCGCTCCTTGCGCTTGAGGGCGCCGCCGAGAGTCATCAGGGCCGTGTCCGCCGCCAGGGCGAAGGCGGCGCTCATCCAGTTGAGCTGCTGAAAATAGCGGCGGGTGCGCCCTTTTACCGGCACGGCGGAGAGATGCCCCCGGGTGAGGCCGAGAAAGAGGCTGCGGGCGATGTTGCCGATGAGGAATCCGAGATGGCCGAAGACCGCGTGGTCGAATTCGGCCAGGGCGCGCGCACGATCGGGGTTCTGGGCGGCGTTGAACTCCTTGAGGAGCCAGGGATGGCAGCGCATGGCTCCCTGCCCGAAGATGATCATGGATCGGGTGAGGATGTTGGCGCCCTCCACGGTGATGGCGATGGGCAGCGCCTGATAGGCGCGGGCGATGAGGTTGGAGGGGCCGAGCATGATGCCGCTGCCGCCCTGCACGTCCATGGCGTCGTTGATGAGTCGCCGGTAGCGCTCGGTGAGGTGGTATTTGATGATGGCCGAGATCACCGAGGGGCTCTCGCCGATCTCCAGCGCGGCGAGAGTGAGCTTGCGCGCCGCGTCCATCTGGTAGGTGAGGCCGGCGATGCGCGCCAGCGCCTCTTCCACCCCTTCGAAGCGGCCGATGGGGAGGTTGAACTGGCGGCGCACGGCGGCGTAGGCGCCGGTGTAGCGGCTGCAGGTCTTGCCCGCGCCCACCGCCAGGGCCGGCAGGGAGATGCCGCGCCCTTCCGACAGGCTCTCCACCAGCATCCGCCAGCCCTGGCCGATGTAGCGCTCCTCGCCGATGAGCTGGCTCAGGGGAATGAAGACGTCGCGGCCCCAGTTGGGCCCGTTTTGGAAAGGGATGTCCAGTGGAATGTGCCGGTCGCCGATGGTCACACCGGGCGTGTCGCGGGGCACCAGGGCCAGGGTGATCCCCAGCTCCTCCTCCTCGCCCAGCAGATGGTCGGGATCGTAGAGGCGGAAGGCGAGGCCGATGAGGGTGGCCACCGGTCCCAGGGTGATGTAGCGCTTCTCCCAGTTCAGCCGTACTCCCAGCACTCGACGGCCGCGCCAGTCGCCCCAGGTCACCACGCCGCGATCGGGGAGGGCGCCGGCGTCGCTGCCCGCGTCCGGCCCGGTGAGGGCGAAGCAGGGGATCTCCTCGCCCCGCGCCAGGCGCGGCAGGTAGTGGTCGCGCTGGCGCTGGGTGCCATAGTGGAGCAGAAGCTTGCCCGGCCCAAGAGAGTTGGGAACCATGACGGTCACCGCCGCCACGATGGAACGGCTGGCCAGCTTCATCACCACTTCGGAATGGGCCCGCGCAGAGAAGCCCAGGCCGCCGTAGCGTTCGGGAAGAATGAGCCCGAAGAAACGGTGCTTGCGGAGAAAGTCCCACACCTCCTCGGGCAGATCCCGCTCTTCGTGGGTGATGCGCCAGTCGTCGAGCATCTCGCAGAGGGTCTCCACCGGCCCTTCGAGAAAGGCGCGCTCGCTCTCGGAGAGCGTGGCGGGCGGCGTCTCCAGCAGCCGCTCCCAGTGGGGCCGGCCGCTGAACAGCTCGGCGTCCCACCATACGCTGCCCGCTTCCAACGCCTCGCGTTCGGTGCGCGACATGGGGGGAATCACCTTGCGAAACTGGCGCAGCAGCAACGCGGTGACATAGCGTTGCCGGATGGCGGGCACGCCCAACAGCAGCACGGCGGCGGTGGCGCCGAGCCATAGGGGGGTGGAGAGGTACCAGGGAATCTCCGTGGCCAGGGTGACGGCCACCAGGCTGGCCAGCAGCACGCCGATCCAGACCGCGGCGCCGGCTCCCTGATAGGCCAGGATCCAGATGAGGGTGATGGTGATCAGGAGCGCGATGAACCACATGGTCAGGCCTCCTTTCTCCAAAGAGGAAAGCCGCCCCGTTTCCTTTCGGAGGTCGCCTCTTCCGGAGCGGAGGCTTCCACCGTCCGGCGCGGCTGCTCGTCGAGGAAGCGGTCGGTGGGGTCCCACGGCAGGCGCCGGTAGATCCCCACGTCGTTGAGCCCCAGATAGGGGTACTTGATGATGCTGAAGTAGGGCGAATAGTCGAAGTCGCGCGGAGCGAAGAGCTTGGGGTTGCGCTTGAACAGCCGCAGGCTGCCGTCGTCGTTGCGTTCGATAAAGGGAAGGATGGGAAAATCCACCTCCATGAAGGCCTCGGCGAGCAGGGTGGAGCAGACGGTGCGGGTGGTCTCGCCCAGGTTGTGTTCGAAGAGGGTGGAGCGCCAACGCCGCGGCAGGACGGACCAGGGCAGGAGAAAGCGGGCCAGGTCCAGAATCTGGCGCATGTCGTAGTCGCTGCCCAGGTGGTGGATGGCGTAGGCCATCACCTGCTGAGCGTCCTCCGCCGAGATGCCGTCGGGGCGGCAGATGCGCACATGATCCTTCTGGTATTTGGCCAGGGGCGAGACGATGGTTCCTTCGCCCGCCAGCGCTTCGATGATGAGCTGCTCTTCGGGATCGCCCTCGAAGTGGGCCTCGAGTTTCACCCGCAGGCGCGGATCGCGGATGTCGAAAATTCGGCCGATATAGAGGGCGGCGTGGCTCCAGGGGCTTTGGGTGATGACGCGGATGACGTCGGCGATGCGGCTGCGCCCCTCCACCAGCAGCACGTCGCAGGGGCGCAGCTCGAAACGGAGGCGGTCGAAGTTGCACAGCGGCGTCTCTGCGGGCGGACGGTCCCGCGTGAGCCAGCGGAGCAGCCACTGGCCGAATTTGCGGCGGAGCCTATGCATCTCTGTTTCTCCTCCCGACCGTTCCCGGAGTTTCCGGGGCGCCGGTCGTCGGATGAACCAGCGCTTTTCTTCAAGTATAGACCGCCGCCGGAGAAAGAAATTTTCACGAAAGGCAGAAGGTTTATCGGTTCATTGCAGCATGAAGGTCTCGTATTCCAGCCGGTCCAGCTGACGCGAGAGCATCGCCAAGCCCACCAGGCTGGCGATCGCCACCGCGCCTGCGAAGCCGAAACCGAAGAACTGGGGGCCCAGCTGGAAGGTGAGCCAGGTGAGGCCAATGTTGCTCACCAGGAACAACAGACAGATGAAAAAGGCAATCCACAGCAGGTCCAGATAGAAGAGCACGTTGAGAATGGCCAGCAGAAGCACCTGGACGCCGACGCCGACCAGGTCGACATTGAGCAGAGGCTGGTAGAGACGAGAGATGCCGAGAAAATCGAGGATGGCAGGCCCCAGCATCAGCAACACCACCAGTACCAGGCCCTGCACCTTGAATATTTCGAAGATGCCCTGCCGGATGGTGAGCACCATCCGTTGCTTGTGTTGGCGTATGTGCGCCAGCGTGTCGCCTTCCCGCACCGATCGGTAGAACCGATCGTAGATTTCGGCGAAATCGGTTTCCATCCGCACCAAAAAGACCGCCATACCAGGAATGATGGAGAGATAGGCCAGAAAGATGGGGATGTCGTAGATCACCGAGGCCCGCAAAGGACCAATGATCGGCTCCGAGGTGGCGGGGTTGAGCCAGAACAGGAACTTGTCCGCCCAGATCGCAAGGTTGTACAGAAGCCCCGTCCCCGCGAGGCTGTAGTAGACGTTGTGATGGTCCAGGAAACCGTAGGCGACGAAACGGTCGCCGGGATAGTTGCGGATCACCATCGCCAGCATGGCGAAGAAAAGAACCGCCTGGCCGATGAAGAACCCCAGTATCAATCCTTCCAGCTTGAGCCTCACCAGAGCCAGAGCCATGCCCACGGTGATGCCGTACCCCAGGAAGAAGACCCCCAATACGAGCCGGTAGGCCTTCATCCCGGACAGAAAGATCACCACGATCCAGATGTCGCACAGCACGACGAAGCTGCCCAGGGCGCTGATGTCGTAGAGCGGCGATTCGTCGAACAGAAAGGCGAGAACGAGAATGCCCAGTGTGCCGCTGACGAGGGTCACCACCGTCAGTGCGCCCATCAGGTTGGGAAGCACGATTTCCGACTTCTTTTCGAACAACCGGTCGGCGATGTACCGGGTGAACATCAGCTGCAGGAAACCGGTCAGGATCAGCGAGGCCGCCATCAGCCAGGTGACGGTGACCAGAAACTGGACCACCAGCGTGTCCGGCACGACACGGCTGGCGCTGAAGAGGCCGATGAGCAATACGCCGACGATGGAGAGAACCCAGGGGCCCGAGCTGATGATGCCGGCATAGCCATAGGCCTGCAGCAGCCCGAAGTAGGAGTTCTTGCGCAGCAGTTTGCGCAGTTCGAAGCCTATGCCGGCCATCGGCGAATTCTCCTCTCCCGGTCGGTGCCGCGTTTCATGCAGTGATTGTAGAGCTCCAGGTAGGCGGCATACATCTGCGGCTGGGTGTAATACCGCTCCACGCGCCGGATGCCGGCGTCACGGGCGGCGCGCCATCTCTCCGGGTCCGTCAGGAGCGATATGGCGTGGGCAGCCGTCTCCTCCGGGTTGGCGATGGATACCACCGCGCCGGCTCGACCGAGGGAGCGGTCTTCGGCGGTGCCTCCTTCGATCAGATCGTGACAAGCGCCCACATTGGTGGCCAGAACCGGCACGCCGGCGGCGAAGCCCTCCAGGACGACCAGAGGCAGCGCTTCGGAAATGGAGGTCAGTACCAGCAGGCCGATCTCCGACAGCACCTCTTCCACCTTGCGAAAACCGAGAAAACGGACACGTTCTTCCAGGCCGAGGCTGGCCACCAGATTGCGGCACTCCTGGGCGTATTCCGGATCTTCCTCCTCGGGGCCGACGATCCAGCCTTCGGCTTCTGGAATGGCGTTGCATACGATGCGCATGGCGCGGATGAAGGTCTTGATGTCTTTGATCGGAACCACCCGTCCAACAAGGCCCAGGATCGGGCGTGGGCTGTCCGGGCGCTGTCGGCGGACGCGAAGGAAACGCTCCACATCGATGCCGTTCGGAACGATGCGGCACCGTGCCGGATCGGCTCCGTCCCTGATCTGCCGTTGCCGGTTGCCCTCGTACAAAGAGACGATCACTTCGGCTGCATCGTAGGCGAGATGGCCGATCCCTTCAAAGAAACGGATCCAGAGCCGCCGGATGTAGCTCACGTCGTCGTCCAAGGTGCCGCCGAAGGCTTCTTTGGTGTCCTTGATCCAGTCGGCCTGGGCCAGATCGATTTTTCGTTCCTTCGTATAGATGCCATGTTCGGTCAAAAGGAAGGGGAGGCCGTGCCGGCGGTGGCCCAGTACCCCCAGCAACCCCGCATAGCCGGTGGAGACCGAATGGAGCATGCGGCTGGGAGGAAGATTGTCCGCGATGCCGGCGAGCAGGAACAGAGGCGCATGCATGGTGCGTACGGTCCAGAAATAGTCCACGAAGGAGGGATCGGTGCAAAACTGTTCGTAGTGTTCAGTGATCATCGACCACGCTTCTTCGCTGAAGAGAAAGTCTTCCCGTGGAAGGCGGTTTGTCTTGCCGAGGCTTTCCAAAACGTCGCCCACGGCATCGTGTGGCAACGCTTCCCTTTTGCGCCGGAAGCCGGCATGCATCTCGCGCACCTGGGCGAACATGGAGGCGTTGCCTTTGCGTGGCTGGATGACGGATTCCTGCCACGCATCCATCAAATAGTGGCGCTCGAGGTGCCGAACATTGGGTGGTTTCGGATACTTGACGCCCTCGTAGTTCTCTGCGCTTCCACCGAGAAAAACCAGGGAGAAGTCCAGCATGGGGAAGCCATTGATGATCTGATGCACCCAACTGGAAACCCCGCCGCTGACGTATGGATAGGTTCCTTCCAGCAAAAGAGTGACATCCGCCGGCGCGCCGCTGTCGATGACTTTTTTCCAGTTTTTCATGGTCGAGGCGCCCAGTAATCCGCTACGAAGGAAATGGGTGGTTCGGAACGGCCCAGGGAATCGAGCGCCGACATGAGCCTGCTCACTCCTTCCCAGTCCCTTTTCAGGTAAGCCGCTTCCGCAAGATAGGGGTTCACGTCCATTTCGCTCATGCCCAGTTTCCTAGCTTCTTGGAGCGCCTCCTCCGCCTCTTCCAATCGGTTCAGATTCAGCAAAATGCGCCCCTTTTGAAACAGCAGGCCCACCTCTTTGGGAAGCAGATTCTCTGCAGCCGAGATCTGACGCAGCGCTTCCTCGAGGACATGCTGCCGCACATCGCCAGTGGCCAGGCCCAGATAGGCCAGCTCCCAGTATTCGGCGGCAAGGCGCTCATGCAGTTTTCCCGCAATGATGCCTTCGGATCGGTCGAGTTGCGACGCGAGTTCTTTGATGCGGCTGTTGATCTTCTGCTCTTTTCCATCCAGAAGTGAATATGCGAGCAAGCGCACGTCGTCCACTGGATCGCGCAGTGCGAGACGGAGTATGGGTATGGCGTCTTTGTCGCGCAGCTGTCGGGTAGCCATCACCGCGCGCACACGTTTGTCAGGGTCTGGGGCATTTTCGATCACACCGGCAAGGCCGCTTTTCCCAAAGAGGGGTTGGGCGCTTACGTGAAGCGGCTTGTAGGGCAGTTCCGGAATGTCGATGCTGTGGTACATGGACGATTTCCGCTTTTTCGGGGCATAGAGACCGATGAGCAATCCGGCGATCATGCCGGGGATGCCGAGGAGAGGAGTTAGAGAGGCGATGATGAACAGCGTGGCCAACGTTCCGGATGGAGGCTGTCGGTAGGCCGCCGGAAATGCGTGCCACAACCCGCGGGCTACCATGACCGCTGCCGCAAGGTGCAACCCGACGTAGAAAAAGAGGGGAAACGGGATGCCGATGTGGGCCAGGAACAGTGGCGCTGCGCCAGCGGTTTCCAGCAGCAAAGCGCTAAGAACGAGGAACAGGGCGTAGACCGGTGTTCGAGAATTCATGGAGTTTTTCCAAGATTCCTTGCACATTGTCCTTCTTCACGAGAGCGTGGGCGTACATCCGGATACCCAACGATTCAATCTCTTCCCCGAAATTTTCCTTGAGCAGACGCTCCATTCGCTGACGATAGGGATCGAATTCATGTTCGGTGGTGAGCGGCATCAATAGATACAAAATGTTTTGTTCCGGAGCGGTTTCGGCGGGACGCCAAGGGCGATCCAGGCCTCTCACCTGGCTCAAAAAGAGTTCGATCAGTTGATCGAGATCGGGGTGGTTTGGGGGGAAGCGGATGGCTACGGCCAGAGACGGAATAGCGTATTTGCGCAGATCCTCGAGGGCGCGAGCCAGATGGTGTCGAAATTGAACGCCCTCGGCGTCGACCTCCCTTTCGCCTCCCTGACCGGCTGACAGTATATCGCCGATGTGACCTCCCATCACCGCCAGAAGGCGAAGGTTTTCTTTGTGAAGGGCGATGAACGGCATTTCCTGTACGACCAGAACACCCCAGATTTTCTCATTGACATCCACCAGGGGAACGGCGGCGAGCAAGAGCGTTCCACTCTCTTCCCTCTTTTCGACGAATGTCTCTCGAAGACTCACCAGCCGCCTTTCCGTCAACGTGTGACGGATGAGCGGATCGAAGGGATCGACGGCGCGCAGTTCTCCCAAAGTGGCCAAGGGCTGGCTGTCCAGGTGCATTTGCCGCACCCGATAGAGCCCGGCCACCTGGATCCATCCAAAAGTGGCGAACACCCCGATGATCTGTTGCGCCAACGTCTCCAGAGGATCGTTTCCAAATTGCGGAATCTTGGTAAGACGGCGTTTCAGGTCCAAAAGCGCGCCTCGAAGGCTCTGGGTTCCAGAAGCCAATCGCTGCTCAAGGCGGTCGTGAGAAGCCTTGAGAAGATGGTAATTGCGTGTGAACTCGTCCAGGCGCATGCGTTGATAGCCGTTGATCGCCTTCTGTTGTTCGATGCGACGTTGATAGACGTCGGTGAACTCGCCCGCCAGCATCCCCACGATCAGTAGGCCGACAGCCAACTGGCTGGGAAACTGATTCGCGGGCAGCATGCCTTCTTGCCAACCGAGAGCGATGAGGCCGATCAGCAACAGAGCGCTCACGAATCCATGGGTGAACCCGTATCGCAATGCCGGCAGGAGCGGAGCCAATACGAGCCAGGGGAAAGGAGCGGCGGTGAACAACGGATCCCGGGGATCGAGCCACCATCCCAATGCGGGGAAAAGGAGACACAAGAACAGGGTCTCGGCCCATGTCAGGAATGGGGGCGCAGTGGAGACGTGGGTGGAATCGAGCTTTTCCCCGTTCATTGCGTTTCCATCACTTGCCGGGATTTTCGTCGCCACTGAGCCTTATGGCGCCGAGAAGCTTGTGTACGAGCTTGGTGGCGGTACCGCTCACGCTTTCGTACCCCCAGCCGGTGCGCGAGCCGGACGCGGCCCACAGAATGTCGCCGGTGGCCACATCGATCACGCGCAGACTGATTCCCGCCGCAGGCTCGCCGTCCAAGCCGCTTTTGTAGCGCCATTCCTGAACGGAACCGGTGACCCCGTACTGGATTCCTTCCTTCCGCGCCCACCGCAGGCCGTTGCGAAAACGGCCCTCCTCATCCAGCAGGGCGAGAGGATTGTGTTCTTTGGTTACCGGATAGTGCCGAGGCCGGAGCCCCAGCACACGCAGCTCCGTCTCCACCAGCGCTTCCACGCGTTCGCCCGCTTGCGGAGTTTGCGACTGGTTCACGATGGGCAAAAGCGCCCAGCTCGCCTGTCGAGACAAAACTTCACTCTTCTCCACCCGTTGGGTGGAACAGGCGGCCGCCAGTCCTGTCAACAGCGCCATCATCAGCCATTTTCTCATCGAGCCGTCCTCCGTTAAGTCGTTCGAAGTCTATCAAAATGATTCCTGATTCCCCTTTGGCGAAAGGATTTCCCAAGCAGCGCACCGCTTGGAAACAGGGGCTGCTACCAATGTCGTTTCTGCCTCGCAACCGGTTTGGTATCCCACACCATTTGCGTCCTCTCTCTTTCACCACGACGACGACCCTTGAAGGATTGGGGAACGGTTGCCTTGCCTCCGTGAGCATGTTTCATCACAGGTTTCATCGTCCGAAGAAGTAGCGGTATTGGAGCTGGATGCCTTGAGAATCCTGATCGGGAGCGAAATTGAGCGCGTTCGAATAGTAGTAGCTCAACGCGATCTCGTCGCTGCCGAAGAGGCGGCTGCCGATGGATGCGGAAAAACTCACGGCAGGTTCGCTGGTGGGCCACTGCCAACCCACCCAGGTGTCGAGGTGGTAGCGTAGGCCGCCGACCACCGGCGCACGGGACATGGGTTCTCCCCGGGCGATGGCCAAACCGACTCCCAAGGCGCCGTACTCGGGTGTGACGATCTCCTCTACCGTGCTTGCAGGCGCCATGCGCGCAGCCATCTCTGGGGGGATGGTATCCACCAGAGAGTTCCGCAACCACGCTCCTTGTAGCCTCAGCTGCAATTCGTTGGTACCCAACATCTGTTTGTCGTGCAATGAAAACTCCACCAGGTTGCCATCGGCGATGTGACTTCCCCGGCGGCTCTTCAGCCGGTGACGTTCGAAGTTCAGCTGCATTGCCGTGCGCGGCGTGAAATTGCTCTCCCAATCGAATTTCAGCCTGTCGATGGCCGTGTCGGCGCGCGCAATCTGCGTCGCGTCGCTCAGTCCGTTGAACTCCAGCGAAACTTGGAAGGCGTTGCGCCGGGACAACTGATGCCGCCACGCCAGAGTGGTGTGGAGGAGGTTGCGGTCGTTTCGTCTCCGAACGCCCAGGCCGCCATTGAGCCGGTTCGCCGAATCGAACCACTCCGCGCTGCCGTCCAAGCGCTGCTCCCGGTCGATTCCCGCGAGGTCGTAGACGCTCGTGGGCATGTCGAGCCTTTCGTCGACGAAAGCGAGTCCCAGGGACAGATCGCGCCGGGAGAGGCGGCCTCCGAGCAGCTGCCTTCGGAGTTGCAGCCGGCCAATCTCTTCCCAGCCCGTACTCAGGTCGAAGTTGGTGGGAAGGCGACGATAGAGCTCCGCGGCCCATTGGGTTGCGGCCCAGCGAACGTCGGTGGAGGTTTCGGGGCGGAGAAAGGGGAGGGCGTGGGCAAGCGCCAGGTTGTAGCGGCCCAACCGCTCTTCTCCCCGGATTCTGTCCAAGGGAGCGAGACGACCGGAATCGAGCAGCCGCTCGATCTGGGAACGGTCGTTTTCCAGCAGAGCCAGACTCATCTTTTGCCATGTGGGGAGCTGCAGGCGCCGCACCTGTTTGCGCGCCAGCCAGTAGCGTATCCGTTCTTCGTTCTCCCGGCTCAACTCCCAGCTGACCAGAAACAGCGCGTTCAGCTTTTCGTCGAATCCGGCCCGCGCCACCTCTTTCGAAAGGATTGGCCGTCCTGCCAGCCGACTGATGGCCTGGATGGTTTTCCGAACGGTTTCGGACAGCGCCTTGGGCTGCCGAAGCCGAGCGACGAAATCGGGCTGCACGATGAACAGAGCGAAATGGCGAATGCGCCAAGCGTCCGCGTTTCGCCCGGCCTTCTCCAACACGTCGGCGAAATTGAAGAGCCATAGGGGATCCCGGGGCGTGCGTGCGATCTGGCGTCGGTACCAGGCGATCGCTGCGTTGGGTTGATCGAGCAGTTCCCAACCGGCCGCATAGGCACCCCAATACCGTCGATCCTTCGTTGCGTCGGCGCGCCACTCTTCGAGAGCGATCCGAAGGAGGCGCCGCCGCTGTCCATCGAAGTAGAGCCAGAGCAGGCCGAGGCGAGCCTCGGCGAAAGCGGGATCCAGTTGCAGCGCCTTGCGATAGAACCTCTCGGCCTCGTCGGTCCGGCCCTGCTGCCGCTTCGCATCGGCGACCATGACCAACAATTTTTTTGCAAGAGGCCGAAGCTCGGAGTGGGAGAGCGCTTCTTCCGCCAGCCGGTTCACCAGAGGCCACTCCCTCCGCTTCACTCCAATCGTCATCGTATGTAAGAGGAGGTCCGAATCATGGAGAGTACGCCACCCTTGGAGGGCGAGTTTTCCGGCCAGCTCGAGGTCGCCTTGCCGCTCCGCCAGGAGGACGAGGCGCCGAATGGTCGTTTCCAGCAAGGGGGAAGGCGCACCACTTCCTTTCGGAAGAGAAAGAGAACCGTCGCGATATCTGCGGTAGATGGTCCGATAGAGCGCGAAGGCGCGCTTGCGGTCTCCCGCCCGCCACGCCAGTTCGCCATAGAGTTCCAGGTCCTGGAGATTGTCGGTATGGAGCGGGGCCTGCAGGGATTTCATCGCCTTCCAGGCTTCCTCTTCCCGGTAAAGCGACCACAGCAGCCGTGCTTTTCGGCGTATCAGGTCATCCGACCGCCCGAAAGGGCGCGTCATCTGCTCCAGAATATTCAGCGCGGCTTCGGGATCCCCCCTGTCGGTCGCCAACGCCAGCCGCTTTTCCCAAAATCGCTTTCGTGTTGGATGGCGGGTCAGATAGTCGGCCAGAGTTTCATCCGCTCTCTCCGGTTCCCCCAGCATCTCCAGGACCTGGGCCAACCGCCAGGTTTCGGTTTCGCTCAGAAGGCGACGGCTGCGGAGCTCTTCCAGAGCGTCCCGTTCGTCCTCCAGATGGAGGGTCGATTTGGCGAGCCTCGCCACCTCCGCCAGAGGTTTCTCTTTACCCGTTCGGATTGCGACTCTTTTCCAGATTTCGAGTGCGTGGGAGGGCCTGCCGCTCCATTCGAGAATGCGCGCCAGAAGAATCTCATCCTTCAGTGTCGCCTTTCCGGAAGAGGCCAGCCGCTGTGCCGCCTCGGCCGCTGCGTCCAGTTTATGCAGGGCGAGCTCGATGTCGCGCCGATCCCTCCAAGCGGAAATGTCGGAAGGGTGTTTTTCCAGATAGCGATGGTTCCATATTTCCGCTTGCCAGTGGTGGCTCACGGCCAAGGCCAATTTGACCCCCTTTCGCAACAATTCATCGTCATTCGGCCAACGTTCCAGCGAACTTTTCACCAGCTCATAGGCTTTTTCCGGATGGGCCGCCATGAGCGCCGCGCGTATGGCCTGATTGGTGAGCCGGAGCGCTTCTTCTTCGCTTTGCGCGGCTTTTGCTGCCTGGAGATAATCGTGCGAGGCTTCGGCAGGGTTCCCGGAGGCGAGCGCCCAGCGGCCAGCTTCCGCCCACCAGTGGGCCGCCCGCCCAGGATCCCGTTCGGCAAGGCGGCGGCTCGCGGAGGCCATGAATCCGGGGCCGGCTCCCAGGCTTTCTCCCATCTCCAGCAGTTTTTGCAGCTCGTCCGTGGGAACTTCATCCACTGGAAATCGGTCGAGGCGCTCGGTGAGCAAGCGACGGACGGCATCGCCGCTTTCAGTACCGCCATTTGCATGGAGCGTTCTGAGCGCGATTTCCGTCTCCAAGAGCAGTTTCGAAAATGCCAGCTCCGGAGAAGCTGCGGGAAGGGGGGCGAGAATCTCTTTGGCTTCCTGGTAGCGCCCCGAACGGAGGAGTTGGTTGGCAAGCGCCAGCCGCACTTCGTTTCGGCTAGGGTCGCTTTTCAGCACCGCTTTCAGATAGGCGAGCGATAACGCATCCGGATGGCTCAGCAGCGCCGAATCCTCGAACATGGCTCGACGGGGAATCATCAGATAGAGCACCGCCAGAATGACCAGGAGCATGAGCCCCAGGCCAACGAAGCTGACTAGGCGTTCGCCTCTATCGGCATTCAAGCGCGCCATCGATGACCTTTCTTTTCGCGAAGGCGAATTTGACTCTTTTTTTTACGTCGGCGGGGAATGTCAATTTCACGCCATTCTCGAGTCGCAGAGAGCACTGGTGGGGAACGCCCGCCATTTCCAGCAGCAGTGGAACCCGGGCATGGAGGCGAATTCGGATCTTTCCCTTCTCCTTTTCGTTTTCCCACCGGTCCAGGAAGCCGTTCGCCTGTCGAAGGCGGGGCATGGAAGGCATAGAAGCGATTTTGGCGAGGCGCAGAAGAGGGCGGTCGCTCGCCAAATGGATATAGAGTCCATCATGCAGGTGTCGCACGCCGGCCACTCCGCGGCTTCCGCGCAGATCGATGCCGCCGCGCAGGAGGCGAAGTTCCCGCAACTTCTGGATGCCGCGATACTGCAAGGTTCCGTCCGGGCGGCGGGCGATGGAGATGCGGCGAAATTCCCGAACCAGCGGCACATAGTCGCTGACGAATACCGGAGCGGTCTCCTGGGACTCGGCCCAGCGGTAGGCCTTCTCAAGAGCCTTGAGAGAAGCGGCCTTGGTACCGGAATAGAAATGGTAGTAGATGTCGATGGGTTTCAGCCGTCGGGGACGATCGGTGAGCTCGAACGTGTCGATGACTCGGCGAAAGCCGTAGAAAGGGCCTGTCCAGTTGTGGGTATAGACGTTTTCATTTTGCGTTGGCGCATAGATCTGCAGAAAGCTTCCCACGGGACGCGCCATCGGAGAGACGAAGCTGAGCGATGGATTCAGCCGGGTGATGGTGGTATCGCCCCCGTTCATGTTCATCAGTCCCGCTTGGGAGACGATGCGCAGCTCCCTCTCCCCCGGAAGGCAATCGCCCGTCCAGAGAAAGATCCTGCAATGTTTGCCCCGGGGAAGCAGCCGGTCGATGTAGGCCACGGAGCCCAGAATCTCCCGACGTGGATCGTAGCGGTAGCCGGGAATGGGCAGGTTGTAGCCCTCTGTCGAATCTTTTGCCGTTGCCACTTTGATCCAGCTGAAGGGGTGGCTGAAACTGTGGCTGGCGGCTTCCACATTGGGAAGACGAAAGATGCTGCGGGCCACGGCTTCGAGTTTCCGGGACTTTCGAGGATAGAGCCCGTGGGGCCCGATTTCCCCTTCGATCACGGAAACCGTGTGAGGGTAGGGATGGCGTTTCAGGATCCGGTCGCGGATCACTTCGGCCGCCAAAGGGTTGCCCGGCAGCTCCGCAAGGCTTGGAAAGCCGTCGCCGTCGATGTGGTTCATCCAGAGGCGCCGGCCGTTGAGGGTGGTGACGTCGGGCATAGGAAGGTCGGGTAGATGGAGGGCGGTGCGTATCAGCGCAAAAGGATCGAGGATCCAGCGGCTTCGCTTGTCCATGGGGGAATCGAGGATCCAAGGTGCCAGCGCCAGCCCGCCCCAGGGGCCTGTGACCACCACCCCGTGCACTTTGCCGGCCTGGTCTTTTACCGAGAGGTGCAGGCGGTTGCCCGACAGGTTTCGTTCTTCGTCCAGCAGTAGAAAACCGGTGGTCTCGTCCTCTGTAATCCGGGGTGGTTTTGCCTCAAAGCCGACCAGATCGTCCTTTTCGGCCACGGACCACGGCGGCATTCCCGCTTCCGCCACCGGCTTGAGCCCAAGGAGGCGAAAGAAGTCGTCGTCCCAGTCGAAGCCTGGATCGCCCAGCATGAGAACAGGCACCCTCTCCTCGATTCGGTTGCGCACCCATGCAGCGTAATCGGGGGTGGAGACGTTTCTGGAGAACCAGCTGATCACTCCCGCGTAGCGGCCCGATAGCGGGCCTTCCGGCAATCCTTTGCGGATGTCGCGATAGACAGGAACGAATCCAAGGTACTCCAACGGCATTGCC